>CAZREG010000031.1:0-14825 GCA_964599075.1 uncultured Spirochaetaceae bacterium | reverse complement strand
CAGCGCTGCGGCGACCAGAAGCGGGGCCGGGACCTTTGTAAACATGAGCAGGAGAGCCGTTGAGCCTGCGATCGCAAGCGTCACCACGGTCAAGCCGGCCGCCTGCGCGAGCACTACCGCAGATACCGCGATCAGGCCGCCGGCGACGGCGTTGACGCCGCGGAGCGCAATTCGGACTGCACGGACCGTGCGAACACCGTCCCAGACCGGGTAGACGAAGTAGATAAGCAGGACGCCGGGAAGGAAGATGCCAACGCCGCCTATCACTGCGGCAACAAGCTGGTATCCCCAACCGATATCCCGGGCGGCCATTCCGCCGGCGTAGGCGGCAAAGCTGAACATGGGTCCGGGAAGCCCCTGGACTAATCCGTAGCCGGCGAGAAACTCCTGGTTTGTGATATAGCCGCGGACGTCCACGAGTTCACTCTGCATGACGGGGATGACGACCGGCCCTCCGCCAAACACAAGGTAACCGTAGCGGTAGAAGCTCTCGAATAGCTGCACGAGCCGCTCATTCCAGACCGACGCGGCAACTATCGCACCAAAGGCGATAAGAGCAAACACACCCAGGTAGATCCACGGAGGACGCAACGACACAGAGCTCCACATGCCCTCCTCCCGTCCGACCGCGGTTGCGACCAGCCCGCCGGCCAACAGGACGACGGGGAAGACCCACGGGTCGCGAATGAAGAACGTGACCACAGCGGATACGAGGAAGAGGATCCAGGTCATTGCGTCGGTGGCCACCTTGCGTCCAATCCGTATCGCCGCGTAGATGATAAACCCGACCGCCATGGGTGCGATGAATCTCAAGACCCCTGTAGAGAGGCCGCGCCGTTCAAGCCACCCATAGAGGAAGCTTGCTCCCGTCATGAGCCCGAGCACCGGCAGCGCCCATACAAGGAGCGTGAGAAACGCAAGCACCGGTCCGCCCATCCGGTACCCAACGGATACGATCGTCTGCGTGCTCGAGGGTCCGGGCAACATTGTGCAGAGCGCGAGGAGCTCAATGAGCTCCTCCTCAGTCAGATACCCCTTCTTCCTCACGAGCTGGCTGACAAAGACCCCAAAGTGCGACTCCGGGCCTCCGTACGCTCCGAGCGAGCAGGTGAAGACATCCCGGAGGAACTCCCTCCAGGTGAATGGATTGGCACTACGGTCACGGGAACTCATGACCTGTCCTCCTCCGGCTCGTCAGGCCGGGGCATCGGCTGCTCTGCGTGGGCTGGGAGCGCTGAGCCGAGCGTGTGCCAGCAGAGCTGCAATAAAGATCATGCCGGCAGCCGGGGCGTAAATGATCGCAGGACCGAAGGCGTTGTTGATAATACCGTTCACCGCTGCGCCGGTCGCGCCACCTACAAACATTCCAAAGCTTGCCAGGGACATTGCGGTCCCCCGGAGTTGAGGCAGACGTGCCTGCGCGCCCATGATCAGGGTAGACTGGAGCGCCACGAACGCCATGCCGAATCCCGTAAAGCCTACGATCATCAGGACAACTGCCTCCGTGAACACAAGCAGCAGGAGGCTTGCCGCACCAATGGTACCCGCGACAGGCAGGAATGCCCGGCCCATTCTGGGGCGAACCAGCGGGAGCAATCTGCTTGCCGCTACCGCTCCAGCGCCGAATGCGGTCACAACCAGTCCGACGAGCACCAGCGGCAGTCCGGTAAGGCTCTGAACGTAGTGGCCGGCATACGAGAAGCTGCCAAATACCGCAAAGCCCACAAGAAAGATGGTTCCCACGATCGCAGGGAGTCCAGGAGCGGAGAGTCCCTGCTTATACGAGGCAATAAAAGAGATCCGCTCTTTGGATCGTTCACCTGAGGGCAGGATCAGGAGCACCGCCACTGCTAGGATGAACTCGGCAATGCCATAGACTATATAGACCCATCGCCAGGAGGCAAACTGCGCAATAAGACCGCCGATCGCCGTTGCCCCGGCTCCACCGAGGAACATCATCCCCATGATGCGGGCTACAGCTGCCTGTCGCTTCTCGTCTGAGAATCGTTCGCCAATAAGCGCCATGGTTACCGGGAAGATGCCGGCGGCGAATATTCCGTTGAACCCTCGAAACACGACAAGGGTTGGAAAGTTGAATGCCAATCCTCCCAGGACACTGAACAGAGCGGTGCCGAACGCTGCGATCTTTATAATCCTGGCTCTGCCAAAGCGATCCCCGAGCGGACCAAACAGTAGCGTGAAAAGGCCAAACGTCATCATGTAAGCGGTGACCGAAAGCGCAGCTTGGGATACATCAAGCCCCAGATCCCCGGCGATGCTTACGAGCAAAGGCGCCGCGGCGTAGTTGTCGCCGTTGGCCCAGAAGGCGAGAAACCCGAGTGTAAACAGAAGTATTCCGGCCCCAGACGCGCGGCCGGTGTCATGTGATTTTGATTCCATACGGCAGTATATATATAGCTTCATGAATATACAAGATGAAGCAGCGTACGGCGTTCGATTACGCTTCGGGTGCAACGGACCGGATTACCAGAACGCAGCGGCGTACGTATTACGATAGACGGTCAGGATCGCGCTCCTCGTTTTGCTGCTCGAATACGATCCGCCTCAGACCAAACAGGTCGTACCGCTTGATGACCGCAGGCAGACTGAGAATGACGGCCGCGAGTAACACACCAAGGACTCCAGCAAGGAGCGGGCGGTCGAGCACTGTCGCACCAACAGTCGTGTAGAAGAAGGTCCAGGGTATCATGCCGAAAAAAGAGCAGAGAACAAAACTCCTGAACCTCATCCGGCTCAGCCCTGCTCCGTAGCTGACAACGTCAAACGAGACAACCGGAATGAGCCGTGCCACGAGCACCAGTATCGCAAGGGTCTGCTCGCTGCACCCATCGCAGAAGTGGATCCGCCTGCCTGTGAACGCGCGAATTGCTCCTTTTCCGTAGTGCCGGGCGATTATAAACGCGACAGCCGCCCCAAGAAGCGCTCCGGACACGGCGATCGCTGTCCCCGCGACCGCCCCGTATGCCAAGCCCAGTACGGCAGCGATCGGGACGTTTGGGATCGGTGAGAGGACAACCGATAGCGCCATGACAAGAGCAAGCGCCACCGGCGCGTACCAGCCCGCGCGTTCAAGAAAGCTTGTGAGACTCTCCCTCGTAAAGAAGTTGCGCAGAGCGGGGACGGCAAGCACGACAGCTACCACTATCCCGAGCAGAACGAATGGTACGATCGCAACAAGCTTCCTCTGTAGCGAATCCGACATGGCTCTCCCTCACCGGCTACCTGGTGGCCGATCTCATGAAAACTGGCTACACTCCCCCGGTCACCGTGATAGCGGTATTCTACGCCCAATAAACCGGAGGGTCTTCATGTCTGAGAATATTACCTTCACCAATCGCGCGGGAATAGAACTCGCGGCCCGAATGGACCTGCCTCCCGACGCACGTCCGCGCGCGTTTGTGCTGCTCGCTCACTGCTTTACCTGCTCCAAGGATCTTACGGCTCATCGGCGCATTGCGCGGGTGCTCACTGGAGCGGGCCTCGGTGTACTGAGTTTTGATTTTACCGGACTCGGAGCAAGCGGTGGGGACTTCGCAGAGACGAGCTTCAGCTCCCAGGCCAGCGATCTGATTGACGCGGCGGGCTTTCTCGAGCGCACGTGGCAGTCGCCAAGCTTTCTCGTGGGCCACTCTCTCGGCGGTACCGCCTGCCTCTACGCAGCGCGTGAGCTGTCATCCGTGAGGGGTGTCGCGACCATAAGCTCGCCTGCCGCTCCGGCGCACGTTGAGAAACTGTTCACTGGTCAGGCGGAGGAGATTGACTCTGCCGGTGAGGCGCAGGTCTCGATAGGAGGGCGTCCGTTTACGATTCGAAAACAGTTTGTTGATGACCTGCGCAATCACCCGCCGCAACAGTGGATTCACGAGCTGACCGTCGATCTCCTGATTCTTCATTCGCCGGTCGACACAATTGTTGGCATTGAAAACGCAGAGCAAATATTCACCTCGACCAGGCATCCAAAGAGTTTCGTCTCTCTGCGCCAGGCTGACCATCTGCTCTCCAAGCCGGAGGATGCCGAGTATGCCGGGCTCATGATCGGTGCGTGGGTTCGCGCGCTCCTGCCGGAGCCAGTTGAGTCCGAGCTCAAGACCAATCGTCAGGTGGCGGCACGAATCGGTCGTGATCACTACACGGTACAGATGCGCGCCGGGCGCCATGAGATGATTGCCGACGAACCGGCACGGGTAGGTGGGAGCGATCTTGGTGGAAGTCCGTACGACTACCTGCTGGCCGCTCTTGGAGCGTGTACCGTCATGACGCTGCGTATGTACGCCGATCGCAAAGAGCTTGCACTTGAATCAGTGACGGTGCATCTGTCTCACGAGAAGGTGCATGCTACCGACGGGACCTCGTGCGCAGATGAGGTCGACGGCACCAGCAACGGATCCGGCACCACGAAGATCGACCGCATCGAACGGGTGCTCGAGTTCGAGGGAGATCTGACTTCCGAACAGCGGACCCGTCTCCTGCAGATTGCCGACAAGTGTCCGGTACACCAAACGCTGACGTCGCGGACAGACGTGGAGACCCTACTTGGATAGAGCGTATGGCTTGAAAAACGCCGGCGCTCATGATACGGTGATTGGTTGTATAACCAACTAAATCAATGAGGTAAGTGTTGTGAGAGGAGATACGCTTCACTTTCGTGTGATGCACGTGCGTCGGCATCTTTCGTTAATTCGCTTGAGTCTGGTGCTGGGGTTTCTGTTTTTCACTCTCTACACGCTATTCGATTTTTACATCTTTCCTGAATCGTTTGGCACACTTGCAATTCTCAGGTTTGGGTCATTGCCCGTGGCGGTACTGGTCATTTTTCCTCTCACGTGCCACCGACGGTTTGCCCGGTGGGCGCCTCTGCTGCTTTCCGTGGGTGTTGTGGTTGGTTCCGTTGGATTGACGCTGCTTCAGCTGTTCGCCGCCTCGCCCTACAACAGCATTTATTTCGCCGGCATGCTGGTTCTGCTCTTCTTTTGTTACGGGGTGCTCATGATTCCGTTCGCGTATGCAATCGCCGGCGGCATCAGCGCAACCATCCTTCACTGTGGGATTATGGCGATGTACGGGACAGAGCCGGTCATGGTGCAGCTTGCAGAGGCGTTTATTCTGGTTTCCGTCAACCTTGCCGGAGCGGTGGTCGTTCGTTTCCGTGACACAATTGAGCAACGCGCCTTTGCCGCAAAGCATCGGGTTGCGCTTCAGAACGGTGAGCTCACCAGAAGTAAAGACTACCTTGAAGAGCGAGTGATGAACCGAACCCGTGAATTACAGCAGACAAACCATCAGCTCCATCGGGCGCTGGAAGAACGAACGCAGCTGATCCAGGAGGTATACCATCGGGTGGGAAACAATCTTCAGATGATGGCCAGCCTGTTTCAGCTTGAAATATCGAACGAGGATAGCGACCCGGAGCTGAAACTCCTTCGCATGCAGTCGCGTGTTCGCTCCATGGCTTCCGTGCACTCCCTCTTGTACGGCTCCACCGACTACTCGGTAGTCTCGTTTCGAGATGTCGTCTCAGACTTTGCCCACGCGGGGCAGTACTCGTTGGCGATCGAGCTCAAGAGTGAGGAGATCAATCTGGGTCTCGAGCAGGCATTGACTGCTGCGCTTCTTATCAACGAGCTGCTCGCGGTCAGTCAAGGAGGCGATCACGCCGGGCCAATCGTCGTTTCCCTGGAGCAATTGAACGGCTCCATTGTAGTTTCCATTGGCGGGGTGCAGTGGGATAACGAGGGTCATAGAGTTCATACTGCCGATTCACTCAGTGAGCACCTGCTCTCCTCTCTTGCCGGTCAACTTGCTGCCGATGTTGGGTTTTCGGACGAATGTGGTGCCGTGACCGTCACGTTCCCCGTGCGTGATGTGGAGCGCGCTAGGAGTGTGGAGTCCGCGGTCAATGACGAAGCTTTCCCCCGCGATTCCAGCGATTCGCTTACTCAAACGGCATGGGGTCGGTCCTGCTGACCCGGTGGGGTTTCGGCGTGTAGTCAGGGTTGGCTTCCGGGATTTTTGCGTTCACCGTCTTTTGCCAGGCATGAAGCTTGGCGAGGAGATGGTCCCGCTTTTCCGGAAGAGCCGATGCAAGGTCGTTTGACTCGCCCACGTCCTCACGCAGATTGTAGAGCTCCACACGGTTGTCTTCAAAGAACTCAATGAGCTTCCAGTCGCCGCTGCGTATGCTGCATCCCGGCGTGCCTCCCTGGTTGCCGTAGTGGGGGTAGTGCCAGAAGATAGCTTCGCGATCGAGCTTCTCAGCTCCGCGCAGCAGCGGCACAATGCTCTGCCCGTCCTGGTGCTGTTCAGGCCGACCGGGCAATCCGGCTATCTCAAGGATGGTCGGGTAGAAGTCAGGACTGGTCACCGGCACGTCGCAGAATGAGTCCGGCTCGGTGACCCCCGGCCAGCGTACGACCAGCGGCTCACGGACGCCCCCCTCGTACATCCACCCTTTGCCCTCCTCAAGCGGGAGATTACTCGTCGGGCTTCCCTCGGCGGTGGCAAGTCCGCCGTTATCGCTTGTGAACATGACCACCGTATCGTCGGCTATGCCCTCACTCTCGAGTGCCGCAAGCAGCCGTCCAATGTTGTCGTCCATCGACTGGACCATCGCGGCGTAGACCGGGTCTGACTGGATCACCCGCCGCACCACACGTTTGCCTGCCTTATCGGGAGTCGCAAAGGGCTCGCCGACCACGAGTGGGTTTATCTTGTCCAGACCGAGGGCCCGCGCTTTTTTCCGGTACTTCTCGATCAGATGGGCCGGCGCCTCGATGGGTGTATGCACGAGGTAGTAGCTCATGTTCAGGAAAAACGGCTTTCCAGTTGCTCGGTTCTCACGAATCAGCCTGATTGCCTGGTCGGTAAGATGATCGGGGAGGTAGGTTCCCTCCTCGGCCTCTGGGAGCGTGGGAATCTGCCACGGGCTGAAGTAGCCGTGCCACGGGCAGCCCATGTGGCATCCGCCGATATTCTTGTCAAAACCGTGGTCGAGGGGCCAGGAACCCTCCTCTCCCAGGTGCCACTTGCCGACGTGCCAGGTGTTGTAGCCGCCCTCACCGAGCGCCTGAGCCAGAGAGATCTCAGAGAGAGGGAGATGATCAATGTACGGCGCATCAATGACCCGGGCCTCGAGATGGGCTCCAATCCAGTCTGTCACGCCGATCCGCGCCGGATACTTCCCGGTGAGAATACTCGCCCGGGTAGGGGAACAGACCGGGCAGGCGGCGTAGGCATCGGTGAATCGCATGCCGTCGCGAGCCAGCCTGTCCATGTTGGGCGTCTCGTAAAAACTGCTTCCGTAGCACCCGAGGTCGCGCCATCCGAAATCGTCCATGAGGATAAAGAGGATATTCTTGCCTGAACTCATAGAGACGAGCATAGTCTCCTGTTGCGCATCCGGCAACCGGACGGGTCAGCCAAGGTTCACAGGAGCCGCTTGGATGACATCCGTCACGAAAAACTCCTGACACATTTCACGCTACTCGAGTTGCGGCGCACGCGGTACTCTCGAATCAAGAACAGGAGGGTGTATGGTGGTCCAAGCAACAGATGTGGTGAAGCGATACCAGGATGTCGTCGCGCTCGACAACGTGGATCTCGCGATTGAAGAGGGAGAGGTGCTCGGTCTGCTCGGCCCGAACGGCGCCGGCAAGACAACTGCGATCAACGGGATCTTTGGACTGACACAGTTCGACTCAGGCGAGGTTCTCATCTTTGGTCGGCCGCTTCGACGGAATGATCGCGACACCAGAAGGAAGATCGGACTCGTGCCGCAGGAGATAGCTCTCTTTGAAGACCTTAGCGCGCAGGAGAACGTGACCTACTTTGGCCGTCTCTACGGACTTTCCGGAGCCGAGCTGAGCTCCGGAGTGGAGTATGCGCTTGGATTCACCGGGCTCAGTGATCGCGCTGACCAGAAGCCAAAGAGTTTCTCCGGAGGCATGAAGCGACGGCTCAACATTGCCTGCGCGGTTGTTCACCGCCCTGAGTTGGTGATCATGGATGAGCCCACTGTTGGAATCGATCCACAGTCCCGCAATCACATCCTGGAATCGGTTCGTTCGTTGAACCGGGCGGGAACCACAATTGTCTACACCTCGCACTACATGGAAGAGGTGGAGGCGGTCTGTACTCGCGTGGTGATTATGGATCACGGAAGGGTGATCGCCTCAGGGACGCAGAGCGATCTGAAGGCGTTGGTGGGCGATGAGGAAGTGATCGACGTAGAGCTCGAGCGGATGTCACCTGAGATAGTGCACTCGGTCTTAACGGTGGCCGGCGTGAAAACATGCACCTCGGAGGGCAATCACCTGCGCATCACGGTAGAACGGGAGGGCGTGCGGCTCGGGCGCATTGTTGAGAAGGCGGCGGACGCCCGTGCGGAGGTGCTCTCCGCACACGTGGAGCGGCCAACACTCGAGAGCGTGTTTCTCTCGCTGACCGGCCGAACGCTTCGAGATTAGGAGGGGAATATGAGAAATGCACTGACCGTTCTCCGCTACACACTTGTTCGAAACTGGCGTGACAGCTCGTCGGTGGTGGAGCAGATTCTGCAACCGCTTGGTCTGATTCTCGTCCTTGGACTCGCGCTCGGCGGCGCATTTGAGTCTCGTGACATTGGTCCGACACCGGTTGCTTATGCGATCGAGTCCGACTCGCAGGCGGCACAGAGCGTGCGCGCGTTTCTCACGCGCGAGGACGTTGCTCCCTACCTCACCACCAGGGATGCCGGTTCG
The DNA here is from genome assembly GCA_964599075.1 of uncultured Spirochaetaceae bacterium. Classification (GTDB taxonomy): domain Bacteria; phylum Spirochaetota; class Spirochaetia; order DSM-27196; family SLST01; genus SLST01. The sequence continues at coordinate 6,069 of CAZREG010000031.1, read as the reverse complement.
CTTGCCACCGCGCGCGAGCTCCTTGAAAACCGAGAGGTGGTGACCGTGGTGCACGTACCGCCCGACTTTGACGGCAGCGGCGAGTTTCGACTCATCGAGCGGGCGGGAAACAGCCTTCGAACGGGCATCGTGCGCACGGTTCTGCGCAACTACGTGCAGGGCGCGAGTGTTACGGCCGCACTTGCGGAACAAGGTTTCGGCGTAGAGTACGGTCCAATGCCTGCAGAGTTCGAATCGAAGGATATTTCGCGCACCGGACTCTCGCCGGGGGCGTTCGACTTCTACGCGGTCTCAATGCTCGTTCTCGCAGTAATGTTTGTATCCCTCTACTCTGTCGACGCACTTCGCGAGGACCTTCTGGAGCCGATCGGTCGTCGCTTGCGATCAACGGGAATCGGTCTGTGGGAGCACCTTTCGGGCAAGCTTGGCGCGAACGTGATAAGCGGCCTCATCCAGGCGTCCGTAATAGTCCTGGTGACGAGCATTCTCTTTGGTGCGAACTGGGGTGACCGTCCGCTTTTGCTCGTCGCACTTGTGGTGTCGATCACCGTCTTTGCCGTGGCATTCGGCGCGCTTGTGCTTGCCCTTGTTCGCGACGGACAGAGGGCGCAGTCGATCGTGAACACGGTTGTCCTCGGTTCAATGATCCTCTCAGGCGGTGCAATTCGATTCGGAACCGTGGGGCCGGTATTTCAGGCGGTGCAGCGGCTGCTTCCCCATTATCAGGGCCAGACTGCGCTGTTGGCCATGGTATATGGAGGCGCCCCGGGCGTGATTCCGCAGGCGTTTCTCTATTTCATCGGCGGCGCAGCTGCGGCGCTTGTACTCACGATCGCACTCTCCAGGAGGATCACATGACAGTATTCAGAACCTACGTAAAAAGGATGATAGCAAGGCCATGGATGATCGCAGCGACCGTCGCGGTTCCGCTCCTCATTGTTGTCATTGTAGGATCCGGCGGCGGCAATGAGATGCGTGTCTCGCTTATTGATCGTGACCAATCTGTGCTCTCACGTATGGTCCGTGAGGCTATCGATCCGGTGGCTCATTTTGTTGAGCTCGACTACCAGGAGATCACGCCGGCACTCGTTGACGGAAGGATCGAGTACGCGCTGATATTACCCTCGGGCATGCAGGGGCGCGTCATAGGCGGTGAGCGGGCGCGCGTGGAGACGTTCTCGCTTCAGGGTGTACAGATGACTCGCACCGTCCGGTCGGCGGCAGACGCGGTGCTCTCGGCGGCGCACAACATTGCCAATGCCGTGAACGGAGATCGGGAGCAGTTTCTGGCCGCGCTCGAGCGTGTCTCCCGGGCGGGGCCCGGTATGGAGATCGAGACCTACCGTGGGGATGAGGGTTCACTCTCTGCGGGCAGTGCCGCGGGGATCTCTCAACTGATCGGCCTGCTCACGTTTACCATGTTTCTGACTGCGATGGGGACCTGTCTCGTGTTCCTGAAGGACGTTGATGACGGAATCTTTCACCGGACCCTTGCCGGGCCTCTGAGCCTCCGGCGCTACATTGCCGAGACCAACGCCGCCTTTATCTGCGCCGCGCTCCTGCAGCCGATTGCCGCAGTGGGCGCACTCAGACTTGTCTTTCCCTCTCTCGAGTGGGAACCCCTGCTTGCCGTTGGCGCGGTCCTGGCCGCGTTCGCCCTGGTCGCGGTCTCACTGGCCCTCGCCGTTGCGAACACCATGAAAACGGTGAAGCGAACCGCGGTGACCATCAACATCGTGACCCTGTTTATGGTGATGCTTGGCGGTGCGTTCTGGCCGTTCGAGATCATGCCGGAAATCCTGCAGCGGATCGGATCGTTTTCCCCGGTGCGGTGGGCGACCTCCGCTTCCGCAATGGCACTTGCAGGGTCATCATTCGAAACGATTCTGCCGCAGCTTGGAGTGCTGGTGCTCTTTGCGGTGGTCTTTCAGCTTCTCGGCTCTTGGCGTCGGGTCGACGTTTCCCGATAGTGCGGGTAGAATCTGGCGGTGGAACGTACCGACGTCGAGATTGCCCGGTGGAGCATCAAGGTCGCCGTGTGGGTGGTCGCGGCGGCCGCGCTTGTGAGTCTCGAGCAGCCGGGCTACCAGTCGCTTGCCGCGCTGCTGGTCTGTGTCGCCGCAGACGTTGCCGACGTCCGGTTTGGCAGAACCTTTCTGTCGGCCTCTGTCAAAACGCTTATCATGTTCGGCGTCGCCCTCGTCTACCCCGGCGCGGCCCTCCTTCTCGCCTCTGCCGCGTTTGATCTCGCCTTCGCCGCGCCGCCGATAGCATCACTCCTGCCCATAGCTGCGATCGCGGCAACCGCGCCGCTCGACCGGGCCGTACCCGCGCTTGTAGCTGCCCTGCTCGCGCTTGTGGCGGCCGTGGCCGGGTGGATCGCTCGACGGTACGACGCCTCCCGCGTAAGCTCCACCGCGGCGACTGATGCCGAGCGCGCGGCACGCTACCGACTTGAAGAGGCCCAGCGGCGGCTTGATAAAACCGCTGCAGAGCTCGTTCGCGCGACCGAACGGGCCGAACGCACCCGGATCGCACACGCGATTCACGACGAGGTAGGGCACCGATTGACCGGCGTGTTGATGCAGGTCCAGGCCGCCGGTCGTTTGGTCGAGTCAAAGCCCAAACGTTGCTCCGGTATGCTCGCTACCGCGGCAGGGGAGCTCAGCGGGGCAATCGCCTCGATCCGCGAAACCGTGCACGATCTGAGGCCGCGGCCGGAATCCGACGCGGCGGCAATCAGGCGACTGTGCTCAGAGTTCCGCTTCTGCCCGGTCACCGTCTCTCTCAATGACTCCGCGTACGCTTCGCTGCCGTCAGATCATCGCGAGGCGTGCATCACATCCATTCGCGAGCTGCTGACCAATGCCGCTCGGCACTCGCGCGCCCGGTCGATCACAATCAGAATAGGCACGGGAAAGCGGCTTCACCTGCTCTATCGGGATGACGGGGTAGGGGCGAGCACGATCCGTGAGGGCATAGGAATTCGTGGAATTCGTGGCCGGATTGAAGCGCTCGGTGGAACGGTTGCAGTCTCCGGACACGACGGCTTTGTGGTACGATGCCTCGTGCCGCTTGACGTAAGAGAGGAGTAGCATGGCAAAGATTCGAGTTGCCGTGATAGACGACGATGGATTGATCAGAGATGGGCTCGGCGCGATCCTCGAGACTCACGACGATCTGCAGTTCGTGGGCTCGGCTCCAGACGGCGAGGCAGGCGTTGCTCTCTGCGCGAGTGAGCATCCCGATGTGGTTCTCATGGATGTCCGGATGCCCGTGCTTGATGGAGTGGAGGCAACGGCCCGAGTCAAGGAGCAAACGCCCGAGGTGAAGGTGATCGTTCTCACGACGTTTGACGACGCTGACTACATCCAGGGTGCGATGGCTGCCGGTGCAGAGGGCTACCTCCTGAAGAGCTCACCGGCGGAGGCGATCGTAGAGAGTGTGCGGGCGGTTTTCCGCGGTACCACGGTGCTCCAGACCCAGATCGCGCAGCGACTGAGTTCCTCCATCGGTTCCCGCCGTCCCAGCGGCCCGGCGACCGATCCCGATGGTACGTCGGCGATCTCTCGGCTCGGACTCTCGGTTCGTGAGACCGAGATTCTCACGCTCATCGCCGAAGGGTTGTCGAACAAGGAGATCGCCGGACGGCTTCATCTCTCCGACGGCACGGTGCGGAACTATGTCTCGGAGATGCTCGTCAAACTCGGCGTTCGTGATCGGACACAGCTAGCGATTCTCTACTACCGGAGCCTGGGGTAGCACGGTCGGCGGACAGTTTCGCCCGCCTGCCGCAGGAAGCCCCGCATTGATCCGGCGTCTTTCCCGGACTATTATCGTGCCCATGTCCAGGAACTCCCGACGGAGCTACGCCCAGTTTGGCGAGGATAAAAAGCTTCACCGACTGATCGGTGACTCGGACGGGGTCTACGTTGAAGTTGGTGGGAACAACGGAATTGAGGCAAGCAACACCTTCTACTTTGAAGAGCGTGGGAGGAAGTGCGTACTTGTAGAGCCTATCCCCTACATGGTGGAGCAGATTCGCGCGAACCGCGACTGTATCGTGATCGAGGCAGCGGCGGACGAGAGCCCCGGACGCGCGGAGTTTGTCGTGGCTCGCGGCGGGGAGACGCTCTCTACGCTTGACAATGAGAATCGCTTCCGGTCCCGGGTAGACGAGCATCCGGATCTGGAACGGATCACCGTGCGCACTGAGACGCTTGACCGCATCCTCTCAGAGGCGGGGCTCTCACCCGAGGCTGACCGGATAGATCTCATCTCTGTCGATGTAGAAGGGAACGAGCTCTGTGTGCTTAGAGGCCTCGACCTCGCTCGCTGGAAACCGCGCGTTATCATCCTTGAAGACAACTCCTTCGGCCGTGACCACTCGGTCGATTCTCATCTTCGGCAGGCCGGCTACACTCGGTTCAAGGTCACGGGCGTCAACCACTGGTACTGCCGCACCTCCGACTCCCATCTCAACACGCGCGGCCGCCGAGCCCACGCCCGACTCAAAGGGATCATCGTCCGCCTCTACGGCGCATTCTCCGGTCGCGGCCGTACCGCGGGGTCCCGGTCAGGCTCCTGAGGGTGGCACGATCCCGCGCCGCAACGCTACACGCCGCAAAGCGAAACGTTGGCGGGGCGTGATCCGCGTGGTACGCTTCCTGGATGACAACTCTGCGCCACGCGCAGCGGTCTCGAAACCCGGAGGTTCTATGAACGCTTTCCGTCCAGATAGTCACGACTGCCGGACGCGCCACCGAGTACACAGCCGAAAGATTTCGCGTGTTCTTCTCGTGGTCTTCGCCGCCACGCTCTTTTTTATAACCTGCGCGCACCAGCCGGTCACCGTGAGCTATGTGCTCGAGGGTGATACGGAGTTTGGTATCTCTTTCGTGGGTCTCACGAACGAGACGACCAGAGCAGTAGCCGCCGAGCATCTACCGGTGCTTGGGGTCGGGATTACCCGCATAGAGGCGGACTGGGCCTTTCGTGAGCCTGAGGAAGACGCGTACAACTGGGGCCCCATGGACGCACGGATGGACTTCCTGCAGGCGCTCGGCATTCGTGCGCTGGTCACCTTTCCTGCTGACGCCCCCGAGTGGCTGCGCAACCGGCTCGGTCCCGATCGAGTCAACTCCCGTTCGGCGGCGCTTGACGAAGCCGGGCGTGAAGACCTGGCCGCCTACGTGAAGGCGTTCCTCAATCGTTACCTGCCGCGAAATCCCGACGTTATTGAATGGGTGCAGTTCGGAAACGAGTGGGGCAGCCGGTACAATTACGTGGGAAGCGGAGAGGACTTCCGACTGTCGCAGAACGTCTTTTATACTGCAGTAAAGAGCGTTGATCCTGCCCTGACGGTCGTGCTCGGTGGGCTCTCGGTCGGGTGGGTCGCCGGTCTGGCCGCCTACGACGGTACGGTCGACTGGCTGTGGGACTCAGACGGCACGGTGCTCACCGGAGATGATATCCGGACCCAACTGGCAGAGGAGCAGCAGCAGTTTGACAACGGCGAGATCGATGAGACCTCGCTCTCCCGGCTTGCGACCGTCCTTGAGCAATCAGACTACGACTGGGTGGATGCGCACCTCTACGACCAGTGGGAGGACTTTGGCGCCTACGTTGAGGCGTTGCGCTCGCGGCTGCCCGCGTCATTCTCCGGGCGCATCGTCGTCACTGAGTTCGGAGGCCCACACCCGGTAGCCGAGCGCCACTTGAGTGACACTCAGCACGCCCGGATGGTAGAGCGCTACATAGCCGCGATCGATCCGCTTGATATTGCCTTTGCCCTGCACTTCAGGCTCGTACGCTCTCCCGACGCCCTGCACGACCGGAGCGGGCTCATGCGCGCAGGGCTTGGCGACGCAGTGCCCCTGCCGGCGTACGAGGTGTTTGGTCGCATCAACAACCCGGCGGCGTGGGATGTTCCCCGGTAGCTGACCCCGTCCGGCTACCCGCAACGCCAGTCTATAGCTATACTTGGTGTGGAGGCGCAAATGAAGATAGGAGTGTTGGGTACCGGAGAGGTTGGCCGGACGTTAGCAACCGGATTTCTTGCTGCCGGTC
>CAZREG010000030.1:2141-30588 GCA_964599075.1 uncultured Spirochaetaceae bacterium | reverse complement strand
GTCGATCGGGCCGTCGGCAGTCACGACGACAGTAGGCGGGATGCCGTTCAGTTCACAGAGGACTCGTTTAGCCCGTGCGGTGCACGACCGATCGTGATGAGATGACGAAGGATGTGATTGATCTCGTCAGGGTCATGGATGACCGCGAATCACGGCAGTTCGGCCTGGCCGAACTGCATGATACGGGGACCCGCACTCGCCGCCCCCGGGGGACCTTCCGAGCCGTTAAGTCGACTTCCTCGCAGTCTGACAATGGGCTGAACCCCACAGGCTCCTTTATCGGGAGCTACGGACCGTTCGTGCTCGCTTCGCCATCCCTCAGGCGTGTGAACAGATCCCCATGTTGCTCCAGGCTTCGGCAGATTGCGAGCGTCCGAGGTCCTTGCCGTTGCTCTGCCGGCCTTCTCTCTACTCACCCGCGAGTGCAATGACTCGGCTTATCTCATTCAACACGCGGGCATCTTTGTCCGAGAGTGCATCAAAGAGGAAATCACTGTGCCCTGAGCCGCTAAAGATGGACAGCTGTGTGGTGGTGCCGGCCTCCTTGAGGACCTGCTCGAACGCAATGCTCATTTCAACGGGCACAGTCTCGTCCTGGGCGCCGTGGATCAGCAATGTGCGTGGTGGGTTCGCCTCCGGTGTCACGCGAGCATGGGTCTGGGGAGATGCGTCGGCAAAATTGGACGGGCCCTCCATCACCGCGGTCATGACCGGCGCTGTGCCCCCGGTCTGACGTTCGAACGCCATCTGCCTCTCTATGTCGTATACGCCCGACAGGCCTATCCAGCCGGCAAGCTCCTGCGGGGTGTGACCGTGCTCTCCAAGCCAAACAGGATCAAACGCTACGAGTCCGCTGAGGTGCCCTCCGGCGGAATGTCCACTGAGAAAAATGCGATCGGGGTCACCACGATGCTCAGAGACGTTGGCAAACGTCCAGGCAACCGCAGCGGCGATCTCCTGGGCCATCTGCTGGTAGGTTGCATCCGGATGCAGCGTGTAACTGGGAATGACAACGACGAGGTCACGAGGAACAAGCTGCATGGCCACCGGTGCAAAGAGATCCTTGCTGTAGCTGTTCCAGCCGCCACCGTGGACAAAGATCAGCACCGGATAGGTTCCGGGTGTCTCGGGGCTGTAGATATCCAGTCGTACGTCACTAATGGCGGTGTAGGGCACGTCCAGCTCCAGTGCCTCATGCGTCCGCCTGAATCGAACGCCGGCGCGGTTTGCCCGCAACAGATCCAGGTAAAACCCCGCGTCACTGATCACCGTACAACCGGAGAGGGTGATCAGGGCGAGCAAGAGGAGCGGGAGCGATACTTTGCTTTTAGCGAGGTGCACACCCGTTTGTACCATGCTCGCAAGGCGCCGGCCAAGCGCCTGAGGGCGCACGCCTCAGGGCGCAGGTAGACGTTTTGAGTCTGCGCGTCTATGCTCTCGGCTGGAGCCTGTATGAGAGCAAAACCAAACGTGGTCTTTATTCTTACCGATGATCAGCGGTTCGACGCGATCGGGGCGGCCGGGTCTCCGGTTCGCACCCCCAATATTGACGCTCTGGTGGAACGGGGCACCTGGTTCACCCATGCGCATGTCGCGGGCGGAAACAGTGGCGCGATCTGTATGCCAAGCCGTGCCATGATTCACACCGGGAGAGGATTGTTCGAGCTCGAGGAGTCAGGAAGATCGGTGCCGACCGAACATCGACTTCTGGGAGAACTCCTGCAGGATGCCGGCTACGCTACCTTCGGAACTGGTAAGTGGCACAACGGTCGCGAAGCGTTTGCGCGTAGTTTTACCCATGGAGATGAGATTTTCTTCGGAGGCATGGCCGATCACTGGAACGTGCCGTCCTACCACTATGATCCGGACGGGTGTTACGAGGCAGAGCTTCCGGTCATTGACAGGCCGATGGAGACGAACGAGGTGCGCTGGTACGGGGCTGACCACGTCACGCCCGGTCGTCACTCCAGTGACCTGATAGCTGATGCGACGGTGAGCTTTCTCTCCAGCTATCCGCGGGACCCCGGGTCACCGTACTTCATCTATTCGTCGTTCCTGGCACCCCACGATCCCCGAAGCATGCCGGCAGAGTTCCTTGAACACTATCCGCCGGCAGAGATTGAGCTCCCACCGAACTTCACCGGCGGTCATCCGTTTGACAACGGCGATCTCCATATCCGGGACGAGATGCTTGCCTCCCACCCCCGGGATCCGGACGAGGTGCGTGAGCACATTGCCCAGTACTATGCAATGATCGCTCACCTTGATGCCTGCGTGGGAAGGATCGTAGATGCGGTCACGGCGCGCGGAGATCTGGAGCGCACGGTATTCGTCTTTGCCGGTGATAACGGTCTTGCGGCGGGCCAGCACGGACTCTTGGGTAAGCAAAACCTCTACGACCATTCGAGTCGTGTGCCGCTTCTGTTCGCCGGACCGGGTGTGGAGACGGGGAAGCGGCGTGATGACCTGTGCTATCTCTTCGATATCCCTGCGACGATCGCGGGACTTGCAGGAGTAGAGGTCCCGGCAACAATGACTGCGAGCAGAGATCTCCTGGCTCACTCTGCCCAACGGCGAGAGCATCTCTACCTTGCCTACAAAGGCTTCCAGCGTGCAATCCGCACTCGGACCCACAAGTTGATCGAGTATGCGGTGAACGGGCGCCACACGGTGCAACTGTTCAATCTGGAGTCGGATCCGTACGAGCTCTGCGACCTCAGCAAGCAGGAAGCAAGCCGCGGCACTCTGGAGCAACTGACTGCGGCGATCGAACAGGAGGGCCGCGCATCTGGTGACGCCGACTCGTCATGGGGTCGCGAGTTCTGGGATACCGCGCGTCCGTAACCCAGCGGTCAGGGATCGCGAGTCGGGATCGGCGCGAACCGCCCCGTTCAGCTGGAACCCATTCAGCAGGGAGGTGAGCCGCACCGTCATCTCAGCAAGCTCATGAGCTGCCGCGGAGCTTTCCTCCGCAGTTGCGGAGTTGGCCTGGGTGATCTCCTCGATCTGCGTGAGCCCGGTGTTCATCTGCAGTATTGCCTGCGACTGGCCGGCGCTTGCCTGTGCAATCTCGCCAAGCATAGCGGCAGTCTTTTCCGTCTGAGTCGCAATGGCCCTGAACTGATCGGCGGTGACGCTGGTGGCAGTTGCGCCGGCAGAAATCTCACTGATGCTTTTCTCAACGATCTTGGTTGTCTCTTCCACCGCCGCGCCGCTTCTGGAGGCAAGGTTCCGCACTTCCTCCGCCACTACGGCAAATCCCTTGCCGTACTTCCCGGCGCGCGCCGCTTCCACGTTTGCATTCAACGCGAGCAGATTGATCTGAAACGCAATGTCATCGATCGCCTTGATCACCTTCTTGGTTTCTTCGGAGCCGGCCGTTATCCGATCCATCAGATCTGAGAGCTCCTCGATCTGCTGGAGCCCGGAGTTGGACTGGGCAACTGTTTCACTTGCGCCTTTGTTTGCCTCACGGGAGAGCTCTGCGTTACGCTGCGCCTGTTCAGAGATCAGCGTCAGAGACGAAGAGATCTCTTCCAGGCTTGCCGCCTGCTCGGTCGCGCCACCGGCAAGCTGTTCACTTGCCTCTGCAATATGGGCGCTTCCGCCGGATACTTCTGTTGCCACCGCGCTGGTCTCGGCAAGAATAGCAGAAAGATTGTCCTGCAGTTTGTTTATCGAGATTCCCAGTTCATCTCTCTCACTGCTGAGTTCGACCGTTGAGGTCAGGTCCCCATCTGCGTAGGCGGTGAGCTGCCTGCCCTTTGCGGAGAGAGAACCGGTCATGGTCGCGAAGCTCCGCAGCAATGTGCCAACCTCATCGCGTCTGTTGAGGGAGGGCACCTCCACAGCCAGATTGCCGGCGGCAATCTCGTCCGCAACATTACTGATCGTGCGAAGCGGTCGGAGCATTCGCCGACCAACCGAGGCCGCGATCAGTACCGAAGCAGCTACACCCACAAGAAGTACGACAAGCGAGACGAGTTGCATCCTCTGGTACGTAACCTGCAGCGCGGCATCAAACTCGTTCACGGCAGCCTCAATATCGTCTATATAGTTTCCGGTTCCCAGAACCCACTCCCAGGGATCAAACGCCAGGGAGTATCCCCGCTTGAGGAACGCCTGTTCACCGCCTGCGCGGGGAAACCAGTAATCGGTGAACCCGCCACCCGGTTGGCGAGCTGCGGCAATGATGTCCTGAATGATGTACTTTCCGTTCACATCCTGGAGATCCAGTCGGTTGGTTCCTTCGCTTGTCCCTCCGAGCAGGACCACGTTGTCACCGGTGAAGCTGTCTATCCAGAAGTAGCCTTCTTCTCCGTAGCGAAGCTCGCGGATCATGTCCGCGGCGAGCTCGCGCGCCGCCGCTTCGCTCATTACGCCTTGCTCGTACTGTCGGTACGCACCTTCAATGACACCCATGGCGGTCTCAACCTGCCACTGGACAAGGCGGTCGTAGTCCGCCTGAAGCGCCTGTGTGAGCGTCTCAAGGCTCTCTGTTCGCTGGGTACCCATTCCCACGAGGCCGGTACCGCCGATAGCTCCGGCAACAACAACTGTTGTCGCCACAACGAGAAAACCAATTTTGGTTGTCAAGCTTTTCATGATCACTCCTTGAACGCGAGTGAATCTTAGCATAAGTATAATATTGGATTCAATAGCTTTTATTACTATTTTAGATATAATATTTGATCACGACGAAGGCGGGTTGATCTACTCTCCAGGCGGTCTGCGCATACGTTTTCGCTCAGCCCGAAGGCGTTTCTTTTGTAACCGCCGCTCGCGCGCCGCCTTTGACGGTCGGGTTGGTCGGCGCTTTCTCTGCGCTCGGATCGCGTGAGCAATCAGCGAGACGGCACGCTCGAGAGCGATCTCCCGGTTCTGTATCTGGCTCCTTGTCTGTGAACAGTGCACGACAAGCTCGTCTTCTCCGGTGATCCGGTTGGCAAGCTGTTCGCCAAGCCGCTCGCGCTCAGCCGCCGAGAGGTCGAGCTGCGGGAGCGGAACGTGTAGGGTCACCTGTGTATTCACTTTGTTCACATTCTGCCCGCCCGGACCCCCGGAGCGGGAAAAGCTCTCCCGCGCTGCGGTGCGGATCTGCCGTGCAAGTTCTTCCCGCATGGAGAGAGTATAGCGGCGCGGGCAAGAACTCGTCAGCGCTTTGGCATTGGCCGGCAATGCTCATCATTTTCAAACATTCGTGGCATACACAGGAGTATGTTTTTTCAATCTGTTTCGCTGCGTCCGGCACCGCTGGTGGCCATTGCGACACTCCTCTTCTCCTGTGCAAGCCCACTTCCTGAAGACCTCCTGCATGTTCACGACGTGCAGGGGGCCGGGCACCGCTCTCCGTTGGAAGGTGAGCTGGTGGAGAACCTCATTGGCGTGGTGACGGCGACCACGCTTCGCAGTTTCTATATGCAGAGCGTTGCGCCCGACACTGATCCAGCGACCAGTGAAGGTATCCTTGTAGAGACCATCCGGCCGCCCGCGGTCGAGCCCGGCGCGGTGGTACTGGTGGCCGGTCGGGTTGTAGAGGAGTATCCGGCAGGCGTGGAGCGCGGAGATCTCTCGGTGACAACGATTGTACGTCCGGCTGTCACCGATACCGGGCGCACCATGGCTGTGCCGGCACCGATCGTCATTGGTGTCTCCGGGCGTCATCCGCCGGGTGAAGTCATAGATGACGACTATCTGAGCATGGCTGGTGATGGAGGGCCGTTCAATACGGAAGAAGGATCGTTCGATCCTGATGTGGATGCAATCGACTTCTATGAGTCTCTTGAGGGCATGCTTGTTGAAGTGCGGGACGCGGTTTCCGTGGGAGTGGTGCAGGAGGCATTCGGGGAGATATTCGTGCTGCCGGACAACGGGAGAACGGCTGCAGTTCGCACTCCCCGTGGCGGTATAGTGGTGCGGGAGGGGGATTTCAACCCGGAGCGGTTGCTTATCGACTTTAAGGAGGAGTTTCCTCCGTACAGTCCGTCCGGAGAGACGGGCACACCGCGGATTGGGGTTGGAGATCGCTTTCAGGCTCCGATCATTGGGGTGGTGAGCTACTCATACTCGAACTACAAGGTGCTGCCGCTTGGGCCGCTCCCGCAGGTTGAGCGTTGGCCACTGCCTCGAGAGCGGGTAGCACCCGAGACTGATCCATCGATCCTCTCCATTGCAGCGTTCAACGTTCAGAACCTGTCCGGTGCGAGTGGGGCGGCAAAGTTCCAGGACATTGCAGAGACTATTGTTGACGGCCTTGGGGCCCCCGACATTGTGGCGCTCGCAGAGATTCAGGATAGCGATGGTGCCGGGCGCGATGAGAGTAGCGCGGCTGATCGGACTGCTGCACGGTTACTCACCGCTCTCGCGTCGGCCGGCGGTCCGCCAGACTATCGGTACGTAGACGTAGCGCCACAGTTCAACAGGGACGGCGGGCAACCGAATGCCAATATCCGTGTGGCGTTTTTGTATCGCAGCGGAAGGGTTTCGCTGCCGCTGCGTGGTGAGCCGGAGGCTACCGTGGCGGTAACGATCGTTGCGGGTGGATCGGTAGAGGGCGGAACTCCTGGCTCTCCCGCGCTGCTACCGAATCCCGGTCGGATTGCGCCGCAATCGCGCGCGTTCGCTTCTTCGCGAAAGCCGCTTGCAGCAGAGTTCGTGTTTCAGGGACAGCCGCTGTTTGTTGTCTCAAGCCATTTCTCTTCCAAGGGCGGCGACGGTGGCCTCTTTGGCCGGTTTCAACCGCCCCCACTGACTTCAGAGGTGCAGCGGATGCTTCAGGCGGCGGAGGTTGCGAGCTTTGTGGAGAGTCTTCTCGTGATGGATGCGGATGCCCGGGTGGTGGTGGCTGGCGATCTCAATGATTTCCACTTTTCTCCCCCGTTGCGGCTTCTTGAGGATGCGGGGCTGGTAAACCTGGCGGCCGAGCTGCTGCACGAGCGTGAGATCTACAGTTACATCTACGAGGGGAACTCCCAGGTCCTTGACCATATCCTGGTCTCCCCGGTGTTGCTTGCAGGCGCCACTGTGGACTATGTGCACCGCTACAGCGAGTATCTGTTCAGTGAACGCCACAGTGATCATGATCCGGTGATTGCCCGGCTTCAGTTCTAACCGACGAAGAGCGGGACCCGGATCTCGTCTGGAAGCAGACCGCCGTGAAACCCGGTGAAGCCGACTGAGCCCTGCTTTTCAGTGGTGTACTCCAGTGTCACCGGTTCACTTGCCAGTCCCACCAGATTGCCCCAGTTCTCGGCTGCTGCCGCAGACATCTCCCGCTTTCCAAGCAGACCCGCGGCGTGAAGCTCCGCCGGGGTGTGGAGGTGGAAGAACTCAGCCGCGCCGTGTTGGCTGAACGCGTGACGGAAGTCTTCTTCATGGCCGGGCTTCAGGTGGAACACCGGTGATCGTGGTTCTCCCGACGGCCCGCAGAGCAGATGCTCCATTATTGGATCTGATTCTTCCAGTGTGAACTGTCGCTGTTTGGGAACATCCACCAGTCCGTGATCTGCGGTCACGATCATGCGCACGTTTTCCGGGAGCCTGTCTCGGAGTGTTCCCAGCATCCGGTCAACCCGTGCCACCTCCGCGCTCACCGCATCGCTTGCCACCCCGGTTTTGTGACAGAGCGAGTCAACTGATGGAATGTAGACGTAGGTGTGGGTTCGCCCTCCGGCGCGCCTGATGACCGAACGGACCAGCCGGGGAATGCTCTCAACCCTGCGATAGTGGCGTGCCCGTGACGAACCGTGGGCCCAGGCGCCGTATGAGCCACCGCGGATCTCGCGAGGGAACACGATTGCAGTCTGTGAGGTGAAATCCGGCGATGCGGGTGGCGCCGATATCTCACTACCAACGTGCATGCCCAGAGTCTCCCCCGGTGCGTCGGTACCGCGCTCACTCCAGCGAAGTGGGGCAAGCACCCGAGCGTGCCGGGGAAAGTAGGTCCACCAACCGGAGAGCCCGTGGCCTGCCGGCCATTCGGCGGTGGCCAGCGACGTGAGTGCGACCGCCGTGGTGCTCGGGAATACGCTGTGAAGCGTCCGTCTGAGCGCAGTGGCAAGGAAGCCTCCGCCAGGATATCGGTTTTGAAGCATCAATCCCAACCCGTCAACAAGAACAAAGACGTAGTGTTGATGCTCGCCAACTAGCTGCATAAGTGTCTCAACCTCAGAGGTACGCTTGAAGCGGGTGCTTCCATTGAGCAGCGCAACGGCCTGAAAGAGCTCTACTGAGTTCTCCACGCCTGTTGTGGGATGGAGGATTCGTCCGGCGATAAGTTCACTTTTAATCCAGCTGTGTTCCATGGGGCCCCCGGATCTGATACATAAAAAACGGGCCGACCGCGAACGATCGGCCCTTCAGACAAAGCTCCGTATCTCTAGGGAGATGCGAGCTCGTGCACCTCGTTGGCGTCAGCCTCGAGCTGTGCCAGCGTTTCTTCAATGTCTGCCCCGTCAATGATTGCATTGAACGCACCAGCCATCATGTCGCGAACCTCGTCGTAGCCGGCGTAAGGCGGCTCAGCCTGCGTGTTGGAGGTCTGCAGGATGGTGAACGCGTCTTCGTAGCGCGGGTTCTGACCAAAGTAGTCGTCCAGACCTTCGGCAACGCTCGAGCGGACCGGGAAGTAGTTGGAGATCCGCACCCACTCCGCCTGCGTCTCTGGGGAGCTGAAGTAGCGAAGGAACAACCAGGCGGCAAGTTGCTCTTCAGGGGTAGTCTTGGGGATACTCACCGAAGCGCCGTAGATGTTCACCTGCGGCTCGCTGGTGGTGTGGGGGATGGGAGCGACCGACCACTCGAAGGTTCCCGCCTCACCGGCATCCACCGCCTGCGCGTAGAACGGCAGACCGGAGGTTGAGCCCATGGTGAACATCACGTTGCGGTTTCCGAAGTCCGTCTGGTCTCCGTAGCGCTCTGCAATTTTCTTGGCGTAGCC
The DNA here is from genome assembly GCA_964599075.1 of uncultured Spirochaetaceae bacterium. GTDB lineage: Bacteria > Spirochaetota > Spirochaetia > DSM-27196 > SLST01 > SLST01. Next base: position 21,650 of record CAZREG010000030.1, on the reverse strand, counting down.
GTTCTCATAGAGCTCTACCATGAACTCCATGCTCTCGCGAAGCTCCGGAGTGTTCAGCGCGTACCCGGCGCCGTCGGGAAGCACGATGGTTCCTCCACGGCTGATCACCTGGGCAAAGACGTTGGAGGCGTCGGTGCGCAGCGCGTAGCCGTAGGTGCCTGCTTCCTCGTCGGTGGCTGCGGCAGCCATCTCTGCAAACTCATCCCAGCTTGTAGGAGGCCCGTCAAAGCCGAGCTCTTCAAGCCAGCTCTGATTGTAGTACATCATCTCAGCGGAGCGGTTTGGCGGGAAGCCAAGGCGCTCTCCTCCAAACTGAGCGTTGATGTCCTGAAGGTAGAAACCGGTAAAGAAGTCATCCGGGTTATCTACTCCATACTCAGGGTGCTCAACGTACGGGGTGAGGTCGGTGAGACCGTCTGCCACCTGGTACCCTGCTGCCTGGTTCTGGTACGCAACCACCAGGCTTGGTACCTGGCCTCCAGCTATTCCGGTGATCATCTTGTTGTAGATGTCTCCGTAGCCTCCGGCGTACTCGCCCACAACGGTGATGTCCCACTCGTTGTTCGCGTTGAACTCGTCAATGAGCCCCTTCAGACCGTCTTCCCGCTCACGGCTATGGTTGTACCAGAACGTGACGGTCTGACCGGTGGGGTCAACATTATCGAGCATAGTCACGTCGCTGCTCGCACCGTCCTCAGTCTGACCACCGGCAAACGCAACGCCGGCACCCACGAGAACGAGCAGCAGGACTACTGCAATCTTGAAGAGTTTATTCATCTCTTCCTCCTTCCTTTATTCTCTACTCCGAACCGCTCGCAGGCCTATCCTTTGAGACCGGTCCGTGAAATAGCCTCTGTAATCTGGCGCTGTGCCACAATGTAGACGATCATCACCGGCGCCAGGGCGATGAGCGCACCTGCCAGACGCAGGTGAATGAGGGCGGCCGCCTCATTAATAAAAGAGACAAGTCCCACGCTGATCGGTCGCCAGCGCGGTGTCTGGGTGACCACCAACGGCCACTGCAGCGCATTCCATGCCCCCGTGAATCCCAGAAATCCCACCGTGAAAAGCGGTGCGCGCGAGAGCGGGATGACGATCCGAATCATCATTCCAAAGTGCGTACTGCCGTCAATTCGTGCTGATTCAAGCAGCGTGGTGGGAATCTGATTAAAAAACTGTCGCAACAGGAAGATAAAAAACGCGCTTCCCATAAACGGCACGGAGAGCGCCGCAAGAGTATCTATCCAGCCAAAACTGGCCACCATGAGATAGTTGGGAATGAGCAGGACGGTCTCCGGGATCATCAGCGTTGCAAGCAGGATGGTGAAGATGGTGTCCCGTCCGGCGAACCGAAGTTTGGAGAATGCGAACGCAGCCGGAATGCTGGTGGCGAAGATGCCCGTAAGCGTGACCGCACTGATCACCACGCTGTTAAAAAAATAGTCGGAGAAATCGGCATCCTGCCACGCCTCCACAAAGTTGCCCCATTGGGGAACGCTTGGCCAGAAGTTTGGATCAAATGGTATGGCGCTGGTGCGGGTGATTGTCTCACCGTAGGTCTTCAGGCTGTTGGCAATCATATAGATAAACGGCAGCAACGCCACAAAGCTTCCCAGGATGAGAAATGCATAGAGCCCAAAACGGCGCATTCGGCGCTGGTCTGTGTACGAGCTTGTTGGAACGGCTTCAGTCGCCATAGTGCACCTTCTTTTCCATGATCCGGCGCTGGAGAAACGTGAGTGCCAGTACGAGCAGGAAGAGCACCAGAGACATGGCCGCCGCATATCCGAATCTGCTGCGCCGGAAAAAACTGAAGAAGATATAGACGCTCATGGGGTCGGTTGCGCCACCGGTTGCAGTGTTACGCAGGACGTAGATGCTGTTAAACGATTTGAACGTCCCAATGATCCCGAGCATGGTCAGGAAGTAGGTGGTTGGAGAGAGCAGCGGGATGATGATCTTGAACAGCACGGTCCGCTTAGGCGCACCGTCCACTTCCGCTGCTTCGTAGAGCTGCCGCGGGATATTGGACAACCCGTTGGAGTAGATAAGCGCGTAGTAGCCGATATAGACCCAGTAGTTGAAGATCATGATGGAGAACAGCGCGAGGCTCGGGCCCTGACTCCAGGTCTGCCAGTATTGACCCATCGTACCTGCTGCCTCGCCGGTCCCCCAGCCAAACAGCATGCTGAACACACCCTGCCGCTCGGCCAGCCAGGAGAGCGGGCCGGCACCAAAGAGGCCGATCAACTCGTTGGCAAAGCTCTCCGGTCGCAGCGAGAAGAGTACCTGAAAGATGGAGGCGCTTGCCACGGTAGGGACTATGTAGGGCAGGAGAAATATGACCCGAAACGCCTGCTTTCCCTTGAACTTGCCGTCAAGAAGGACCGCAAGCAGCAGGCCGAACCCCAGTTGTACCGGCACGGTGCCCAACGAGTACCAGATGGTAATGCGGAGACTGTCCAACATGTCGTCGTCGCCACTTGCCCATATCTGAGGCAGGGCGATGACAACCAGGAGCACGCCGAGTGTCACGCCGACCCACCCCAGTGAAAGAAGCGCTTTGTCTGTCGCCCGCGTCTGCAACCGGTGCGACTGGATTCGTGTGCCACTGCGGCTGACCAGTCTTGAGGCGACCCAGACCGCCGCCACCCCAGCCAAAAGCCCCAGCGTCCAGAGGGCAGTGCCAAACACTTCCGCATAGTTTGCGAATCCCAGAAACTCTCCCCGCAGTATTCGCCAGCGGTGCATGCTGACAAAGACTGTGTAGAAAACCGGGAAGAGGCCAAAGAGCCCGATAAGAAACACTGCCGGAGCAATAAAGGCGTAGCCCTCAAGGTTCTCTTTTACCCGACGCTGCTTTCGGTGAGCGTCAAGGATAGCCTGGCGTTCGGATCCCTGCGGTGTGCTCACGTGTATCGCCATGCCTTAGTGATACTTCCGGAATGTTAAGACATGGTTAGCGCGCGCGAGAGTCCCATGGTTTTTCAGTGTTTTCTTGCAGTTCGGCGATTGTACGGTGGAGTTCAGGGAAGCCGATGAACTGCACCGCTTGCATACCCACCGCGTGAGCGGCTTTGACGTTTTCTTCGCGATCGTCAATGAACAGACAGCTCTCCGCCGGCTCTCTGAGCGCGGAAAGCAGCCCCCGGTACAGACGAACATCAGGCTTGGCGATCCCCACCGCAGCGCTGACGAATATCGCCTCAAAGCAGGCGGCGGTGCCAAGCGCCTCTTGCCGCAACTTTGACAACTCCGTGGAGTCATTGGTGAGGAGCGCAAGACGCAGGCCCTTACTGCGTGCGAACCGGAGGAACTCCACTGCACCGGGCGCCGCGGCTGCGTACGCGTCAAGCTGCAGGTCTGGAGGAGTCACGTTCACCCCGCAGCGTTGCAAAGACCTCGTCCAGAACTCTGATTCAGTCATTGTGCCCAGGTCGACTAAAGGACGAAGCGAGCTCGACACGTCTTGCAACTGAGCCTCGGGAAGGCCGTGACGCTCTGCCAGGTCGTGCACCTTTCTGCGCACAGCGTCCACCGCGAGCACACCACCCATGTCGAAGACAAGTACTTTCACCGGTGAAAACCGGGGAAGAACTGATCGAACTCACTGTCTATCTGGAACACCGTAAGCCCAAGTGCAAGGAGGCGAATAATATCGTCCGCAGCCGGCGGTAACGGATTCAGTCGGGGAAGATAGTGAAATCGGTTGATAGACGGTACAACGGACTTTCCCTGATCAACCGCATCTTGAACGAGTTGGTCGTCCAACTCGGTGCCGTGACCAAATACGAACTCGTCGATAGACAGAGAGGAGAGCGTTCGGTTGCCACCTCTGATCTGACCCACACTTACCGCGGTTCTTGCTACACCGCGCAGGTGTCTCCTGGCAGCTGAAGTGCCTATGACCCAACACCGCTCATCGAGCCCGGAGGATTGCAGTGAGTCTGCGATTCGCTCGCAGAACCAATCAGATTCAGTCTCAGACTTCACATCTATCATCACGGTAACCCGCCCCGAGCACCGTTCAAGCATCTCCTCCAACGTAAGTACCCAGCTTCCCGCATAGCCTCGAACCTCAGCGAGCGTAAGATCTCGAATCCTGCGGCGCCGCAGGAAGCCAACCGCAACTGTTGCATCGTGGTAGCAGACGATCTGCTGGTCAGAAGTCTCACGGAGGTCGATCTCAACTCCCGCATACCCCCGGGCGACTGCCGCGTCAAGCGCAGCAGGACTGTTTTCAGGGTGGGTACTCTCAATCACGCCGCCGCGATGAGCAATCAGTTGTATGGAATCGTTATCCATGAGCTTACCCCTTGATTCCGGTCAGCTGGATACCTTCAACGAAGTATCGCTGCAGAAAAATGAAAATGAGCAGAATCGGAATGATGATCAGGGTGGCTATAGCCATGAACAGGTGCATGTTGGGGCTCGTCGTAAGCGTTTCGCCGTACGCATCCTTGAACATGTTAAGCCCCACATTCAACGTATACTTTTGAGAGTCATTGAGATAGATCAGCGGATCCACAAAGCTGTTCCACTTTCCCACGAACTCGAAGATCATGACCACACCGATTGCCGGCGTGCTGAGAGGAACAATGATTCGAATGAAACGCCCGGGCACCGAGGTTCCGTCAATCTTCGCGGCGTCCTCGAGATCCGGCGGGATGTTTCGGAAAAATTGTCGCAGCAGAAAGACCTTGCTGGAGCCTCGGGCGAGCCACCCAGGGGCAATAAGGGGCACATAGGTATCCACAAAACCCATACGCCACCAGATGATGAACTCGGGAATGAACGTTACCTCGTTGGGAAGAAGCATGCTGCCAATCACCAACGCGAAAAACAGGCGCGCGGCCGGGAACCTGATTCTCGCCAACGCGTAGGCGGCCATGGAGGTGGTGATTACCGCACCAACCAGATTGAAGATGGTGATGTAGAGCGTGTTCCACAAGTATCGGGTAAACGGAAAACTGGTCCACGCCTCTGCATAGTTCGCCAGACGGATGGTGCGCGGTATCCACACAAATGGGTCTGCGTACAGATCGGCAGGCGGTTTGAGTGAGGTGCTCACCATTACCAGGAGAGGCACAAGAAATGCCGCTGCGATCGCAGAAACGATAACGTAGTACCCAACTCCTGTCACAACCTGACGCGGAGAGAGCTTCGCGACCCCTGGGTCGTTTGCAAGTGTTGCCATGTTATCTCTCGTAATAAACTCGCCGGCCGAAGACCAGAAAGTTGGTTAGGGTGAGGACCATAACAATAAGGAACAGGATCCAGGCCAGCGCAGAAGCATATCCCATCCTGCCCTCAGCGAAGGCTCGAACATAGAGGTAGACCGAGTAGAACAGCCCGGCATTTAACGGTCCGCCCTGCGCACTCGAGTTGAATATCACCAGCGGTGCCGTCAACACCTGAAACGCCTGAATGGTTCCGATCACGAAGACGTAAAAGAGACTCGGTGAGACCATCGGAATGGTGACATACCGCAGTTTCTGTAGCCCAGTGGCGCCGTCGATGGTCGCTATCTCATAGAGGCTGCGGGGGATGCTCTTCAGACCCGCAAGCAGGATGATCGTTGATGTCCCGCTGGCCCACAGTCTCATCACCGTGAAGGACGGCAGAACCCAATCCGGCGAGCTCAACCACGGGATCGGTTCATCGAGCCCAAGCAGTGGCTGCAGAACCATGTTCATTGGTCCCCGCAGAGGATCAAAGATGTAGATCCACATAAAGGAAACTGCGACACCGGTCACGACAGACGGCAGATAAAAGATAGCCCGGTACGCGGTCACGCCGGGAAACTCTTTCGACAGCAGCGATGCGATAAGGAAACTGACGACAATGGTCAACGGAACCGACATGAGGGCAAATGAGAATGTTACCTCGAGCGCTTTGTAGAACAGTCGATCGTTTCCGAATATCCAGCGATAGTTGTAAAGCCCCATAAATCGCGCCGGCCCGAAACCGCGCCATTCAAAAAAACTCATCACCAGAGATACAATAAAGGGCCCGAAGGTCAGGAGCAGAAAACCCACGAGCCACGGGAGCGCAAAGAGGTATCCCCAGAGGGCGTCTACACGATTGAGCCGGTCGCGGCCCAGGAAGAACGATATAAATCGATTGTTGCCGCCTGCTGTAGCTGTTGTACTCATGAATGCTTCCCAGAGTTAACCGAGCCCCGGCTATACCGGGGCTCGGCGGTTTCATGCACGTTCGATCAGGAGTCTTGTCGGGTCCAGAACTCATCCAACAACAGCTGCGCATCCTCTACGTAACGAGCGACCGCCTCTTGCGGCGTCAACTCCTGGAAGCGCACAGCATCAAGCATGGCTCCGGTATCGCCGAGTGGAACCCCTCGTGGTGAGAGCCTCATGACGGCCGCTTGATCGGCGAAGACTGCAAACTGCGGGAACTGAAGCAGAGTCTCCTGCCAGATGGCCTGCTCTCCCGCGGTGCGCGTGACCGGGAGGTACCCTGCTTGTGCCGACCATTGTGCGTGGGGGCCGGGGCTGTAGAACCAGCCGATAAAGTCCAGAGTTGCCTCTTCCTGTGGCGCATTTGTGCGGAACAGCGCCAGAGCCTTCTGGTACCATCGGGTAACCACCTCTGTCCCCTCTACCTTTGGCATGGGAGCCACACCAAGTCTGTCGGACGCATAGTTGCCGCCGTAGTCCTGGATGTTTCTCGCAATGTCCCATGGGCCGGTAATCTCAAAAGCCATGTCAAAGTTCCCGAAACCCTGATCACCCACATCATTTGAAGTGATCCGGTCCTGCCAGAGCATTCGGTCGATGACCGTGAGCGCCTCCACCATCCTTTCCTGCATGTCCGAGTCGGAAGCAATGAGATTCGTGCGAAGGTCCTCCGACAGGTACTCTCCATCGAGTTGCCAGAAGACGGAGTTGAGCACGGCAGTGTTCACTCGTGGCTCCCATCCGTAGCGCCCGTCTTCCGGATCGCTGAACTGTGCTGCGGCTGAGATGAATTGATCCCAGGTCCACCCGCTTTCGAGTGTCGTGCCCGGCTCTTCTATACCGGCCTCCCGCAGCTTCTGGCGATCGTAGAGTAGCGCCAGGTTTGAGTTCTCGAACGGGAGGGTGATGTCCTGTCCCAGATACTGCTGTCCAACACGCATCGCCTCAATCACGTCGTCTCGCACTATGTGCTCGTCATAGACGCGGTCCATCGATAACAGCTGGCCTGCCTCGAAGTACTGCTCGCCGGCTCCTGAAATCCACGCAATATCCGGCGCGTCCCCCGCGGCCAGTGCTGCGGCGATTTTCTCGTTCCTCCGCTCTCCCATGAAGACCGGGAGTATGTAGGTGTCCTCAACGAGATCGTTGTACTCAAAGAGCATGTCCTGAAGCACCGAACCTTGCACACCGTCGGGAGCCCAGGAGTGCCAGAACTCAATGGCAACAGCGCCGCTTTCAGTTGTCTCAACCTCCTGCTCTGCATCTCCTCCGGCAAACCCGGCAGTTGCAACGAACAGCAGGAACAGCACAACCATTCCCCTTCTTAAAAATTGCATATAGCCTCCTCGCTATTGAAATGTTTCAACGATTGGAGTTTACAATTCTGAGTGTAAGGATCGTGTTAAGATTGTATAAGTTTTATGTTAGTCCGATTGTGGATGCTCTCTCGTGAAGAACGCTTCGGACCTTGACCTGGGTAAACAGCGCCTCTCTGTCTTCTATGAGCCCGATCAGTGTCTGTGTTGCGGTGCGAGCCATTTCCACGCCCGGCAGACTCAAGCTTGTCAGCGGAATCGGGAGCAGCGACGCAAACTTCTCGTTGTCAAAACCGATTATCCTCAGTTGTTCCGGAACTCTGATTCCCGTGCGCATGGCGGCCGCAATCGCGCCGGCGGCCATTGTGTCGTTGGTGCAGAACAGACCGTCCAGATCCGGCGAGTGCGCAATCAGCTGGAGCAGTCCCTGGTATCCCGATTCCGACTCAAAGTTCCCCCGGTAGACACGATTGCTCGGAAGGCGGATCCCTTCGTCCTTGAGAGCACGCTTGAATCCAGTGAGACGGTTGCGGCTTGCAGCCCGATCGTCCGGCCCAACGATGATCGCCAGGGACGTAGCGCCCTGCTCGAGCAGGTGGCGAGCTGCTCGATATCCTCCATCTGTATTGTCACAGAGTACGCACGGTGAGGATTCTCCAATAGGACGGTTGACCCCGACAATCGGGACATCGAGCCCAGGAACATCAAGTGGCCGGTCGTGCGCCACACCACTGGCGAAGATCACACCATCGATCGCTCTGCGGGTCAGATGGTTGACCGCCTGCTGCACATCATTCCCAAACTCCTCGAGTGAGTTCACGGCCAGATGGTAGCCGTGTTCGCGCGCCACCGACTCGATCCCCTCTATGATTTTCAAAATCAGTGTCTCTCTCCAGTCGGAGACGATAACGCTCAAGAGGTGATTACGGCTCGCCTTTAATCCCTGGGCGTTTGGATTGGGGCGATAGCTCAGTGTCTCGATCGCGTCGCGTACCCGCAACTGAGTCTGTTCGCCAATGGGCTTTTTGCCGCTGAGTACGTAACTCACCGTAGCAACGGATACACCCGCTGCACGGGCTACATCCACGATCGTTGGTCTTGACTGCCGTTGCATCGGAATAACATACCAGATTCAATTGAAATATTTCAATGAAACTTGTTCGATGGAAGTCATCCTCATCCGCAGCTCACATTCGCGCACTACTGTGCCCTCATGGATATTCAGTTTCTTGGAACCGGGGCCGCAGAAGGAATCCCTCCGCTGTTCAGCCGAAACGAGGAGACACGTCGGGTTAGGAATGAGCAGGGCCCTGACCTTCGCACCAGGAGCGCGCTCAAGATTGGAGAGGCGTACCAGATAGACTTTGGACCGGATGTCTTCTTTCAGTCCATCCGTTGCAATTGTGACTTCTACGAGCTTGAGCACCTACTGGTCACGCACATGCACTCTGATCATTTCCAGGTTGAGGCGTTGGTGGCGAAAGAGATGCCGTATGACACCAATGGGAAACCGATACATCTCTATGCAAGTCGTCCCGGAGTGCGATGGCTCGAACGACACTTGGAGTCAAGTTTTGGTCCGAACCCGCTGACCAGAAAGCCCCTGGCCGACCACTATCCGGTGACTGTCCTCGACTACTTCCAGGAGTATTCTATTGGGGAACTGACCGTGAGAACGGTCCGTGGAAACCATCGTGCAATGAGTGAAGATGAGTTCCCAATAAACCCCCTGATCGTCCTGCCGAATGGGAAACGTCTTCTTTATGCCGTAGATACCGGCTACTACGATGAGGAGAGCTGGGAGTATCTGAGTGATTCTCAGATTGACCTGCTCATTATGGAAGCAACCTTCGGCGGGCGCTCAGACCGGGGCGAGTATCCGGCGGGGCATCTTGATGCATACTCGTTCGTTCGTCAGGTTGAGCGCATGGCTGCACTCGGAGTCTTGGACGAGCAGACTCCCATTTTTGCGACGCACATCAATCCGAAGCATCCCTGGAACCACGAACAACTGCAGGCTTTTTTCCATGAGCAACCGTTCTCCATTCGCGTGGCGTATGACTGTATGACTATCTGACCGTCATATGATGCTGCTCTGAGCGCCGCCGCGTCTCCAATGTCGGGATATGCAGGGTTACTCCGCGAAATATGGCGATTACGGGGAGGCACACTCCGTGAAATATGGATATTTCGACCACTTTCGAGTACATTTTAGAGCGATGCACGTTCCGCGAGTCTATGAGAAGCTCAACGAGCACATGCGTCCAGGCAAAGTGCTTGTGCTCTCGGGTCCCCGTCAGGTCGGGAAAACCACGCTCGTGCGGCGCCACCTCGCGCTCACACAGGCGCACTCGCTCTACGTAACCGGTGACGACGTGCGCGTGCAGGAGGCGTGGGGATCCATGCGGCTCGACCGCCTCGAGGAGTTGATCGAAGGGTACGACGTCGTCGCTCTGGACGAGGCGCAGCGGATACCGAATATCGGCGTGTCTCTGAAATTGCTCGTCGACGCGGGCGTCCACACCCAGTTGATCGCAACCGGCTCGTCGTCATTCGAGTTGGCGGGGCAACTGGGCGAACCACTCACCGGAAGGCAAGTGTCGCTGCGCATGTATCCGGTTGCGCAGCTCGAGCTTCGGGAGTTGCGCAATCGGGGGGAGCTGCGTTCCCGTGTGGAGGAGCACCTCATCTATGGCTCGTATCCTGAGGTCGTCACGGCGACATCGATGTTCGAGAAGAGGAGAGTACTCGACCAGATCGTCGGCTCGTACCTCCTCAAGGATGTGCTCGAGCTCGAACGGGTGAAAAGCCCGAAGGTGCTCCTCGACCTGCTCCGGCTCATCGCGTTCCAGGTCGGGTCGGAAGTATCACTCGCTGAGCTCGGGGGGCAGCTCGGCCTGGACTCCAAGACCATCGCACGATACCTGGACCTGCTCGAGAAGGGATACGTGCTCTTCAACGTTCGCGGATACAGCCGAAACCTTCGGAAAGAGATCACCAAGAAGAGCAAGTACTACTTCTACGACACTGGCGTGAGAAACGCCGTGATCGCCAACTTCAACCCGGTGAATCTCCGCGACGACGTGGGCCGGCTCTGGGAGAACTTCCTGTTTGTCGAACGACTCAAGCTCCTGACGTACCGGTTCGTGCCGGTGAATCACTATTTCTGGCGCACGTGGGATGGCCAGGAGATAGATATGGTCGAGGAGCGAGGGGGTCGCCAGGATGGGTACGAGTTCAAGTGGGGAGGTCGAATGCCGAAACCACCCCGCGACTGGAGCGCGACGTATCCCGATGCGACCCATACGGTGATAAACCGCGAGAACTGGCTCGAGTTCTTGCTGTAGGTCCGCTACGCAGTACCTGCTACGCCATCATAATGAGAAGCGGCCGACGCGTTCCGTCGCAGGTGTCGGTGAGGATATGCCGACCGTCGGGGCCGAACGTCATGTGATGCTGCTCTGAGCGCCGCCGGAGACCAGCTGCACAAACTGGGCCGTGCCACTTTTGATGAACCTGGACACCCCAGCTGGACGGGTACGCCCGGGCTGCACCTCTGTTACGGTGACGCCGGTTTCACTCGGTAGTGAAGGAGCAGCGTCCCCGCGTTTATTAATCTGTGTTCGATTAGCTCGAGCTGCTGCTCGGCGACGAAAGCAAAGAGTGGCTTTCCTCCACCCAGGATCAGTGGCTCCACGGCGATGAACCACTCCTCGATCAGCTGCTCGGCCGCGAATGCGGCATAGATCTCGGAGCCGCCCGCCACAAGCAGAGATTCCAGCCCACGCTTCTCCAAGGACGCTACCAGTTCTCCCGGTGCACGGGAGCTGAACTCCAGACCGTCGGGATACGACTCCTTGTTGTAGGCGGCTGGGGACCGGGTCATGATCACGTTGACGGCCTTCCGGGAACTGGAACTCATCATGGGAATCATCATCTCTTTCACCTCGTCAAAGGTGCGCCGTCCGCTGACAACAGCATCAGACTGTCCGATAAGAGAGAAAAAGTGTTGACCTGTCTCTCGGGAAGAGAACGGAGTCCCCTCCGCGTCCGGCGGCGCAATCCGCCCGTCTACCGAAACTGTGGCAACTCCGATCACCCGCATGGTGCCTCCCCCGGGAGGGATTATAACCTGCCTCCGTGGGTCTGTCAGCGATCCGCCTCTTCGAACAGGCGCGGTACGGCCGGCAGTTCGTGCAGAAATGCCTGAACCTCAACCTTCCGACCTTCGGGATCCCTCCCAAAGAAGTTGTAGATCCCATACTGTCCGTTCTCATCAGGCGGCGCGAGGGCGATCTGTTGGAGTTGTTCATACGCCCGATCCACCTCCTGGCGGCTGCGATAGACAAAGGTGAGAAGAGCGTCGCTGTCGGTTGTACCGGCCTGGTGAAAGCCGACGAGAAAGCCGTCGTGATGCAGGATCTCAATTCCATCCTGCGAGAGCCATGGCTGCATGCACATGCGCTCGGTGTAGAAGCGCGTGATTCTTTGGAGTTCCCGGGTTCGTAAAAATACAATTCCTGCCATGACCTATCGTACCACAAACGGGCACCCTCTCACGATGCGCTTCCCCTAACTCGCAGTAGCGTCAAGGATGAACGACGCCCGCGCGTACGACACCCCGTTGAGCACGAGTTCGAGCTCATGATCTCCCGAGTAGAAGCTCTGATTCTTGTATGGAAGGAACTTGTGCGTTTTCTGCAGTTCCAAACGCCCTCCTGGATCGAGCTGCTTCTCGGGTAGTCTGAACACCTTGGGCTTTTGTGCACCGTTTGCCTTTGCGAAGTGGCGAATGTCTCCCTCCGCCGAGAATCGTTTTGTCATCTCGTAGAGCGCCGGAAGAGCTTCCTCAGGCGCGCCAATTCCGTTTCTTGCCACGAGAATGGCCACGGCATCTGAGAACTCCTGGGGCAAGAACTCCTCGAGCGCTACGACGATTTGCTTCGCGCGGTCGCCGTACGAGAGAGCAAAGAACCCGTTGAGACATCGCGCCACGAAAGAGGCCTTGCTCGCCTCCGGTGTCCCTACGTCTCTCCATTCCGTCGTGTACTGATTCCGAATGGCAGGTAGAACGGGCAGGTGCTGATGGTTGCGACTCCAAGTATCGCGCGTATGATCCGGTCCGCATTTCCCATATTTTTAGCCAAGGTGGCCTCCTGAACTGATACCTCTCAATTATACGCCCGCTGCCGGCGGGTGTCTGTGGCTCAGCCACCGGCGTTACCGAAAAACTTCTGTTTGAACTATCCCTCTCCCGGTCCTACATTCTGAGGAATGGAAAAACGGTCGCGACTGCGAACGCTGAGAGCACGCCTGAATGCGATCATCCTCCTTCCGATCCTTCTGTTCATCGTGGTGGGTATCATCGTTTCCAGTCTGGCCTCCAGGACCCTCTACTCAAACCGGGTAGTTGCCTCCCAGGAGGCGAGCCTGCGTCTGCAGGAGCGCTTTATTGACCAGTGGCTCGAGGAGCGTGCGCAGGACGTGAGGCAGATGGCTCTGCTCCCGCAGGTCAGGAACGGACGACCGGCGGACGCGGATGGCGCCTTCCGGGCTCTTCTTGAAAGTCAACAGGAACTCTACGCCATTGTCATTACTAATGCTGCCGGCACGACTATCTACGACACGAGCGCGGAGACCGGACTGGATGTCTCTGACCGTGAGTACTTTCAGGCAGCTCGCGCCGGCCGATCAGCCATGTCTGACGTGATCATCGGACGGGCAAGCGGGAACAAGATTTTTATCTTTGCCGAGCCCATCCGATCCCTGGATACAAACGCGGTGGTAGGCGTGCTCTTTGCGCCTGTCCTTGCCTCCGCCATTGACAGCGTGATGGAAGAGGGGGAGAGCCGGTTGGCCGGCGAGACATTTCTGGTTGATCGCAGTGGCCTCATGCTCACGCGATCTGAGTACGAGCCGCGCCTGCGTTCACAGGGGCTTCTGACAGGCGAGTCATCCGTGCTCACGGTGGTGAACCGGAGTCCCATTGTTGATCGGGCCAGCACCCGGCAACGTGACTACTCGCCATACGTGAGTTACAGCGGAATGCCGGTCATTGGCTCGTATCGCTGGATCAACAATGATCAGTGGTTGCTCATTTCCGAGCAACCTGTCGGGAACGCGCTCGCGCCGTATCGTCAACTGGAGCTGGTCTTCGCCGGTGTCGGGATGGGGCTGGTGGCGCTGTCCGCGCTGATCGCGCGTCGATTTGCCAGGACAATCGAGATCCCAGCCCGAGCGCTTGCTGCCGCGAGCTCCCAGTTCTTCGAGTCTGAAGACGAGTTCGAGCTTGACGAGAAAAACTATCGCTCAGCCCCGAAGGAGCTCCAGATGCTTTCCGACGCGCTATCGGCGATGGCGGTTCGCATCCATGCCGACATGGAGCTTCTTGCCCGAAACTCTTTCACTGATGCTCTGACCGGCATCTATAACCGCGCGTACCTTGAGCAGGAGGGCACTCGTGTTCTCAAGCTCTGTGCCCGTAGTGGTCAACCCTGTTCCGCCATTATGATCGATATAGACCGATTCAAACCGGTTAATGACCAGTACGGTCACGCCGCCGGGGACGATGTTCTGAAGGTGGTCACCGACACCATCGTTCGCTCAGTCCGGGAGTCCGACATTGTCGTGCGTTACGGTGGGGAGGAGTTCGCCGTCCTGGTGCCTGACTCCACTGGTGCGCAGACCATGGAACTCGCCGAGCGGGTTCGCGCGTCTGTCTCCCGGGGCTCCATTGAGGTGAGATCTGCCGCCCTTTCGGTTACCGTGAGTGCCGGAGTCAGCTCAATCCTTGTTGCAGAATCGCCTCATCGTAATCTTGAAATCAGTGACCTGTATGATCTCATTGCCCACGCGGACGACGCCCTCTACCAGGCCAAGCGTGCCGGCAGGGACCGTGTAGTCCTCTACCGGGCGCCGGAGTGAGGGTCGGGGTCCACCCGGGAGACGCGGACGAGAAGCCTACAGGGCCGCGTATTGGGTTCGCAGCAGTTCCGCGTAGCGGCCGTCGAGCGCGATGAGCTGCTCGTGAGATCCTGATTCAACCAGACCACCGTTCTGGAGAACGAGGATTCGGTCGGCGTCCCGAATGGTCGCCAGGCGGTGGGCGATTATGAAGCTGGTACGGCCCGCGCTCAGGCTGTCCATCGCCTGCTGTACCAGCCGTTCACTCTCAGAGTCGAGATAGCTGCTTGCCTCGTCCAGTATGAGGATTTTTGGGTCCCTGATCAAAGCTCGGGCAAACGCCAGAAGCTGCTTCTGGCCCAGTGAGAGATTGCCGCCCCGCTCGCCGACCTCCGTCTCGTAACCATCTGGAAAGGCACAGATCATCTTGTGGATACCCATCTCACGGGCTACTGCACCAACGTCCTCGCGTGTGGCGTCCGGACGGCCGTAGCGTATATTCTCCAGCACCGTCCCGGAGAAGATATGGGCATCCTGCATGACCAGCGCAATTTGAGAGCGATAACTTGCCTGAGCAAGGTCACGGATATCAGTATCGTCGGCCAGGATGGCGCCTTTCTGTGGTTCGTAGAATCGACAGAGCAGATTAATGATGGTGGTCTTCCCGGACCCGGTGGGGCCGACAATGGCGATCTTCTCACCCGGCTCAGCAACAAAGCTCAGATTGCGGGTCACCCACTCATCGTTGCTGTAGGCGAACCAGACGTTTTGAAACTCCACCCGGCCGGCCAGGTCAACATCGACCTTTGCCCCCGGCCTGTCCCTGACGTCCTGCCCCACGTCCAGGATCTCAAAGATGCGCTCACCGGAGGCCATGGTGCGACTGATCTGGTTGAGCATATTGCTGATCTTCTGCATCGGCTGAAAGAATCGATTGATGTAGGTGAGAAAGGCGGCAATGACGCCGACGGTCACAAGGCTTCGTGACAGGAGAACACCACCGATCAGCAGAACAAGCACCGGTCCGACTGTCGCGAGGGTGGCAACGCTCTGCCAGAACCAGGCGAGTAGCGGGTAGAAGCGGCGGGTCTGCTGGAAGTACTCGTTGTTCACTGCGCGGAAGTTTGCAATGTTCTCCTGCTCACGCGCGAACGCGCGGATGACCCGGATTCCGGAGATTGATTCGTTGAGAAATGCGTTCACCGAGCTCAGTCTTCTCTGAATGCCGCGACCAGCGTGCACCAGCTTGTTGCGAAGCACAAAGACTATAAGGGCGAACGCAGGGATGGTCACCAGAAGCACGAGCGAGAGTCTGGCATCCAGGGAGATCATGGCCCCGGCAATGCCGACGAGCATAAATGCATCCACCACTATGGTATCGAGCCCTGCCCGCAGCAGTTCCTCGAAAACCTGGACATCGTTGGTGAGGCGGCTCATTATCTGGCCGGCCCTCTGTGCATCAAAGAAACGGAACGAGAGATACTGGAGGTGGCCAAAGAGGTCGCGCCTGAGCGTCCGAAGCACCTGGTAGCCAATTTTCATCATCATCACGCCCTGTGTGCGCGCCGCGACGAACATGACAATAAGCAGACCCGCCATAACCATGGCCACTGTGAACAGGCCCTCCGTGTCTTCTGTGCCAATGTACTCATCAATGCCGATCTGCATCACGATGGGGATGGCGACAAACGCTCCCACATTGACGAGCGCAAAAAGGTACATCAGAGCGAGCGTTCGCGAGTGAGGCTTGAGGTAGGCGAGAAAACGCTTGAAGATGGACCAGTCGAAGGCTGCCGCCTGCTTCTCGTGAAAGACCGACATCTCTTTTGTTGTTTTCCGTGTGATCATCCTCTCACCCCCACGACTCGCTGATTGGTGTGCCCCGGGCCACCGTCTGTGCGAGGTAGGTGGTTCGGTAGAGCTCGTTGCGCTTCATCAGCCTCTCGTGTGAGTCGGCGTCCGTGATCCGTCCGTCATTGAGGACGATGATCCGGTCTGCCAGGGCGAGCGTTGAGACCCGCTGGGCTATGATGATGGTGGTCCGGCCCTTCATGAGCTCTCGTAACTGATTCTGAATCAGGCGCTCGGTGGCGGCGTCTAGACTGGAGGTGCAGTCGTCCAGTATGAGCAGGCGAGGATCCTGCAGGATGGTGCGGGCAATGGCCACCCGCTGTTTCTGTCCACCTGAGAGTCCCACTCCGTATTCACCTACCAGGGTATCATAGCCTTGCGGAAGCGAAGAGATGAACGCATCAATCTGAGCATGGCGAGCGGCTTCGCGGATCTGTTCGTGCGTGGCGTCCGGACGCGCAAAGGCAATGTTCTCTGCAATGCTCGCGGAAAACAGGAAGGTTTCCTGCAGGACGGTTCCTATCTGGGATCTCAGGTGAGCGAGCTGCCAGTCACCGATAGGTTTGTGATCAATGGAGATCCGGCCGAGCGTTGGCAGGTAGAATCGCGGAATCAGTGAGATGAGGGTGCTTTTGCCTGCTCCGGTGAGCCCAAAGAGCGCTACGTGTTCACCCGGATCCACGTCAAAGGTGACATCGGTGAGGACTGGATCCTGACCGCCGTATGTGAAGCTGACACGGTCAAAAGTGAGGTGGCCCTCAATGGCGTCTGTGAGCGTTCCGGTGTCAAGCGCCTTCTGGTCCGGTGTATCTAGAATCTCCTGCATACGCGCCGTTGCCCCCTCGGCCATGCTCACCGTGGAGGTGTTGAGCGCAAGGATGGTGATAGGGAAGCGCATGATGTTCATGTACGCTACAAACGCAAGGAGCACTCCCAGGCTCATGGTGCCCTGAATGACCTGCCAGCCTCCAAACAGGAGAATCACCAGTGCTCCAATACCGTCACTCACCAGCAGAATGGGATTGAGGTAGACCTGCAGCAGCGAGATGCCAAGATCTCGCTTGAGCATCCTGTCGTTCTCCTCATCAAACCGCGACCGCTCACGTTCCTCTGCGGTGAACGCCTTTACCACGCGGATTCCCGTGAGGTTCTCCTGAATGCGGGCGTTGAGCCGGCCCATCTGTTCCTGCTGCTTTATTACTGCGTGACGCATGCGCTTGCTGAACGAGACAATGATAAGGAAGAAAACCGGAACAATGGCAAAGACCGCGAGTGCCAGGCGCCAGTCCTGCCAGAGCATGACGCCGAACACCGTGAGTGAGATAAAGACAATGCGAAGTCGGTGCTCTATGCCAAACGCCAGGAAGTTTCGGATCACCTGCAGATCGTAGGTGACGCGCGACATGAGGTCCCCTGTTCGGGAGCGGTCGTAGAAGTCCAGCGGCAGGTGCTGCAGCTTCTCGTAGAGGGTGTCCCGGATGTCGCGGACGACCGACTCAGCGAGTCGCCAGTAATTGCGAACCATAAGATGGATAAGTGCCCCACGGGCCAGGCCGATGACGAGCATCAGCCCGCAGACAATCAGCAACAGCTCCATCATGCCCGGCTCATTCATTGCGGGGTAGATCCGGTCCGTCACGTACCCGATACCCAGCGGAATTGCCTGGGCCAGGATATCAAAGCCCACCATGGATACGGCTGCTGCCACGAACGCACCTCGATGGGCTCGTAAAAAAGGCAGGAGGCGTTGTACGGTCTTGATCATGAGTTCTGCTCTCTCCGGAGGCCTGGGTGATGAGCCACGCTTGCTACGGCATCACCTTACCCGGTTTGCCCGAGCGAGTGCAACGTTGTTTCTTTGGGTGGAGCAGAACCGGGGGTGAAGATGGAGAAACAGGAGAACGGAGACCGTCGTGAAAGTGGCCAGAGCCACACGGAGCATCACCGGATGATGATCCGGGACTTCAGGCGTCGCTTCTTTGTCACGATCGTGCTGACCCTTCCGGTTCTTGCGCTCTCGCCGCTCATTCAGGAGTTTCTTGGTTACTCATTGGGATTCTCCGGTGACGCCCTGTTCGTCTTTGGGCTCTCTTCAGTGATCTTTGTATACGGCGGCTGGCCGTTCCTCAGTGGTCTGGTGGACGAGCTGCGGCGCAAGAGTCCGGGGATGATGACTCTGATAGCTCTCGCCATCTCGGTGGCGTACGTCTACAGCGCTGCGGTCACATTCGGCCTTGAAGGGTCTCCGTTCTACTGGGAGTTGGCTACCCTGATTGCGATCATGCTGGCGGGGCACTGGATAGAGATGGCCTCTGTACTCAGCGCGAGTTCCGCACTCGAGGAGCTTGCACGGCTCATGCCGGAGGAAGCGCACCGCAAGCGGGGCGGAGAACTGGAAGATGTGCCGCTCTCACAGATCAAGACAGGTGACGTGCTGGTGATCAAGCCCGGGGAGAAAGTTCCTAGTGACGGAACGGTCGTGAACGGTGGAAGCTACGTTGATGAATCAATGCTGACCGGTGAGTCAAAACCGGTTGGGAAGGAGGCGGGGGATCGGCTCATTGGCGGGTCGATCAACGGGGATGGAGCCGTTGAGATAGAGGTGGAAGGCGCAGGCGAAGACTCCTACCTCTCGAAGGTGATCTCAATGGTGCAAGAGGCACAGGCGGCCAAGTCCAAAACGCAGACGCTCTCCGACAGAGCGGCCTTCTGGCTGACTGTCGTTGCCATCACCGTCGGCGTTGTGACACTTGGCGCCTGGCTGCTCGCTGGTCGTGACCTGCAGTTCTCTATTGCGAGGATGGCCACCGTCATGGTCATCACCTGCCCGCATGCCCTGGGCCTGGCAATTCCGCTGGTGGTCTCAGTCTCCACTTCCCGGTCCGCTCGCAACGGTCTGCTGATCCGCAACAGAACTGCGTTCGAGAATGCCAGACGGATTACTACGGTGGTCTTTGACAAGACCGGCACCCTGACACGCGGCAGTTTTGAGGTGACTGACGTTGCGGTGCACAGCGACGGCTACGACGAGTCACAGGTCCTCTCGCTCGCCGCGGCTGTGGAAGGAGCATCAGAGCATCCGATCGCCGGCGGGATCCTGAGTCGTGCTGAGAAAGCGGGGGTGGACATCCCCACAGCAGATGAGTTCTCCGCCATCAAAGGGCGGGGCGTGACTGCGAGTGTGGACGGCGCAGCGGTGGGCTCGGGAACTGACGTAGCGGCAGCTACCGCGGACATAGTTC
>CAZREG010000030.1:0-2041 GCA_964599075.1 uncultured Spirochaetaceae bacterium | reverse complement strand
TGGGAGTGGGGCTCGCGGCGCGACTGGCGGGGCAGCACTATCGTGACTATATCCTGATGGCGCTCTTTGGTACCGCTCTTGGGCCTCTGGTGACTGCCGTGGCGTTTGAGCTGGGACTGCCGGTGGGTGTCAGCCTTCTCGTCGCGTCCGCGGCGGGCATTGTGATCGGTGGTCTCCTGCCGGCTTTGGCGATTGCAACCCTGAGACTCCACCAGGGCTACCACCTCTACAACGTTGGTCTGACTGCCGGACTTCTGGGTATATTCGCCGCCGCGGTGATAGATGGCCTTGGGGTGGAGCTTGGCGCCTCTCTGTTCTGGGACACTGAACCAGGTACGGTGCTTGTCCTGCTCGTACCGGTCTACGCGACCGTCCTTGCTGTGCTGGGGCTGGCGACCAGCGGGTGGGCGGCGTTTGGTGAGTTTCGTGCGATCCTGAAGCGAAGTGGCAGGCTGCCATCCGACTTCATGAGCATGGACGGGACCGGTGGAGCCCTTCTGAACATGGCGGTGATGGGAGTCATGACCTGGGCCTATGTGCTCCTGGTTGATGGACCTCTGAACGGACCTGTTCTTGGCGGCGTTCTCACTGCGATGGGGTTTGCGTCTTTTGGGAAACACCCGGCGAACGGCCTGCCGGTTATGGCTGGAGCGGTGCTGGCGACGCTTCTCTTTGGGATCTCACTCACGGACCCCGGACCATTGCTTGGTGCGCTCTTTGTGCTCACCCTGGCCCCGCTCGCGGGTGAATTCGGTTGGCCGGTGGGACTTGTGGCCGGGGCCCTCCATCTCGCCCTTGTGCAGCAGACCGGCTCCTGGCACCTGGGAATGAACCTCTACAACAATGGGCTCGCAGGTGGACTCACGGCGACACTCGTAGTTGCGGTCGTTGACTGGTTTCAGAACACCCGAAGCAGATCAATCGATAGTTTTGTCCAGAGGAGCAAACAATGAAGCGGACAGAGGTACTCCTTCATCTTATCGGGCAGTTGTCGCACTATGTTCTTGATGCCGACCCCATGCGAGTGGTTATCTCAGTGCATCAGGAAGAGGACGGTTTGCATCTTGCCGTGCTGGATACCACCGCTCGCACGGATGCCGAGCTTGAGACCATTCGCGCCGCACTCAATAATCCGGGTCGTCCGGAGCTTGCCGCCTACTACGGGTCCATGGCTGGTTTTGACGCGCTTGGGGAGGCTCGGCTTGATCTCATTGGCTGGCAGATCAAGGCGGCAACCGTCGGGAGAACAAGCGATGGCACCAAGATTGATATCTGGCTCGGTGGTGACCGGTTTGCGCCAGAGCAGTTCACCATCCAGGCGCACGATAATGGGGGAGACGTATGAGTGACGACAGGCCGTCGGGCGGCCGATGGGACAGCCGGTACCGGTCGCCGGAGTACTTCTTTGGGACCGATCCCAACACGTTTCTTGTGGAGGTGACCGATCAGCTTCCAAGGGGGAGGGCGCTGTTCCTTGGTGACGGGGAGGGACGGAATAGCGTCTACCTCGCACGACAGGGCTGGGAGTGTACCAGCGTTGACGCATCAGCGGAAGGGAACCGGAAAGCTGCAGCACTTGCCGTTCGTCACGGTGTCTCGCTTGCTACGGTTCATGCCGATCTTGCCACCTACAACCTGGGGCGTCGCTCCTGGGATGTGATCGTCTCCATCTTTGTTCATCTCCCGCCTGAGCTTCGAGCAGACTTGCATGCGCGGTCGGTCGCGGCGCTGCGAGAAGGGGGAGCAATGGTGCTTGAAGCCTACACGCCCGAACAGCTGGACCACGGTACCGGGGGCCCGCCGGACCCGGCCCTGATGATGAACCGTGATCTGCTTACCGCCGACTTTGCCGGCCTGGACCTTGCGCGGTGCGAGGAGCTTGTGCGTCCGGTGACCGAGGGACGCGGCCACACCGGCGACGCGGCGGTAGTGCAACTGTTGGGGTTCAGGCGGGACGCCCGCCGGTAGCCACAGCCCACCGCGCTGCGCTACGGTGGGTCCTATGCAGAACGAACTTCCCGAGCACGACGAAAGCGGCTTT
>CAZREG010000029.1:0-34532 GCA_964599075.1 uncultured Spirochaetaceae bacterium | reverse complement strand
CGGACTCTTTCTGGTCCGAGACGCCGGTCTTCTCAGTTCGATAATGCCGGAACTCGAGCCAACCGTTGGATTCGTGCAGGGCGGAAGACACGTCTATCCGCTCTTCGAGCACCTTGCGCGGGCATGCGACGCAGCACCGGCCCGTCTGCCCGTCCGGCTCGCGGCGCTGCTGCATGATGCAGGGAAACCCGCAGCGGTCGTCCGCGATGGCGATGAGATTCTGCACTTCCATCATCATGAGACCATAAGTGCTGAAATTACCGAGAATGCGCTGAGGCGATTACGATACCCGAATCGGGTTGTTTCGGAGGTTAGCGCCCTTGTAAGGCAACACATGTTCGGCTATTCATCGGAGTGGAGTGATGCGGCAGTGCGCCGGTTTATCGCGAGGGTGGGCGCGGAACTCATTCCTGATCTGCTTTCGCTTCGTCTGGCCGACAGCATGGCCGTCACCGGCAAATTTCCGGACACACGCTTAATCACCGAGTTCGAGAAGCGTATAGAGGCTCAGATGGAGGCCCGGGAAGCCACCACCATTGCAGATCTGGCAGTGAATGGGAACGATCTGATCGCCGCGGGTATTCCTGCAGGTCCGCTGCTGGGCGTCGTGCTACGGGAACTCCTTGATACTGTGATAGATGACCCCTCGCAGAATGATCGGGAGAGCCTCATCGGACTCGCCATGGCCATCAACGATCGGATCAAGAACAATTAACGCTCCGCGCCGCGTGCCCCTCAGTGGCCACCCTCCTTCTGGAGTGCCTCATACGCCAGACGAGCGGCTTCCTGCTCAGCCTGTTTCTTGTTTGGCCCTTTCCCCGGACCGAAACGTTTACCAGCTACGCTGACGTCCATCCAGAAAACGCGTTCGTGATCCGGACCGGTCTTCTTGGCCAGTGTGTACTTGGGGTAGCTTCGAAACAGCTTCTGAGAGTGCTCCTGCAATAGTGTCTTGTAATCTTTCTGGTGCTTGTTCTGAAGAACCTTATTGATCTCAGGAATAAGGTGTGAAAGTACAAAGCGCCGCGCTTCTTTGAATCCGCTGTCGAGGAAGAAGGCCCCGATGATCGCTTCAAGCGCGTCGGCAAGCAAGGCGCGCTTTGCACGCCCACCGGAATACTCTTCTCCCTTCCCGATCAGAATATAGTTGTCCACACGTAAAGCCCGAGCAATCTCTGATAGGCTGGCCTCACTGACGACAAAACTCTTTATCTTCGCAAGGTCGCCTTCAGGCCGGTTTGCCAGTTCAACGTAGAGATACTCAGCAACAGCGAGACCGAGAACAGAGTCTCCAAGAAACTCCAGGCGTTCGTTGTTACCGACACCTGCGCCCTGTTCATTGGCAAACGATCGGTGGCTGAACGCAAGGTTCAGGAGATCGATATTCTTGAACTTCAGTCCAGCGTGACGCTGAAACAACTGAAGCTCTTCCTTGCGCTCAACAGAGACTGAGGGCGCCCTTTCATCTTCGAATCGTTTAAAGAGACGAACCATACCGGTTTGGGGACAAAAAAACGCGTCGGTAGCGTACCGACGCGTGATAACCCATTGTGACGCTTACTTCTTCTGAGTCCTTATAAAGTCGAGCGCATCCTTCACGGTCTCAAACTCATTTGCTTTCTCATCAGGAACCTCAATGCCAAGCTCCTCTTCAATCGCATACACAAGTTCGAATGTATCAAGACTGTCAGCGCCGAGATCCTGCCGGAAAGAAGACTCCATGGTGATCTTGCTCTCATCAATCTCAAGCTTGTCTGCGATAAGCTTCTTCATCTTGTCAAACAGTTCGTCTGCCATTATCCGCTCCTTCCTTCTTATTTGGGCCTATTCAAGCTCTTCTGGTTCGAATATCTGCTTCCCGCGGTAGAAACCACTTTTCATGTCAACGTGATGCCGTTTGACCGGCTCACCAGACTCCGGAGAGGTTACCAGCGTGGGCAGTTTGATTTTGGCGTTTATGTGCCTTCGCCTACGAGTACGGGATTTCGAATGCTTTTTCCGTGGGACTGCCATGCGTTCCTCTTCTTTTCAGTCAATGCCTGTAATTCCCGCAGAAGGTAGCGTAACCGGCGGACCTTGTCAACATGAGAAAAGCGTTAACGCCGAGTCTCCGGACCCAGACGTTTCTTCAGCGCCTCGGCGACGTATTCGGGTACCATGCCTGAAATATCCCCACCAAGCCGTGCCAGTTCCTTGATAGACGTCGAACGCAGCACAAAGTATTGCGGATCGGTCGGCATAAAGAATGTCTCAACCTGGGCATTGAGCCCCTTATTGATCATGGAAAGCTCAAACTCATAGCCGAAATCAGCGAGGGCTCGGACACCACGAATCATCACCCGTGCGCCCACGCGCTCTGCAAACTTAACAATTAACTTGTCCCAGATGTGGACGTCCACATTTGCGAACCCGAGTACCATCTGCCGCATCATCTCTTCGCGCTCACTCGCCTCAAACGTGTAGCTTTTGTTCGGATTGACCGCGATAACAACATCTATTGCGTCAAAAATGCGACTTGCGCGCTCAAGGAGATTGAGATGACCATTCGTGGGAGGGTCAAACGAACCGGGTAAAAGAGCTCTGAGCATGTGGTTACCCTAACTGCAACCGAGTTGTTCAGTCAATCCGCGTTCAACGATTCTGTGTAAGCTCGTTACTCAGTTGTTCGGCGATCTTGCGAATTGCCTCACGCACGTACCCTTGGTCGCGGATCTTCTCCTTGAGATCTCGGATGCGCTGTGGGTCGCTCTTTTTTGCTATCCTCACCATACCCCGTTTCCTGAGAAGGCATCCCGGTAGTGCGATACCTTCTCACCATGCACGAAGATCACATCAAAGCGAGGCTGGGATCTGGCGTACTCCGGATGCTCCCAAAGAAAGCGAAGGGAAGTGCGAATAATGCGTCCCTGCTTGCGACGACTGATGGCCTGTTCAAGACCCCAGAGGGGCATCCGTTCCCAACTCTTAACCTCGCAAAACGCGATCGTTTCGCCGTCTAAGGCAATTATATCGATTTCACCGGTTTTTTGCCTGTAGTTTCTTCCGATGGTATGAATATTCCGCTCGGCAAGATATTGGACAGCGCGCTCCTCACCGTCCTTTCCAACGTCGTGGGAGCTTGCCATGCCCTACCCCGACGGGGAGCTGGTTCGGGCTGCAGCAAGCTGCTTCGGGTTCACCGCCCGGGCTATAAACAGATCCTTGTCTGTGGCCAGATCGACTATCTCACCTTCATCTCGCTGATACTCACGCCCCTCGTTGGAAATCATGATCTTTACCTTTGGGCGAAGCGGGCTGGACGGACTGACTTCCACCACTCGTCCGATTCGGCCATCCTTCAAGACCACGATACCACCAACAGGGTGGAGCCCCATAGTTGCTATAAAAACCTTCAGAATGCCGGGATCAAACTTCCGACCGTTGTCGCTGAGTATGGCCCGCATTGCCTCATATCCAATCATAGACTCGCGATACGGCCGTTTACTCACCATTGCCTCGAAAGCGTCAGCAACCGCAATGATTCTTGCGTGAACGGAAATAGACTTACCACTGAGCCGCCGCGGGTAGCCCTCGCCGTCCCAGCGCTCCTGATGCTGAAGTGCTGCGGTACCAATCTCCTCGGCGAACCTCATCTCCTTGCTGATGATCCGATAGCTCAGGTTGGGGTGCTCCCGCATCTTCCGCATCTCATCCTCGGTCAGCTCGCCGCGTTTCTGCCGCACGGATGCCGGGATGCGAAGCATTCCAGCGTCGTGCATGACGGCCGCAGTAGCGAGATTAGTGAGTCTATGCTGTACCATGTTTAGATTCTGACCAACGAGGATGGCAAGAACGGCACAGTTAAGCGCGTTCTCAATGAATCCGCTCTCTCCCTGCAGGCCATAGAGGATTAACTGGATGACCTCGCTCTTCCGCTGCTGGAGAAGTTTGAACAGCCGATCCACGATCGCATCTACCTCGGTTGCCTGAACCGAGCGCTGTGCGGCCACCCGCTCAAACACGTCCTGGAGCTCCGCTGCGAGCTTGCCGTATGCGTCAATTGCGGCTTGCTGCTCAGCGGTGCTAAACGCCTGCCTAAGAAAACTGTTCTTGTTGGAGGAGGGCAGCTCCTTCATGGGACGGCCCTCAGTGGTAACACTATCTATCTTCCATTTAACCAGACGGTCAATATCCTTCTGCTTGATCTCCACTTTCTCCGGGACAAGAAGATTCTGCTCGTCAATATAAACAGGCTTGTCAAAACGTAACCCGGCCTTCAAGTCACTGACCTTGATGCTCTTCACTGCTCCCCCTGTCTCCACGCTCTGACATCACAGCAGCAAGGAGTTCGGCGACTACACGATAGAACGGTTCTGGGATCAGTGCACCAACCTCAACACCGTAAAGCGCCTCTGCTAGCTCTCCCTCGTTCCGAATCGGTATGTCGTGAGACGCTGCAATTGCGGTGAGCTTCTCGGCAAGCTCACCTTTTCCCCGCGCAACCACAAATGGAGCCGGGAGATCACGAACATAACGCAACGCAACTGCAGTTTTGCCTTTCATACCGTTCTATCTGTGCCGCGTAGTATATCCGCAGTAGGCAGAATTGAAAACCCGTCAAACTCTCCATCTTCTGAGGGCGCAGGCGTCTGCTGAACCTTCACCCCAAGATCCGCCAGCCGCTCACTCAGGCGATTGATAGCTTTGCCCTCAAGCGGTTGTCCGCTGACGTGCGAGAGACACAGCGCTCCGTTTTCCCGGCTCAGTCGCATCGCGCGGCGACCGGACGATGAGATGACGTCAACTATTGCCTGCCGGAACTCAAGGCGCCGGGTGAATGAATCCGTTGTAGTCGCTTCAACCTGCAGCCGAATCGTACCGCTGAGATACTCCGTACCCCTCACGGCGAACGGAAGCACTATCCAGTGGCTCGATGGACCGATGATATGATTGAAGAGCTGGAGGGGGTGATCGCCGTCCTGAGAGAAACGAATCGTGCTCAAAAGTTGTGTCTCAATTGCAGGTTCATCCGGCTGCTCTTCACCCCGACGACCGTCGTGGTGATCGTAGCCCGCGTAGCCAAGGACATCGAGCATATACAGCCAGCTCTGCTCACCCGAAAGCCCTTTTTCCTCCAGCATTGCACCAAGGCGGGCCCGTTCGGCAAGCGTTGATCGCCGATTTTCCTTTTCCACCCTTCTCAAGACTCGTTCGAGTCTGGTCTGTTCAAGGGGTAAGCCGGCAGCCATAAAGGCGCGGACCGTCGCGTTTGATGCCTCGGTCTCTGGAAGACCAAGAAACGCTGCCCGGCTTGCTTCCGGTGTTCCAGAGTTGCGCTCAACGAGTTGCAGAACGGTTGTCTGATTCCCACGAACGACTGCCCGCGCACGATAGATCTGTCCAGTCTGCAGACGTTTGTCAAGAGACACGCGGAGCCTGGTCCCGTCATGAAGAACAAGCGTGGCGTTCTGCCCACGCACTGAGAGAACTCTGAAAGTATAGATCTTGCCGGGCAGAAGCGACTGTGTCCGTCCGGCTTGAGAACCGTTGAGGAATCCTGCGATTCTCACGGGAGAGCGTTACGCCTGCGGTTGCTTGTCTGCCTTGCGCTGAATCTTCTCTGCAACCTTGGCTCGCTTTCCGATGCGCTCACGGATGTAGTAGAGCTTGGCCCGCCGCACTCTACCACGTCGTACAACCTCAATCCGCTGGATTCTGGGGCTGTGAGTGGGGAAGATGCGCTCAACTCCAACGCCGTAGGACATCTTTCGAACGGTGAATGTCTGCCGCAGCCCGGCATTCTTTCTTGCAATCACCAATCCCTCGTAGATCTGCACGCGTTCGGTCTTGCCTTCAACAATGTTGAAGTGAACCTTCACGGTGTCACCAATTCGAAACTCGTCCCGGCCCTCTCGCTTCTGCTCAGCTTCAACTGCCTGTATCAGATCCATTTTTTCCTCCGTTCTCACCAACCATACGACGTTCTTCCTCAGTGAGGTCGGCAGCCGCAATCAAATCGGGACGAACCCGCATTGTCCGTTCTATCTGCTTCTCACGCCGCCAGGCGGCGATCGCTGCGTGATGCCCGCTAAGAAGAACCTCCGGCACGCGCAGACCGTGAAACTCCTCCGGTCTTGTGTAGTGCGGATACTCGAGAAGCGAGTCTTCATGACTCTCCTCGTCGAGAGATCCGGCAGTTATGACCCCATCCACAAGACGATATACCGAGTCTATCACGGCTAGACTCGCAATCTCACCGGAACTGAGGACATAGTCGCCAACAGAAACCTGCTCATGAACGTACAGATCGATGATTCGCTGGTCAATCCCCTCGTACCGACCACAGATGAGCACAAGATCCTCCTCATGAGAAAACTCCCGCGCCATCTGCTGCGAAAACAACCTTCCCGACGGAGTCAGGTAGACCACCCGCTGCCGCGAGGCGGCAACCCCTTCGAGAGCAGCGGCGAGTGGCTGCGGCTTGAGCACCATACCGTATCCGCCTCCGTACGGAGCATCGTCGCACGTCCTGTGGCGATCGGTCGCATAATTGCGAATATTCACCACGTTGTAAGAGATCAGGCCCCGGCTCACTGCCCGCGCCATGATACTACTTGAGAAGTATCCTTCAATGATCTCAGGAAAGAGGGTGAGTACAGTAAACTTCACTCAAGCAGCTCACGACTCGACACCGTCAATCTACCAGCCTCAAGCTCTACATCAAGAACGAAATCGCGAGAGAACGGTATCAGCCTCTTCTCCCCCGTTCCGGTTTTCACCTCCAGGAAAACAGCTCCGTTGCCCTCGAGGATGTCACATACCACCCCTGCCTCTGCACCTTCAGCAAACACCAAAAGGTCAACAAGGTCAGCGTAGTAAAACTCGCCCGGCGCCGGCGGAACCGCCCGCTCGCGGTCCACGAGGAGCTCAGCGTTACTCAGCTCCTTCGCCTGTTCCGGAGTCTCAATGCCGTCAAAAAGCACCAGACAGGTCGCCCCATTCGCTCGGACGCTGCGAATATGCCGTTCTTCACGAACACCGCTGCGAACAATCGTCACTGATCCCAGCTGTTCAAGATAGCCGATGTCGCTTGCGAACAGCTCGACCTTCACCTCTCCTGCAAGGCCGAAGGCAGTACGTATCCTGCCAATGACCAGCTCGTCCCGCATCTAATCCAGGATTTCCAGAACGACCCGCTTGCCGGTGCGGGTGCTCGCCGCACTGAGTATCGTGCGAATAGCTTTCGCGATTCGCCCATGCTTGCCGATCACCTTCCCCACGTCGTTCGGGCCAACTTTCAGCTCGAGAATTGTCGATTTCTCGCCCTCGATCATATTGACTTCAACCTGATCGGGCTCATCAACCAGAGATTTGGCCACATACGCGACCAGTTCCTTCTCCATGATCAACTCCTCAATCAGGCTATTTGACCGTGATATTGTGCTTGTTGAGCAGCTTTTTCACCGTAGCTGAGGGCTGCGCCCCCTTGCTCAACCAATCGCGGACACGTTCCTCGTCAATGCGCACCTGCTCATCTGCCGGCGAGATCGGGTGGTAAAGCCCAACCTCTTCGAGTGCGCGCCCGTCACGTGGCTTTCGCGAGTCCATCACAACTATCCGATAGTACGGGCGCATCTTGGTGCCCAGTCTCTTCAGCCGAATTCGAACCATACTTCCTCCTGCTACCCGCCGAGCTGAGACATCACCTGGGCCTGGTATTTCTTGTTTTTCGTCATTTTCTTCATCATGAGCCGCATCTTCTCGAACTTCTTGAGAAGCTTGTTCACCTCATGAACGCTTCTGCCGCTGCCGTGCGCAATACGTTTGCGTCGTGGAGGTCCGATAATACGATGGTTCTGTCGCTCTTGTAAGGTCATCGACAAAATTATCGCCTCTTCGTGCCTCATTCCCTGCTCATCAAGGTCTTCCTCACTCACTTTACCCTTCATTCCTGGAATCATCTCTACCAGAGATTCGATCGAACCCATTTTCTTAACCCGTTGAAATTGGGCCAGGTAATCCTCGAGAGTGAAGTTGGCCTTCGCCATCCGAGCCTGCAACGCCTCGGCCTCTTCTTGGTTGATCGTCTGCTGCGCCTTCTCGACCAGACTGACGACATCACCCATACCAAGAATGCGAGATGCGATCCGCTGCGGGTAGAACGGATCAAGATCACTCATCTTCTCACCGACGCCGATAAACTTGATCGGCTTCCGTGTTACACTCTTGATGCTAAGCGCTGCCCCGCCACGCGTATCAGAGTCAAACTTCGTAAGAACAACACCGGTGAGCCCGATTTCCTCATCAAACGCCTTCGCCACATCAACTGCGCTCTGCCCGGTCATTGCATCGGCTACCAGGAGCGTCTCTACCGGTGAGACGCTCTTGTGGACCGAGCGAATCTCCGCCATCAGTGGCTCATCAATCTGAAGCCGCCCTGCACTGTCAACTATCACTACATCCCGCTGCCCGGCCTTGGCGTGGGCAACACCAGCCTTGGCAACTTTCGCAGGGTCCTTCGCACCACGGTCTGCGAAAACCTCCACGCCGATCTGGGCACCAAGCGTCTCAAGCTGATCAATTGCAGCCGGACGTACCAGGTCACAGGCCACCAAGAGTGGTCGTCTTCCCTCATCGAGCAGCCGTTTCGCAAGCTTGGCTGCCGTGGTCGTCTTTCCTGATCCCTGCAGGCCAAGCAGCAGGATCACGCTCTGTGTATCCGGCCCGCGCAGTTCGAGGTCCTGCCGTTCATCACCAAGGAAGGAAACCAGCTTGTCGTTTACGATCTTTACGAACTGCTGCCCCGGGGCTACCGACTTCAGCACCGCATCCCCGGTTGTCTCTTCGAGCGTACGGTTCACGAATCGCCGTACAACCCGCACGTTGACATCAGCTTCCAGAAGCGCGAGCTTGATCTCCTCGACCGCATCGCGAACGTTCTTCTCGCTTATGGAGCCGCGTCCGGAGATGGACCGAGCAATTTGACCTACCTTGTCGGAAAGACGTTCGAGCATAGAGTTTCAACGCTCATATATATTGATTGCGACGGTAGACTGTCAACCGAATCGATGTTTCTATCTCACATCGATGTAGTGTCGTTCAATGTACGCGCCTCGCTGCCTGCTCTGTTCCCAGAATCGGGAAAGGGGAAACCTCTCGGTAATCAAACGGTAGAGACGAAGCGCTTCTCGCAGGTTACGCTGAGGGCCGACCAACTCCAATTGTCTTGCCAGGAGAAAGAGCGACCGGTCATCAAGCGACTGTTCATAACCCGGCTGAAGACCGAGCATGACGGCATGGGAGATCAGTCCGGAGACCGCCGCGTCGTTGCCACGATTGTGCACCTGGCCGGCTGCAGAGAGTAGCGCCTGGGGGTCCGCCTCTCCCGCCGAAACCAGGGCCTGCGTAGCGCTCTCAATGTCTCCTGAAGTGCCGGAAGCTATGCTGGAAGCCAGAAGCTGGTTACGAGCCGTTGCGGAGAATGGGCTCTGAGATCGTGCAACCCGAGCCCAGAAACTGCGCTCGCTCGGGCCGGGCAGTTGATAAGCAGAGTCAACAAACTCCCCAAGCAGATCCGGCTCTATCTGAGAAAGCTGCGGGTCAAAGGCGGCGCTCTCATCAAGCAGCGATCTGAACGCTTGCTCCAGATCTCCTGCGCGAAGGAGACCTACGGCAACCGTATAGTCCGCCCCCTCCATCGTCTCGGATGCCGGTGCACGACCTTCGCCTGAGGCCAACGCCCTGGTGCTGGGGTTGTCACCGGGCGCCTCATTGTTTGGTCGGTCGACCCCAGGCTCTTGGTCAGTCCGCAAAACGGCTACACGGCGATTGTCGAATGAACCGGTCGCAGTGTTCTGCTGCTGAAACCAGAGCCCATACGCGCCGGGCTCGGAGAGTTCAAAGAGAAACAGATCATCCCCGTTGCGACGCGATTTACTCAGGAGCTCTACAGACCCGGCAGCATATTCACTGCCAACGTAGATCCAGCCACTGCCGGCCAACAGAATTTCCACTTCGCTCCCGCTGCTCTGGATAACGGCTCCACTTAATCCGGTTTCCGGTGCCCTTGCATGAGGCTCGGTTCGTGCCGAGCCGGAAGCTGCAAGTTCTCTTGTTGCAGCGGCTCCAGGGCTCTGGACTCCCTGAGACGGCAACGCCGCCCGCACGACGGGAGCGCTCTCTGCCGGCGACTCATCTTTGGCGGCCACGGTTGGCTCAGGAACCCTTTCCCCAGTGTCGGGCGACGGCCCCGGCGCCCTCGCTGGTGTCCCCACCGGTGTGGGCTGTCTCGGTCGCGAAACAATTGACTCTTCGGCATGCTCCACGAAGACCGGTCTGGTCTCTGCGTCGGATGAGACTAATGCAGGATCGTTCCGGTCGTTCTGATCACTCAGGACGTGAGGCTCGTCAACGATCAAAGCGTCCGGCACAGCGTCCGGAAACGTCAACGGCTGCGGGCGAGCAAGCGTCAGTTCATCACGAGTATAAAACACGGGCTCAGCGAGATACGACTCTGAGGGAGCTTGAACCGTGAGAACCTTGCGGGCCGGCGCCTCAAGTGAAACCTGGGGGCTGTCCCGGATCTCCTCAAAAGAGACCAGCGGATCCGCCCGGTATGATGGAGCATCAACGGTTGCGCAGGCGCTTATAACACTAAGCGCAATGACTAAGAAAAACGCGGATATCAAACGATTCATGACCCCTCCCCGGAGAATCGCCCTACGGCACCTCCTTGAGAATGCCGTCTATGCGAGCCTTGATCTGCTGATCGAGCAGCTCACGCCCAACGGTGGCGGGTTCCATCCAGTGCTCGCCAACCCGACGCTCGTCCCAGCGGGTCTCTCTCGCACGGTAAGGAACCCATTCAAGCTCAAGCTCCGCACTGAAGTCATCAGCCGGCTCGAGCAGGTTTGCCGCGGCCCATTCGTTGCGCAATGGACTACTTTCAACACTTACAGTATCGGCAGAACGCTCGGGCCAGTTCAGGGAAAGGGTGAGAATAACGGCAAGGACGGAGACTCCAGCAGTGGCAAGAACTACCTGTTTGATCTCAAGACCGAACGGGCCGGACTTATGCACGAACGGCCTCCCCGCCGATGCGCATTGAGACAACTTTGCTCACACCGTGTTCCTCCATGGTTACGCCGAGCAGTGTTCGAGCTGCCGCAACCGTTTTCTTGTTGTGTGTGATCACGATGAACTGACTCGACTCCGCAAACTCCATAAGCATAGAGGTAAACCTTCCAACGTTACTCTCATCGAGAGCGGCATCTATCTCGTCGAGCAGGCAGAAGGGGCTTGGGCGAACCATGTAGGTGGCAAAGAGAAGCGCTACAGCTGTAAGGCTGCGCTCACCCCCGGAGAGAAGCGCGATATTCTCAAGCTTCTTTCCCGGAGGTTGGACGTACACTTCAACTCCGGAATCCAGAATCTGATCAGGCTCCGTGAGCTTTATCTCTGCTCGCCCGCCTCCGAACAGACGACGGAACATGACATGAAAATTCTTCTTGATCTGCTCATACGTCCTGGCAAACAGTGCGGCGCTTTCGCTTTGTATCTCCTGGGTCACCCGCTCAAGATCTGCTCTCGCCTGCTGCAGGTCCTCGAGCTGAGTAGTGAGAAACTCATAGCGCTCTTTGACCTCCGCAAACTCTTCAGGAGCCGCCAAATTCACTGCACCAAGCGACCGCTCCTGTTCACGGAGCGCCGACAGGCTTGCCCGGAAGTCGGCCGCGCTCGCCTCAATCTCGAGCATCCGAGGCTCGTGCTCGGAGAGCTCCTGGCTGAAACGCTCGCGGAAGTTCTCGTAAAGATTTCGAATCTCAGCACTCGCCTCCGCAAGACTGACCTGCACCCGCTCAAGCTCGCTCTGTGTCCGGCCGAGGCTCTCCATCTTGCTCTTCAGGCCTCTCTCCTTGGACAGCAATTCCTGATTCCTGCTGGAGATAGCCTCCTGAAGGCTCTTCTGTCCGGACTGGAGCGTCTCTTCCTGCTTCTCGAGACCTTGCAGCTCTTGCGATAGAGACTCTATCCTTGCCCGTGTTTCCAGCAGGCGCTCTTTGTCCCGTTCAAGCTCCAGAAGGTGCTGCTCAAGTACGCCACGTTGCTCCTCCAGGGAGCCGCGCTGTCCCTTCAGGTTCTCCTCCATGGCGGTCAGCTGTGTTGCCATTCGTACCCGGGTCATCCGCAGCTCTTCAAGGGTCTTGCGGTACTCGCCTATCCGATTGGCGTGCGCCTCGTTCGCTTCCTGAAGCTCGGAAATGCGGGTACGTCGGGAGCGCACATGCTCCCGGCTCTCACTGATCTGCGCATCGAGTTCCCGCTTCCGAGTGATGATCCCCTCCGGCGCAACAAACTCATCAAGGAAGCTGGGAATGGCTGCCCGGTAGGAATCGAAAGCGATTCGTGCTGCATCAACTTCCCGGGACAGCTCATCAAGCAGCGCGGTGACCACCTCCTCCCGCCGTCGGTCATTTCCAGACGCCATGGCATCCCGGTACTGGAGGGATCGACTCCTGAGGGTACTCACGAGTTCCGAAAACGAGTTCTCGGCGGCACTCTCCTGTTTTGCGCGCTCGGCCCGGGAGTATCCGGAACTTGCCAGCGCCTGGTCCAGTTTCTGCACGATGTCGTCGGTAAGCTCACGAAGCGATGCCTCAAGATCGATCTGCCGTTGTTCCTCCAGAGCAATTGTCCGGTTGCACTCGGCGGCCTCACGATTATTCTCCGCAATCCCCTGCTCGGCATGTTCGATGTGATTCTGGAATGTCTGAACATTCTCGTCCAACTCACCTATACGGGATCTGTGGCTTTCCATTGCGCGCACCGTGGTCGCAATCTGCTCTTCGAGCCCGGTGATCCGGTCCTGGATGGAGCGTTCGCGAGTCTGTCCGCCCTCGATCTTCTGCTCCAGCTCGCCGACCCGCTCTCCATGAATACGAATCTGGTTCTCACGGTTGTTCTTCTCAAGCTCAACACCGTAGAGGCGCTTCTGCTGGTCGATGAGATCAGCCTCCATGGAGTTTACGACATCAAGGTTCTCTTCGAGGCTCTCGTTGATACCGTCGATCTCCTTGCGAAGCGCATCACGGCCGGCCTCTTTCTTCTTCAACTGCTCCTGGCGCCGGTCACGCTCATCGACCACCGAACGCAAACGCAGAAGCGTCATGTCTCTCTCAACCTTAAAGCTCTCTTCCCGGATACGCCGGTACTCGATCGTCTTCTCAGACTGTTTGCGCAGGCTTTCATACGACCGCGTCACCTCTCCGAGGATTCCCTGCACCTGGCGTACGTTCTCCTGCGTGCGTTCGAGCTTTCGCTCCGCCTCTCGTCCGCGCGCCTTGTACTTGGTTATACCCGCAGCTTCCTCGAAGATCAGTCGCCGCTCTTCCGGCTTGTTGGAAAGGACCTGGTCAATCTTGCCCTGTTCCATGATGCTGTAGGCGCTCTTGCCTATGCCCGTGTCATAGAACAGTTCCCTCACCTCCCGCAGGCGCACGGCCGTACCGTTGATGTAGTACTCACTCTCACCACTTCGGAACAAACGACGGCGCACGGAGATCTCGGCTGTATCGATCGGAAGGATTCCGGTATCGTTTGACAGCGTAAGCGTGACCTCCGCCACGTTGAGTGCCTTCCGGTTCTCTGTTCCATTGAAGATGATATCTTCCATGTGTTCAGCGCGCAGGCTCCTGGTGGCCTGCTCGCCCAGCACCCACTTTATACCGTCAACAACGTTGCTCTTGCCGCAGCCATTCGGCCCGAGAAGCGCGGAAACACCGTCGGTAAACTCGATCCTTGATCTGTCGGCGAATGATTTGAAGCCGAATAACTCGATGCTCTTCAGGAACACAGATACCCCTCTCGTCACGCTACAGTAGTGTGTGCGGGTATACCGGTCAACAGTGCAACCGTTCAACTCGACAGCGCGCCTCGCCCGACTATAATGAGCCCATGCTGCTCTGCGGGATAGATGAAGTGGGTCGGGGGCCCCTTGCCGGTCCGGTCACCGCCGCCGCCGTCGTGCTCGACTCCCCCGCCTGCAGTGGCAGTTTTCCGGTGCATCTCCTGGGCGACAGCAAGTCGCTTTCCGCATCCAAGCGAACGCTCGCCGCAGCAGCCATACGAGAACAGGCGTTTCTCTGGGGAGTCGGCTGGGCGAACAGTTCGGAGATAGACAGCCTGAATATCCTTCAAGCGAGTCATCTCGCAATGAAAAGAGCACTCCAGGCCGCCTGTCAGGGTCTTGATACCAGTGCCGGCGGGTTCGGGATAGAGTGCCTGGTGGACGGCAACATGGTACCGGATCTTCCGCTTCCCACCCGCGCACTTGTCAAGGCGGATGCGACTGTTCCGGCGGTCATGGCAGCCAGTGTCCTCGCGAAGGAGGCCCGTGACCTGTGGATGATACGGTTTGCGAGCGTTGATCAACGCTATGGATTTGAGCTACACAAGGGCTATCCGACCCGGCTTCATCGAGAACGCCTGGCCCTCTATGGCCCGTCGCCGATTCACCGTAGAAGCTTCAGGCCCGTCGGGATGATCCTTCCGCTTTTTGATCTCTGATGTATGAGAAGATCCGGGCTACGCCCTTCTCAAAGGTCGCAAAGTCTTCTTCAAAGAGGACGATCTGGTGACGCTCAAAATCAGACTCCGAGATCTTCTTGCTCTCCACCACGGTAAGGTAGAGATCACCAAGACGGTTCTCCTTAAGATTGAGAAAGTAGGTGCGATTCTCGTTCGCACTCGGCATTTTTACAGAGAAGAGCTCGCCTCGTTGACCCATATGTGAGAGTAACACGACCGCACGCTCTCTGTCACGTGGCGCTTATTGACACCCCACGCCGATCTTGGTATCTCTTACCCACTACGCGACCGTCGTATAATGGCTATTACCTCAGCCTTCCAAGCTGATGATGTGGGTTCGATTCCCATCGGTCGCTCTCTGGAGTCAGTGCATGGGTTCGGACCAGATACCAAAAGACTCCTCAGGTACTCCGCTGCCCGCTCATCTTGAGGGCTATCTGCTCGTATCAGAGACGGAGCTCATTGATCCAAACTTTTATAGAACTGTTGTGCTCATGATCAGCCACGGCGAGGATGGAGCGTTCGGGCTTGTTCTCAACAGACCATCGGAAACCACTCTCGCAGAGATCATTCCTGAGTACGCCCATCGCCGTCCCGGGCAATTGGTGCCGTTCGTGGGCGGGCCTGTCGAGCAGCACTATCTGTTCACTCTCCACTCCGGTCTTCCCGGGGATAGTCGGAGCGAGTTTGCCCATGAACCTAGTGACGGCATCCTCTTCGAACCGGCATTTGAGATCATTGACCGCTACTTTGCTCAGGCGGGCGCCGATCAACAGTCGGTACCGATAAACTTCTATTTGGGGTACTCCGGCTGGGCGCCCGGACAACTGGAAGGAGAGATTGCCGCCGGTGCCTGGCTGGTCATACCGGCGACTCCCGCGATAGTGTTTCACCCGGACCCCACCGAGGGCTGGAACGCGGCTCTCAGGCAGAAGGGCGGACTCTACCGTGTGATTGCCCAGACCGGCTTCAAGCCGTCCGTGAACTGATACCAATGCCGCTGTGGTGCACTCTGCACGCGCACGGCTTACCGCAGTTCACTCCGCGCGATCGGTTATCTGATATCGTTTGGTAAGCGGTTCGCGTATAACCCAGGTACAGTCGAGGTCTGAAGGCAGGATGATCAGGTCTCCCTGCTCAACCTCTACGTTTCCGTCTTCTGTCTCGATTCTCGCGTTTCCGGCTTCAATATAGGCTGTTTCCCGGGCGTCGTAGTGCCAGGTATAGCGAGAAACCGGACGCGTTGAACTAGGCCAGCCAAAAAAACCCCGTCGGCGTGCCTCTGACTCCCCGATGCTCTCTATCTCAATGCGCATAAGAGTGATGCCGCGATCGACTATGACCGCAGCACCTCACCGTATTCTCTACTGGGACATCAGCGTCTCGAGAACCGCGCGGGCCCGGTTTCGGACGATGGTGATGTAGCTATAGTTGGTGCTGATATCAAGAATCAACCCCACGGTGTCTGCGAGCTGGTCGCTGCTCTCGAACTCCATCCCTGCCTCGAACAGACTTTGGAGCGCAAGCAGAGTGGCAATGGCCAGGTTGTTATCTGGCGTGATCTTGGCATTCTCGCGGGTGAGAGTGTAGACAATGTGGTCGGAAACCTCGTCGGCATTCTCCAGCGGCCCAATCTGCCCAAGCGCATAAATCGCCTCTGAGAGGACCATAGGCTCAGGATCTTCACGGACCATAGTCAGGAGCACCCGCTGCGCCTGTTCACCGCCAACCTCACCAAGTATGGACGCCGCCCGGGCTCGAACGACCGGGTAGTTATTGATAACCCGTCCGGCCGAGCGAACTTCGTTCCGGGTGCCCTCGGTCGCAAGAGTCTGAAGGATATTAAAGAGCTCCGGACTGCTCTCCACTTCCCCGTTCTCGGCCATCTCGGCAACGGTGTCGAGCGCGAAGAGCTTTGTCTCGCGGTCGGTTGATCGCGCCTGACTTCGCAGGATCTGCAGCTCGATCTGCTGACGGAGAAAGACATCCTCAATGGTAGAGGCTCGTTCCTCCTCTTCCTGCGAAAATAGGTGAACGCTGCACAGCAACGCCAACAGCACAGCAGCAACAATCCTCTTCATGTGGTGCTCCTCAAAAAGTCCCGACGGCTCTCTGATCACTCAGGCGGCTCGTCAAACGTGTCAATCTTCCACTCGTCACCGACTTTCCTCAAAACATAGAGTATAACACCCTGCCCTCGGAAAACGGTAACGGCTTCTACCAGATTATCGGAATAAAAGACCAGGCTATCCAGTCGTGCGCCGGCCCGGGAAGGACGCACGACATACTGAAAGTAGTCCCGCAGGCTCCGCAGACGAACATCGTTCTGCGAAAGCATCGGTTGCGTGGACAGGTCGGCGAGCACATCAGGATCGCCATGGTACTCAATGTAGGCGGGGGTAAGGTAATCCTGCCACGCCTCAAAATCTCCCCGCGCTATGATATCGTTGAGTTCTTCAATAACCTCAGAGACCTCATTAAACGCGCGATTGTAGACATCCTCAGGGACCTCTATCGGAACCGTTGACTCTTCCACGGGTTCCGGTTCCGGTTCCGGCTCGCTTTCGGGTACCGGCTCTGCCTCGGGTACGGCAGCGATCGCCTCTTCTTCGACCTCAGGCTGAGGCGGAGTCTGACAAGAGATGATCACGAACAGTGCTGCAACCAGCACCAGAAGCCTGTACACCATATCGGCCGTAGTGTAGCGACCAGGGGCTCTCTGTGTCAAACAGAGTTTTTCCAGCCGAACCAATAATAGCCATCGCAGACCCTCTGATGTATACTCACGGACACATGTCCTCGAGTGCAGATGCCCTGAAGATTGTGCAGAGTCTCGTGAAGCGAACGCGAAGCGCCCGCGTGGGCTACAACGCGCTGCTCACCTTCGCAGACAGATACCTCGCACAGGCGGCAGACAATGATCCGGGACTCGAAGATTTCGCAGAGAGCCCCAGAAATATGATGACCGCGTACCTCATGGAGCTCGAGAAGGATGGGAAGGTAGAACTCGGATATTCCGATGGTCAGATTGCAAGTGTCTACTATCCCGAGTACTACCATGCGGTTCTTCGAGCCGCCTACGAACGACTGAACGCCCAACCCGATCGCCCCTTCCCCAATGAAGAGTCCCTTCCGGTCACGATCCCTGCAGATCTTATCCAGCCGGTCGATGTGCGAAGTGATTTCGTTCGCTGGCTCGGTCATGCCGAACAGTCAGAGAAGAACACCATCCTTCGGCTTCTCTTTCCGGACGGCTTGCACACGATGGTCTGTGAGCTGCGATCCCTGTCAGGGCCTCTGGCGAAGTTCTGCGTTCACAAG
The DNA here is from genome assembly GCA_964599075.1 of uncultured Spirochaetaceae bacterium. Lineage (GTDB taxonomy): Bacteria > Spirochaetota > Spirochaetia > DSM-27196 > SLST01 > SLST01. The sequence goes on along the minus strand of CAZREG010000029.1, from coordinate 16,646 downwards.
ATCCGCCAGTACCTGCGAGTGGAGAGAAACGCCGGCTATATGCGCAGCAAGCTTGCATCCATCTTCAAGCAGCGCGAGAACGCCATGAAAGACATGCTCTCAAGTATCCTGTCCACCACCGACCAGGCATTAAAGACCGTGTTCTCACCAACCGACTTCACTTTTCACTTCTGGACGCAGCTCTCAAGCTCCATCATCAAGGAGTACAGTCAGAAAAAGGAAAAAACCATAGACGAGCACGGCTTCTGCCAGGCGTCCTATCTTCTTGGCTATTTCAACGTCTACCATCGCGGGGTACAGCAGCGAACTCTCGAGCGCGAGACTGCGTTGCGACAGCTGGAGAACAGCTTGCGCCGAGCACCCTACATCTTCTCTATCAACGAGATTCAGCAGTTCACCGATCCGCGCGGCGTTCCGCTCACAAAGAAGTACGGGTTGGAGGATGTGAACCGCTACATAGAGGATCGCATCAGGCCCGAGAATGAGGCCACCCTGCCGCAGATGATCCGTGTGAAAGCGATCGACGGTAGAGAGTACTACCTCTACCGTGATTACGTCAGCCATGTGCTTTTCGAACACCTGTTCAGTGCGCGCAGAGAGTTTCGCGAGCACTACATCCGGCTATGGAGCGACGCCCTCAAGAAGAGCACCAAGCCGCCTGAAATGAATGATGACCGGATGTTTGACGCTGATGTCGAGGCGAAGCTGAAGGAGGAGGATCCGCTGCTGTACAGCCTGCTCAACTACAATTTGCTCTACCTCACCAGGCACGAAACCAGCATCCCCGCAGATATCGCCTCAGACATCGATGAGCTTGTGGACGAAAAGCTCGCCCGCGTGAAACCTCTGGTGGAGGTACTGAACCTGGACCGGCGAACACTCAATCACGATGCTCGCCTGCTCCTTCCGTTCTGGATAGCGGTACCGGTACTCAGCGGCATAGTCGGTTTTTTTCGACGGCTCTTCCTGGGACCTACGCAGGAGGAACGCGAACAGCGGACTCGTAAAGCAACAACGCGCGCCGCCGGGCACCGAGCAACCACCGCAACCCTTGGACCTGCACGCCGCAGAGAAGATGAATCGGGGCCGCGCACGGAAGTTGAATCCTCGGTTGGATCGAACGGCGGCGGGGCTTCACGCAAGGCCCAGGTTGCCAAGTTCAAGGATGCCGCTCGCGAGCTGCAAAGAGCGTACACTCCCGACGGAAGCACAGCTGAGAGAACGCTTGCAACGCTTATCGAGCGCTGGAACCCCCTCCTCGACATGACCGCGAAGGACAATCTTGTAGAGGATGTAAACAGCCTCGCTCGCGACTATCTGCGTCGCAGGAAAGTCTCATACCGGCTGATACCTCCGACGAGAGCGAATGTTGAACAGTGGGCAGAGGATATTTCGCGAGCTGAGGCACTGCATCAGATCCGCCGTCATGAAGACCTGAAGGAGTATCTAAAACTCTACATGCTGACGCTGCTTTCGAAATAGCTACTGCTGCACCGTGAGCACTTCCCCGAGCTCCAGGTCACCCATAAAACTGAGCTGATCTACGCAACGGAGAAAGAGGCGCATACACATGACCGCATCGTCCAGCGCTCGGTGGGCCCGGTACCCCGGAAGTCCGAGTTCTTTCGACAGATTTTCCAGACCGTAGCTCTTCTTCCCGGGAAACGCCTTGATCGCCAGCGCCTGCGTGTCACAGACCCGATTATTGACCTCTCCAAAACTCCCAAGAGCAGCAGCCGCTCTCAGGAAGCCCAGATCAAACGGTGCGTTATGGGCTATCAGGACACTGTCGGTGATGAACTCCAGAAACCGCGGCACCGCTTCCAGGACAGGAGGCGCATTGACGACGTCTGCATCAAAGATACCGCTCACCTTCGCCGCGTCCGCCCCGATCGGGATACCAGGATTCACGAGCATCTGGAACTCCTCGAGCACCTCACCGTCGCGAAACCTGACGGCTCCGAATTCCACGATCCGATCAGATGCAGGAAACAGACCGGTCGTCTCAAAATCAAAGGCGGTAAACGTTGTCCGACTCACACTCTGTTGCTCATCTTTCTCCATGTGATCTCTCCTCCGGGTTGACTGGTGCGTACCGTCGCTGCACCATACCATAGATGATCGCACAGCAACTGAGAGAGGAGTATGACCTCTCGCTTGACGATATCCGGTGGTACCTCTCGACTCGTCTGACAGAGAGTCTGCTTCTCGACCGCGAATCACCCGAGAGCATCACCACTCGAATCTGGTCCGGCAAGCTTGAAGCGGAACTCTACCATCTGGAAGATCGATTTCTTGAGTCCCTGCAGGATGAGCTGCAGCGCGGACTCATTGACGAGCGACAGATCCGCGAGCACTTCGAGCAGGCCCGAATGCTCAAGTTCCGCCGGGGTCGCTGACTGCGGCAATGGTCTGTTCCACCCAGTCGCGAATTGCATTGAGTTTGCCACCAACCGTCTTGCGTGCCGAAGCGAGCGGAACTCCCGGCTTTTCGGAAACAGATGCGTAAAACTTGATCTTCGGCTCTGTTCCTGAAGGCCGGGCACTGACAACGGTTTCGTCGGCAAGCGCAAACTGAAGGACATTCGATTGTGGTAGCTCAAGGGTACCCTCCACCGTTCCTTCAGACGATCGAATAGTCTGCTCCTGATAGTCGTAGACCTTCACCACCGCCTCGCCTGCAATCTGTGACGGCGGTTGCTCGCGAAGCGTTCTCATGAGGGCAGACATCACATCACCGCCGGACTGTCCCTCAAAGTAGCGCGATATCTGAATCTCTTCGTGGTAACCGTGCTGCGTATAGATCTCGTTCAGACGGTCGAGAACGCTCTTGCCCTGAGAGACAAGGTAGAGCGCCATCTCTGCTGTCAGCACCGTTGCAGTAATTGCATCCTTATCACGAACCTCGGTTCCTATCAGATAGCCGTAGCTCTCCTCATCTCCCATCACGTAGGTGCCCTGCTGCGGATGCGCGTCAAGTTCCCGCATGATCGTTGCGATATGCTTGAATCCGGTGAGAGTCAGCTCCACATGAACGCCATAGCTCTCTGCAACCTTTCTCTGAAGCCCAGTTGTCACGATCGTGGTGACAAACACAGGCTTCTCCGGGAGGGTGCCAAGCTCTTTGCGGCCACCAAGGATGTAGTCCGCCAGCAGCACGCCAAGCTGATTCCCGGTGATCAACGTGAAGCCATCCGGGCCGGGAACCGCTATGCCCAGACGGTCCGCATCCGGATCGGTGCCCATGACGATATCCGCGGACTCCCGCTTTCCAAGCTCCAGGGCAAGCTCGAGCGCACTCGCTTCCTCCGGGTTGGGAAACTTCACGGTGGGAAACTCACCGTCGGGCTCCCGTTGCTCAGGAACAGTCGTCACCTGTACACCAAGCTCGCCAAGCACCCGCTCCACCATTGGTGCACCAGTGCCGTGAAGCGGCGTGAATACAACGCTGAGCGAACTGCCCCGCTCTTTGAGAAGCTCGGGCCTGACGCTCTGACGCTTGACCATTGCCACAAAAGCATCATCCATCGACTCGTCCAGATAAGTGAGGAGGCCCTTGTTTATCGCCTCTTCTTTGCCTATCCGTCGAGGAGCGCCGTCAACGGAGAGAACCTCTTCAATGACCCGCCTGTCGTGCGGGGCCACAATCTGGGCGCCGTCCGCCCAGTACACCTTGTATCCGTTGTAGGACTGTGGATTGTGGCTCGCCGTGACTACAACGCCCGCACTCGCCTGCAGTTCCCGCACCGCGAAGCTGAGCACAGGCGTGGGTCGCAGGGAGGGAAACAGGTACGCGTGGATACCGTGCGCCGCGAAGACAAGAGCGCTCTGTAGCGCGAATGTCTCACTGTAGCGGCGAGAATCGTGCGCAATCACCGCGCGGAACTCGCCGGCCGGCTTCTCTCCCTGTTCAAGTATATAGCGAGCAAGCCCCTCGGTCGCCCGGCCCACCACAAGCGGGTTCATACGATTGAATCCACCCCCGATAATCCCCCGCAGTCCTCCAGTGCCGAACTCCAGATCGCGATAGAACCGTTCCTCCAGCTCTTCCACTTGTCCAGAATTGAGCAGTTCCTCAACTTCAGACCGAAACTGGCCGTCCTGTTCGTACTTCAGATACTCTTCGGCCCTGCCCCGCACGTCATTTCCTACTGATTCACCCATCTGTCTCTCCTCTCAGCAACGAGTCTACTACGCCCACCAGCTCATCCGGCCGGTCTATCACAGCGTCTGCGCCGGCGCTTTCGAGCTCCGCACGACCGCGAAATCCCCATGCAGCGCCAACTGCGTGCATACCAGCAGTGCGCGCCGTCTGCATGTCTATATCTGAATCACCAACGTACACGGTGACACCTTTCGATTGAAGAGCTTCCATGATCTGGATTGCCACCGTCGGATCGGGCTTCTCTGGAATACCTTCCTTCTGTCCGTGAACTGCCGAAAACCGGATGTCCGGGAAAAAGCGCTGGACGGTCCCGTTGACTATCTCGTGCGGCTTGTTTGAGAGGATGCCCAAAACGAACCGCTTCGTAAGCGCATCGAGAGCCTCGGGAACTCCCTCGTAAGGCCTGGTGAATTGGTTCTCCGCCATGCGCGCGCCGGCAGCCCTCACCACCTGAGCGACCAGTTCAGGGGTTGCCCTCTGGCCAAGCGCGCGCTCGGCCAGCACCTGTATCCCTGAACCAACCATCCGGCGATACGCCTCAACAGGATGCTCAGGAAGACCCAATGAGCGTAACGCACTGTTTGTGCCGGCAGCTATATCTGCTAAGGTGTCGAGGAGAGTGCCGTCAAGATCAAAGAGAACAGCATGAGGCATACGACAGACTACCGACTACCACGCGATCCGGTCAACAAATGAGAATCCTGTTCCTTGAGTCGTTCTACGGCGGTTCACACAAGGCGATCGCAGACGCGATAGTGGCCCGGTCGCGACACACCGTTGATCTGGTAACTCTTCCCGCTCACAACTGGAAGTGGCGTATCCGTAGCTCTGCCCTGACGCTCGCCGAGCGCGTACCCAATCCGCACTCCTACGATCTGATAGTTTCGGGCGGAATGAAGACCGTGTCAGATCTTCGGGCTCATCCTTCGTTCCATCCCATACCCCTCCTGCTATACGCGCATGAAACGCAGCTCACCTATCCAACTCCTGACGGCAAATCAGATCTTCACCTTCTGTTTACCGACATCGCAAACATTTCCAATGCAACCCACACCAGTTTCAACTCAGACGTCCACCGCCACAGATGCCTTACTGAGGCACACCGGCTGCTCGGCCGTATGCCACGGCCCAAGCCCCAGGCACTTATTGAGCAGATGCACAGAAAGAGCTCCGTCTGCCACCCTGGAATTGACGACGCTCTGTTCGGTCCTTCCGCACCGGTCGCGGGAACGGTCCTGCCCCCGCTCATCCTCTGGAACCACCGCTGGGAATTTGACAAAAATCCTCTCTCTTTCTTTGCTGCCCTTCGCACGCTCAAGACCCGAGGCGTCCGATTCCGTCTGGCAGTCCTGGGCGAAAGCTTCCAGACACATCCTCGCGAGTTCGAAACGGCCCGGGACGATTTTACTGAGGAGCTGGTGGCGTTCGGTTTTGTAGAAAGCCGTGAAGCTTACCGCTCATGGCTTGAGAAAGCAGACGTGGTAGTGAGCACCGCGGTGCAAGAAAACTTTGGCCTCTCGGTGGTGGAAGCGATCGCGGCCGGCTCTATCCCGGTGCTACCTCAGCGATTGAGCTACCCGGAGATCATTCCGGATGAGCTGCACGGTCGCGTCCTCTATAGAAGCGAGGACGATCTGGCCGACAGGCTGGAAGAGACGGTGCGTGCAATCGCTGATGGTGCCTCCTGGATCAAAAGATTGCGGCAAGACCTGCAACAGTCGATGAGGCAGTTTGCGTGGAGCGTGCGAATTGGCGCGTTCGATGCGCTGTTTGAACGGATCGCCTTGTCGGGGGTGTCGGGGGCTGCACCATGAAGGGTGCGGCAGGCTTTGAGGCGTTCTACGGCGAGCTCTACGGCTCTCGCTGGGAAGCGTTGAAGCGAGCGATGCAGTCTGCCGGTGGCGCGGTGGGCCTCTCAGTGGCCGGCTGCGAGCCGTACTATCTGGACATTGCAAGCGTCGTTGCGGCAAGCCTCCTCCAGGTCCGACCGGGCCACTCGGTGGTGGATCTCTGTGCAGCTCCAGGAGGAAAGAGTCTGATACTCGCAGCCCTTCTTGCCGGAGAAGGCTCGCTCGTCTCAAACGACCGCTCCGCGGCCCGGCGTTCGCGTCTTCGCTCAGTTCTCCAGAGTTCGCTTCCTGATCGGCTGCGCCTGGCAGTGAGCGTAACCGGTCATGACGCATCGCGTTGGGCCGTGTTCCATCCGTGCGAGTACGATCGGATTCTTGCCGATGTTCCGTGCAGCTGCGAGCAACATGTGCTCGGTTCTCCAGATGCACTGAAAGCATGGAGTCCATCAAGAACCAAACGCCTCGCCCAGGGCGCCTACGCGATCGGGTGTGCTGCCTGCGACGCGCTAAAAGCTGGAGGAAGGATGGTCTACGCAACCTGTGCACTCTCCCACCGGGAGAACGACACGGTGGTTGAGCGGTTGCTCGAGCGTGCAGGTGGACTTCTCATGGCGATAGATGCAGAGGCGGATATATCACGCGTGTTTGAGGGGCTCGCCTGCGGGAGAGTGCCGGGGGCGGATGAAGCGCTACTCACGGGAGCAAGTACAGCGGTTGCAAAACTGCGACCGGAGAAAACGGCTTTTGGATACTCCATTCTTCCGGACAGATCGATGTCAGGTCCACTCTATTTCTCCGTTCTCCGGCGTACCGTTTGCAATTCCGACTGAGTGTCATACATTGGTGGCGAATGTCTCAACTTCCAATGGATGATCTCAATCCCCAGCAACGGGTGGCCGTCACGACGCACGACGGTCCGTTGCTCATTATCGCCGGTGCCGGATCAGGCAAGACCCGCGTGATAACGCTGCGAATTGCCAGTCTGCTTGCCAGCGGGGTTACGCAGCGTGCGATCCTTGCGCTCACGTTCACGAACAAGGCGGCTCGGGAGATGTATCAGCGGGTCAGGGAAGTTGCCGGGCGAAAGCTCCGCGACCTTACCGTCAGCACGTTTCACAGCTTTGGGGTCTCGGTCCTGAAAAGCCATGCCCATCTGCTCGGCTACCGGGAAAATTTCAGCATCTACGATACAGCCGATCAGCTCTCGCTGCTGAAAGAGACAGCGCGGGAGATCTCGATGGAACTCGAGACCGGCGAGGCGTACACGGTACTCTCCCAGTTCTCTTCAGTCAAAACACATCGCAGCGACTGGAGCGCACTGCCGGGGGCCTACCAGGAGCTCTATCGGCACTACCAGGAGCACCTGAAACTCTACAATGCTGTTGATTTCGACGACTTAATCGAGAAGCCTATTGAGATTCTCTCCTCTTTTGAAGCGGTGCGGAATCACTATCAGCAGCGCTTCAGTCACTTTATGGTGGATGAGTTCCAGGACACCTCAGCGGATCAGTACCAGCTGCTGCATCTGCTCGCCTCTCGATCACGGAACGTCGCCGTTGTCGGGGATGACGACCAATCCATCTACAGTTGGCGGGGTGCAAACTTTGACAATTTTGTACTGTTTGAGAAGGATTTTCCGGAGCTCAAAGAGATCACCCTGGAGCAGAACTACCGCTCTACGGAGACGATCCTGGCCGCGGCGAACGGCGTTATTTCCAACAACCAGAATCGCAAGGCGAAATCGCTGTGGACCGGAACCGGAGCCGGCCGTCCGGTCGTTCTCAGTTTTCCTGACGACGAGACACAGGAAAGCCTTCAGGTAGCAGAAACCATCAAGACCCTTGCGATTCGGGAGAACCTGAACTACGGCGATGTGGGGGTCCTCATCCGCACAAACAGCCTTGCAAGACAGCTTGAGGTCACCTTCCTGAGCGAGAAGATTCCGTACTCCATCTCCGGAGGTGAGAGTTTTTTCCAGCGCAAGGAGATCAAGGACTTCATCAGCTACATGCGCGTACTCTCCAATCCGGACGATGACGTGAGTCTGCTGCGCATACTCAACACGCCGCGCCGCGGGATTGGACGCAAAACGCTCGAGCACATCATTCACACCTCTCAGTCACTCGATACGAGCCTGTTTGTGGCAATTGAGCGGCTTGCGGAAGCTCAGAACTCACCTTTGCCAAAGCGGGCTCAGGGAGATCTCCAGGAGTTTGTGGCGATTGTCTCCACGTTCCGGCCGCGGCTGCTGTCAGGGAAGAAGATGGCCGACACCCTCCGGTCCCTCTCCGAGGAGATAGACTACTGGGGACACCTGCTCACCGAGCACCCGACAAACGACAAAGCGGCCAAGTGGAAACAGAAGAATGTAGGCCTGTTCTGCGACATTCTTGACCAGTATGAGACCGACCCGGATGTAACCTCCCCCTCACCGTTCGAGTTCCTGACCCGAATCACCCTGGACACAAGCAGCGACCGAGACGAAAAGAAGGGGAACGGATCCGTTCAGATAATGACGATCCATGCCGCAAAGGGACTTGAGCACAGCGTGGTCTTTGTAATTGGCTGTGAGGACGGGATCATCCCACACGCAAGAGCAATCGAGGAGGATCCGGCAAATCTGGAAGAGGAACGACGACTCTTCTACGTTGCAATAACCCGGGCGCGTGAGAAACTCTACCTCACGAGCTGTCGACAGCGAAAGTTCCAGCGTGAGCTGCGCGAGAGCAGCCCGAGCCCGTTTCTCCAGGAGATCCCGCAGGAACTCATCGAAGTGCGCGAAGCGAGCGAGAACGTGGAAGAGCAGGAGGGGTTCGACTACTTCGCCGCGCTCAAGTCACGCCTGGGGGTAACGGAGGATTAGCGGAGGATTAGCGCTTGCCCCTTCTGGAAGTGTGACGTAGTATCGCCGGATGAGCCTCCTGGAGGGTGATACACAGCTTGCCGCCATTATGTTCACTGACATAGCCGGCTACTCCCGCCTCATGGAAGAGGATGAGCAGCGGACCATACGACTGCTTGACACTCACAACTCCATAGTGCTCCCACTGGTAGAGGCGGCGGGCGGTGAGGTGATAGACGCCATTGGCGATGGCCTTTTTATCCTGTTCCCGAGCGTCCGGGACACGGTCACTTGTGCAAGTTCGATTTGTGACGCAATAGACGCCCACAACCAGGAAAGCACTCCGGATCATCAGTTTCACCTGCGAATCGGCGTACATCTCGGCGAGATCTGGCGCCGTGGGGAACGCGTCTATGGGAACGGCGTTAATATTGCCGCGCGTGTTCAGCCGTTTGCGAGACCGGGGGGCATCTGTGTGACTGAAGACGTCTACCGGCAAGTAGCAACCCGGCCGGAGATTCACACCGTGTCTCTCGGACGTCACAAGCTTCGAAATATCTCCCGGGAGCTCGAACTCTACCATATTCTGACCGGTCACGAGATCACCGAAACAGACCCGGAGCGTACCGCGGGCGAGCTTGACGAGGCGAAGGAGCGCATCCTTCGCGAACGCCAGAAAATCACTGAAACACGAAGCGAAGGCGGAGAGAGCGGAACGGAGACCGGGATCGAGAGCAAGATTTACCGTCTTGTCGATCGGGCCATGGACAAAGCCCTTGAGAAATGGGAAGAGCTGCCGTCGGAGAAGAAGCAGGAGGCCCTTGCCGAATTACGAAAGGAATCTGGGAAAGGCCCGGCTGCACCCTCTGTTGAGGCAGACAAGAAGCCCCACTCAGACGAGAAGGATTCTAGTTTCGCGCCGGGTCTGGTCATGGGATTAGGGTTCGGTCTTGGATATTTTCTCTTTGACATTGGCTGGATGATCTGGCCCTTTCTCTTCGCCGGCGTTCTCCCGTTTGCCGCAGGCCTTGTGAAGTCCCTACGCTCCGCTATCATTCGCCGCCGGCGCCTGAGAGAACGCCCATCCGAACTACAGCACCTGCTGCTCGAGCTTGCTCGCCGACACGGGGGAAGACTCACGGTAGTGCAGGCGGCGGCAAGCGGCAGGATGACGCTCGATGAAGCGCGGCGATCCCTTGAAAGAATGGTCCGCGACGGCTATGTTGCCAAGTCGGTTGGAGACAAAGGCGCTGTATACTATGAGTTCCCCGGTATATTGCCCTCGAGAGATAACTCAAGTATCCTTTAGGGATGGATTCTGGCCGCCGGGCACAGAGAGTGCGACTCGCTGTGTTTTTCCTGCTGCTCATCGGTTCTTTCGCCATATTTGCCGTTGTGGTGGCGGGGCAGGATCTCTGGCAGCGATACGACTCCTACTTTGTCCGCTACACGAACACGTCTGTCTCCGGTCTTCAGGCCGGCGGAACGGTCATCTACCAGGGCATTGCAGTCGGATCAATTGAAAGTATTGAGATCGATCCTCAGAACGTTGAAAACATCGTCATTGAGCTTCGGGTCCAGAATCAGACTCCCATAAAGACCGATGTAACCGCGCAGATTGTTCCCGTCGGTATTACCGGAATCTCTCAGATCCAACTCTCCGGCGGAACACGGGAAGCGGCCACCCTCGAGCCGGGTTCCTTTATCCCCCCCGCAGACTCTACTGTCACCCAGGTGACCGAAAGTGTGCAGAACGTGCTCAAGGATTTAGAATCAGTACTCAACAATATAGCTGGTGTTCTCGAGAGCATTGACCGGCAGAGCGTGGGCAACATATTGGCGGAGATCGAACGGCTCGTGAGCGACAACCAGGAGTCAATCAGCGGGGTAGTCGCAGAGCTCGAGCGCACCGCCCGAAGTCTTGCAGAGGCGACTCAGGGTATCGGAGGGCTGGTGAGCTCAGCAGGATCGATCACGGATGATGTGGAGCTCCTTGTGCGGCGCAATGGACCGGAGATCGACGAGGCTGTCGACCGCCTCAACGATACCCTTCGGCTTATGAATAACTTTGCATTTCAGATCAACAATGACCCCTCACTGCTCATTATTCGGGAGGAACAATGAGAAAAGCTGATTCGCTTGTTCGGTGTGCGGCAGGCCTTTCTCTGCTCCTCCTGCTCACCGGTTGCATTACGCGCCCTGCGAATCCCACGACATACTACACACTCGACTATCTAGCCGACAGTGAGCAGGGCTCCCTCTTTGTAGCGGAGCCCTACGACGTGTCCGTACAGGTTCCCGATACCACTATTGGCCAGGCCTACGCCCGGCCACAGATCGTGGAGCGCGGTCTTGGACCCCGATTCACCTATCTCAGCAGGAGCCTGTGGGGGATCGATCTCTCCGAAACAATTGCCGATCTGGTGGCCCGTCGTATCTCTGCATACGGCTTTTCCGGTCAGATTCAGCGGCAGATCTCCCGGCAGGCGGCGGACCTGCAACTGCGAAGCGATATTTCTGCGATTGAATACGTTCGCTACGAGAACATCGAACAGGCGGTTCTGTCGATCACCTTCTCTGTCTGGGATTCAGCCAAAGAGGAAGAGCTCTTTTCCCGTCGCAGCGAGGTTGTGCGGACGATCTTTGGAAATGATGTGGGCGTCTTTGTCTCAGAGGTAAACCGGGCACTGTTTGAGCAGCTCGACACGTTTCTCACCCTTCTGGCCGATTACCTTGAGACAGGCGACATCCCACAGACGGATTCACGCACTGCCGAGCAGACGGAATCTGAGTCAGCCGAAACAGATACCGAGGCGGGTGTGGGCGTTCTGTTGGTCCCTGAAATCTCGGATGCATCCAACCAGCCATTCTTTACGCTCTTCGCGCCTGACGGAAGCGAGATTGGCGGCTACCAGTTCGGAGAAGCAGTTCGCGTTCCTCGAGGGGTCTATACGGTGCAGCTTGGAAGCGGGCCGGATGAGCTTCAGACGACGGTCACCGGGATCCAGGTGCGCTCGAGACAACAGACCGTTGTTCAGCCAACCTGGAGTGCCATGACGGTGGAGATAGTGGATAGTAACCGTGAACCGGCGCGCGTTCGCTACGACATCTACAGCTCAACAACGGGTCGTAGCTACGGCGGGCGAATCTCAACAACCGAGCAGTTCTCCTCTGCACAGACAACGTGGGTGCTTCCGGCGGGCGAGTACAAAGTGATCATTAACAACAGACCGTTTACAACCCTGCGAGACTTCGTCACGGTAAACCTTCCCGCCGGCGAGGTGGAGCAGCTCACGATCGTGGTAGGCACCGATGAAAACGGGAACCTCACCTCCATGCTTGGCGCAGGGGACATCACCACTGGTTCAGAGACGGAGGACGACTCTCCGCTCACGCTTGCCAGTGCAATAAATGCCAGTTTCTCTTTCACGGCAGACAACGAGCAGGCAGAGGAAGTCTTTGATCTCGTGAACATCTTTGACTCCGAGATTGATACCGACCTGAGCTACGAGGTTGGACCGTTGCGATACGAGCTTTCAAATATCGTTGCCGTGGCGTTTAACGCGGTGAATGAGGCTCCGCTTCGCGTTGCCTCCGATCGGTTTCGCCTTCGGAATACCCTCCTCTACTCGATTACCGACATCTACGGTTTCTACGCCCGGGCGGACGCTTCAGCGCCGCTCACCGGAAACGTGACCACCCGCGAGGACCCGTTCAACTATCTCAAGAGAGATGGGACCGAGACCGTAGAACAACAGACCGGTGTAAACCAGGTTCGTCTTTCGCCGCCATTTTTCCCGCTCGCGCTTCGTGAGGGTGCCGGTATCAACGTAAACGCCGTTCAGAGCGAGCAACTCGACCTGGGGATCCGGGGGGGCATCGGCGCCTCACAGGATGTACGCTGGGAAGTCTATTCCGCTACGGGAACTGAAGAGATAGACAGCACCACCTATTCAGTTTTTGAGCGACAGATGACTGAGGCGGGAATAGGACTCGAGCTTCTTGGATTCATGACAGCACTGTTGCCGCTCAACACCTCCCTTTCCACAACCGCAGAGGTTTTTGTTCCGTTTGACGAGCAGCGAACCATCAGTGTCGAGATTGAAAATGTAGTAAACGTGGTGCTGGTCAATAACGTCTCACTCTACTATCGATATCTGGTCCGAAATGCTGAGAACGCTGACGGTGAACCGTACCTGATCCACGACCATGGTATATTCATACGCCTGAACTACCTGTTGCGTCTATGAGAACCGTAGACTCCACCCTCATCCTCGAGGGTGCACTGACGAAGGAAACCGTACCGGAGATTGAGGGAGCGCTCAGGCGAACCTTGACATCAGAGACCCAGGAGGTTGACCTGAGTGGTGTGGACCGAATAGACAGTGCCGGAGCCGCCCTTGTACATCATCTCGCGGGCAACAAAGAGCAGCCGCTGCGCATCGTTCGAGCCTCTCAGCGGGTGGAAGAAACGATCCGTCTGTTCACACCGCCGGCTGAATCCGGCCGGAAGTCTCAAAAGCCCCGCCGGCTGGAGCTGCTTGGCGAACGGATCGAAGATGGCCTGTCGGCCACACGGCGTTACCTCATTCTGGCCTCTGAGATCTCCTACTGGGCGCTCGCCGCGCCGTTTGACCGGCGCGCAAGGCGTAAGGGCTCGATCGCCGATCAATGCGAGCGCATTGGTATGTCCGCCATCTCCATAGTTGGTTTTCTCAGTCTCATTCTCGGTGTGATCGTGGTGGTGCAGTCTGCTGCTCAGCTTCGCAGGTTCGGGGCAGCGCTGTTTGTCGCCGACCTCCTTGGCGTGTCGGTCACCCGAGAGACCGGACCGCTGTTTACTGCAATCATTGTGGCCGGCCGCAGCGGATCTGCAATCACCGCGCAGCTGTCAACAATGAAGGTAACTCAGGAGCTCGACGCCCTGCGGGTAATGGCGCTTGACCCAGTCCGCTACGTTGTGGTGCCCATGATGATCGGAATGCTTCTTTCCATACCGGTTCTGACCGCTTTTAGTATGCTCGTCGGGATCCTGGGGGGGCTGGGTATCGCGTCGCTCACCCTGGATCTTACGGCTGTTGCACTCTTTTCGCGGCTTGTGGAGGTTGTAGGATGGCTTGATCTCTTTGTGGGAATTGCCAAGAGCTTCTTTTTTGGCGCTGCAATCGTGTTCACCGCAGCGTATTTTGGATTCAGCGCGCGGGGCGGTTCGGTCGGGGTTGGGGCTGCCACCACCCGCAGCGTTGTAGTATCGATCTTCCTTGTTATTGCCCTGAACGCAGTGTTCAGCATCCTGTACATCATATGAGCGTAGAGCCACTCGTAGTCAGAGACCTCTCCGTTCATTATGGCGATACGCAGGTTCTCAAAGGTGTCTCTGCAAGTTTCCCCGCCGGCCGAATCTCTGTAATCCTTGGCGCCAGCGGATCCGGAAAGACGACAATGCTTAAGCATGTCCTGGGCCTTGAGCGCCCGGCGGCAGAGAGCGTCCGGCTGTTTGGCTCGGATGTGGCAACGCTTGATGCGGTCGGCCTTGACCGCCTGCGCCAGCGAACCGGAATGCTCTTCCAGGAAGGAGCTCTTCTCAACTCCCGTACCGTCATGGAGAACTGTATGGTGCCGCTCGAACAGCACACCAGGCTCTCTCCCCGACTTATTCGCACGGTGGTTCGCACCAAGCTCGGACTGGTAGGACTTGCAGAGGCCGCCGACCGGTTCCCGCATGAGCTCAGCGGTGGAATGCGTAAGCGTGCCTCACTGGCAAGAGCTCTCTCCCTTGATCCCGAGCTTCTTCTCTGTGATGAGCCGTCATCCGGACTTGACCCGCTCACCGCAGAGTCACTTGACGAGCTTTTGCTTCACGTTCGCGACGCACTGGATATGACCATGATTATCATCTCCCACGATCTGGCAAGTGTCCGACGCATGGCAGATACCATCTTTTTTCTTCACGAAGGCCAGATCCTCTTTACCGGTAGCGTTGAAGAGGCAGAGGCGGCCGGTATTTCCGAGCTTGACCGTTACTTCGCCGCCGGTTGATTCACCTCAGGTTCGACCGGAGCTGCTGGTCTCTGGACAGAGAACCCGAGTACGAGCTTCACCAGGAACAGCGGCGCAAACCAGACCAGCGGCGGTGTGATCACATGCCAGCTGAACGCTACCATCAGTCCAACTGCAACGACAGCTGCCGCCACCGGGGGCTGAACCGGCGGCGGCAGCGCGGTTACCAGGAGTGCGCCGGCAACCGTAAAGAGCGGAATGGCGGCCCAGATCTCAACAGGACCATTCATGACAAAGAAGAGCACCAGCGGATACAGCAGGTGTAGCAGAAGATAGATCACCCGCAGCCGCTTCTTTCTCGCGTAGAAGTGATTTGTACTCTCGGTGAAGTTCGCCACAACTCCGCCTGCGAGATCCGCGGCAACCAGCGCGGCAATCGCGATCTCCCACCAGAGAAAGAGACTCGGACGTGCGGCCGGCCGCACGACGACCACAAGCGCCGCAAAGATAGCGACCGTATAGGTGAGAATTAAGCCGCCTGCAGAGGGCCTCTCACCGTGAAGAAGAATCAGGGGCGATCTCATGATCGCAAACATACTCATTTCCCGGAGTATTGCACCAGTGGTTTTGCCCCGATACCATGAATCGACGAAAGCAACTGGAGGCGACCTGAAACGTTTATCACACGCTCTGCTGTTTCTGACCGGAATTGCTGCTGTTGGTTCCGGGCAGCAGATGCCGGATTCGATTACCGCGGAGCCGCAGCGCCTCTACGCACTTCCGAGTGAGGAAACTCCCTCCTTTGATGCCGGGGAGATTCTTTCTGCGTTTGCCCGAGCCTATCCGCGACGCGTGGACCGGGTAGGCTGGCGAAACGGTGACTGGGCCATCCGTATCGCAGACAACTGGTACCACTACGCCGGCGGGCGGCTTCTGCCGGAAGAGGCGCGCGGTAGGAGTGAGGAGTTCGACCCCTACCCGTTCTACGAGTACCCGCAGAACGTGCCACCGCTGCAACGCTACTCCACCGAGGAGGCCGCGCGACTGGAATCTCTGGTTACAGAACTTGAAGAGAACCCGATCCGAAGACACCCGGGACTCCTGGATGCACTGTGGAGAATAGATGGGCCCCAAAGTGCCTGGGAACGACAGAAGACCACCTATTTCCTGGGTCATCAGACGCTCGTTCACCGGGAAATCCTGGAGGATCTTGCGGCGGTGGAAGAGAGAGTTCTCCAGCTTGCCCGGGACGACTCCGAGGTTGCCCGGTTCGTCGAGAGTATAGGCAGCGTCTACGGATACACCTATCGTGAGGTGGACGGCACAGACTCTCTGAGCTACCACGCCTACGGTGCCGCGGTGGACATACTCCCCATCCGCTATGATCGCGCGGAGCTCTACTGGCGTTGGGCCCGAGACGCCGGAGTAACCTGGTACACGGTCCCATACAGCGATCGTTTTACGATTCCGCAGGCCATTGTCTCAGCTTTTGAGGCTCACGGTTTCGTATGGGGCGGCAAGTGGCGCTTCTTCGACACCATCCACTTCGAGTACCGACCGGAGATTCTCCTTCTCAACGGCTTCGAAGTCGAACAGCGGTAGACATCCGAATAGTTGAAGCCGATCATGATCCCGAAGGAGCTGCCTCGCCGAATTGGACACGTTGCTACGGCTCTGAAACCCAGGGGCGAAACGGAAACATCACGCGACCTGAGCGCTACCCATCGACGCCGTTCCGTGGTTCGCACCTTAACAATACCGGAGACGGGACTTGAACCCGTACGACCTT
>CAZREG010000028.1:7902-36114 GCA_964599075.1 uncultured Spirochaetaceae bacterium | reverse complement strand
GATGAATTTCACGCATTGCATGCAAGATGCCAGATTTGATCGCTCTGTTGCAAGCTTTACGAACGCTCTATTGTCCCGGAGATCTCCTCGCGCACACCTTCGGTCCGCTCGCCAGCGCGCTCCAAAGAGCTGAAAAAACGGTTTCCTTTGACGACCCCAACGTGCAGAGGTATTTTTCTGGCAAGAGATGACTCTTTGGAGGTTTGGATGAAAAAAGCACTATTGGTCCTGGCGGTTCTCCTTGTTGCGGCATCCGTCTTTGCGACTGGGATCATCGAGTATGAGGATCCGGTAACGGTTGCCGAGCGAGCCGGCACTTTTGAGACACTTCTCACGGCTCTGGAAGCTGCAGGCCTCACGGATACGCTTCGGGGGGACGGGCCGTTTACCGTGTTTGCACCAACGGATGCGGCGTTTGAGGCAGTTCCGGATGAGGTGATGGATGCCCTTCTCACCGACACCGAGTTGCTGCGGGAGGTTCTCCTCTATCACGTGGCAGCGCGGGACATTCGAGCGATCGAGGTGTCTACGGTCGATGGCGCACGATCCCTTCAGGGTGAGATGCTTTCTTTCTCCACTGCAGATGGTGAAGCGTTTGTGAACAACGCCCGGGTAACACGTCCTGACATTGATACCTCCAACGGGGTGCTTCACGTGATTGATGCGGTGCTGCTGCCACCGTCGGTCAACGTTGCCGCCCTCCTGGCGCCAGGTGACATTGTGGACATTGCAGCCGCTGACGGTCGCTTCCAGACACTGGTGACTGCGGTGCAGGCTGCCGGGCTTGAGGAAACGCTGCGGGGTGAGGGGCCATTTACGCTGTTCGCACCAACGGACGACGCCTTTGCCGCTCTTCCGGCCGGCACCGTGCCGTCACTGCTGAACGACACCGCCGCGCTGACCGAGATCCTGCTCTACCATGTGGTGTCCGCAGCGGTCTACGCTTCACAGGTGGTGGAACTGTCACACGCCACAACCGTTCAGGGGCAACCAGTGGCTGTCAGCGTTGCCTCCGACGGTCGAGTCTTTATAAACGATGCTCAGGTTGTCATCACCGACATCCAGGCGACAAATGGGGTGATCCATGTGATTGACACCGTCATCACGCCGCCCACCAGTACGATCGTTGAATCGCTGCAGGAGGACGGTCGATTCTCAACACTGCTGACCGCCGTTGCAGCAGCCGGGCTGGTGGAGACCCTTTCGGGTGACCGACCGTTCACACTCTTCGCTCCCACCGACGCGGCGTTTCTCCGGCTACCGGCCGGTACCGTTGCGGCTCTCCTGGGCGACATACCGCAACTGACGGATATCCTTCTCTATCACACGGTTGCGGGCAGAGTGTTCTCAGGGGATGTCGTTGCGCTGGACTTCGCGACCTCGGTTCAGGGCGAGGCTATTGGCGTGGCCCTCAGCGGTGGCTCGGTTATTCTTGACCGGGAGGCCAACGTCACAGAGGTCGATATTCTTACCACAAACGGCGTGATTCATGTGATAGACCGAGTGATTCTCCCTACTGGAGAATAGTCCTCTTTTCTTCTCTCGCCGGGCGGCGTTGCCGCCCGGCTTCTACCCCAGATTTGACAAACGGCCCTTCCCGGCGCAAGCTCTTGGGTATGTCTGCGGAAACCATTCCCGTTGAACGCCAGCGATTGATTCTCAACATGGTGGATGAGCACGGCGTCATCCGGGTGAGCGATCTCAGCGACCAGTTCGATGTCTCGGTCATGACAATCAGGCGCGACCTGATGGCGCTCGAGGAGCGCGGTCTGATCAGCAGGTCTCACGGTGGTGCGATCTCCAAGCGCCGCTTCCAGCATGAGCTCTACTTTGAGCAGAAAGGCGAGCGCAACCAGCGGGAGAAGTCCGCTATAGGCGAAGTGGCTGCACAGATGCTCGAGCCAGGTGAAACGGTATTCGTGAATAGCGGAAGCACGACGCTCGAGCTGCTGCGGCGGATTCCGGACATGGAGCTCAGAATAGTGACCAGTAATGCCGGGGTGCTCTCAGTTCTCTCCGGTACCCAGGTTGAGTGCCTGGTGATTGGTGGTGTCTACCGGCCGCGGTCAAACAGTTTCGTCGGCGGCTTTGCGTTGCAGGCGCTCTCCCAGATTCACGGCGGCCGCTGTTTTATTGGCGTGGATGGCCTGTCGCTCGACGCGGGGCTGACCACGCCGCACCATCAGGAGGCGGAGGTGGGTCGGCAGATGATTCGCCAGACCCGAGGAGAGGTCATTGTCCTTGCAGACAGCTCCAAGATTGGTGGTGTCGCTCCGTTTGTGACCGCGCCGCTTGATATGGTTGACGTTCTTATAACGGATTCCGCGGTAAGCGAAGAGTACGTGGCGGCGCTGGAAGAGCACGGTATCACCGTCCGCATCGCCTCCGCTGGGTGATCGTTTTGACCTTGAAACGAACATAAAAACCCATTGACACACAAAAACAATCATCACATATTGGTACTGAGGGAGTCATGAAACACTATTCTGTGGCCGTTATCGGTGCGGGCGTATCCGGCGCAGCGATCGCCCGACGCCTTGCTGCCTACGATCTGGACGTGGCGCTTCTGGAGAAAGAAGCGGATGTCAGCTTCGGAACGTCAAAGGCCAACTCCGGCATCATCCATGGCGGGTTTCATCACAACACCCGGTATCTCAAGGCACAGCTGGAGGTACAGGGCGCCGGGCTCTACCCTCAGCTGCATCGTGAGCTCGGTTTTCCATACCGGCGCTGCGGCATTGTTGTTGCGGCCATGACTCCTGAGGAGATGGCCACAGTAGAGCATCTGTACCGCCAGGGTGTGGAGAACGATTCGGCTGGAATTGAACTCTGCAGCGCTGAGCGGATGCGTGCCCTTGAGCCCAAGCTTCACCGGGACGTGATGGGTGGTCTCTATGCCCCGGCGGGTGGAATCATCGAGCCGTACCGCTTTGTCTTTGCGCTGGTTGAGAATGCGGAAACGAATGGAGTCCATGTTCTTCGTAACTTTGAGGTGACCGCCGCAGAGGCGAAAGATGATTCCTTTGATATTACGAGCAATGAGGGAACCACTATTCGAGCGGATTTTGTGGTGAATGCGGGCGGTCTGTACGCCGATCAGATCTCCGCGTTGTTCGGAGCCGAATCGTTCACTATCCGTCCCCGCAAAGGCGAATATCACCTGTTGGATCGACGCACCGCCGCATGTCCGAGCCGGGTCGTCTTTCCGGTTCCCACACCGGTCTCCAAAGGTATGCTCGTTATTCCGACGGTAGAGGGAACCGTCCTCCTTGGACCTACCGCTGATGAGGTGGAGGACAAGAGTGACGTACGGACAGATGCCGAGCGGATGCAGCGCATTGTCAGTTCCGCCCAGCAGCTGATTCCCAGCGTGTCCGGCCGGGACATTATTACGTCCTTCGCCGGATTGCGACCAACGCTCGAGGGCGGAGATTTCTATATAGCCGAGTCAGAACTGATCCCCCGGTTTATTCAGGTCGCCGGTATCCAGAGCCCCGGCCTGACGGCTGCCCCGGCGGTCGGGGAATTCGTGAAGGACCTGCTCAAAGACGCCGGCTGCAGACTCACCGAGAAAACCAGTTTCCACGAGAAGCTCGAGCCGGTCCATCGAGCCCGTCAGAAAACCGATGTGGAACTCCACCGCAGTTGGCAGCGCGATCACGCCGCGGGTGAGACGGTCTGCCGTTGCGAGACGGTGACCCGGGAAGAGATCCGTCAAGCGATTGCCGCCGGTCACACTACGCTCGACGGAATCAAGTTCTCCAGCCGCGCAGGCGCCGGACGGTGTCAGGGCGCCTTCTGCACGCCACGGGTACTGGAGATTGTTGCTGAGGAGACCGGATGGCCGATCACGGAGGTGACCAAGAAAGGTGCCGGCAGCGCGGTTGCACCGGAGGCGTTGCCGGGAACCTCCAGCGGATCACTCCACCAGCGCGCAACCGGCCGAACGAAGGCAGTACCGGCTACCGTAGATGCGCTGGTCATTGGTGGAGGAGCATCCGGCATGGCATCTGCCATTGAACTGGAGAAGCGCGGCTTTTCGACACTGATAGTCGACCGTGAGCCCTCCCTTGGCGGCGTCTTGCGTCAATGCATACATAACGGGTTTGGCATTCATGAGTTTGGTGAAGAGCTCACTGGACCCGAGTATGCCGAACGGTATCTGGATGCGGTTGCCCAGGCATCCATCCACTCTGCCACGGGCACCACGGTGATCCGCTTGGAACGGGAGAACGGTGGCTTCTGTGCCTCGTTGCTCTCTGAGGAGTTCGGGGTCGAGCGGGTCACCAGTCGCTCGGTGATTCTTGCCATGGGTAGTCGTGAGCGAAACCGCGGGAGCATACAGATTCCCGGATCGCGTCCTGCGGGTGTGATGACCGCCGGGGCGGCGCAGCGCCTGATCAATATGGAGGGTGTCATTCCCGGTCGTCGCGCCGTCATTGTTGGCAGTGGTGACATAGGGCTTATCATGGCGCGGCGGATGAAGCTGGTGGGCGCTGAAGTAGAGGCGGTAGTGGAGATTCAGCCGGTTCCTTCGGGAATCAATCGCAACATTGTTCAGTGCCTTGAGGACTTTGGTATACCGCTCTACCTCGGACACGTTGTGAGTGAGATCCACGGATCAGACCGGGTCACCGGGGTGACCGTGGCGCCGCTGGAGAACGGCGTGCCGAACCTGGATCAGGCCTTTGGCATTGCGTGTGACACCGTACTCCTGAGCGTGGGGCTCATTCCTGAAAACGAGCTCAGTCGGGAGCTCGGGGTTGAACTCCACTCCCAGACCAACGGCCCGGTCGTGGACAGCAGACTCATGACAAGTATGCCGGGGGTTTTTGCAAGTGGCAATGTGCTGCACATCCACGACCTGGTCGACTACGTTGCGGAAGAGTCCCAGCGGTGTGGGAAGTTCGCAGCAGATTACCTTGAAGGAGTGGGGCAACCGGATCAAGTCCGGCTGTCTCCGGGAAGCAACGTTCGCTATGTGGCGCCCGGCATGCTGCAGCGCGCAGGAACAAATCGGCTCTACCTTCGATCCCTCATTGCCAAGGTTGGCGCAACCGTGGAGGTGCGGGCCAACGGGGAACTCATCAAATCCCAGAAGGAACACCACGTTCAGCCATCCGAAATGGTGAGTCTGAAGGTGCGGGGTGATCGAATCCCTGAGGACGCTGAAGTGGAGGTATCCATCCTATGATTGCTGAGAACCAGAAGCTTGTTCGGATTCGGCCCGATGAGCCGGAGCGGACCTGTATAGTCTGTCCTATCGGCTGCCGTCTCAAGGTCACGGTCAACGAAGACGAGACCATCTCGGTGAGTGGAAACCGATGTCGCCGTGGTGAGGAGTACGCGAAAGAAGAGTACCGTGATCCCCGGCGGATCGTAACCGCAACGGCGGCCGTGAGTGATGGGACCCTTCTGCGGCTTCCGGTCCGAAGCAGTGGGGGGGTGCCCGTTGACGATCTGGTTTTGTTCCTGAACGCGATCTACAAGCTGCGGCTGACCGCGCCGGTTTCTCGGGGCAGCGTGATTGCTCACAATCTTGGGGGTACCGGAGTTGATTTAATCGCGACGGCTACCGCGCAGAAGGCAGGGGAGGCGTCATGAGTCAGTCTTCAGATAGAGTAGATCCTGAGATCAGAAAACGAGCCTCCCAGATTTCGGTCGCGGTTATTGGCGGAGGTGGAACCGGAGCTGCCGTCCTCCACGATCTTGCGCAGAGAGGCTTTTCCTGTACGCTCTACGAGCGTGGTGAGCTAACCTCCGGGACAACCGGACGCCACCATGGGCAGCTCCACTCCGGCGCGCGATACGCGGTGAAGGACACAGAGATTGCCCGAGAGTGCATTCAAGAAGTGGAGATCCTGCAACGCATCGCCTCTGAGAGCCTTGAGATGAACTATGGTCTTTTTCTCGCGCTCAGTGACAACGACGCTGACTATGCACCCACGTTCGAGAACGCGTGCGCGAAGGCGGGCATCAGTAATCGCCGTATCTCAACAGAGCAGGCACTCACGCATGAGCCGCGAATCAATCCTGATGCCAGATTTGCGGTGGTGATCCCGGATGGAACGCTGGACGCCTACCGCCTTCCCATGCAGTTCTTCGCCTCGGCCCGCGCGAACGGCGGCAGGGTCCGTAGCTTCTGTGAGGTCACCGGGATCAACACCCGTGAGGGTCGGGTGAGCGGCCTCACCGTGTACGATTATGAGACCGGGAAGACCGAACGGGTAGAGGCCGATGTTATCGTGAATGCAGGAGGTCCGTGGGCGGGCAAGATAGCGGCGCTTGCCGGCGCGAAGCTCGCGATCACCCCGGCGCCCGGAACAATGGTGAGCGTGAAGGGGCGCCTCTGCAATATGGTCATCAGTCATCTGCACCCACCCCATGATGGTGACATCATCGTGCCCCAGCGCAATCTCTCGACGATTGGGTCAACTCAGTGGGAGGTGGGTGATCCGGACGGGGTGCAGCCCCCGGAGAGCGACATACGCTGGCTCCTTGAGCACGCGGACAACCTGATACCCGGCTTCTCTGATGAGACCTATCATGCTGCATGGACGGCGGCGCGCCCGCTGGTGGGCACGGCAGATGGCGATGGCCGGGAGCTCACTCGTGACTTTGAGGTGCGTGGGCATGAGCATGATGGCGCTGCGGGACTGTTGAGCGTGCTCGGTGGCAAGGCTACCGTTCTGCGTTCCATGGGAGAGCAGGTTGTGGATGCGGTCTGCACGTTCACCGGCCTTGAGATTCCGTGCCGCACCATGAAAACCCCGCTTCTGTCACACCGAGCATACTTTAGGAGGAGCGCCTGATGACCACCCGACATCTTGAGATTCGACGAACCAACGGCTCCTACGAGCGTTTTCCGGTTCAAGCCGGCGAGTACACGACCGTCCTGGATGCGCTTGAGGAGATACGAACCAAGCACGATCACACGCTTCTCTACCGGCACAGCTGTCATCACGGCTCCTGCGGCACCTGCGGTGTTATTGCAGATGGTGAGCGCATTCTGGCCTGCACGACCAGGCTGCAGTCAATCGAGGGGGATGTCCGTCTAGATCCGCTCAGTCCGTTTGATGTGATTGGAGACCTCGCGGTAGACCCGGGCGCTCTCTTTTCAGACTTTCCGCAGGATGCGACCTATCTGCGAGAGAGCGACGCAAATCCGGATAGCGTGCCCCCGGAGGAAATCTCGGGGTTCCAGCGTTTTGAGAACTGCATTGAGTGCGGACTCTGTGTCAGTGCCTGCCCGGTGACCCGCAAGTTTATAGGTCCGGCCGCACTCGCAGCCTACAACCGTGAGCTTGAAAAGAGCCCCGAGCGTGAGCATGAGCTCCTGCCGGAGGTCAGTGGTCCCGACGGTGTCTACGGCTGTGACCGCGCCCTGCGGTGCAGCCAGGTCTGCCCGCTCGGCGTCTATCCGGCCAAACACATCGCGATCCTGAAGCGGAAAGTTGAACAGCGGAACGACACCTGATCTATGCCCCCAACTGACTCAGGAACTCCAGAATGAGCGTCCGTGTTACCTCATGTTGCTCTTCTCTCGGGATTGCCGCCTCTCCGTCATTAGATTGAGGGCCGTACTCACCAAAACCGGCATGGTTTCCTCCCTCAATGATTGCGTAGGTCGTGCCTTCAGGTAGCAGTGATGCAGTCTCTGCCCGCTCATCCGCGGTTGCAAGGCCGTCTTCAGATGCCCAGATTGAGAGAACCGGATAGCCGGATCCTGCCAGGTTGTCGCTGTTTGCCGGGTACCCGGCCATGAGAATGAGTCCCGCCACCCGGGGATAGCGGTCTGCGCGTCGGGCAAGAAAGCGCGCACTCATCGCGCCACCAAGCGAGTGCCCGGCCAGAATCCAACGCTCTGCAAGCGCAGCGTTGTCACTCTCCAGCACGACGGCAGCCTTCTGCATATCAAAAACGGCCAGGTCAAATGCGACACGAAGGATCGCTACCGGAATGCCGCGCGCCGCCAGCGGGGCAAGCATGCTCACGTATGCCTCCGGTTCTACCAGGCCGCCCGGGTAGAAGATAATCCCCGATGCCGCGTCTGCACTCTCTCCTGTCAGCAACAGATAGTCACCGAGATCCTCCGCCGTCACCCCGCCAGAGACCTGTTGGTCGACCGGACGAAGCGGCTGATAGCTCGAGCAGCCGACCACGACCGCGAGAACCAGAATCAGCGCCATTGATACTCTTCCAACAGTGTGTGTGCAAAGCGGTGTTGTCTTGCGAGCTGCCATCTGTTTCATCTCAATAGAATAGCGCCATGGCCTCACTCGCGTCGAGCGGCACCCAGGAGCGGCCGAAGAAAAGTGCCGGTGTAACTCTCGCTCACCTCTGCAACTTCTTCAGGGAGGCCGGTGGCAATCACCTTCCCTCCATCGGACCCACCCTCCGGACCAAGATCAATCACATGGTCGGACGCTGCGATCAGCTCCAGGTTGTGCTCGATCACAAGCACCGTTGCACCGGTATCCACGAGCCGCTGAAGCACCGTAAGCAGCTGGGCGACATCCGCCATGTGCAGGCCAACCGTAGGCTCATCAAGAATGTAGAGCGCGCCTGGTGCCTGCTCGCTGAGTCCCTTCCGGGTTTGGGAGAGTTTCTCCGTGGTGGTCGAGCTCCGGGCAAGCTCGGCTACCAGTTTGATTCGTTGGGCCTCACCACCGCTGAGGGTGGGGCTCTGCTGTCCAAGGGTCAGATACCCGAGTCCGACGTCCGCGAGCAGCTCGAGCGCGTGGCGGATCTTTGGCTGAGAGCCGAAGAACTCTGTTGCTTCCTCAATGTTCATGTCCAGCACGTCTGAGATCGATTTTCCCTTGAACTCCACAGCAAGAGTCTCGGGCGTGAACCTTCTGCCGCCGCATTCGTCACAGAGGATGTGGACGTCCGGCAGAAAGCTCATCTCAATCCGCTGGACACCCTGGCCCTTGCACGCCTCGCAGCGGCCTTCCGCGGTGTTGAAGCTGAATCTCCCCGCGGTGTATCCGCGCATCCGCGATTCGGGCAGCGAAGCGAAGAGCTTTCGGATCTCATCCCAGACACCAATATAGGTGGCGGGTGTGGATCGTGGCGTTTTCCCAATCGGGGTCTGATCGACCTCAAGGACTCGCTCCACTCGCTCGGCACCGGTGAGCTCGCTGCAGCCGAAGAGCCTGACGGGCCGCCCACGATTCTTCCCCCGTCGGTGTGCAACGATCTGCGCGACAGAAGAGTAGAGAACGTCGCGGACAAGCGTACTCTTGCCGCTGCCGCTGACGCCGGTCACGGTTACCAGCTTGCCGAGCGGAACATCGATATCGATCTTCTGCAGATTGTGAAGCTCAGCTCCGCGGACTGTGAGCACTGCGGGGGCGACCGCCGACCCACCGGTTGCCTCAGGCCTGCGTTGGGGAAAGAGCTTGCTCTGCGTGGTCCGCAGGTAGCGCCCGGTGACTGATTGCTCGTTGTGAAGGATCTCATCCACCGTTCCTGCGGCAACTACTGATCCTCCGCGGACTCCCCCGCCCGGGCCTAGATCTATAAGATGGTCTGCCGCGCGAATAGTCTCTTCGTCGTGTTCTACAACCACGACGGTGTTGCCCTTGTCCGTCAGCCGGCGCAGCACTCCCAGGAGCATGCGATTGTCACGAGGGTGGAGTCCAATCGTGGGCTCGTCGAGGATGTAGCAGACGCCCTGCAGATTTGAGCCAAGTTGAGCAGCAAGCCGAATGCGCTGCGCCTCTCCGCCGCTCAGGGTTGGCGCGGATCGGTCGAGCGTCAGGTAGCCGAGACCGACCTCCTCAAGAAACCGGAGGCGTGACTGCATCTCAGAGACGACATCCCTTCCAATCTGCGACTCACGAGCATTTAGCGCTACCTCGCTGAAATAGCGGTGCGACTCAGCAATCGTCATGGAAGTGAACGTGTCAATGCCCCTGTCGCGAAACCGCACGGCGAGCGCTTCCGGTTTTAGCCGTCGCCCCTCGCAGACCGGGCAGGTGGTTACACTCTCCAGCGTCTGATCCCAGCCAACGTCCTCCTCGAGCGTCTGCCGAAGCGTGCGAGAGATCCGGACACCGGTGCCCATGCAGCTCTCGCACCAGCCGTGTCTGGAGTTGAAGGAAAACAGGCGCGGATCCAGCTCATCAAAGCTCCGCCGACAGCTCGGGCAGGCGTTCCTGGTGCTGAAAGGGATCGGCTGTGCCCCTTTCGGGGGGAGGACGTAGACAAGGCCCTCGCCATGGCCAAGTGCCTGCTCGAGCGCACTCTCCAGCTCGTGGATGCTCTTGTTCACCGGATACGGCCCGTACGGGAGCTCTATGTTGTGTTCCCGGTAGCGGTCAAGTCGGGGCCAGGGCACCGTTGGCGTAAGCTCACCGTCAACCCGCAGCTCGGCAAATCCGCGCTTTGCGGCCCAGGCTGCAAGGTCAGTGTAGTAGCCCTTGCGGCCTATCACCAGCGGGGCAAGAAGCGTCACCTTTGCGCCGGCGAACTGTTCCCGGATCGAATCAAGGATAGAGGCGACCGACTGTGGCTGAATCGGGACCTGGCAGTCCGGGCAGTACTGGGTCCCAAGCTTGGAGAACAGCAGACGAAGATACTGGTAGATCTCCGTCGAGGTAGCGACGGTGCTCTTCTGCCCGCCGCGACTGGTTCGTTGCTCTATCGCCACCGTGGGCGGGATCCCCACCGCACCGTCCATGTCCGCGCGCGAAGCCGGCTGTACGAACTGCCGCGCATACGCATTCAATGACTCCAGGTAGCGTCGTTGTCCCTCGGCGAACACGATGTCAAAGGCGATGGTGCTCTTCCCGCTGCCGCTGACGCCGGTCAGGACGGTAAACGCATCATGGGGGATGGAGAGCGAGACGTCGCGGAGATTGTGCTCCCGTGCACCGGTGATACTGATCTCGCGGACGCGTTTTGGAGCAGGCGGAACCGGCGCCTGATGCGCTGCTCCAGCCGACTTCTCGTACCGGGAGAGCTCGACGGCTGTGGGGCCGGAGTGCTTCATGAGCTGTTCAGGAGTTCCGGTGAAGGTGATCTCACCTCCGGCCTCTCCACCCTCAGGTCCCAGGTCAATAATCCAGTCGGCAGCCCGGACGATATCCAGATTGTGCTCTATGACAATCAGGGAGTGACCGGCATCCCGAAGCTTCAGAAACGCCCCGAGCAGACGTGAGATGTCACTGAAGTGGAGCCCGGTCGTTGGCTCATCAAAGAGAAAGAGAGAGTGGTCGTTCTGAATGGCGGTGCTCGAAAGATGACTCGCAAGCTTCAGCCGCTGCGCTTCTCCGCCGCTCAGGGTGGGTACCGGCTGTCCAAGCGTTACGTAGCCCAGACCCACATCCTGCAACGGCTGGAGTGCCCGGGTAATCTGCCTGTGATCGGCGAACAGCGCCACCGCATCATCTACGGTGAGTTCCAGCACATCTGCTATGGAAAGCGCTCGCCCGTCGTCGGCGGGGAAGGTTACCTCCAGAACCGCCGCCCGGAACCGCCTTCCGTCGCAGTCGGGGCATCTGAGGTAGACGTCACTGAGGAACTGCATCTCAACATGTTCGAAACCGCTGCCTTTGCAGCTGGGGCACTGCCCCTTCTGACTGTTGAAACTGAAATGACCGGCGGTAAAACCGTGCTCGCGCGCATCTTCCAGATTGCCAAAGAGCTTGCGGATCGCGTCGAAGGCCCCAACGTAGCTTGCCGGATTGCTGCGGGCGCTCTTGCCAATCGAGCTCTGGTCCACCATGACCACATCATCAAACAGATCAAACCCTTCGATCTGCTCATGCGCTCCCGGCTCTTCGGTGGGCCGTCCGAATGCACGGAGTGCCGCGCGGTAGATCACGTCTTCAAGCAGCGTACTCTTGCCACTGCCGCTCACGCCGGTCATCACTACAACCTTGTGCAGGGGAATGTCGACAGAGATCGATTTTAGATTGTGCTCGCTTGCACCGGTGATCCGCAGCACCTGGCTGCCCATGGTATCCCGGGGGCTCGCCACATAAGGGGCTGTAGTGCTCCTGCCCTCCGCGCGGCGGGCGGCCACCACAATCTCCTTTGCCTCCACGGCGGTCGATCGCCTACCGGCAAGGTATGCCCCGGTGAGAGAGGCGGCGCTCTTGCCCAGCAGGGACGGGGGACCCTCAAAGACCACTTGTCCGCCGGCACTACCTGCGCCCGGGCCCATGTCAATGATATGATCGGCCGCTTGGATGACTACCGGGTCGTGCTCTACTACCACGATGGTGTTCCCGGCATCCCGAAGCCTGCGCAGCACCGTCACCATTCGGCTCACGTCCCGTGGGTGAAGGCCAATGCTTGGTTCATCGAGCACAAAGAGGGCGTTGACCAGCGAGGTGCCAAGTGCCGTGGTCAGGTTGACGCGCTGTACCTCCCCGCCGCTCAACGTCCGCGACTGCCGGTCCAGGTTCAGATAGCCCACCCCGACATCGTTCAGGAATCCGAGCCGCGTCTGAATCTCATGGACCACGCTCTGCACCGCTTCATCCGCGCTCTCGAACGTGTTGTCAGAAAAGAAGCTCACCAGCTGTGAGATTGGGGCAAGCAGCACCTGGTGCAGATTTTGTCCCTCTCCCGGACCCACCCGCCAGAGCAACGACTCCGGTTTCAGCCGGGCGCCGCCGCAATCCGGACACTCACGGTAGGCCCGGTATCGGCTGAGCAGAACCCGGATGTGCATCTTGTAGCTGCGACTCTCGAGCCAGTCGAAAAAGCGACGGGTACCGTACCAGTCACCGTCCTCCCATTCTCCCTCTCCTTCAATAACCCACTCGCGTTCCCGGTCACTCAGCTCTTGCCACGGGGTATCTATTCGAATGCCCCGTTTTCTCGCGAACCTGAGCAGATCGCGCTGACACTCGTCGTAGCTCTTGCTCTGCCACGGCCGGATCGCGCCTTCCTTGAGCGACAACGAGTGGTCGGGGATTACAAGACCGTAGTCAATTCCAATTACCCGTCCGAACCCGCGGCAGCGATCGCACGCGCCGAGCGGGGAGTTGAAGCTGAACATGTTGGGAACCGGGTCACGGTAGG
Organism: uncultured Spirochaetaceae bacterium; assembly: GCA_964599075.1. GTDB lineage: Bacteria > Spirochaetota > Spirochaetia > DSM-27196 > SLST01 > SLST01. The sequence continues at coordinate 23,073 of CAZREG010000028.1, read as the reverse complement.
TGATGTCACACCGCGCACAGTGCAGTCCTGCGGAGAAGCGCAGCGGATTGGATTCGGTACCGTTCGCAGTGGAGAGCGGCCAGAGCGTCACCGATCCCTGTCCATGGGAAAATGCCTGTTCGAGGGACTCAATCACGCGCGCCTTTTTCAAGCTTGCGCGCTTCACTCGGTCCTGGATGACATGAACGGTCCCCCCCTCCCGCCGGTAGACACCGCGGTAGCCCTGAGACTGAACAAGTTCCTCCAACTGGCGATCATCAACCGACTCATTGACCGGGACCGGGAAGGTAAGGATGACTCGATCCAGGGTGTCACCAAGCGTGCTGATTCGCTCATACACCGACTCAGGCGTGTCCCGTTCCACCGGTTCCCCGCAACTTCTGCAGTACAACCGTGCTCCCCGCGCGAAGAGCAGTTTCAGATGATCGTTCAACTCCGTCATGGTCCCGACCGTGGACCGTGAGGTACGCACCGGGTTGGTCTGATCTATCGCGATTGCCGGGGGTATTCCCTCCACCCGGTCAACCGCCGGCTTGTCCATCCGATCGAGAAACTGCCGGGTGTAGGCGCTGAACGTCTCTACGTAGAGCCGCTGGCCCTCCGCGTAGAGCGTATCAAATGCCAGTGATGACTTCCCGCTCCCACTTACACCGGTGACTACGGTCAGCTGGTTTACCGGTACCGCGACGTCAATGCTTTGGAGATTGTTCTGTCGTGCTCCGGATATGCGGATCGTCTGCGTACTCTTCGCTTCGGGAGCCCCGGTCCTCTTTTTTCTGCCCATGGTGTGCGGGCGAAATATACGGCGGTCCATTGCCCTTCGTGAACACGAGCGCGCCTTCCGGTGCGCAACCTGTTCTGCTACACTACACGGGTGGGGAGAAGCTGATGAGCAGTCCAATAAAGCGCCCTGGTGTTCTGGATGCCATGATAGGAGCCTGGACTATTGCGACCGATCACGGCTTTGACCGTCGCTACGGGACCACGACCCACCTCTCACTTCGAAAGACGATACAGGATCCTGCCCGGCGTGGGCCTCAGCCGACACCAGAGCGGGTTGCTCGAGCCGCTCTGGAGAGCATACCGGTCGATCCCTCATCCCTTTTTCTTGACGTTGGGGCCGGGAACGGGCGTGTTATGGTAATTGCGCATGAGATCGGCTATCGGCGTATTGTGGGTGTCGAGTGTGACCCCCAGGCGGTCGAGCAGGCGCGTCAGACAGTTGCCGGCTATGTTCAAACCACTGCCGGCGCGGCACGTGAGGCGTTTGATCTTGTAGAGGCGGACGCCGCATCCTTCGATGTCCCGGCCGAGACCCGAGTCGTATATCTCTTTAACCCGTTCGGACGACAGACGACGGAGCGGTTCCTCGATCGTCTGGAGCCTCTCCTGCGATCCGCGGACTCGACGGTATGGGTCGTCTACGTCTTCCCGGTATTCGGCAACGTATTTGAGGCGAGTGAGCTCCTTGAGCTCCAGAAGGTTGGAAAGGTCTGTGGCTTTCCGTTTGCCGTCTTTCGGTCGCACCCTCAGCCAAGCAGGTAGCCGAGCGCCAGGAGCGCAGCGGTGAGAACGGCCAGCAGGACCCACGCCCAGCTGCTCCAGTTCTTGATATGCTTGCCGGCAAAGGCAGTGAACGGAAAGAAGACCGTAAGCACTTCCACCACCAGAAACGTCTGAGCTGATACCAGAAAAATACGGAGAGTAAGGCTCAAGACTCCAGGTTCTGCACCGGTGTAGACCAGGAACCTGACAAGGGCGGTCGCCACCAGGAGACCCAGTGTCCCGGCAAAGAGCGACGGGCCAAGTCGTCCCAGCTCATCCCGATAGCGATACGGTTCGCTCACCGGATACAAGGAACCGGGTGAGACGATGATCCCACCAAAGATAGCGGCCACCAGCACGGACACAGTGAGTCCCGACTCCCACATGCGGTACCGCACATCAAGACCCAGGGCGGTCGCAACGAGCCACTGCAGGGTCGAGCGCACGCCAAGAATTGCGAGCGGGACCAGGACTATTGCAAGAACGGCCTCCAGTGGATCAGCGCCGGATGGGAGAATGCCGACTCTAAGCGCAAGAATGAGAAACACCACCATCTGCGCTCCGTAGTTCGCGATCCATTGGCCCCACGGATGCTCCCGCGGCGGTTCAACGCTGCCGGCTGGTCGGTGCCAGAGCGAGTACCCCACGGTAAAGAGGTGCGGAATGCGGAGCCACAGTCGAAACGTCTCTGCGCCAAAACGGGCAAACTGTGCACCGGCAGAAAGCCTCTGGAAACCACGGTGCAGGAAGAGCTTGGAGGAGCTCTGGTTGTAGCCCTCGACGAGCGCGAACACCTCATTGCATTCCTGCTGATGAAACCACTCCATCGCTCTGTCAGTGAGTCGCTGGCCCACGCCGCTGCCGCGTTCGCAAGCGCTGACCATGATCCAGCTCAGAACGCCGTAGGTAGTGCTTCCGGAAGAGAATGTCCGAAGCACGGTAGCCCCCACGACCTCACCGTCGCGTACGGCCACGTGCCCCCCGGCGTCAAAGCCAAAGACTGCGAGCACCGTGAAGCCAAAGGAACGGCTCGCGAGGCGCTTGATCGCCTTGCGATCCGCATGTGAGGCCTCTCGGATGTCCAGACTCATGCCTGCTCCTTGCCTTCAATTTTGCTCTTTTGGGTCACTCTTTGCAACTGCAACTGCAACTGGCACGTTTGCAGCCACCGCACCCATTGCATTCCCTCCGGATTTGCGGGAAGATCTCCCGGTGACCAGAGATAGTGACCTGACGCGAGGATACCCCAACTGACTATGGATGTCGTGAGCCAGGCGCTCATCATTTTGATTATCTGGTTTCCCTTTTTTGTTGCAGTGGGAACGTTCGCGGTGGGCCTTGTCGCGCTCAGCAGCGCTCCCCGTAGTCGGGTAGTACGGATCTTTGCAGTATTCTCGCTGTTACACTCCTATCTTGCCTTTCTGGAATGGGGCTATCGGCAGGCGGCAACGATCGAGCGTGCACAGTTGTGGCTGGATGCCGGCGCGCTCTGGCCGCTTGCTGTGTCGGCCATATGGTCGTTCGGCTGGATTATCTCTGTGGAAGAGTGGAGACCGGAACTGGGCTGGATGCGGCTCATCATGTATCCGTTTGGCGCATTCTTCACGGTTCTTGGCTTTCTCTCGCCTGACTTTACCCGTCCGGCGGTCGAACGCTGGTGGGGTTACTCCTACTCTCTGCCCGGGGAAGGGCTCATTCAACTAGCGCTCCTGTGGGCCTCTGTCACCAGTCTTGCCGTTGCGGTGCTGGTGATCATAGCGAGCCGGCGTAACCGTGGGCTCGACAGACGCATGCACCGGGCGTTCCTGCAGGCGGTCCTGATAGTAATCGCCGGCAACCTCCTTCAGGCCATCGTACAGGAGGTAAGCACACTGCCAATTCCGGAATTCTCCACGGTCGGGACCGGGCTCTTTGTGCTCCTCACCGGTATTGCCGTGGCCAGACGTGGCATCTGGGAGTTTGCGCCCTCAAGCGCCGCCGGGACCGTCCTGGAAACCATGGGAGACGCCGTCATTCTTGTCGATGCCCAGGGTATGATCCGGTATGCGAACAGTGCCGCTGCCGAGACGCTGGAAATGGGGACGCAGCTCGTGGGCCAGCCGGCAATGCAGCTTCTGCCTCCAAATCTTCTGGTTCGAGATGCCGTCGGTACCCGCTTCGAGACGCAACTGGATACCAAAAAAGGACGAACACGGCACGTATCCGCTCGTATAGAAGCTATGCCGGTGCTGAGCGGCGGGCGGGTTATCGCTCTTCGGGACGCCGAAGAGCAGATGCGCTATCAGAGCGAGCTCTCTCATCTTGCCTTCCACGATGGTCTCACTGGACTTGGTAACCGGGCGCTCTTTTTCAAGCACCTGACGCAACTCTGCGAGGCAGTCGGTGGCAATGCTGCCTGCCTGATCATCGATCTGGATCGATTCAAGGAGATAAACGATGCCTATGGTCATGCGGTCGGTGACACGGTCCTGGTTGAAACTGCGTCACGAATCGTGCAGGTGTCCCGCAGTGTTGATCATGCCTACCGGCTCGGGGGTGACGAGTTCGCGCTGCTGCTTCGGGACCTTCGTGATCCGCGCGACGCCAGAATTGTAGCAGAGAAGCTCATAGCCGCATTCGAGCAGACATTCGCCGTGCAGACGCTCCGGCTTTCGGCACCCGCAAGTATCGGATTCACGGGAGTTGTCGCCGGGGATGAGCCGGAGTCTGTATTTGCGCGATCTGATGCCGGGTTGTTCAAGGCAAAGGCTCGCCGCGGGGTGGCGGTCCAGTTTTCCTCCACCGAGGAGCTGCCTCAGACGCGACGCGCCCTTATTCATCACCGAGTCCGGCAGATTGTTCCGGCGAATCGGCTCAGATTTGTCTATCAGCCGATCGTTCACAGTGATGGCTCTATTGCCGGGGCGGAAGTGCTTGCCCGCTGGCCGGAAGACGACCCGCCACCGCTCTCTCCTGACCAGTTCGTAGCCGCTGCGGAAGAGACTGACGTGATAGGGCTGCTTGGGGAGCAGGCGCGGGCCCACGCTATTGAGCTGATCGGCGCCTTGGAGTACGACCAGTTCTTTGTATCGGTGAATCTCTCCCCACGAGAGCTCATAAGCGCGAGTCTGCTCGAGTTGTTGCTTGATCAATTTCGACGGTTTGAGGCGTTTGGACGGCTCCACCTGGAGCTCACCGAGACACAGCTCATGGAGTTTGGCCCTACCCAGCACCGGTTCTTTTCCGCACTGGCGGAGGCTGGTGTGCGAATCCTGATTGATGATTTTGGCACCGGCTATTCATCCATCACTCGATTGAGAGAGCTTCCGGTCCACGGAGTAAAGCTTGACCGGTCCTTTCTCCGTGATGCTCATCACGACGGCCGCGTTCGTGGTGTGGTTGAAGGGACTGCACGTATGGTGCAGGGCCTTGGACTCGAGCTCATCGCCGAAGGCGTGGAGAGTCAGGAGCACGTTGATCTGCTCGCCGCTGCCGGTTGTACTCTCTACCAGGGCTTTCACTTTCATCGGCCTATGAGCCGTGAGGATCTCCTGAAGCAGCTTTCCTGAAGCCGCGCTGCCTATCAGTTTCTCTTTCTGGCTATCTGTGCATCGTGGATGGAAAGCCTCACAAGCTATGCGGTGCGCATAGCTCCTCTTCTAGTCGTGTGGCGGCCTGATCCCGTAAACTCTTTTCCAATGACCACTTACGTGCCGATGCTCATATGGTACGGTTCTTGATACCAGATAGTGATCGGACAAGCAGACGTCAGACAGGGAGCGAGAGATGAAGCGATTACACAGCACTGCCATCAGGATCACACTTACGACCATGCTGCTTGCCGTGGCTTTTGCGGCCTGTGAGAACCCGTTTCAGGTGGGTCTGGGCGACCAGGTGGATATAGACCGCCCTGACGGTGAGATTCGCTCCCCGGATTCCGGTCAGTACCTGCGCGGAGTGGTGACTCTGACGGGCAGTCACAGCGACGATTCGTCGTCCCTGCCCACGGTCAAAGTCAGTACAGACGATGGGAGCTCGTTCTCCAGTGCGTCTGTGGACGCCGAGGGGTGGTCGCTCGCTCTGGACACGACACTCCTGGCCGACGGTGAGCTTGAGCTTCTTGTAGTCATCACCGACGCATCCGGTAAGCAGACGGAGAAGCGACAGCTCTACTATGTAGACAACACCGCTCCCCTGGTCCTGGTGAAGAATCCGCAGGGCTACGCCAGTGGGAGCTTTAACGGGACGGTCACGGTGCGTGGAGAGGTGGCCGACATGTTCGCGATCAGCGGTGTGGCGGTGCAGATTCAAGACAGTGCCGGGACGGCCCTCACCGGGTTCGAGAGTGCTGATGGAACCAACAGCTGGGTCTTTCAGTTTGACAGCAGGATCTATGCAGATCCGGCCGGTGACCTTCGTCTCGCGGTGCAGGCCACCGACCGGGCAGGCAACATTTCCACGACCGTCTTGCACTACGACAATGTCCTGACAGCAAACGGAAACTTTGCTGTATCAGTGGAGGATCTGCTGCGCATTCGGTCTGGGCTCAGCGTGTCTGGAGTCACGATTTCCCAGGATCAGATTACCAACGTCCCGACGGACACCCCGGCCGGTGTAGTGCTGGAGTCGGTGCCGGTATCCATTGATAATGATCTGGACAAGCCCATGGTCACCATTGTGTCTCCAGCAAACGCACAGAGCGTTGGCGGAGCGGTGCTCGTTACGGGAACCGCATACGATGATGATGCACTTGATTTCGTGGAGATGAGAGTTGATCTCAATGGCGATGGGGACTACAACGACGCGTTTGATCTAAACGGCAACGGTACCACGCTCGATGATTTTGAGAATGAGAGCAACTGGGTCGTGCTCCCGGGTACCGTGGTGTGGGCGCAGGAGCTGAACGGGGACGGCGAGCTCTATCAGGTGGAGCCGGGGCACAGTGGCCAGATCACCATCCAGGTCCGCGCCTGGGACACGAAGGGTGGATCAGAGGCGGCGGTGGCCGGCAACATCAGCCAGGTGTCCATTGTGCTCGACGACTCGCTACCCAGAGTTGAGGGCCTTCTCGTTGACGGTGAGCCCTATGCAAACGGACTGAGCGTCAGCGGTACGAACGTTGTGCTCTCCACTCGACTGACTCAGACAAGCCCCCCTGACTTTGATGGTGGTATCCGGGATGACACGCAGGTCGACCTCATTCGTATCTCCTATGACGGGGGTGTCAGTTACCAGGACATCTACCGTAGATCGACCTCATTTAATGATGGAAGCGTGACCGAGAGTGCCCCGAATGATTTCCGCTTCTCCAAGTCAATTGATACAACCAATATTCCGGGCGTGGGTCCCATCACCAGTGGTACGCTCTACCTGCGTCTGCTGGTTTTTGACAACAACGATCCTGTCCCCTACCAGACACTCTCGTACCTTACGCTCAACGTGGACAATGTCTACCCGACCGGTTCCTGGGATCCCTCTGTTGATTCCATGGAGATAGATGGGGCGAGTGCACTTGTTCAGGGCATTGCTGAAGACACCGGCGCTGTCAGCGGTGTATCAGAGATCCAGGTCTACTTTGTCCGGGCGGGGCAGGTCTATGATCTTTCCAGCTTCAATTCCACCGCACCAGTGGTGAACACTGACTTTGGTGACGGGAATGGACCCGTGAGCTACACTCCGGCGAACGGCACAGACAACAATCCGCCCTACTACCATATTTCAATCGACAATACGCTTGAGTTTGGAAACGACGTTTCCGGAGGTGGAGATGGTGACACCTTCGACGAAGACCTCAGTCTCAGTGGATCTACCTACAACTGGTCGGCTCAGTTTGATTCCACGCGCATCCCGGATGGCCCGATCGAACTGCACTACGTGGTGTTCGACGAGGCGGGCAACGGGACACACTCCCAGCGCACTGCCTTTATCAAGAACCATCGCCCATCAATAACCATGCTGCGTGTTGGTACGGATCTCGATAGTGACGGCACAGTTGAGGCTGGAGAACGGTTTGCTTATGACTCTGCGTTTACGGCCCGGGATCTGGTGTACGTGGAGGTGACGGCGACTGACGCCGGCGGCCTTGATCCCGGCATCGCCGGCTACCAGATTGTGCGTGCTGCCGACGGATCCACGGTACAGTCCACGGCGGCCGGGACGATAGACATTTCCAGCTTTCCGGAGTCCACCGGGCCGGGGGACACTGAAACATTTACCGTCACCGTTACTGACAACGACGGGATTCAGACATCTACCAGTTTTTCCGTCCGGGTGGATAATGACGATGAGATTGCGCCGACGGTCACCCTTGACCCGATCTCCACTGCGAGTGTTGTGGACGGACACGTGGAGTCCGCACCGGAGAGTCGCTTCGACAATGGCGCGGTAGATGGCGACGGCACCGACGATGATGCGGATGTAAGCGGTGTCATCAGTCTGACCGGAGCTGTTACCGACAATCAGCTCATTGAGAGCCTCCTCGTCCGGATCACCGGGTACAATGCCGGCAGCGGGCCTGGCGCGGTGCACGAGATAGCAGCCTGGAACGCCGGATCGGGCGCCCTTGAGCCCACCGTCGGTTCCAACCTTGTGGTAGTGAGTGAAGAACTCTCTCCGGATGGCCACTCAGTACTCTTCCGCTACGAATGGGACAGTAGTGAGATTGCAGGTGTCGCCGCGGCAGATGTTGTGGTGGAGTTCCTGGCTCAGGATTTTCGACCCGGATCGCCTCCCATGGTGACTGCACAGCTTCAAGTTGATGTTGTTCCCTATATCACGAAGCTCTCAACGAAGGCATCCGGGGTTAAGGATCTGATCGTTCGCAGTGCGTCCGGCGATTACTCAGTCGCACAAGGCATCCCTGCTGCGATTGACGTCTTTGGCTACAATCTTGCGCCTGGCGGCGGCGATGTGTGGATCTCCTCCGATCGGGACGGTCTCACGGATATAGATCAATTGACGGTGGGACCTGCTGTTGACCCGCTGGCAAGTTTTGCCGTATCGAGTGATGCGGCAACGTCCGGCTTCCTCAACGTTCGAACGGGCGGTGTGGCAGCGACGAACAATATCAACAATAACGCTCTGTGGCAGAATCGTGAGCATAGCTCCTTTATGAACAATTCCCTCTGGACTGACGATCGTGTCATTCAGCTTTTCGATGTCAATGACACCGGACTTGCGGATGCCTATTTCGCGACCATGATTATGAACGGCGACGCGCCCGAGTACGCGTATATAGATGATAGCGCAGCCGCAGACCAGCTGTATCGACGCGGACGCGGTGACGGTTCCTTTGATACGGGGCTGTTGCGCGGGATTGGATTCGTGCAGAGCGGGTTCACCAGGGACGAGGGTGGCCACTCCTATCAGGTTACCTTGCACGATATGACGCAGGGTCACATGGTATTTATCTTCAATGATTACACAACTGATGCCGGCATCGGCGCGACGCAACCGTTCTGGGACTACTACAACTCGGATTTTGACCGCCAGGACAACAACAATGCGTTGCGGCTGGACAGTCTTGCTCTTGGAGGCACGGAAAAGATGAATCGCTACCAGCGGCCGAAGATGGTGACGACCGGCAATGCCGATACCACGGCAAACGTGGCAATGGCATGGTATGACGTTGTGGATGGTGCACTATACGTTCGGAACTTTCAGATTGGTACGACTGTGTCCAACCAGCAACGCAGCCTTGCCGGAATGTTTCGAACGAATCTGCCGGAGAACGACGACGCGGCCCTGGCTGCCCGCCGCTGGGCCGTGACTGATCCAGGAGCTGGTGAGGGTGCCAGTACCGATTTCCAGATCGCTTTTACCGATGACAACGTTCTGGTGGTTGTCTATTACGACGAGAGTGACGGAACCCTGAAACTCAGGTACTCAACCACCACGGACGACGGGGCGACTGCGGCCTCTCTCACCGGTGCCGATCCGGCCTCAGAGATCTTCTTTTCCAGTCCGGTGAGTCTGACATCGATCTACAACGGATCCTATGTCAGCATGGCAATGGAAACCGACGGAGACCCGCTGACAGCAGATCCAATCCACCTGGCGTACTACGACTCTGCAAACGCCGACCTGAAGTACACGCTTCTTGATTCGTATACAGATACAACGCCACAGACGGTGACGGTGGACTCCAATTTCTCAGTCGGGATCTGGACCGACATTGCTGTTGATCCCGCCTCCGGGAAACCGGTCATCAGCTACTACAACAACTCGGAGAATGGAACCAGAGATTCCATTCGACTCGCAATCTACAACGGCAGCATGGCGACCATAGAATCGGGCGTTGACGGTGATAACGAGGTAACCGGCTCGTGGGAGACCTACACGGTTCCCACCAACAGCGTCCCAAAAGGCGGGATTCCCGAGTTTCAGAAGACACACGTAGGGTTCAATACCAGTGGAGACATAGTTGTCTCCTACCTTGGGGACGATCTTGAATACGTGCGGTGGGTAGATTGATGAACAGGTCGCCCACAGCGCAGCGCTTCCGAATAGCAGGAATGGTCGTCTGGCTTCTGCTGCCCAGCCTCCTGTTCGCCGGCGGGCGAACTGAGGAGGATGAGTTCCAGCGGATTGATGGGAGCGGAAACTGGGAGCACACCATAGACGTGAGCGAGCTCGAGCCGGGACAGTACAACATCTTGGTACGCGCGCGGGATGAGGCGGGGAATGAGACGATCGGTGGTCCGTACAACATCTTCGTGGACCCTGACAGCGACCTCCCGCAGCTTGCAGTCTCGTATCCCCAGCCCATGCAGAGCACCGGCAAGGATCTCTTTGTGGTTGGGTCGTCGTGGGACGACGATGGAGTCAGTCACGTCGAGGTGAAAGTAAATGAGAGCTCTTTTCGCAGAGCTGAAGGCGATCGCTACTGGTCTCTGCGTGTGCCACTGGCTGCTCTTGAAGACGGCGCCCACACGGTGACTGCTCGTGCCGTAGATGTGAACGGTGTCACCGGACCGGAAACGACGGTCCCCTTCAGACTCGATCGGACGGGACCACGTTTGTCTATCTCGAGCCACGAGAGCGGCGTTCTGGTTACCGGTAGAACCACCGTTGAAGGAACCGTTGGAGATGAAAATGGAGTTGAAACCCTCGCACTGGTTCGTTCGGATGGTCGGGAACGACTGGACCTGAGAGGAGCAGAGGGTCAGGCCCGCCGGTTCTCATTTCAGATTGATCCGCGCCGCATGGAAGAGGGCCCTTCTGTCTGGTGGCTCGAGAGCACAGACGGGACCGGCTCCGTTGGAGTAGCTCCGTTCCTTTTCTTTGTCGATACCAGTGCACCGGAACTGGAAGTTCTCTATCCGGGGGCTGATGACCGAGTAGATGCACAGCTGCGTGTAGCCGGTCGTGCGCGCGACATGGTGGGCATTGACTCACTCACCTATGAGCTGAGCAACGGGGAGGGTGGGGAGATCCCGCTTCGTCCCGGGGATCCTTTCTGGACACTTTCGGTGGATCTTCCGCCCGAAACGCGCGGAAACGTGACGCTCACGCTGCGGGCTGTGGATCTGGCCGGCAACGTCGCCGAGCAGCGCGTGCGTTACCCGATTGATCGTCCCGGTGACGAGCCGGTTGTTCAGCTCATTGGACCCTCCTCCGGTCAGTTTGAGGCTGACCCGAGGCTGGCTGGACACGTTGCAGACGACGACGGCCCGGCTCAGATCATCTACTCGCTCAATGGCGCTCCACCGGTATCGCTGAAGGCCGGCACGGCGTTCTCAGTGCCTCTTGAGGCTGCAGTGTTCGGGGCGAACGAGATCGAGGTGTACGCCGTCGATCAACACGGACTGCCGGGACCGGTAGTGCGTCGGAGATTTTTACGAGCGACCCCGCTTCCGGTCATCATGCTCGAGACCGTCACGCGAGCTGAGAGCTCCGCGGAGTACACCCCCGGATTCGCGGTGGAGGCAAACGAGCGTGTCTCGCTCTCCGGAGCGCTTGTGGGTGAATCCAACGGCTTGCCCGACCGCATCGCCTTTGCCGTCAATGGCCAGGTCTCTTCAGCAGCGATAGGCGAGGGCGGTGGCTTCACGATACCGCTTCCCCGCGGCAGAGAGGCTGCGGCGCAACGGGTCGATCTCTGGTACACCAACGAGCTGGGTCTGACCACGCGGACGACCGGCTACTATATCCAGCTTCCGGCATCCGGGGCGGAAGCACCGGTCCCGGACCTGGACTCCCTGGTGGAGAGCGGGATCCATCTGACGATCGGTGCTCTCCCTGAGGGAGAGGGCGTTCCGCCGCTTGGGGACGTGCCGCTGACAGTGACCAGGTCGGCGCCACTGCGGCTCGGTGTCTCCGGTGGGCGAATCAGTAACCTTGCACTCGAGCCTCCCGTAGACTACCTGAGTGTCCGGGCTGCTGGAAACCAGATTACGATCAGTGCGACCGGAGACGGCTACGCGCCATCAGTGCGGGTTACCGGTACTATTGATGGCAGAGCTGTCCGTAGTGCACCGCTTTCGATCCGTACCGAGACCGCCTCTCCGCAACTGCAGGTTTCCGGCATCGCCACGGGAGATCACCGCAGCAGAGGCTCCGACATCACGATTTCCGCTTTGGACAGCTCAGGTGTTTCGCTGGTCCGAGCCGGCTTTTCTCTCGTAGACAGTGAAGGACCCGCTCAGCTGTCGCCACTTACTCTGCAAGACGGCGTTTACACGTTCGGGGGGGCGCTTCCCCGTGAGGACGGTCCCGCTGTGCTGCGGGTAGAGGCGCAGGATAGGGCTGGTGCCGTTGGGGTCCTTGAGATTCCGGTGACCATCGATCGTTCAGCTCCCACAGCGACTCTGGTGGCGCCGGTGGACGGTGAGACCGTCAACGGTACCGTCTCCGTGGTGGCCATTGTTGACCAGTACGGGACACTGGCCGAGGCTGCGGCGTACGATCCACCGGGGTCTGTTCTCAGTTCCCTTGCCGCCGACCGTATGCTCGTCTTCCCGTTTGCTCTCTCCGCCGGTGATCCCGCGGTCGGGTTTCTTCTCACTGATCTGGCTGGGAATGAATCAAGGGTAGAGGCTACCCTGCTGACAGACGATAGTGCAGACCAGCCGCAGCTCACCGTTCAGATTCCATCCGACGGCGGTGTGGTCGTGGATCAGTTCCGGCTTTCGGGCGTACTCCTTGACGACGATAAGCCGGTCGCGCTCGAGTACACGATAAACGAGGGCGAGCCGGTGCGCCGGCAGGCGTCAGGACCATTCGATCTGAGCGTTGACATGAGTGATCTTGCAGACGGCACCCACACCCTTCATGTGACCGGGTTTGACCTGGAAGGTGTTGCCTCTGAACCGGTAAAGCGGACGTTTATGGTCTCTCGAACCGCACCTCTTGTGACGCTGGAGGCACCCGGCATTGAAACTTATCAGCGCGGCGTGGTCCTACTCTCCGGAACGGCGAGTGATCCGAATGGGGTCGGGTCGGTGGAGATCAGTGTGGACGGCGCGGCAAGCTGGCAGCGGGCTCGCGGCATGGAGCAGTGGCGCTATGCGCTTGATAGCTCACTGATGGATGACGGCACCCACTCCCTTCTCATTCGGGCCACCGATACCGCAGGGATGGCCACGCTTCTCACGACAACGATCAACGTGGACAACACTGAACCGCTGCTGGAGCTGGCCCTTCCAGAAGACGGAGAGAGTTTGAGTGGGCGCTTTCTCATTGATGGGAGAGCGGCAGATGCGGCCTTTGATCAGATCCGTCTGGTTCTCCAATCACTTGGTGATGCAGGCGAGCAGATTGAGCTTGCACAGTTCACAACACCGGGACCATTCGCGTACCGCGTGGACACTGCCGAGCTGCCTGCCGGGTGGTATAACCTGAGGGTGGAGGCATCCGATCTGGCCGGCAATGCCAGGCAGATCTCGCGGAACCTTCGTGTGGAGCTGGAAGACCAGGTCGAAATGCCTCAACTCATCCTGCCAAAGGACGGGGCTCTGCTTGCCGGAGATGTCACCGTAGTGGTGCGGGCCCCGGCCGATCTGGATTCTGTGCCGCTCTACGTTGATGACCAACTCGTGACAACCGTGGGACTTGACGGTGAAGGACGTGGGGCGACCGTTCTGAGTGCCGACTCACTCCGTGACGGTGAGGTGACGCTTTCGCTCGAACCTCCGGCTGGTGCCGAACCTGTGGTGACCCGCGCGGCCCATACCATTCGCTATCGGCGAGAAGGGGCGTGGGTGCAGATCAGCGGTCCGGGCTTTGACTCATACGTTCGTGACCGCCCGTTCCTTACCGGGAGTGCCGGTTATGTGCTTACCCTGCCCGAAGGTGACGACGCTGAAACACGACAGGAGCAGCAGCGACTACTTCGTGAGCACGCGGTCACCAGCGTAGAGGTGAGTACGGATAATGGACAGACCTGGACGACGGCACACGGCACTGATGAGTGGCGCCACCGTATAGAGACTACTGAGCTTCCTGACGGAGCGGTGCACTACGTGGTCCGAGCCGTATTCGCCAATGGTGAGAACGCGGCTACACGGCACACGGTGATCGTTGACGAGCAGCCGCCGACCGTACGCCTTCTGGCGCCCTCGGAGCGGGACACGTTTGACAAGAGAGTCCGGGTTGTTGGGTCAACTATGGACGAAAACGCCCTTGCTGATGTGGCCGTACTTCTGAGGCCGGGTGATAAGGCGAGTTACGAGCTGCCGGGCTTCATTCAGGGGCTCTACCTTGACGTTCACGCGCTTGGAGCAACGTATTTCGACGTTGGTGCCGGTCTCAGCTTTTTCGACAACAATGTGAGGCTTCAGGCGCAGATTGGAGTGTCTCCTCCAGGTCGCTTCAGCGGCCTGGTCATTGGAACGAAACTGCTTGCAAATATTGCAACCCTGCCGGCAAGCTTCTTTCTGGGACCCGACTACGAGTGGCTTGGGGCCGCACTTGCTCTTGGTGCGAACTTTTCCTACTTCACTATGAGCGATGACTCAATCGCCTTCACGGATGAAGGCGTTGTGCTGGCCGGTATGGTGGCCCAGCTGGAGTTCCCGGTGATCACCCTGCAGGACCTCGCCGTTTTCAACACGTACTCTCTCTACACCGAGTATCAGCTCTGGTTCATCAGCTCAGACGTCCAGGCAGGCGTCAGCGGTCGGCTCGCGTTTGGGCTTCGGCTCAACGTGTTCTGATCACCGGTCTGCGGAGGGAGCAATGACAACGTAGACAAGGTCACGCGCTCGAGGACTGCGTGACTGCTCCCCCAGAGTGGCGGAGATAAGATCCCCGGTCACCGCGGCGATCTCTGCGCGGCCGATCAGAGAGCCGGGCTGCACGCCCTCAGAAGAGCGGATCTCCACCGGTGTTCCTGCAACGGCCGGAATGTCGGTAAGGCCCTCAATTAGGAGCGTCTGTTCCCGTACGTCCGTCACAATGCCGATGAGTCGCGGTTCCGGCAGGTCGTCGCGGCCCGCTGCTACCCCGTTTGTGGCAAGGCGTCGGGAGCGGGTCACCAGTTCCTGAAATCTCTGACTATTCGCCCAGTAGGTTAGAATCTGTGTGCGTGTCTCTTCCAGGTCTGGGACCCGTGCTCCAGAGAGGTAGTCCAGAAGCTGCTCAACCGCTGAAAACGTCTGATCCGTCCCCTGCTCGAACGCGCCGGCAAGCTCCGCCTGCAGCTCCACG
>CAZREG010000028.1:0-7802 GCA_964599075.1 uncultured Spirochaetaceae bacterium | reverse complement strand
TCCACGACTGTGGCAAGCTCCTCCTCGAGGGACCGGATTCGGCCGACCGAACGCTCGATCTCATCTGCGCGCTCGCGAAGGTCGCTCTCCAGGCCTGCAATCTGCAGGTCTCGCCGGTCGAGCTCCCGTTCGAGTGCCCGGATGCTCTCCAGAAACGCTTCCTGCCGGTCAACAATCGTGACCAGTCCCAGCAGCCTGGTAAAATCGTTTTCCGGCAGCAGTGAGGAGTTGCGTCCGGTCGTCTCGAGGCGGACCTGGGCAGAGTCAGGTCTCCCGGTACGCAACAGGTCAACGATCCGGCGATACCAGGCAAGCGTCTCCGGGTCGTTCTCAGTGATCATTTCGGCAAGCGCTGATTCGGTGCCCGTTTCAACTGAACGCACCGCCTGCGCAAGCTCCTCGCCTGAGCCAGAGAGCTGAGCCTGCAGCACCGTCTCCCGCTCTGCGTAGGCCTGAAGGAGTGCGACACGGACCCGTTCTGCCTCATCTGCGAGCTCCGGCCGTCCGGCAAGAGACGCCTGGAGCTCACGCAGTGACGCAATCTCTCTGTCCTTTTCGCGAAGAACTCGCTGGGTCCGCTGCTGGAGCTCCCGCAGCAGGGCCCACTCGGTTGTTACGAACCGACTCTCGCGGGTGGCAGCCTCGAGGGACTGTCTTCGAAACGCCTGCCTGGTCGCCAGGAGGGTCACACCCGATAGAAGAACAAGGACGAGGTGAAGGCTCAGAATGGAGATAAGTGCGCGACTCGTACGCCTCTTTCCTGCCTGCGATGGGCGTGCTCGGCGAAGCGCCTGACTGTGAATCTCCTCTCTCTGTTGGTGTTCATCCGGGCCAAGTGGTTTACTCAATACGCAAAATCTATCACGTTGCCGGAAATTCTGGTACAGTAGGCTGTGATTCGTCGATTCGGCATTCGCCTGAAGGCTCTTGTGGTCCTCCTCCCGATTGTTGTGCTGATTGTAGGGCTCAGCGGTGTGGCCTCTGCGAGCGCGGCGCGGGCCGGAATGCTGCGACTGGCAACGCGATTGCTTGCGTACAAGACTGAGCAGATCAGGGACTTTGCATTCAGTCAGTGGCAGGTGCTCGAAGAGCTTGGATACGCCGACGATCCAGCGTATCTAAACGCCGCCCAGGCCGCCATGCAGTCATATGCCGGATCGCTTATTCGCGCTGAGAGCGAGCGGGTTTTCGCGATTGGACGTGAGGGAGAGATCACCCTTGCCACCTCGCTCATTGAGTTTTCGAGCCTGGAGATTGACCGGCTTCTTGATGACGCTCCCGCTGAGGGCTGGTTTGAGACACGGCTGGGCTCCGGCGAAGTGGTAGGTCAGAGCTTCCGCTTTGAACCGTTTGGCTGGCGCTTCTTTGTAGTGGATGACGGACAGTCGTTCTACAGAGACGTCCGCACGATCACCGTCTATCATGCGTACCTTCTTGCCGGGGCGCTCGCATTCACCGTTGCGGCTGTCCTGCTTCTGACCGGATTCGCAATGCGTCCGATCGAACAGCTTGCTGCCAGAATGGGGAGCGTGTCGGCATCTCTTGATTTCTCAGGCCGAGTGCCTGTCCAGTCGAGCGATGAGATTGGTGAACTCTCAGGGGCCTTTAATCTTATGAGTGCAACCGTAGAGGTGAGTCACGAACATCTCGTTGCTGCGCTTCAAGCCGAACAGCGGGCCCGAAGCGATACGGCGGTCCGTGAAGAGGAAACTCTCCATATGCTCGGCGCAGCGACGGAGTTCCGGGATACAGAGACGGGCAGCCATATCGTTCGGGTTGGTCTGCTTGCGCGGTATCTTTCGGAGCTGATTGGCGAAACAGAGGAGTACCAGGAGCTGATGCGGAAGGCGGCGCCGCTGCACGATCTTGGCAAAATCGGTATCCCTGATTCAATTCTTCTCAAACCGGGTCCATTGACGCGTGATGAGTTCAAACAGATGGAAGTCCACACAACGATCGGATGGCGGATTCTCAACCGATCGCAGAGCAAGTATCTGAGTTTTGGAGCGGAGATAGCCCTCACACACCACGAGCAGTGGGACGGGTCCGGTTATCCAGCAGGGCTGGCCGGTGGGGACATTCCTCTGTGCGGACGGATTGTGCGGATCGTGGACGTCTATGATGCAATCCGGTCCAACCGGCCGTACAAAAACGCCCAGCCTCATGACAATGCACTGGCGTTCATCCGCTCCCATCGTGGTGATTTCTTTGATCCAGAGCTGGTAGACGCTTTTGTGAAGCACGAACAGGCAGTGTCACGGATGTACCGCGAGAACGAAGACCCGGTTACTCCGGATGGAGAAGCGCTCTGAGCTGAGTGATGCCATCTCTGGTGACCGTTGGATCAGTGTAGGTTATCAGGGAGAGGTAGTGCTCAACGGTACGACCCTCGCCGGCTGCGGCAGCGAGCCGTGCCAGTTGAACCAGAGAGCGGTCATAGTACTCAATGACAGGATAGTCCATGATCAGCTGAGTGAAGAGTTCCTGTGCCCGCTCGCTCTCCCGGTTCAACGCGGCAACTCGTGCCTCAGTGTAGAGCGCTTCGGGCACCGATGGTGCGTCAGGATGGGTGATCCGCAGCTCCCGATATGACTCAGTTGCCGCGGGTATGTCTCCCTGCTCGAGCAGCTCAGCCGCCTCATCACGAAGGCGTTCGGCGGCCCGGGGGAAGTAGGGAGCCTCCGGGGGTTTCCAGGCAGAGAGATAGTTGGAGCGGTCTATCTCAAGGGCAACGGCTGCCGCCGCGAGTCCCGATGCAATCACCTGAACTGCAACGGCAGGCACAATGGCGGTGTCTGACGATTCCGGCGGGGCGAGATAGCTCCACGCTCCCATCCCGGCGCCAATTCCAATCGAAACCGGCACCAGAATACGAAGTGAGAACAGAAGCGGTTCGTTCGGGTAGCGTGGTGTTGCAACAATGCCTGCCTGCAACCGGTCCACACTGTACTGGCCAAGTGGAAGTATGGCTTGCGAAGTTTCACTCTCTTCCGGTGTCTCGACGGTCACGTACCGTGGCGGAAGAAAGGCATGTACCCGGTCTCCCTCCACAGGAACCTCTACCGGCAGCAGAACCGCGTCGTGATCGGGTCGCTCGAGCAGGATCGTGTACGGTCCGGCGGCCGGCCGGAGCAGTGCCGGCGTACTAAGACCGGTTGCCTTACCATCCACGCTTATCCGTGCGCCAAACGGTTCAGAGGAGAGAAAGAGGTAGGATCCCGCGGCGGATGCCTCCTGGGCGGGCAACGCTTGCGTCCCCGGCAGCCAGATGAGCGCGAGCAGCCAGGCCAAGGCGCGGTGAGCTCTCACGGCGACTCTCCCAGCGGAAACTGATAGCGAAAGCCGACAGCCGGGAGGAGCGCGAACACCGCCCGTAGATCGAACAGGACCCGGCTGGTAATGCTGAGCTGATACTCCCAGGGTGGCACGGAAAACCCGCTGCCAAACCGGACAAGCGCCGTAGGCCTTCGGGTACTACCCGCGGCACGCACTCCCTGCGTCTGTCGGATGTAGATGCCGCCGCCGGCGTGAATGGAGATGAACGCAGGGGTGTTGGCAAAGAAGTCGGGGTTGAACCGGGTTCCTGCACTCAGTTCCACGAGTGTCAGAAGAGAGCGTTCGAAGCTTGTATCCCGCGGAAGGAAGGGGGCCAGGGTGATTTGCAGCATAGCCTCAGCAGGGATGGAGAACGGTCGCAGGAGCCCGGCAGAGAGCTCGGTCGCAATTGGCGTTGAGTAGAACTCTCCGGGATTCGGAGTCAAAATGAATCCGTTCGACACTCCAAGCTGAACCGCCGGCCGGCCGGTTGGCTGGGCCCAGGCTGAGCCGACACAGACGACCAGTGAAACAAGGATTGCGATCAGCCGGTGTCGCCCGTTCATCTGCGATATACTAAACGCCGATGAAACGTACTGCAAGCCGTTGGAGACAGCTGTCCCTCCTCACCATCCTGTTTCTGATTCTCTCAGGCTGCACCGAGGCTGGTACATGGGATCTGCTTCGCCGTGAGCAGTCCGCTCCGGTCTGGGCCGCAAGCATGAAGATTGATGTAGATGCATCCGGAGTCTCTCAGCTGCTCTCCGACGTTCCCGTGCTGGTCCGGCTTACTCCTGCCACGTTTGACTACGCACTCTCGGCGAGGGCCGGGCAAGACATGGGGTTCTACTCTGAGCCCTATCAACTGGGAAGCGAGCCACTCGATCACACGGTCGTTCAGTGGAATCCCTCAGGCGAGTCCCACATCTGGGTTCGGGTTCCTCTGATCGTGCCCGGCGTCACAACATCACTCTATCTGCATGTTGGAAACTCCCGTGTTCTGATTCCTGAGAATCCGGCCGGTGTCTGGAGGAACGGCTACGCCGCGGTGTACCTCTTTGATGACCCGGAGAGTCCGTTCGAAGATGCGACCCGATTCGGGAATCACGGACAGGTCAACGTGAACGAACAGAGTGAACCGTCGAGGGTGGCGGGTCTTGTCGGGAGCGCAATAGAGACTGCGCGAAGCACGGATGCCGTTGTGATACCGGATTCTGACACCCTTCGAACACTCGGACCGTTCACTATCTCGTTCTGGGTACAGGAGAGTTCTTCATTTTCAGGAGGGCGACTGTTCGACAAGAGCCGGCGCTACCTGAACGTCTCCGACAGCGGTGCAATGCGGCGCTTTCAGGTGCGGGTGCAGCACTCGCCAACCGGAGCCGCAGACGGAGATATCTTGAACGATGTCTTCGGCGAATGGGATTCCAGCGCGCCTGCGGCGAATGAATGGCGAAACGTGGCCCTGACCTGGAGCGGGAATCCGGGGCAATTCTCTCTGGACCTCTACGTTGACGGCTCACGTGAGCCCACAATCAATACCGGCGGTAGCCCGGCAGATGAGGCCACCTCTGACTCAGGCTCGCCGCTGGTGATCGGCAATAGTGGATTTGCCGGCACTTCAAACTTCAAGGGTCGCATAGACCAGGTTGAGGTCTCGTTCGCCGAGCGATCGCTCGACTGGGTACAGTTTCACGTGGCCACCGTGGAGCAGACGAACATGAGCTATGGCCCCCTTGTGCGTCGGTAGCGGAGGCTACTCGGAAGCGAACCATTCCGGGCCGGCGAGGCGACCGTTTTGGAAAACCGTGTAGTGGATTTCTGACGCCGCGAACCCAATGACCTGATCCGCGAATACGAGCTCTCCGGTTGTGACTATCGGTTCAATAACACCAGAGATAAGTACACTGAATCTTGCTCTCCCGTTCGTGATCTGAATACGAAGCCCGAGTGGCGTGTCTCTGTGCACCCGTACAACGCCGGTCATGGTTGCGCGGACGGCGAGTTGCCGGGCTGACTCACGGCGGTCCGGGTTGTAGCCGCGCGGCGCTATCCGGACACCGGAGAGCAGGGGGGTCTGTTCGGCTACCTCGGCATAGGTCGATGTTACCTGGTAGCCGGAGAAGAGTGGGAGCCCCTCCGGTTCGTCCCTGGGGTAGAGGATGCCGGTCGCACCGGCAAGAGAAGTCTGGGGAACCGGCAGCGGCGACCTTCCAAAGGTTTGCTCGAGCCAGCGCACCGGGTCCACATCCGCCGTCCAGTCGAGCCCGTGCTGATGACCGTTGGCAATGGAGAAGTGGAGGTGAGGCTCGAGGAACTGACTCCACGTGCCGGAGTTGCCGATCGTTCCAAGCACCGTCCCCGGCGCGACCCGGGTAGGTTCATTGAGTGCAGCTTCCCGCAGATGCGCGTAGTAGTAGGTGCGACCGTCGTCCGCGTGAAGTACCACCGCGGTGCCACCACGAGGATTATCGAGTCGGGAGACGACTCCTGCCGTGACGGCAACGACCGCTGCGTTGTAGAAGGCTGTCCGTTCAGGTCTACCTGCGGCGAGCCCCGGGTGCACGCCGATATCGACCGCAAGACGCCCATCCCAGTGCTCAGCCTCCCAGACCATAACATCGGTGTTACCGGAGATGGGAAACCGATAGTCGTCCGCTGCACCGGCGATCGGCATGAGGACAAGCAGCAGAGCAGCGGCCATAAACGGCCGGGCGATGGTATGCAGTTGCGGCATCATCACACTCAGAGTATCGGGAGGTTCGCCGCCATGGACAACCGCCGGTGTGCGGTCAGCTCCCGGATCCGTGAAGCTTCTGCCGGATGAGCCGGGAGCTGTTCGCGAGGATGCCGATGTCAGGCAACGACTGCGCCGCAGCCGCCAGGATTGGCGGGAGGATGCCGATCGCGGCCAGCGAAAGACCGATGAGGTTGTAGAGTGTCGTAAAGCCTATGTTGGCGCGAACAATGCGCATGGTACGTTTAGAGAGTATCAGTAGCTGCGGGACCAGCGCCCAGTTTTCCTCGAGCAGACAGACGTGAGCAGCTTCGATCGCCACGTCTGAGCCGATGGCGCCCATGGCAATCCCCACGTTTGCCTGGACAAGCGCGGGAGTGTCATTGACCCCGTCACCTATCATGATGACGCTCCGACCAGCCTCCTGGTACTCCCGAACGATCCGGATCTTGTCCTCCGGCAGGAGTCCGGCTCTATAGGAGATTCCAAGCCTCTCTGCCAGAGGCCGGGCGACGGCCTCACTGTCGCCGGTGAGAAGCTCGATCGTCCTGATGCCGAGAGATCGAACCTCCTCGATTGCGTCGGCGGCATCCTCTCGCAGCGTATCCGCCACCAGAATGTGCCCGAGCAGTGCGCCGCCCCGAGTTACTGAGAGCGCCGTGGCGCCCGATGATTGTGCCGCTTCAACGTTTCCTTCAGCGCCGCCGATTCGGACCGTCATGCCGGCCACCGTCGCCTCAACGCCCCGGCCGTGGTGGGAGGCAAACTCGCTCGCCTGTGGTATCTCAAGGGACCGCTGCAGTGCGGCGCGAACGATTGCGCGGCCGAGCGGATGTTCAGAGTCGCGTTCAACTGCCGCGGCAACCTGAAGCAGCTCCTCGGCGGTAAGGCCGGGTTCAGGCAGGAGCTCGTGGACCTTCATGCGGCCTGTGGTGACCGTACCGGTCTTGTCAATGAGCAACACGGAGGCTCGGGGAATCTCCTCTATGTGCTTTCCGCCTTTGATGAGCAAACCGTGACGGGCCGCAGCGCCAATAGATGCCATCATGGCAATTGGTGTCGCCAGAGCGAAGGAACACGAGCATGCGACAACAAGGACGGATGCGGTTGCGATCGGATCGCGCCCAATGAGGTAGGTTGTCAGGGCAATGGCGGCAACGATCGGCAGGTAGATGGAGGAGAACCAGTCGGCAAGCCGCTGAACCTCGCCGCGGTTGGCCTCTGCTTCCTCTGCCAGGCGGATGACCTTGCCATACATGGACTCCCGTCCCACTGCCGTGATCCGCAGCCGCAGGCTTCCGGTTGTAAGCAGTGTGGCCGCGTACACCGACGCATCCTCGGCGACATCCACAGGCAGCGATTCTCCGGTGATGGTAGACTGATCGATCGCTCCGGAACCGGCGACCACCGTGCCGTCTGCCGGGATGCGTGCGCCGGGACGGACAAGGATCACGTCCTCAGGCTTCAGCGAGGTAATCGGCACCTCTGTCTCTTCGCCGCCGGTGCCCAACAGCGTTGCCGTCTCCGGCACCAGCTTCTCCAGTCCCCGTACCGCATCACGCGACCGCTCGGTTGTGAACCGCTCTGCAAACTCACCGGTCCGCATAAAGAGCACCACGATTGCGGCTGTTATCCACTCGCCTACCACGCAGGCAGCAATAACTCCCAGTGTCATCAAAGCGTGGGAGATAATCCGTCCGCGCAGGGCGTTTCGCACTACGTTCACGAACACGGGGTACCCGCCGGCGAG
>CAZREG010000027.1:13311-37000 GCA_964599075.1 uncultured Spirochaetaceae bacterium | reverse complement strand
GCCGCCGGCGGCAAGAAGAACATCTTTGGCCAAACGCTACAGGTTATGGAGATGCAGTCGGAGGCCGGCGCCGCAGGTGCGGTCCACGGTTCCCTTTCTGCCGGCGCGTTGACGACAACGTTCACCGCTTCTCAGGGCCTGCTCCTAATGGTCCCGAACATGTTCAAGATTGCCGGTGAGATGCTGCCCACGGTCTTTCACGTCTCGGCACGTTCAATTGCGGCGCAGTCGCTCTCAATTTTTGGCGACCACTCCGACGTGATGGCAACGCGCCAGACCGGTTTCGGGCTCATCTCAAGTGCGAGTGTGCAGGAGGCTCAGGACATTGCAGCGATTGCTCACCTTGCGTCTCTGGAGAGCAAGTTGCCGTTTGTGCACTTCTTTGACGGTTTCCGGACTTCCAGCGAGGTGCAGAAGATAGAGCAGATCGATTACGAAACGCTCGCGAGCATGCTTGACATGAAGTACGTGGAGGAGTTTCGCGCCGGTGCCATGAGCCCTGATAAGCCAATCGTGAAAGTGGGGGCACAGAACCCTGACGTCTACTTTCAGGGCCGTGAAACGGTCAACCGGTTCTACGACGAGGGACCCGCGATCGTAGAGAAGTACATGAAACTCTTTGCCGAGAAGACGGGTCGGGAGTACAAGCTATTCGAGTACGTTGGGGACCCCAAGGCTGAAAAGGTGATTATCGCAATGGGTTCGGGCGTCGAGACCATTGAGGAAACCGTTGGTTATCTCAACAGGCAGGGCGAAAAGGTGGGCGCAATCAAGGTCCGTCTCTATCGTCCGTGGAGTGCCGAGCATCTGCAGGCAATCATGCCGGAAACGGTGAAGAAAATTGCCGTGCTCGATCGGACAAAAGAGCCGGGGGCTCCGGGCGAACCGCTCTTTCTTGACGTGAGTGCGGCGTTCCAGAACAAGGGTCTGACCATCATTGGCGGACGCTTCGGACTCTCAAGTAAAGAGTTTACCCCTGCAATGGTAAAGGCCGTCTACGATCATTTAGACGGCGCGTGTTTCCATGACTTCACCGTTGGGATCAATGACGACGTCACTAAAAAGTCTATCGCCGTGAAGGAGGTGATTGACACCGAGCAGGAAGGAATCACCCGCTGCAAGTTCTGGGGATACGGCTCCGACGGCACGGTGAGCGCAAACAAGAACAGCATCAAGATCATTGGCAATGACACCGACCTCTACGCGCAGGGATACTTCCAGTACGACTCAAACAAATCCGGCGGCTGGACGGTCAGCCATCTGCGCTTTGGGAAGAAGCCCATTCACAGCGAGTACCTTCTGACCAAATCTGATTTTATTGCCCTTCACCGCCATCAGTACATTGGTCAGTTCGATATACTCGAGGGCATCACAGAGGGCGGCACCTTCTTGATTAACATTGGGATGGATCCGGAGAAAGTCTTCGCCAAGTTCACGGAGGATATGCAGAGCACCATCCGCGAAAAGAAGGTCAAGGTGTTCACCATAGACGCCTCAAGCATCGCCAAGGATGTGGGGCTTGGCGGGCGGATCAACACCGTCATGCAGACTGCTTTCTTCAAGCTCTCCGGAGTGCTGCCTGAGGATGAGGCGATCGCGCTCATCAAGAAGGCGGTAGAAAAGCAGTTCAAGAAGAAGGGACAGGAAATAGTTGAGATGAACTGGCGCGCCATTGATGCAGCGGTTGATGCTATCAAGGAAGTACCCATCCCCAGCGAGGACGTAGGCGCCGCAAAGGTGAGTCCGGTCATTCCAGAAGATGCCGACACCTGGGCACAGGAGGTGATAGATCCGGTTCTTCGCCTCAAGGGCGATTCCGTTCCCGTGAGCAAGATGCCGATCAACGGCGCTGTCCCTATTGGAACCAAGCGGCTGGAAAAGCGTGGCAAACGCGGAAGCATTCCGGTGAAATGGATTGCAAAGAGCGATCTCATCAAGGACCTCGATGTACAGCTGGAAACGCCCTACTTTGAGTACCCGGGTAGCTGCCAGGGCTGTGGAGAAGTGGGCTACGTCTACATGGTCACACAGTTGTTTGGCGACCGGATGATTATTGCAAACGCAACCGGTTGTTCCTCAATTTACGGCGGGACGTTCCCTACCACACCGTACGCGGCGGACGAGAACGGACGTGGACCCACCTGGGCCAACAGCCTGTTCGAGGACAACGCAGAGTACGGGTTTGGAATGCGCCTTGCTGTTGACTCCAACCGCGCTCAGCTCCGGATGAACGCAGAGATGCTTCTTGAAGAGGGTACCGAGCCGACGCTTGCGAAAGCACTGCGGTGGAGCCTTGAGAACTGGTCAAGTGTAACAGCTGAAGCGAAAGCGAACGCGCAGGCGATTCGAACAGAGCTTCCGGCGGCTCACAAGGCAGCCAAGGGGAACGCAAAGAAGATTGTTTCCAAGCTCATTGAGCTTCAGGACTACTTCATTGACAAGAGTGTCTGGTGCTTTGGTGGAGACGGTTGGGCCTACGACATTGGCTACGGCGGTCTGGATCATATCATGGCTCAGGACAAGAACATCAACGTGCTGGTCATGGATACAGAGGTGTATTCAAACACCGGTGGTCAGGCATCAAAGGCCACACCACGTGGAGCCATTGCAAAGTTCGCAGCAAGCGGAAAGCAGCTCGGCAAGAAGAATCTGGGTCTCATGATGACGACCTATGGAAACACATTCGTAGCCAGCGTAAATATGTCTGCGAACCGCGAACAGGTTCTCGAGGCCATCGTTCAGGCTGAGCGCTACAACGGCCCGTCGATCGTCATAGCCTACTCTCCGTGCATTGCCCACGGTTACGATCTGAAGCTCGCCGGACCGCAGAGCAAAGCCGCCGCCTCCAGCGGATACTGGCCGATCTACCGCTACAATCCGGATCTCCGCGCTCTTGGCGAAAATCCGTTTGTCTGGGAGAGTGAAGAGGTCACCACAGACTTCAAGGAGTACACCCAGGCAGAGATCCGCTACCGTGCCCTGGAGCTCTCCAAGCCCGAAGAGGCATTGCGATTGCGCGAGCTGGCGATCGAGGACAACAAGCGACGGTTTGATGACCTGCGCAAGCTCACCAACGAAGAGTAAACGTGCATATAGGCGCGGCCAGATCGGCCGCGCTTTTTTTATGGTTTCTGCTACTCATCGAGTCGCTTCTCGTAAACACGGTGTGTCTTGACGATATCCGCGTTCAGTTTGCGCACATTCCCCATCATGAGATCGTTGTCCGCGGCAATCTGGGTCATCTCGGCACCCTGAGCCCGCTGATCCTTGAGCGCTTGGGTTATCTCCAGGAAGAGTAGCGCTGTTCCGCCCGATTTCCGGAAGTCGGGGCGCAATCCGAACCC
Source organism: uncultured Spirochaetaceae bacterium (assembly GCA_964599075.1). Lineage (GTDB taxonomy): Bacteria > Spirochaetota > Spirochaetia > DSM-27196 > SLST01 > SLST01. Next base: position 33,656 of record CAZREG010000027.1, on the reverse strand, counting down.
ATTGATGATAAACCGACGGGCAGTCAGCTTCTGCCAGAAGAGGCGGATATAGGTGGCAAGGTTGAGCCGTCCGTTCGCCTTCCGTATCGCGTCGGAAAGATCTGGAAACGCAAGAATGAACCCGGCAATCTCACCGCGCGAACGCAGAACGCGAATCAAAGACGGCTTGGAGACAAGAAGGAGATCTTCCACAATCTGGTCTAGCTCGCCTTCAGTCAGCGGTGTGAAGTTCTCCCTGGTCCGCCACGCGTCATTGTACGCATCCCGAATCTCGTTCGCCACTGAGCGAAGCTGCCTGCGCGTCCGAACGACCGGTGCCGTGAAACGCCCACGCTTCCTTGCGATCTCGGCCGCCCGCACGTACCGGGGTGAAAGATCGTGTCGGGTGGCGTCAAGGTAGGGACTGTGAAAGTCCTGCAGGGGCGTAAAGCCTGCGGCCTCCACCAGCTCGCGATAGTACGGAAAGTGGTACGGCATCATTGTCATGGACGCTTGGCGGTCATAGCCGTGAATAAGCACCCCTGCGCCGGTAAAACTCGAGAAACCCTGCGGGCCGACGATCCTGTTGAGTCCTCGCTTTCTCGCCCATTCGCCGGCAAAGGAAAAAAGCGTGTCTGCGACTTCACGATCGTTCTCTGAGTCAAAGAAGTAGAACCGGGCGTCCTTCTTTCCATGTATCCCGTTGAACCGCTGTGGCTCAAGCAGGGCAATCCGCCCAACGCACACCCTACCCTTGACGGCAACAAAGAACTCGCCGTGGGAGTGTTCAAAGAACGGATGTCGCCGGCTTATGATCGACCTTATCTGCGCATCAAACGAGGGCACGAACTGATGGCACCCGTCATAGAGCCGGCGAGGGAGCGTGATAAATGCGGCTTCAAACTCGCCGCCGGGTAACACCTCCCTGATCTCGATCTTTTCACCCATACGCTAAAACAGCGCCCGCATTGCGTATGCAATAGCGAATCCGAGATAGTTACCCACAATCCAACCCACCGTGCCGATCAGCACGCCGGAGAGGATGACCTTTCGGTTGCCCAGCGCGGCCGCTACGACCGGCACGAACGGCGGTGAGTAGATAAAGCTGGTGGCTGAGATCAGGTGTGTGTCGGCATCCACCCCAAACAGACGAGAGAACAGCAGATGAAGCACCGACGCAAGGAGAAGCAACGTGGCGACGTACAGCAGCATCACGGGAGCCGTTCCGGTGAGTTCTTCAACATTCGCCATGGAGCTCACGGTGAGGGAGAACACCAGAATAAGGTAGTATCCAAGCTGGAAGCTGTTTCTCAGACGGCGCACCCGTTTCACGAACGATGCCAGTACGCCAAGTGTCGTGATGACCAGCATGGCTACCGGAAGCGCAATCAGCTCGGGAAGAAAGAGGGTGAACGCTCCACCGGCGCCGAAGATCACAACCGCAAGGCCGCCGGCCAGGAACGTCTCTCCCAGCTCACGCCGGTTCGTCCATGAGAAGTACGGACTGAACTGATCCGGCGCCTCGTCTGACACGTTTGCCTCTTCAAAGCGAGGAAGAACCGACCTCACGATCCGGGGAGCAACTGTGACGAACAGCAGAAGCAGGAGAGCCCCAGCCACCACATCTGAACCGTGCACAGAGACGTAGACGTCAGGGCTTGTCTGTAACGCAGTCCCGATCGCTGCGAGGTTCGGGGTTCCACCGGTATAGACTCCTACCAGCATGCCGGCCGCCTTCCAGCCCTCCTCTCCCAGCTGCGAGCGGAAGAGCAGGTAACTCACGACACTTCCAATGGTCACTGCGAGAATACCTGCCAGCAGAGAGAGAGAACCTCCACGCGCCATGTGTCGCCAGCGAGAGAGGTCTAATGAAAAGAAGATAAGGGGCAGAGCCAGCGGCACCGTGACCGTGGTCAGTAGGTCTTGAACAACGCTAATGTCCTTCGGAAGGACGCCAATGTTCCCAAGAAGCAGCCCCACCCCGTAGGCGAGCACGATGGTCCCGAGTTTCGTGATAAACGAGATCCGTTTCGCCGCAAAGAGGAACAGTGCCGGTGCAGCAATAAAGATGAATGCCCAGACGTACGTAGTGATCACAAGTCACAAAGCGTAGCGGATACCGGCAGCCTTGTACAGATAATGGGAATCCACCCGTCAGGCCGGTCAGGCCAGTCCAACCATCCGGCCTACCAGGCCGGTCCCCACGGGCTGTCGTACCCCCTCACGATCTCGATCAGCTCACCCGAGAACCGTTCACCCTCCTCCTGCTCACCCTCAAACTGAACCATCCGTCCGGGAACGTCATTGGAAAGCCACCAGGTAAAGACGTAGCCTTCCTCAGCTGACTCGAGTCGATCGGTGGTGAAGGTGCCTGCTTCAACGGTAACCCGTTCCTGACCTACGACAAGGGCAGCCATCTCTTCTTCAGACCGCACCATCTCCCGCTCACGGAACGCTTCAAAGCGCGACGGGTCGACCGGCTCGTGGAGCATCACTTCTCCAGTCGTTCGCTCTTGGTAGCGGATCAACAGAATCTCGCCGTCGCCATCGATCTCTGCCTCAAAGGCGAATGACTCGTCGTCAACGTCAAACTCGAACCGCCACCATTGGCTCTCCCCGCCGTCGTGAAGAAGCGCGCGGAAGAGCGTGATCATCTGCACCTCGCCATCGTCCACATAGCGCTGCTCAATCACTACGCCGTCGCCGGGCTCGAACGTCTCATCGCTCGGAAGGTAGCCGCCGGAAAAAGCTGCGAGCGCGTAGAGAGAACTGAAGGTGAAGTACATTGCCTCACCACTGATCGCGTCGGGATCGGGAAGTAAAAAGGCCATTCCTTCCCCCACTTCCTCTGCCGGTCCGATCTTAAGCATGACTCCTAAGTTCGTGGAGAACGAACCGGTACCCCCGTCAAACGGGGAGAAATAACTGGTTCCCAATCTGAGCGCGACCGCCTCCGAGAGGAAGAAGTTGAGGCCGTTCGCGTTCACCCAGGCAAGACCGCCAGAGCTGTCAGGGCCAAGCGAAAGGACATAGCCCAATCCAAAGCCGGTATAGAAATCGACTTGATCGAGAACAGTGCCAAACGAGCCCGACATGCCGCGAAGGCCTCCGTGAAACATGAGCAGAGGGCCGGCACCTACAGTGGTTGTGGCACCCGCATCCGCGAATCTGAGTGCCGCCAGGCCGCGTATCGCAAGCCCAAGATCTATCGAAAAGAGGTTGAACGGACGAAACTTGGTCAAAATGACTTCTGCAGACGGTGCAGCCGCCAGCGAAAGAGCGGCCCCAAAGTCAAGACCACCTTCCAGCGCGAAGGATGTGTTACCCGGCTGGTAGTGAGTCCCGAACCACGGAAGCGTCTGATCAGTCTGACTAAAGCCTGTCAACGAAATGGCACTCACAAAAAAGATCACTGCAACAGCTCGTTTCATATCTCTCCCCTGCCATCTGAAGGTAGCGGGTTCCCCTCATCCCGTCCAGTGCTCAGCCGCAGCAGACCGATAAACCAAGATCACGACCTTCTGACCGACCGGTCATGAGGTCGGAAAAGTACAGATCCGCTTTTCACTGTTGGTTGTATCTTCAGCGAAGGAGGTGATTAGATGTCATTCAGTCCCATTCGAGCGCACAGCAAGGCCAGTCCCACCATGGAGGGTGCCGGCGTTCATCTGCACCGGGCGTTTGGTTTCGGCCGGACAGAGGAGACCGATCCGTTCCTGCTTTTCGACGACTTTCGCGGTGACCGGGAGGAGCTCTACCGGGCAGGGTTTCCATGGCACCCTCACCGAGGAATCGAGACCGTGACCTATGTGCTCGCAGGCTCAGTTGAGCACGCAGACAGCCTCGGGAACAAAGGCACACTAAAGCCGGGTTCAATCCAGTGGATGACTGCAGGCAGCGGAATCATTCATCAGGAGATGCCCCTGGGAGACAAAGCGGGGCGGATGCACGGATTCCAACTCTGGGCGAACCTGCCTCGTGAGCTCAAGATGACCGATCCCCGCTACCAGGACATTCCGGGCACCGAGGTGACCGAGCGAACGGAGGATGATGGAACGGTCATTCGCGTCCTGTGTGGTGACTACCGCGGGCTTGTGGGTCCGGTCGACGGCATTGCCGCCGCACCCCGCTACCTGGACATCACGGTTCCGGGAGGCCGAACACGAACCTTCAAGATGGACCTGGAAGCGAAGAGTTTTGCCTATGTATTTGAGGGCGATGGTGTGTTTCGGGGCGCCTCAGATCCTCAGCCGGTTCCCTACGAGGTGGCAGATGATGTAATTGCACTGAAGCCGGTGGAGGTGGACAACAGGAGTCTGCTCATATTCGACTCCGGCGACGAAGTTCACGTCACCGCGGGCCAAAGCGGACTTCGTTTCCTCCTGGTCTCCGGCCGTCCCATCCGGGAACCGGTTGCGTGGTACGGCCCTATCGTCATGAACACCGAGCAGGAGCTACAGAGTGCACTCCAGGAGATTCATGCCGGCACCTTCATAAAGACTTCCACAGAGAAAAAAGGCGACGCGTAGGAACACTACGGCTGCTTCACGGCGTGTTCAAGGAGATCAGCGTAATCCACGTACTCAAGGGCGTGAATGTGGGTTGCCGAAAGATGGACAGGCGGTGCGGTGCCTGCCTCGAACGCCTCTTGCCATCGAAGAGCGCAGAGACACCATCTGTCCCCGGGCTTCAAGCCGGGAAAGCGAAACTGAGGGCGCGGTGTTATGAGATCATTACCACGGCTGCGACTGAACTGGAGAAACTCCCGCGTCATTTCAGCACAGACTACGTGAGTCCCAGAGTCGGCTTCACCGGTGTTGCAGCAGCCGTCGCGAAAGAAACCTGTCAGGGGCTCATCAGAACAGCCAACGAGTGACTCTCCAAGCACATTTGCTGCCATAAGGAAAACATACTGCTGATTGGTGCACGGTGAATAGCGACCCTCAATTCGATGATCGATTGAACGGTGAAGAGCGCCTCGGTACTCTGGTCTCCTGGAGGAAACAATGGCGAACGATCACAACAGCGAGCTTTGGAAAGAGGTGGATGATTACTTCAAAGACAAGCTCCTTGCACCCGACCCGTACCTGGAAACCGTTCTTACGGCTAATGACAATGCAGGACTACCAAGATGGGAAGTCTCTGCACTTCAGGCTCAGTTTCTCTCTGTGCTCATCCTTGCCACTGGTGCGCGGCGAGTTCTGGAAGTTGGGACGCTTGGCGGCTTCAGCACAATCTTCCTTGGCCGGGCGATCCCGCAAGACGGAAGGGTAATCAGCCTTGAGATTGATAAGAAACACGCCCGGGTCGCCCGTGAGAACATCGCCGGCGCCGGTCTCTCTGAGAAGGTGGAGGTGCGCACCGGTAAGGCGGCGCAGTTGATGGAGCAGATGGCTGAAGATGGCGAGCCGCCGTTTGACATGGTTTTTATTGATGCTGACAAGCGCAGCAACCCCATCTACATGCGTCTCGCCTTAAGACTGACTCGGTGCGGAGCGCTTATTGTAACGGACAACGTGGTGCGGGGAGGTGCCGTTGTTGACCCCGAGATGAACGATCCAGACACCAATGGAGTGCGGGAACTGATCGATCTTCTCTCCCATGAGCCCGGGTGTGTGACCTCGGTAGTTCAGAACGTCGGGATAAAGGGCTACGATGGGTTTGCGGTAACGGTTGTCACAGAATCATCGCACCGTCCATAGGCAGCCGTTTCAAACGAATCTCTCAATTTTTGTCAGAATTAGGTAGACAAAAGCATCTAAAACCTGATTAAGAACGAAAATCGCACTTCCCCTGGCAGTGTTGCTCGGGTTGACTGGCATAGGGGTTGCATTCTGGGTGAGTACAAGCTTCGAGCAGGCCGCAATCGAACAGGCGGCAATCACCGAAGACGTCGTTCTCCAAGCTCTCTTCAAAGAGCTCGAAGCCACTCTCGAAGGAGTCGATCGGGCGATTCAGGACACCGAGGCACAGGCTCTCGGCCAGGCAGCACTCTTCTCCCGGTTGCCGGAAGTTGAGCAGGCGTACACGCTTGCCGCCACCGGCGAAATGGAAGATGAACGCTCTCCGCAGTCACAGGCAGCCCGTGAGCTGCTCCGTAACTTCATCTCCCCGTTTCAACGCGGCTATGTTGATGCTATCGGCGCACCCATGAACATTCACTTCCATCTCCCTACGGCCAACAGCCTCGTGAGGACCTGGAGAGATGGCTACCAGGTGACACGGGATGGCGAACGGATAGACGTATCCGACGATCTGAGCGGATTCCGCCAGACCGTCTTGGACATAAACACCGGCAATCATGACCCGATCACCGGGATAGAACTGGGCAAGGGCGGTCTTGTGATTCGTGGACTGATGCCCATCACTGGGGCCAATGGAGCCCACCTCGGCTCCGTTGAAGGGTTCTTTGACTTTGTGCCGGTTATTGAGAAGTCGAGAACGAGTGAAGATCTCTTCTTCTCTATCTACATGGATACTGAGCTGCTCTCTATAGCGGTTGCCTTTCAGGATGAGGAAACCTACCCGCAGCTCGAGGGACGGTACGTTGAGCTCGCTGCTACCGATACGTCGCTGACTTTTGACAGCATTCCGCTCTCGTTTGTGGAACGCGCCGCCTCCAGTCAGCTCATAGAGCGCTCGGCGGATGTGGTGCTCGCGGGGATGCCGATTAATGACTACGCTGGAAACCAGGTAGGCGCACTCGTTGCGTTCCGTGATGCCTCCAGTGTGATTGCCTCACTCGAACGGAGCAAGATGGACGCCATTGAGAGTGGACGAACCCTCGGACTGCTCATTGCCGTCTCGGTGTTCGGAATCATGATCGCGATCATTGTCGGAATAGTGGCCGTGATCTCACGCATGCTCAAACCGCTTGGAACTGCCGGACAGATTGCCGACGAGATAACTGCTGGCAACCTCAGTGTGGCTGTCCCGGAGCTCGATCGCCGTGATGAGATTGGCTCTCTTATGAACTCTTTCTCGTCAATGACCGCCAGTCTGCGGAAGAAAGGAGAGACCCTTTCAACCTACGCACAAGGTGATCTCACAAAGCCGGTCGAGCTCACCTCCGACCGGGACGAACTGGGCCTGTCTATTGATACTCTCTACAGAAACCTGTCGGAGATACTCTCAGAGGCCGGAAACGTAGCAAAAGAGGTAAGCTCAGGGAGTGCCCACATTGCGTCAGCCTCTCAGCAGCTTGCTACCGGAGCGAACCAGCAGGCAGCATCTGTGGAACAGATATCCTCCTCGCTGAACCTGATCGCCAATCAGTCGAAGGAGAACACGGCGGTGGCCCGGGAAGCCACTACTTCAGCCACCGAGACCGTGAAGCAATCGGAGGATGGGGTGGTACAGATAGAGACCCTGACATCTCTCATGCAAGAGATCACGGTCAGCAGTGAGGAGACTCAAAAAGTCGTCAAGACAATTGATGACATTGCTTTTCAGATCAATCTGTTAGCCCTGAACGCCAACGTTGAGGCTGCCCGCGCCGGAAAGTACGGAAAGGGATTTGCGGTAGTGGCAGAGGAAGTAAGAAATCTGGCAACTCGGAGTGCGCAGGCGGTTGAAGAGACCACGAAAATCATGGAGAAATCGATTAGTAAGATCGGCGCAGGCGCCACCGCAACGGCCAGGACCGTTGAGCAGTTCCAGTTGATCTCTGGGCGGACCCGACAGATAGCCGACCTGCTCTCGAAAGTTTCCGAGGCGAGTGCAAATCAGTCTGACGCCATCCAGGAGATAAACGCCGGCCTCACGCAGATCGATGAAGTAACACAATCGAACTCGGCAACCGCTGAGGAGAGTTCCTCAGCCGCAGATGAACTGGAGCGGATGACGGTACGATTGTCAAACATCATGAGTGGCTTTACAGTACAAGACGATCATGGGAACTATATCGAATCCACCAGTTCGTCATCTCCTTCTCCGCAGGCACAGAAGTTCGAGCTACATACGTAACCGTGCAATTGGTATCTTCTCCGGGGCGAAGCACAGGCAGCTCGTCCCTGAGGATGCCTTGTGACCTTCCTTAATCCGCAGGTTATCCTGCCCAACCCCTACTCGCTACCGGTTGTCCTTCTTGCTCTTGTAATTCTCATATTCGGGGTTGTCGTGCTCACAAAGGAACACGGAAGCCCCCTTGGATCACTCTTTCTCCTGTTCGCAGTATCTGTATCTGTCTATTTTTTTGGCGCAGGTGTCTCGTATGCGGTGGTCAGTCCGGCCAGAGCTCTCAGCTGGGAGCGATTTGCCCATATCGGCGTAACAGCCATACCGGCCACCTTGCTCTGCCTCAGCCTCTCAATCACCGGAGTTCTGAAGAGAAACAGAGTTGCGGCCTGGCTTTCAGTCGGTGTGACCGCGCTCTTTGTAAGCGCACTCCTTTTTACAGACCGATTTATCGCGGGCAACACGCGATACTTCTGGGGATTCTATCCCGTCTACGGGCAGATTGGAATTCTGTACATCGCTTTCTTTGTCTCTACCGCCGTGGCGAGCCTGGCTCTTTTCATTAAGGGTCTTCGTAAGGCCACGACCGAGCTCTACAAACGACGAATGCGTGGCTTGATCCTGGCGTTCAGCATTGGCTACGTTGGCGGAGTGGATTTCCTGCCCGCCCTCGGGGTGGAGTTTTATGCGTTCGGCTACATTCCAGTTACGGCGTTTGTCTTAGTTCTGGGCATCGTTATTCTGAGATACCGACTGATAGATATTTCACCGGCAATCGCAGCACCTCAGATACTCGCCACCATGCCCAGCGGTGTCCTGGTGACAGATACCCTGGGAATGATCCGGATCGTCAACAACGCTGCAGCTGAGCTCTTTGGACTTCCGGCAACAGACCTTACCGGAAGACGGGCAATCGACCTGCTTGCGGTTGATGACTCTAAAGATAGACGAGATGGGCAACTCATCAACCCGTCACCTTCCTACATTGCCGGGGCACGAGAGGTGACCGTGCAGCGCATGGACGGCACCTACCGGACGTTAAGTGTCACTACTACTATGCTGACAGATCGGCGCAACCGAGCCATTGGCTCGGTGCACGTTGCAGCCGACGTGACCGCGCTCAAGGAAGCTGCAGCCGAAATGAGGCGCCTGGCGCTCTACGACCCACTCACTGGTCTTCCGAATCGAGTTCTCTTCTTTGACCGGCTTGAGCACCTCACCGAGAAGCTTCAACGCAACGGCGGCTCGCTTGCCATCTTCTACGTAGACCTTAACGCGTTCAAAACAGTAAACGATACGTACGGCCACACAGCCGGTGACACCGTGCTGGGTATATGTGCCCAGCGGATGCTCTCCACGACTCGTTCCAGTGATACGTTGGCAAGGATAGGTGGCGACGAGTTCGTTCAGATCTGTGACGGAGTCTCGAGCCGGGAAGATGCAGCTCTGATTGCCGGAAAGATGATTGAGAAGCTCGATGAACCCATCAACCTGGAAGAATGGGAGGTGAAGCTGGGCGGCAGTATCGGCATCGCGTTTTTCCCTGAGCACGCCTCCACGGTTGAGAAGTTGATGATCGCGGCTGACGCCGCCATGTACCGGGCGAAAGAGCGGAAGACCTCTGCATGGGAGGTTGCCCGGCCGAGTGAAGGAGGTGAGGATAGTGTTGTGCGCTGAGATTGCGCCTCTTTCACGGCCGCTGTCGCGGCTTCCGTCGCGGCTGGCGACACATTCAGATCCAGGATCCTTCGTGAGGACCGTTTCGAGCTCCAAAGGATCTTCCGTATATAACTGTTAAGGAGACCGCACATGAGAGAGATACATATTGAATCGGGGGTCCTGAGAAACCCCGCCGGCTCGTGCATGGTGAGCTTTGGAAACACCAAAGTGCTCTGCGCCGCAACCCTTGAGCGATCCGTTCCTCCATTCCTCAGGGATTCCGGACAGGGCTGGGTCACGGCTGAGTACGCCATGCTGCCCGGCAGCACGCCGGGCGGCCGCAAACGACGCGAGATTGGAAAGCGCGACGGGCGCAGCACCGAAATTCAGCGGCTGGTAGGCCGATCACTGCGCGCGGCAGTGGATATGACCCGCATCGGAGAGGTGAGCATCACCGTCGACTGCGACGTCATTGAGGCAGACGGTGGGACGAGGACCGCCGCTATCACCGGAGGCTGGGTTGCCATCCATCAGGCGCTACGCATTCTTGCAAACGAGAACGGGCACTCAGACCCATCTGTATATCTGCTTGGACAGATCGCCGCTGTCAGTGTTGGTATCGTAGGCGGCACCGTGATCTGTGATCTCGACTACGCCCACGACTCCACGGCTGAGGTAGACATGAATGTGGTGAAGCGGGACCACACACTGGTAGAAGTACAGGGAACCGGAGAGAAGGCCACGTTTGACCGTACGCAACTGATGGAACTTCTAGATGCCGCTGATCAGGGCATAGAACAGATCTACGCGTGTCAGAGAGCCGCACTCGAGTGATTAGAGGCGGAGCGTTTTTAGAAGGGTGCGGGCACCTTCTTCTATTGCGCGGCCTGCTGCATTAAATCTGAATCCAACGTAGACACCCAGGCCGGCATGAACCGAATCGTGCAGGACGTGTGTTAACAGCTTCAGGTATGCATTCTTGTTTACCTCACCATCCGGTCCACGCAGCAAAAGCCGCTGCCAGCCGTGGCGTTCAACTAGCTTGCTGACCTGAGTTGCGAGCACGGGAAACAATTGTCGTACCAAACTGAAGTAACGTCGGTGATAACTCTCGTTGCGCGCGACCAGATTGGCGATCTGTGTACGACGGTCCCGAACGGTCCTCCCCCGCTCGATACGCCGCGGTATAATGGAAAGGACCAGTTTTTGTACCTTTGGAGAGCGTGTAATAAGCAAAAGACTCAGATAGCAGACAAGAATACCGGCCAGATTCTTCTCAAAGCGCGGACTCTCGCGTTTCCCGATGGCAGTGATAAGTGACGTCACGGCGCGCACGGCAAGCTGTAGCGACCGCTCGGGGCTGCCGCCGGTGGAGAACAGCCGATCCTTGTCTACAACACTCTCAGTCGCCTGCTCTATCGCGCGCATGGTCTCACGCAGTGGCCGTACCAGCGGATGGGACGCATAACGCTCAACAAATGCAGAGACGCCTCTTGCATCAAGCTCCACCACCTCTTTGGGCATGATACTCGTACTCTCCACCGCCTCCGCGATATCAGAGGCCAGATCGTCAAACTCCAGCGAACCGCTATGGCTGCTCAAGTGATAACGAACTTCATCCGCAGCATCCGCCGTCAGCAGGCCTTCCGGCTTGATACTCGCAATCACGGCCTTGTGTAGCATGCCGGTTGCGTCGAGCAGCTTGCCGAGCACGTGAGCCTCCACGCTCAAGGTCTGCTGCAAAAGATTGAGCGAAGGATCGTCCGGAATTGTCGCCGCCGTTCTGATTCTGGAGGCTGCCTGGGCAGATATTCTCAGATCCGTATCCACATACCGATTGTAGTTCGCCACCACATCAGTTGGATGAAGCCCGGCAGGGAGAACGGGGCGGTACCGGTTGTGCCAGAAAAGAATCGGCAATTCCGGCCGTAGCTCGAGAGCCACCTTGATGTAGCCCCCGGCAGAGACGTGACTGGTCGGCTCAGGATTGGTCACGACTATGAGCACTCCCACGTACTTGAGAAACGCCAGGTTCTCGTCGCGCCCGATTCCGGCAGGCATATCAAGAATAAGCAGGTCGTACTGCCGAGCGAGCTCACTGACGTGCTCCTCGAACAGCGCAGAACGCAGCCGTACACTCTCACTGCGAGAAAGCTTGGGACGCGGGAACAGGAGATCAATATTGGGATAGAGCTGAAGCCGCTGGTCGGTCAGGGTCCTCTGACCCCGATCAATTCGTTCGGCAATGCGGTCGAGCCGCGTCTGCTGTACGTCCAGGATGGTTGCCATGTTGGAGAGTGGATCCAGATCGATAAGTCCCACTCTTCTGCCCAGTCGGGCCGCGATGATAGCCAAATTGACTGAAGTAGTAGACTTTCCAACCCCGCCCTTGCCGGATCCCACAGCTATCACCCGGCGCTGAATTGCCTTTGCCGTACCAGACACCGTTATCCTTCCCGCTGTTTCTTATTAGTATGTGGGCCAGTGGTACGTGAGCCAGTCACGCAAAACAAAGGCATAAACCGGTACGCTCGCATCCCCCGCAGTATACCCATAGATTGTGCGCAGATCCATTGACTAAACAGATGCGTATCGTTTCTAAGACAGATCTACGCGTTGGCTCCATGGGGGTCTATAAGTCGTGGAAGTGTGTTTGAAACTCCAGAAGCTGCCTTTGCGGCATCAGCCTTGGGAACGCCCGCATCCTGCCAGAGAGACTCAGCAAAGAACTCTTGCACCGCACTCAAGAGAGTGTCGTCCTTAAACGCGATATAGGCAAAATTTTCACCGACCGGCTCAAGGATCGTGAAGCTTCCATACGTAATGGTCGGCTGCTTGCCCATCATGATTCGATCTTGACGTTTGGTAACGTATGTATCAATCTCTTTGAATCGGTACGGTATCGAGTGCCCGGTGTCCCTCATTGCAGGCTCAATGTGTTTCTTGTTGTAACTCGCCGGCTCTACAAGGATGAACTGCTTGTACCCGTCCGCCTGAAAGACAAGCCCGTCCTCGTTCCGGTAGATATCCTTCACGTTATCATAAGAAGTAATCTCGTACTTGGCGTACGCGATCGCATCGTCGAACATTGACGTAATGATTAATCCGCCTTCGGTGGGAAGACTGCTGTTCATATACGCCTGAAACAATCCGCTGATCTGTGCCATGTTCCTCACTCCTTTCGTTGCGCTAAGTGTATACCAATACGCCAATTTGTTCAAAACCAATGACTCCACGATTGAGGGTTTTCCCAAGGCTCGGTACACTAACGACTATGGCGCCACATGCGACCCCTGAGATCACCCCGCAAGCGGCGCTCAACCTCTTTCGAATCACCCCGACCGCACGGTTGTCTGAACTCAACCAGTCGTACCGTAAGCTTGCTCACAAGTACCATCCAGATCGAAATCCGGGGAAGGAAAGCTGGGCACATCAGGCGATGAGCAGAATAAATGAAGCGTACGACGTGGCGGTGGACTATCTTGGCGCTCTGCGGTACGAAGAAATCGAGAGCCGGCTGGACAACGAGATCCGAGCTCACCACAACTTCATGGCAGTGTTTGTGAACGTAGCGAATCGAGTTCTCGACGGAATGTTCACGTACTACCAGTATGGGCTCTCAAATCCACATCAGCGAACGAGCGGGACCCCACGCTTGCGCTATCGCCAGGCGGTCAAGATGATCTCTGCGGCAATTTCCCGGCTCAGTGAGTTACGTGCTCCAAACGAGGTAGATCAAGAAACCCTGACCACATTTTTCAAGTTCGCACAATCGTTTCTCCAGTGCATGCAGATCGACCGGGTCCACTCACCAAGCAGTCCCCGCAGCGATCAGTTGGCGTACCGGCACTATCATCTTGCCAGCGACGCTCTGGACAACGCCATCCGAAGGGGGTTTTTCCGGGAAGAACTCTCCAAACCCGGAGAGATGGCGAGCCCGCAGGCACTCTCTGTGGGAATGAACGAGTACATGGCTGTTTTGACCCAGTACAGTCAGTCAAGCTGGGTGGTGGAGACGGTACTCCGCCTGCAGCTGCTTGATCGATTCCATGAGGTACTTAAACTTGCAGAACGCTATGAGGGACTAGGCCTATAAAAAAGAGACGGGTCGTACCCGTCTCCTCTGGCATAGTGAACCAGCAGTCAGCGATCTACTGCCAGGCACCTACCCTTCAGCGGTAACATTCATACGTGCGACCGCATGCTTGGCAATTGGTATGCCGTACGGTGAGCAGCTCGAGTAGTTCAGACCGATTCCCCGAACAAACTCAATGTTCTCCGGTTCCGCACCATGTTCTCCGCAGAGACCCATCATTATGTCCGGTCGAGTGAGCCGGCCGCGCTGCGCGGCTATCTGAAGCAACTCCTTCACCTGGGAGCCGAGCACCTTGAAGGGATTCGCCTCAAGCAGATCGAACTCATTGTAATCACTAAAAAAGCTGTTGAAATCATCCCGCGACAACCCGAACGTGGTCTGCGTGAGGTCGTTGGTCCCAAAACTAAAGAACTCAGCGTACTGCGCAATGCTGTCGGCATTCAGGGCTGCCGCTGGAAGCTCAATCATTGTCCCGATCTTGTACTCAATCGAACCACCCTTGAACTTCTTTTTGACACTCTCTTCAATATCACGGATGCCAACAATCGATTTACCCTCGATCCGTTTTCCGTTTCGAATAGTTTTGATCTCGTTCGCGCTCATAATGAGTGGAATCATGATCTCTGGCTTTGGATTCTTCTTCTCCGACTTCAACTTATAGGCAGCCTCAAAGATTGCTTCAAGCTGCATGTTGTAGATCTCTGGATAGCTGATTGCCACACGAATACCACGATGCCCGAGCATGGGATTGAACTCCTTGAGGAGATCACACCGTGCGCGAACTTCCTGCTCGGAGACCTTGGGATAGATCTTCCGGAAGTGCTTGACAAACTCATCCATGCTCTCGCGGGTGTGTGGGAGAAACTCGTGCAGCGGGGCGTCCAAAAGCCGGATGGTGACCGGCAAACCGTCCATGATCTTGAGAAGGTCGTAAAAGTCCTTCACCTGATACTTTTTCAGATCGGCCAGCGCCTTCTTCCGATCTTCCTGAGAGCCGGCAATAATCATAGTCCGGAACTTCAGAATCCGATCCTCCGCAAAGAACATATGCTCAGTACGGCAGAGCCCGATTCCCGCGGCATTGAACTTGCGGCCCAGTTCTGCGTCCTTCGGCTGATCGCCATTGCAGTGTATATCAAACTCCGGAGTGATGTGCTTCTCACAGATGGCCAGAAACTCCAGTAACCCACTCCCTTCCGGGCTCGGTTTGGTAAGCTCGCCCTTCCCAAAATAGATGGTAGGATCTTCGTAATAGGGAACGTTCAGGGTAATGTAATCGCCCTGCTTGATCGTCTTGCGACCGATCTTCATCTCACCGTTTCCCCACTTGATCTCCGGATAAACGAGCGCAACTTTCCCCAGGCTTCGCGCAACAACAGGGGCGTGACTTGCGTACCCCCCCTCACTTGCAAGCACACCCGTGGCAACCTCAATCGCCTTGACGTCCTCTGCAAACGTTGATGGCATTGCAAGGATAAAGTTCGCCTCCTCGTCCTTCTGCACCGCCATCCGATACGCCTTGATAAGCTCGTCTGTGTCAAAGAAAACCCGCCCGATTGCAGCGCCCACCGACCCGGCAATGCCACCTTCAGCGCTTCCGGAGTCCTTCACACTGTTCACATCGAGGGCGGGATGCAGAATCTCACTCAGTCTGCCCGGCTTGATGGTCTCAATGATATACTTGTCATCAACCGCCTTCTGCTTGTGCAGGTCGAGCAAGGTCTTCAGCTCCGCCTGGGCACTCTTGTTGACCACATCATTCTGGTCGATCACCCAGAGCTTGCCCTGCTCCACGGTAAATCGCACCCGACGAATCTCTTTGAAGTGTTTCTCAAGCTCAGAACCAATCTTCTCAAGCTGACTCTTGATCTTTGCAGTGATCTTGGTGATTGGTTTCCCCGAGCTCTGCGTCTCGTCAAATGCACCCTCAAAGAATGACCCGGAAATACCGGCCTCACCGGTAATAATGTCCCGGGTGCTGAACGTTCCGAACATGCTGTTCTTCCCAAAGTTTCCGAACACCATGGTCTGGATGAGAATCGCACTGTCAGTAGAACTCTCGTTGATGTGAAACAGCTTCATGTAGAGCTTCAGAACGTGACGTAGTTGTTCGTAACTGTCGGCAAACACTTCTTCTGGAAAAGCCCCACGGTGCTTCTCAAGAGCGGCGAGCACCTGTTCTTTTGGGTTCTTGGAACCGGCTGCCTCTGAGAATACGGTCTTCACTTTCTCGAGGGTCGTCTTGCGCTTGGCAGGTACGTTCTCCGCAAGCAACTCCATCTGGGCGAGCTGCGCCACAACGTTGCCGAACTCATGGTAGGCAAAAGCCTCGCCAACGTAACCTGCGAATCCTTCAACAGTCGCCTCGGTGAGGCCAATATTGTGGATGGTCGAGAAGGTGGTAACCATGTTAAGCATGGGACTTTCAACGACCTTTATAAGAAGAGGGTTCTCCGGATCATCAAACCCCTTTCCATAGGTCTTCGCCATGTCTTCAAACGCCTCTTCCAAGCCTTCGAACACACCCTTCTCGTCAGCAGCGATTCTCTCGAGTGTATTATTCGTGAGAAGGAAGCCCGGAGAGATTGGCGCACCAAGTGAGGCCAACTCCATGACTCGCTTCCCACGACTTCCAACCAGCTCAAGTTCATCCGATTCTGTCAGATACTCATGACTGCTGAATGAGTAAAACTCTTTCATCTATGCGCTCCCTGAAAAAAGAAGGTGGCAGAACACTGCCACCGTACACTAAAACAGATCCAGGACCCGGTCTATGCCGCCCTTCAAGAACGCTTCAAACCGTGGACTTGCCCCTTCGTAGAGATATCTCTGGAGCTTCCGAACCTCTTTGATCTCGTCACCAGCCACACTGAACATTATTGGGGTGCCGTGTTTTACTTTACCCCACTTGAACAGGGAGTTGATATCATTTATCCGTTCGTTCTCATACCAGATCAGCACATCAAGTCCATGGTGCTTGTTCTGGTAGCTCGCAATGATCTTCTTCCATGCCTCAACGTTTCCATTGTGGAACAGCTCATTCGTCACAATCACACCGTACTTGGGCGTGATCTTCTTTGATTTACCGTGGCTTGGAGCGACCGGAGCGGGAGCTGCCTGCGGTGAAGCAGTGGATGCTACAGAACTATTAGATGAAGGCTCCAGCTCAGACGCGCTCTGCTCGTACGCCGGCGTTGTCTGAAGCCTCCTCCGCCGACCGCGGTAGGCGGAGTCGTCCTTCACGCTCTTGCCGTAGAGGACCTTCATAAAGTCATCCGCGGCTTTCTCCAGGGTCTTGTTATCCAGATCAACCTGAGCGGGACCCACAAGCACCGCGACATACTCGTCTTTGACAAGTGCCACGTCTTCCCAGTGCGCCGCATTAGCTGGATTAATAAGATAGAGCCCAGCCTGCGGATGGTAGTAACAGATAACGATCTGGAGCTTACCCCATCCATCCACCACATTGATGATCTTCTCTGGATCATCAACCGTCTTCTCCATGTTGTGAGAACGGGTGACGTAGCCCAGTTTGTCAACCAACAACGCGTTCACCATAGCACGTGCCTGATAGCGCTCGAACTCTTCTTCTTCGAGCGATTCGTTGATGAGATCGGCCAAATTGAACCCGTCATCAACCTCTGAGGCGAACGCGGTTGTCGCTTTGAAGTGGCGCAGGGCGGTATTGAAACCCGCCCTGCGTGAAAGCAAATTCAGTGAATTATTCATAACCTACAGTTCTTGGAGATCGTCAGCTTTCTTCCGACGGCGCGATGGGGTAACGTTGGCCTTTCCCTTCACTCCGGCGTCGCTCGACTCTTCACCACCTGCGCTGTCAAAACTCTGAACCTCGGGAGTCTTGGCGCTGATCTCTTCCTCTGTTGCAGTACCAAAGCTCTGGTTCAGGTCTTCACGCACCGTACTTCGTCGACGCTTGAATGTTGCAAATGCTGCGTCCTGGAAGCCTTTTGAGACGCCGTGGAGAAACTCGTTCAGCACGTTTGCCATACCGTTCAGTGTGAACTTCTTGCGCTTGATACTGGTGATGTCCACGTCAAGCAAAAGTCCCGGCTGGATATGATACGGATTGATGAGGTAGTCGAACTCCTCGAACTCTCGTCGTAGAAAGTCGATTCGCTTGTCAACCTCTACCCGCTCTTTCGGATTCAAGTGCCCGTAGGTCGTGGCCACTCTGTCCTGACTGCGATTAAGCATCTTCTTCATGAGTGCCTTCTCATGCAGATAGGTGTTGTTCAGCCGCTCAACATCTGTGTCTTCCGCCTTGATGCGCAGAATCTCATTCCAGGTTTTTTCTTCTTCCTCGTAGATCGGGTCGCCGGTCTGCTGCTTCGCTTTGCGAATCCTTCCGCGCAGGCGCTTGGACACGTCATCAAAGTCGTTGACCCGCATGCCTCTCTTGTTGCTGTCGTAGAGCGCAATAATTACGTCCCACAGATGCGTGACCTCAAGGTGGAACGCTTCCATCTGCTTGTCGTAGGCATCCCGTTCTTTGAGAAGCTGCTCCTGATCGTAGTACTTCAGGCGCATCTGATAGCGCTCGTCCGGCAGATTGACTACATCCATGTCCTCGTACTCACGAATCACGAGTTCACGAGCGTTCTTGAGGTTCTCGATGTATTGATATCCCATTTTTGAGGTATCAAGGATTGACGTCAGGCTGTTGATGGCGGTATTGAAACCGCGGTTTCGGATATTCTCCTGATCGATAATCTTCTTGATGTTCTCGCGGATGTTGAGTGGGTCAAACTCTTTGGGATCGATCTCTGCCCGCAGGCCTTCGATCTTCTCGACCAGGTTCTTCGCCATGAAGGTGTAACGCTTGGACCCGTCATCCTCTGAATCGTCATCCGTGTAGTTGGGAACCCGCTTTATCTTCTCAAAGATGACCTCGCTGTCCGCCAGTTCATCTTTTCCTTCATCGACCAGCTCGTCCTGGTAGCGCTCTACTTCCTGCTCGATCAGAGTCATAATTGTCTTCGAGATCTGATCCTTGATCAGGAACTCAACGGTCACCTGATACTGGAATATGGGGCTGATGAGCTCTGAGTCAAGGATGTTCACCGAGAGCTTTACGTCGTTGACGTTCTTCGGCTTGGTAAGACTGTCCTTGAAAGCACATTTGACGATCGAGTATGCGTTCTCACCACGAATAAAGGCGCCAACATCGGTCTTCTGACGGAGCAGCGAGTTCGTCTCGTTCTCCAGGTCGTTCATTCCGCGCTGGATATGACCCTGAAGGTGACCGTACATATTGACGATCGACTTCTCGATCTCTCCGGTGTTGAACTTGTCAGCACCACCGATCTGATCGAGCATCTCCGCAATTTCTTTGGGAGAGTAACGAGCAAGCGCCTTCGACTCTTCCTTGTCTACAAAGTTGCGGACCTTCTTCACCATCTCGTCTTCAGCGGTAACGATGTACCGGTTGAACATGTTCTGGTAGTTCTGGTTGTAGTAGTTGTAGAGCTTCTCTTTGAGACCGCCCATGATGTCGAGCTGCTCAAGAACCTCATCCGGAAGCTTGACCTGGATGTCCTTGAGAATATTCTCAACTTCTTCGTTAATTAACTGCTTATACTCATCTTTCTGAGCACGGCCCTCTTGAGCCAGACTGTTACGTGAACCAACGGCCGATGGCTTCCTTGGGTGGAATACATTCGGACTTCTTGGCAAATCAGACATACGATATCTCCTTCCTTACGTTTTGAATCGTGGCCGATTGATCGCAACGCGCCCTGCTCGGCTCTGTTCTTCCCTGTCACCATTATAATACATTCTTACATCATAACAACTCATTTCCTGAACCACCTCCTTCCGGTCAGAACTCCCACTCGGATAGCTTCTCATTGACCAGTGCAACGAAGTTCTCCGTGTGACTCTCAGATGCGATCCGGCGAAGCTGCGAAGCGATCTGCTCGCGCCGCTCATCTGTAGTACTCTCCCTCTCATACTCTTCGGTCAGCTCCTGGTAGGAACTGAAATCCTCCCTGAGTCGAGCAATCATGAATCGGACCGTAATCCCCCAGAGTGTATCTCCCCGAACGACAGTGTAGCGCGTTCGGTTCGGGAGTTCAAAGACACTGCCGGGAAAGATCCAATCCGGGTCACGTTCACGAACTTCAGCCTCACCCATTGGATCAAATCCATTGTCGCCGGCAATTCTGTTGACCAGCCGGATGATGTCCATGATCGTGATCTCTATACCGCCGGGCCCGGTCACACCATCATCAGAGATCACCACATCAGGCATCTGGTCAAGCGCACGCAGTGCCGGCAGCGACTCCTGCGGCCAGCCTTCCGGAACCGTCGGGTCGGAGCGCTCAGATGCGCCGTCGGTCCCGTCGGCTTCGCTCGCAATCGGATCGTCACCGGGTTCAGCGGTGCCAGGTTCCGCGGCTGACTGACTATCTGTACCGGTGTCACCGGTTTCGCTGCCGCCGGCACTCTCGATGCCATCCTCGTCCTCTCGGGAGCTTCCGCCGTCTTCCACGCCAGCTACGGCAGCCGGATCGTCGGCAAACCAGGGATTCGGTATCACGTTGGTGAGCAGCAGCAGGAACAGGGCCACGAGAAGCAGTGCCGCAATGCCTGCAGGGACAACCCAGCCACCGCCTCGCCGCCTTGGTGATCGGCC
>CAZREG010000027.1:2228-13211 GCA_964599075.1 uncultured Spirochaetaceae bacterium | reverse complement strand
GCCGGACGCCTGGCCGGATGCTGGGGTTTCCTTCTGATCACTGACCGGCTCACTCTTCTTTGGAGGCTGTTTTTTTCTGGACTCAGCGATGCGGCGCATCCGCGCCTCATCCATCTGCTCAGGCGTGGCAAGCCCGGCGATAAGCTCGGCGAGACGGGAACGCTCTGCCTCGAAATCCATGACAGGCTGGGCGAGGATACGCTCTGCAATGACCGGAGCGTGTGCGTACCGATCACTGGTGATGCGAGCGGAGAGGGAGTAGAACAGGTAGTGCTCACCTTCCGCACTTACAAGATCTCCCACGAGCGGCAGGTAGCTCGGGACGGTGGACGGGTCAATTCGGCTCTTTTCCAGCACGGAAATTATGGGATCGACCGCCTTGGCTGTCTGCGGCTCGTGAGTCTTCACCAAGCGGGCGAACTCCGCGTAGTTGTGGAGAAGCACCTGAATCACCGGATGCACGCCCCCCCCCGAGCGGCCGAGGGCCTTTACCGGCTCAAGTCCCTTTATGCTGCGAAGCACCTTGCCGGGGTCTCGGCCTGCGAAGACCTCATTGAAGTAGTACTGAAGCTGCCCCAACAGTGTGTTCTCGCCCTCAGATACAAGATCCCGGTACGGGTAGTTCTTCTCCGGCAGATAATCCGCCTCTACTGATGTGCGCGTAGGAAGGGTTGTCACCAGGTGGTAGAGCACGCCATCAAGAAGGGGCGCGGAAAATGAGCTGCCGGCATAACTGATAGAGTGTGCTTTCGGGTCAACGACAAGCGACCCCGGGCTCTTCTTGCCGTGGGCCCCAAACACAACTGGTCCTTCGGCCCCCTCGAGCTGTGCCTCGAATCGATTGGGAGCCAGGGAGACCGAGTACCCGTGGAAGGAGAACGATCCCCCGCTACCCTCGAGCACCTTTGCGTCGAGCGCCGGGAGGGTGTTCTCTGCAAACAGGCTGGCAACGCGCTGCACGTCCTTCGGGTGAGTTGTAGAGACACGTACGGCTCCCCGGCCACGGCTGCGCTTGAACAGTCGGATCAGCGCCTCGGTAGGTTTCTCAATGTGGACCGTCCGAACGCGGTCGGCATCAATACCCGCGGCGCTGAGGGAAAAGAAGTAATCTGTCTGAAGTGAGAGTGCGGCGAGCTCTCCCTTTGCAGCAAGATACGGCGTCCCGTCAGCCACCAGAAAGCCGGTCCCCTGGTAGGCGCCGCCGGGCATCTTGAACGGGCTCTTACCGTAGTCGTTCTTTGCCTCCTGGGCACGACCGACAAAGTGGGAGTCCACCTTTTCTCGCCGTCGGAGATCGAGAATCTCATTCTTTCGAAACTTGATCTTCAGGTTGCCGTCTTTGTAGTAGTAGACAAGGACGCGTTTCCCGTCCTCCTCTTCGTGATCGGTTTCCTCAATCGCCTCTACGGGCATTCCCTCTTTGCCCACAAACTCCTTGTAGATTTCAACGGTTTTAACGTCGCCCACGTAGTGTGTCTCTGTTGAAGCATCGCCCACGAGGCAGGAAGCTTCATCAAGGGGATTCCCGGTCAGAGTGTCAGGGACAACGATGGTTGAGATTATGGGCGGGAGGTCGGAGGGCAGATCGGATGATGTGCCGATTCTAAGAAATGGATGGTAGTCCTCCCAGTGCGAGCCCAGGTAGACAACATAACATTCGTCGTCCAGGTGAAAGACCCGGCTCTGAGGATTCTGGTCAAAAAACTCGAGCATCGCTCCCCCCGCTGGCGCCTATCATAGCGTATCGGTTCTCTTTTCGCAAACTGTTTGAGCGGCTATACTAATCCGAGAGGGGTCCGGGCTTGATCATCAACGAAAACACAAGGCAAAAGATTCTCCCTGTCGCCTCGGGCAAGGGCGGTGTTGGCAAGAGCGTCCTGGTGGCCAACCTGGGTATATCGCTCGCCAGCTTTGGTCAACGAACGGTCCTGGTGGACCTTGATCTGGGGGGATCAAACCTGCATACCTACCTGGGCATGAAGAACCGGCACCGGGGAATCGGAAACTTCATCTCCGACCGGGCGCTCTCCTTCGCTGATGTAAAGATGCGCACCCCCTACCCCAACCTGGACTTTGTTCCCGGAGACGTTCTGGTTCCGGGCACCGCGAATATGTCTCACGCTCAGAAGAGAAGTGTTCTGAAGAACATTGAAAAGATTGATGCGGACTACATCCTCCTTGATCTTGGGTCCGGCAGCCATTTCAACACACTCGACTTCTTTCTCATGTCCAACAGCGGCCTGCTGGTCAGTACGCCTCAGGCGCCGGCAATCCTCAACGCCTACGGCTTCCTGAAGAACGCGGTGTTCCGACTGCTTCAGCAGACGTACTCCGGACACAAAGGCATCACCGGCTTCCTCTCAGAGATTGTGAAGGAGCAGCAGCCGAACAGCACGCCGAGCATTCGAACAATTCTGGATGGCATCCGCAAGATCAACAAGCGGGAGGCGAAACGCGGTGAACAGGCAATTGCAGAGCTCAAACCAAGCATTGTCATAAGCATGGCGGACCGACCGGAGGACATGGAGATAGTCCAGAGCCTGCGCACACTGATCGAGCAGAACCTGGCGGTAGAGCCGATATGCCTGGGCTTTCTCTACTACGACTACATAGTAAGAGAGGCAGTCACCGACACCGTGCCGCTTGCACTCGTGGGGCGCGACTCACTCATCCTGAAAGAGATTGATCGCATGGCCCAGAAGATTGTGCATTCGGACAACTTTCCCGTGATGCCGCTCGATCTTAACGAGTATGAGGACAGCTTTGAGCTGGCCACCATTGAGGCGGAGGAGGATTACAAGTCGATCAATCCGCACCCGCATACCCGCATGGACCAGCAGCCTGATGAAGCAACTGCCGAAGAGTTCATTCGTCTCATCACTGCACAGAAGCAGGAAATCAAAGAGCTGCAGAACACCGTGCGCGCATTAACGCTTCAGAACAATAGTCCATCACCCTGGAGTTAGTTCTGCTTCCGGTCACGACCAAAGAGCCGGGTAAACAGCCGGCTGACGTTCTGGCGACTCTCCTCCGCCAGGTCGCCAAATTCCGCAAGATTGTCGTGACTCCCTACGACCAGAAACGTATCGTCCTCACCAATGGTGTAGTCAGCTGAAACAAAGTCGAACTCCCCCAGACCGCCCGGCTTGACGGCAATGACGTTCAGCCCGTGGTCTCTGCGTACCTTCGCCTCCACGAGCGTAAGGCCCAGGAGCCGTTCCGGAAATCGGATCTCAGAGAGCACCAGGTTCTCACTGATGGGCAGGTAGCTGAACATAACGTCGGAGAGCAGCGGCGGCATGATTCTTGCGGCGGCCTCCCGGTTGGGATAGATCACGTCCGTAGCGCCGACCAGGCTCAGAATCTCCCCATGCTGGTCCGATTCCGCCTTCGCGATGATCTGCGTGACGCCGAGCTTTTTCAGATAGTTTGCCACGAGAATGGAAACATCGGTCTTGTCCCCAAGATCAATGATCGCGGCATCTATGTCTTTCGGCACGGTCGACATGATGGTGTCTTCGCGGATGGCGTCTGCCACGTAGACCGCATGTACCCGATTGCGGTACTCCGAAACCACATCCTCACTCTTGTCGATGATCATGACTTCCACCTCTACGGCGAGCAACTGCTCGAGAACCCAGATCCCGAAACTCCCGAGACCAATGACGGCAAACTGCTTCATCCTACCAGCACCTCCCCTTTTGGATAATCAACAACTCCCTCCCACTGCTTGCCCTTTGGCGGGATGGCAAGAGAGATAAGGCCCACCCGACCGGCGAACATGGTTGCAATCACAACGATCTTGCCGGCACTGCTCAGGTCAGGTGTGATCCCGGTACTCAGTCCCACAGTTCCGAACGCCGAGGCGGTCTCGAACAGGAGCTCTAGATAGGTGAACGGCTTGCCGCCGATCAGGACCTCCGTGACGGTCAACAGGAAAAATGCGCCGACAATCAGGAAAAGCGCCCGGATGAGGAAGAGCTGGGCCCTGTTGACCAGACCGACCGGAAGTTTCCGCCGGAAGACCCGGGCGTTTCCGTCCTCGTCTGTTCGGCCCAGGACCGCAAGGAGCGCAATAAAGAACGTTGTCACTTTTACCCCGCCGGCAATGGAACCGGGACCGCCTCCAATGATCATAAGCGAGAGGGTCACCGTGATCCCGGACGCGGACAGCTCTCCCTGTGCCACGGTATTGAATCCGGCTGTCCGTGGCGTCACCGACTGAAACAGTGCAGCCCAGACCTTCTGACCCGGGGCGAGCTCAGCGAACCCCGCGTTCCATTCAGTGATCAAAAAGAGTACCCAGCCCACCAGGATCAGGCCACCGGTAGTTACCAGGACAATCCGGGTATGCACCGACACCACATGATGGAGGCGGTTCCTGACGTTGCGAAAGACGTCCTGATATACGACGAATCCGAGACCGCCCACGACCAGAGCGATCATGATCGGCACGGTAACTGAGGGCATCCCCACGAATCCTTCCAGGCTGTCGGCAAAGAGCGAGAACCCTGCGTTGCAGAAGGCACTGACCGCGTGGAACGCGGCAGCCCAGAGGGGCCGGGAGACACCGTGAGAAGAGAACGCCGGCAGGAGCGCAAGCATGACCGCAACCTCGAGGGCCAGGGTGCTGATGACTATGTTGCGGACAATGCGCCGTGGCTCGGACTCCACCGAACCAACGTAGTACTCCCGAATAATGGCCCGACGCTGCAGACTTATCTTTCGGTTCGGCTGGGTCAGCGCGAGGGTGGAGAACGCGATGATTCCAAGGCCACCAATCTGGATAAGTACCAGAATGATGATCTGACCAAGGGTGGTGAACTCGGCGGTATTTGCTGTTATCAGTCCGGTGACGGCCGCGGCGCTGACTGCCGTGAACAGTGCGTCAAGGAAACTGAGACGCGCCTCTCCGCCCCACGTCGGCAGCGCCCAGAGCAGCACGCCTCCAAAGAGCATAAGAGCCGCAAAGAAACCGTACATGTAGAGCTTATTTGCGGCTATACCGCGTCTGCCGGCCACACACAACCGTAGCTCAAAGGCGGGAGGGAATCAACTGCTGCTTTGATTGACTTCAGGAATGGTGCGCGCCTACACTTCCGCCATGGAACCGGACAAGATAAATGAGGAACGGTTCGACGTTGTGGATGAACACGACCAGGTGGTAGGCAGCGCGCTGCGCAGCGAGGTGCACGGCAACCCTGATCTGATCCACCGGGTTGCGCACGTGCTGGTCTTCTCGAGCTCCGGCAGGCTCTACCTGCAGCTGCGGGCTCACTGGAAAGTGGTGCAACCCGACCGATGGGACACCTCCGTCGGCGGTCACGTTGACGCCGGCGAAAGCTACGAGCAGGCGGCGAAGCGCGAGATGAGGGAAGAACTGGGCATTAAGGGCGCGCAGATTGCACCGCTCTACCGCTATCTGCACCGGAATGAGTTCGAGAGCGAGATGGTCACTACGTTCCGCACCGAGTGGGACGGACCGGTCGTACCTGATCCGTCCGAGATAGCCAAGGGCCGTTTCTGGACACTGCAGGAGATTGAGTCGAGTGATCCATCCCTGTTCACTCCAAATTTCCTCGACGAGCTGGCCCGCTACCGCGCGCAGAGCCGGAAAGAAGAGTAAGTTGACCGATCACCAAACCCGCCTTACCATTTCGCCGTGACAGATGCTCCCGAGACGGAAGGACCAAGCCTTCCGGTAGACCTTCCACAGATTACTGAGACCACCCTTGCCTCGCAGCAAGCGCTCACCCGTTATCTTACTGAGGTGGCGGACCTGCTCCACCAGATCACTGCAGCGCGCTACGTTGGCGTTTATCTGCTTGACCAGGCGACCGGCAGGTTGAGTCTGCGTGCGTGGCGTGAGCCGGGCAGACAGTCGGACCACACCAGGCCTCCGGCTGCGCTCTCCACCCGTGGGATAGACCACGGAGAGCTCAATGCCGCAACGCTCCGCGACTATATGCACGCAGCTCCTGAGGGAGAGCGAATAGCAACCCCAATCCATGATGACACGCAGTGGATTGGGGCCCTGATAGGCGTTCGTCGATCCCGGTTCGGCGATGAGGCGCCCACCGTGTTTCACGACGTTGCCGCTCAGCTGGCAGCCATCGCCGGAAGGAGCCGCCCCCCCCTGCGCACTCGGCTGATAGCGGAGACCGAAGCAGCACTCGAGCTTCCGTCTGATGCCATAGGCGGCGTCGGCATAGGCGGTGGCGTGGCAGTGGGCCCGGCGCTGGTGTTCCGCCCGGGCAGCGACCGGTTCGAGGCAAGCGAGAAGGTTGAAGAGGACCGGGAGCAGGCGCTCGCCCGCCTCAACATCGCACTTGGCGAGACTGATTCGGAGCTCGAACAGATTATATCCGACACCAGTGGGGAACTGTTCGATGTTGCGAATCTGATCTTCTCAACCCATCTCCTCATGCTGCGTGACGAGGCGTTTGCCGGCGCAATGAAAGACCTGGTGCGTGCAGGACAGACACCGGAAGACGCTGTGCAGTCGGTTGTAGCCTCCTTCGTCAGAACGTTCCGTGATCTCGGTGAGATGCGGCTCGCGGAGAAGGCCCACGATGTGCGGGACATTGGCAAGCGGCTGCGCGGACATCTGGTCCCCGGATCGACAGCCAAGGACGACGTCACCGGTCACATTGCCGTGCTCCACGATGCCCTGCCGTCGGACCTTGTTCTTCTCGCGGTGGGGAACGCCTCAGGTGTCATCATCCACGAGGTGACCGTGACGGCACACATCTCCATCCTGGCGCAGTCCCTGGGCCTGCCGACCCTGGTAACAAAGGACCACCGGGTTGCAGAGATTGCCTCTCAGACACCGCTGTTGATAGACGCAGACGAAGGGACGTTGCTCATCAGTCCGACTGCCGAGCAACTTCTTGATCACGGGATTGGCTCGGTTCCTGAGTCGGCCAGCATCCGGGTGTTCTCCGGGGCGCAGGAGGGACCCGAGTCGGTCGCCGCGGAACCGGAAGGGCCCCAGGCAGCAAGAGCACGGCTTTTGGTCAACGTGAACCTGCTCAGCGACGCGAGAAGGGGAGCCAAGGCCGGGGCGCATGGCATCGGCCTGTACCGCAGTGAGTTCCCCTTTATCATTCGAAACGACTACATCACCGAAGAGGAGCAGTACCGCATCTACCGGTCGATCGTAGAGACAATGCCCGGCCGGCCGGTCATCCTGCGGACCGCCGACATTGGCGGGGACAAGCTGCTGGCCGGCCGTGAGGACGAGAAGAACCCGTTCCTTGGCGTGCGGGGGATCCGTTTCTCCCTTGCCAACCGCCAGCTCTTCCGGGATCAATTACGAGCCATGCTGCGCGCGGGCCACGAGCACGACCTGCACATCATGTTTCCCATGGTCAGCTCGACGGAAGAGATTGAACAGGCTCGCGAAGAGATCGACAGCTGTAAGGACGCCCTCCAACGACAGGGGTTGCCGTACAACCCGGCGCCTCGTATCGGGGCGATGGTGGAGCTCCCGGCTGCTGTGGTGACCATTGAGGAGTTTGCCGAACAGACCGACTTTCTCTCGATTGGTACCAACGATCTTATTATGTACCTGCTGGCCGTCGACCGGACCAATGAGCGACTCAGTGAGCTCTACCGCAGCCACCACCCGGTGGTTCTCCGCACCATAGCTGAGATTGCCCGCCGGGTGGGACCCCGGATCAGCGAGCTGAGCATCTGCGGAGAGAGCGCAGCAGACCCGCTGATGATACCGTTCTACCTGGGGATCGGCATCACCAAGCTGAGCACCGGCCCCCGCCAGCTTGCCGGGGTGAGCCGGATCGTCGAACGCTGCGACCAGGCGGCGGCAGAGGATTTCGCTCAGTCGCTGCTCTCGATCCGGAACCTCCGGGAGATGGACAGCTTCCTCAAAGATTACTCTGCAGAGCGAGCGCGCACCTGATCCGCCTGCGGCGAGTTGGGTGACCGCTCCAGAAGGGCTTTGCTGAGAATCGCAACACGGACCGGATCGTCCAGCTTCTGCTCGTAGAGCGTGATGAGGCGCAGGACGCTCTCTTCCCAGAGCTCTGAGTCCAGGTGGCGCAAGGCGATCATTGCATAGTGCTCAGCCGCGCGTGCCGGCTCGTCGAGCAGCTCATAGCCGTAGGCAACCGTTGCGAGCACCTGCGGGGAGTACGGCGAGAGCGGCTCGACCTTGAGTGCATACTCGGACGCCTCAACACCTATCCGGTGCAGATCTCTCTGTGAAGTGGTGTAGAGCGCATTTGAGAGCGCTACCAGACGGAGCTCCGGTTCCAAAGAGACCGAGGGCAGATCAACGAGCTCAGCCGCAAGCTCGAACGTCTCATCCCACTGCGGGTTGCGCTCAAGAAGTCGCGCGGCGAGACGCACTGCGGCATCTGAGTAGGCTCCTTCCGGATAGAGGTAGGCACTGCGCATGGCAAAGGCGAGCGCACTGCGGTCATTACCGCTTTCCGCATGCAGGAGCCCGGTGAACAGGAGCGCCTGCGCAGCGAACGCTGCGTCAGGAAAGCGTTCGGCATGGGACGGAAGCGCGAGCAGGAGCTCATCCCGCACCGCGCGGTCGGAGGGCTGAGCAAGGAGCGACTGAAGATACTCCTGGTCCCGCTGCTGAACTGAGGCGGAGTTGCGAGCCACCGTCGTTCTGATTCCATACTGATACTGCACCAGGTCCTTCTCCTGCTTGGCAATGTGGTAGGCCAGAACCACATCTGCGGCCCAGCTCAGGCCCGCAACAACCACTCCGCCCCCAAAGATGAAGCTGTTGGTGAGCAGACGATTGAAGTCATCGGTGGAGAGGCTCCCGGAAGAGGCGAAGTCCTGAAAGTGGTTCCACTGCAGAACTACTGCGGCGGTCATGAGGCCGTACCCACCCATTCGGGCAGCAAAAACCGGCCAGCCAAGATCCGGCCGCTCCACTGAGAAGAGTCCGTAACCGGGGACGAACATGGACATGAACATGGTGAAAAAATCAACGTTGCGATTGAGCGCCCGATACTCTTCGAATGTCATTTCCTGAGGGAGTCCCTGTTCAATCTCCGGGGGAAGGTCACGAAAGATCTGAGGGAGCATGTCCATTTGGGCGAATGACTGCAGCGGAAAAC
Source organism: uncultured Spirochaetaceae bacterium (assembly GCA_964599075.1). Taxonomy (GTDB): domain Bacteria; phylum Spirochaetota; class Spirochaetia; order DSM-27196; family SLST01; genus SLST01. The sequence continues at coordinate 4,107 of CAZREG010000027.1, read as the reverse complement.
CAACGAGCAAGGCAGTCAGCAGGAGTGTCCGAATCCAACGGGTGCGTATTACCATCTCTGATGCACCTCGGGAGCTATGAGATCCCTGTAAACTGACCGAACGCCCTCGAGGGTCTCCCAGTCAAGAGTAGCCATACCACTTGGCTCAGCGTTCAGGGTTGCCTGCTCGGGATTCCGTGCACCCGGTATGGTCGTAGTGATGGCGTCAAACTGAAGAATCCAGCGGAGCGCGAACTGCGCCATGGTCATGCTCTCCGGACAGAGCTTTCGCAGACGATCCACCGCCTTGAGACCGAGCTCGTACGGCACGCCTGCGAATGTCTCACCGCGATCGAAGGCTTCGCCGTTTCGATTGAAGTGTCGGTGGTCGGTCGTGTCGAAGCTGCTCTCACGAGAGAACTTTCCGGTGAGTAATCCACTTGCCAGTGGCACGCGAGCGATTACGGCGACGTTTTGATCGGCCGCCTTGCGGAAGAGGCGTTCGGCCGGTCGCTGACGAAACATATTAAAGACGATCTGGACGCTCGAGAGGTTGGGATACTCGAGCGCCTTCAGACCCTCTTCCACCTTCTCCACACTCACCCCGTAGGCGGCGATAAGGCCCTCAGCAACAAATCCGTCGAGCGCAGCAAACACCTCCGGACGGTAATAGACCTCTGTGGGAGGACAGTGAAGCTGCAGGAGATCTAACTGCTCAACGCGGAGGTTCTCCCGGCTGCGCTCCAGGAAGCCGCGGAGGTTCTCAGTCGTGTAGCCGTCCGCGTCATGCGGCGAGAGTCGTCGGCCGGCCTTGGTCGCAACGTAGAAGCGCTCGCTGCGCTCAGCGAGGAACTCGGCAACAATCTGCTCACTTCGGCCGTCGCCATAAACGTCCGCAGTGTCGATCAAGTTCACTCCGCTGTCTGCGGCCGCATGCAGCGCAGCAATGGCATCCTCCCGGGGAACCGTACCCCAGCTTCCACCAATTGCCCAGGCGCCAAATCCTATCTCAGAGACCGACCAGCCTGTCTTTCCAAATGTCCTGTAGTCCATACCTCATAGTACCAATGATGTACGCTCCGTATGAAGCTCTGCGGTATGGAGGCGCCGCTGTGTGAAGCGCCACTTGGCCGGCAACGCTTATTCTGATAGCCTCCGCTCATGAGTGTCACGATAACAACACCGCGGAACACTGAGGTCGCGCCCGCCGTGCGGGAGATCCTCGTAACCGTCCTGGCAAGCGCCTCGATCGCGCTTCTCGCCCAGATCGCAATACCGATTGGTCCGGTCCCCATCACTGGTTCCACTCTGGCGGTACTCGGGGTTTCGTGGACGCTCGGCCGTACCCGGGCCCTGCAAGCGGTGGTACTCTACCTTGCAAAGGGAGCAGCCGGTCTTCCGGTCTTTGCCGGCGGCACGAGCGGTATTCCCGTCTTCCTGGGGCCGACCGGCGGTTACCTCCTGGGGTACGTACTTGCCGCGCTTGTCGTGGGCTCAATCGCCGACCGGGCACGCAGGAGATCTTCTGAGACGAGTCCGGTGGTCGCCTGGGGAGCGTTTCTCGCCGGCACCTTTGCAGTCTACGCAGCCGGATTGCTTGTCCTCAGCAGATTGGTGCCCGAAGGACTTCTTGCAGTCGGACTGCTCCCGTTCCTTCCCGGCGATCTGATGAAGCTCTTTATCCTTGTCGGTCTTCTCCCGGGACTGAACGCTCTAAGAGGTGCGCGCTGAGCTCTTCGCCGTCGCTGCGCAACACTCGCACGGGCACGGCGAATCTGATGCCGCGCGCCTGCAGTGCTGCCGGAATGGCGGCGTAGAGGTCACGCTTTACCGTAACAAAATCTGTCCTGGAGAACCAGACTCCCAGCAGGACCTTGCAGCCAATCTCCGTATAGTCGAG
>CAZREG010000027.1:0-2128 GCA_964599075.1 uncultured Spirochaetaceae bacterium | reverse complement strand
TCTTGCTCCACCGGGGCCTCAGCTACCGTGATGGTCTCTCCGCCGGCGCGGGAGACAAAGCGAGCCCATACGGGAACACGAATGTGAAACCGCCCCCATCGGCCGGGGAGCAACACAACCGGAGAGTGTGGACGTACGACAACGGGGCGGTCCGGAAGCGCCGGTCGCAGCTCCAGAGGATCGTTGCTGACGGTGACGTATCTGGACCAGACCCGTTCAGGGTCGTCACAGGCGCTCGCTGTGTAGCTGTACGACAGACGCCACTCGTCGCGTTCGACTGCAATACAAAATGAGAGATCTCCCAGCGCGGCGGCGAGCGGACCGCTGTCCGGCACGGGCAGGGGTCCCCACAGTGGTGCCACCCCGCGTCACCGAGAGAGCGGAACCGAACCGCTCATCTCGTAAGGGAGCGTCACCTGCTCCATCAGCGGAAGGCCGGGAGTGACGGTGAGCGCCGCGTCAAACGCGTACTGTACCGCGTCATCACCCATCAGAAGATCCCGGAGCGACCTGCCGAATGAGAGAAAGCTCAGCTCAAACACCAGACTGACCAGCTCTGAGCCGAACCTTGGTATCTCAAGCGCCCGCTCGAGACCGCCGTCGACCCAGGGCTGGTTCTGCACTGCAAATGCGTAGTCAAGAGCATCAACCCGCAGCGGGAACGCGTTCGGATTCTCAAGATCAAACGAGAGACGAAGCCGGGCACCCGTGATCCCAATGGATTCCACAACGAGTGCTGCAACGTCTATCCGCGGGAGGCGCACCATGGGGACGGTTCCCTCAGCGCGAAGGGGCAACGCTACCTCACCGATCACCGGAAGCTGGAAAGAGAGCGTTGTTGAAAGCGCGTAGAGCAGTTCATCCCGGGAGCCAGCGGCGTCTACCGCCTGGCGAATCTCATTGTAGCGAAGAGAGAGGGGAATGGAGATGCGACTCTCGCCGAACGAGGCGATCGAGACTCCCTCGCCCTGAGTACCGGAGAGAAAGCGGTTGCCCTCAATGTCCAGCTGATAGGCAACCCCGGTGAGGTCTATACCGACGGGATTGGGATTGTCGATCGTCATGTCGGCGGTGAGCTCCACTCCCTCGAAGGAGAGACCCGTCAGCCTCACCGAGTCTACAGTGGCCGTGGGCCTCTGAATGCTCAGCAACTCGCCAAGCGAAGCGCACCCGGCCAGCAGGAGCGTGGTGGCGAGTCCAATCATTATAACGCGTCTTTTCATGGGTTCCTTTCTCCAAGGGTCGAGAGTACGGCAAGAAGCTCACGCTCCACGACCGGCTTCGCGACCATCATGGTCACCCCGGCAGAGATGAATCGCTGTCGATCTTCCTCTGTGCTGTGTGCAGTCATGGCTATAATCGGCACATCGGACGCGGTGGCCCCGTCACTGGCGGCGCGTATCCGCCTGGTGGCTTCCATTCCATCCATCTCCGGCATTCTGATATCCATCAGAACAACGTCAAAGAGAGTCCGTTCAGTTGCAATCACCGCTTCGGTACCTGTCGAGGCCACCTCTACCGAGTGCCCGGAACGCTGAAGAAAGTCCGTGAGATAGAGCTGATTGATCCGCTCATCATCAGCAAGAAGAATGTGCACGCCTCATGCTACACTAACTGCATCCTGTTGAGAATAGACCCTCAGCAGGTCACGAAGGGCGATGGTCCGTCGCTCGAGCTCCTCCAGGTTGTAGGGAAACGCAATGCACAGAAGCTCCCGCTGGACACGGGTCACCTGATCAAGCCGCAACCGGGAACGAGTGAGGCCCGAGATTCCCAGCCTGTCGCGCAGAACCGGCAGGAGGTACCTGCGCAGCTCCTCGACGAATGAGAACAGGCCCTCAACGCAACTCACAATACCGGGCATCTCGGTCTGATGCACGACCGAAAGCGCCAGCGTCAGCCGGATATGCCGGTAGGCCAGCCGGTCAACCGGAAGGTCGTCGAGCTGGGTGGTCAACCAGCCCCGGTCAATGTGCTCGCAGAAGAACTCATTGAGAGACCGGAGGTGGGCCGCAACATCACTCAGTGAGACGCAGGGTGTGTCAGAGATCGGAGTCTCGTTTGGTGAACCATCCATTACCCGCTCTATCGGCGGATTCACGGCTTTTGTCAACTCTGATCAGGCCCG
>CAZREG010000026.1:0-37237 GCA_964599075.1 uncultured Spirochaetaceae bacterium | reverse complement strand
GGGCCCTCGGCTTCGCGACCCCACTGCGGTAGCTGCAAAATCACGCCGAGAGGCACGCTCTTTTGATCTCCCGTGGGTCATCAGCGCAGCATGGTACTATACCTGCACAAAGCGAACTGCCGAGCTCGGGGGCTGAGAAACTCGCGACGCTTGGCATCGGCATCATTGCCCAGAGCCATCTTCAAACGACCCTGCGCGACGCGAGGGAACAGGCGCGGTCCGATGATCTGGATGCCGGTGCGCTTGAGGAGGTGTTTCCGGGGTCGGAAGAACTCTCGGGTTCTGGATAACGCCGAGGCACGACGCCGATTGTTCAAACCGTTCTCCACGTCACGCCGCGGCGAAGTCAGGGTCGGTCTTGGCCTTTCCATCGCGGACCACCAAATTCGTCGGGCCGGTGGTACGGTCTCAGTACCAAGCTCGCTCGGGCTCGGGAGTATTTTCACCATGCGAATACCAGCGCAGGTTCCCGGCCGACGGACCTTTATCAACTACCTCACGCCGATCGATCATCTGAACTCTACCAGACCTTCATCAGGTCGACCCGGGCCGTGACGCCCGAGATCTCCAGGTCAACCTGCTGGTGAAACGGCCCGATCTCGCGGTACTCCGCCGGCGGAGCATGCCGCCTGGGCGATGAGTCGTGCGCCGGCCGGGCAAACACGGTCACCGTCTGCGCGTCGGGGTCGACGAGCCAGTAGACGGGGACGCCGTGCTGCTCGTAGAGCCGACGTTTCAGCTCAGCGTCCTTACGGCGAGTGGACGGGGAGACGATCTCCACGACCAGGTCCGGGGCGCCGATGATCCGACTCGGCGAGATGATGTTCGCACGGGGGTGAGCGACGACCGCGATATCGGGTTGCACCACGTCCACGGCGGAGAGCTCGACGTCGGTCGGTGCATTGTAGACCAGCGCAATGCCCGTCTCCTCGAGCTGCCGGTAGAGCTGAAACTGGATGTGCCGCGAGACCGATTGGTGGTTCGTGCCGGGTGCCGGCGCCATGAAGTGCTCCCCGTCGATGAGCTCGTGCGTGTTCCCGTCGTCCGGGAAATGACGGTACTCCTCGTAGGTGAGCTTGATCTTTCCATCGACTATCACACTCATGATTACTGCCTCGTTTCGCTCCTTGCTTCAGTATACTCAATTTGGTGCTCTGCGCCGTAGGTGATCGCCTCGTCGAGGAACGTTTCGATGTTCTCGACCGGGGTGCCCGAGACGATGCCGTTGCCCGCTGCAATGCGCATCCGCCCGTCGGGGCAGAACGCCATGTACCGCTTCAGACTCGACGGCATAGAGGGCGGTCAACGGGGGAGACGTCGGAAACCCTTGGTCCGGGGAATGGATTGCCTTCTTTCAGGGGGCTGATGTGCTTCTTGCTCTCGCCGGCGGGCAGCTGACCATTGGGCTCGACTATGTGAGGTGATGGAGGCGGCAATCAGGACAGCGCCTTTCGAGAACATCATGGGGAACACCCACGTCAGAGACGCTACCCGGCTGAGTCTGTTTCTGGAAATGACAGGCTGTGCGCCGTGAGGACCGCGTAGATACACTGATCGAGTATTCATCCCGAAACGGCGATCTCCAATACCTCACCAACCCGGTCGGCCCGCAATCGTGACTTGTAGATGTTCCGGAATCTGTGGCGGAAGCGACGAAGCTCGTCGAGTTCCTCGGCGAGCTCAGAAGAGATCAGCACCGGTCGTATTCCGGGGATCTCAATGCGCATGCGGTCAATAAGTTCCCGGTGCCATGGTCGCCATTTCGGTATCGGAAGCCTTGCCTTCGCGATCGCTGACTGATCTGCCAGGCGGTAAGCTCACCGCCGTCAACCGCCAGGTCGATATCGGAATATTCGCGAAACCGTAACCTGACGTCGAATGTCGAACCGGAGCCCCAGATTCGCCTGACCGTCGGGTCTGCAGAGGCGATCTTCCGGGCGAGCTGCTCAGCATGTGCGCGTGCGGCTGCCCGTCGCTCTTGGAGCATGGCCTGCCGCTGCGCCTCTTTCCTGAGTCTGCGCTGTGCTGCTACGACGCGCCCCACCTCGCCGCAGCCGTCGTAGCAGGACACCGAATCCGCCGACCGCTGGCGCTGCAGGGGCGTCCCCGCTCATCAATATTTAACAGTTCCCTCATCAAACGATAACAAAGCCGAAGCACTATTCGCACACAACCTGGGCGGAGAAAACGAGAAGATCCGGGTATGGTCACCTCGCAGGCACTCAAGATGAGTGTACGGGAAGATCATACTCGGGTTTTTTTATGTCCGTACAGAAACCGTGTATCCGGCATTTACGCAACACACCCGTAGATGTCAACTGGAAAGGAGAAGATGATGAGAATTTTTCGAACAACGATAGCCGGATTACTGCTGTCGCTTGGTTTATCGGCCGCTTTTGCTGGAGGACAGTCGGAGTCAACCCAGGCCACGGGGCCGGCAACCGATCCAACGTCACTGAGCGGTGAGATCGTATTCCAGCACGCTGCCGATCCCTGGCACATCGCTTACTTCGAACCGATCTTCGAAGCCTTCGAGGCCAGTTACCCCGAACTGAACCTGGAGTTGGTCGAGTTGGCCGGAGGCGGCTACGAGCAGCTTGCGCAACGCGTCCTGCTCAGCTCTGCCGCCGGCGACATACCGGACGCAGCTCAGGTGGGGTTTTCATTCCTGGACACGTTGGCCAGAAGTGGTAGAGCGGTTGCTCTTGACCCGTACATGCAGGCAGATCCTATGTATGACACGGAGGGAATGCTGCCGGCAATGGCCAACCTTGGAGTCTCCGACGGCCAGACGTATATGGTTCCGCTGGCAATGAGCACTCCGGTAGTCTACGTAAACGATGACGCGTTCGTAGCGGCCGGTCTTGACCCGGACATGCCGCTTCGCACCTGGGATGATCTGGTGACGGCATCTGAGGCGCTGAAGGCAACTGGGGTGTTCGGTGTCTACTTCGCCTGGGAGATTACCGGTAACTGGATTTTCCAGACTCTCCTGGAGAATGCTGGAGCACGGATGGCTACCGCAGATAATCCAGTAGCATTCGCAGGCGACGACGCCGTCGAAGCGATTTCATTTGTTCAGGACCTCGTGGAAGAGGAGCTCATGCCCAGAGTATCGGATGGGGTCCCCCTCTTTCTCGGTGGTCAGTTGGGAATGCTGGTATCCTCCAGCGCAGGCCTGGAGGTCATTCGGTCCATGGCATCGTTTCCGTTTCGTCTGATTCCTGTGCCAACGCAAAACGGCTCCCAACCGAGACTGCCGGCAGGCGGCGCCGGAGTGATGATGTTCGCGCCGGAGGGCCCGCGTCGCCAGGCAACCTGGGAGTTCCTGAAATTCCTTGCTGGAGATACCGCATCAGGGTTCGTAGGTCGAAACAGCGGCTACCTTCCGGCAAACCAGCGAGTACTCGATGAGCTGAGAGCGGAGTCGGCAGGCGACACAAACAGGCTCTTGCTCTTGGATCAGGCACCCAGCGTAGTCCCCTGGCACTCATGGCCCGGCGGGCGTGGAGCGGAAATCTCTAACAGAATCAACGAGGCGACTGAGGCAATTATAATCGGCGGCGCAGACGTTGGTCAGACGCTTAGTGAGGCAGCCCGGGAAGTCGAAGCTCTTCTTCCGTAGCTCTCATGAAGTTCGAATCAACGAGAGGCGGGCCCGCAGTGGCCCGCCGTTTTCTCCCGTATCTCTTGGTATTGCCGTTTTTTTTATTGCTTTCCGTGTTCCTGCTCTGGCCGGTCGGTTATTCACTCTGGGTGAGTTTCACAGACTGGAGGCTGGGTTTTCTTGATCGGTCGTTTATCGGCTTTGAAAACTATGCGAACCTCTTTCGTCTCGAACGTTCGCGTGGTGCCCTTACCAACACCATAGTATTCGCGGTGGCGACCGTCGGTTCAGGGGCCTCACTCGGACTTGTTCTCGCACTCGCGCTACAGGCGCTGCCCAAGAGTCGTCACCTGCTGCAGCTTGGGTTCGCAATTCCGGTATTCTCCACGGCTGCCGCAATGGCGCTCGTCTGGCGCCTGTTCTTTGACACCCATTTTGGAGAGATAAACAGGCTCGTGACAAGCCTGGGATTCAGCTCCGTGGCCTGGCTCTATGAACCCGCAACGGCGCGTGCCGCGGTTGTCATAGTAGAGGTTTGGCGATCGACCGGATACGCATTGCTTCTCTTCACTGCAGGCCTCTCGGCGATCCCTCAGGAGCTTCGCGAAGCAGCAGTGGTAGATGGTGCGTCCGGCTTCACCCTGTTCCGGCGGGTAACCTGGCCAATGCTCGCGCCAACCACACTGTTTGTAATGATCGTACTGACCGCTCGCTCCTTTCAGTCTTTTGACGTGGTGCGGGTCCTTACCAATGGTGGACCACAGCGTTCCACCAAACTTCTCGCGCACATTTTGTTCGACGAGGCGTTTGTATTTTTCAATACTGGATTTGCCAGCTCGCTTGCGATTGCAATGGCAGTGCTTGCGTTGTCGGTCGGCCTGCTTCAGTTCCAGATTGACCGGAGGATTCATTACCGATGAGTCGAACCGACACATTCAGCATTGGGAAAATCACCGCCGGCCTGTTTGCTTTTCTCCTCGCGTTTCTCTTCGTGTACCCCTTCCTGTGGCAGATTCGCACCGCGTTCTCTGACCCGGCGGGAATCATGAGCACAACGTGGAATCCGGCTACAATGAAGCTTACTGTCTCGAACCTGAACCGGGTGTTTACCCAGTCAGATATACCTCGTTACATGCTTAATGGGCTGATTGTTGTCATTGCCGTACTCATCGGTCAGGTCGTTGTCGCAATGCCGGCCGCTTTCGCCCTTGCCAGATACCGGTTTCGTGGGTCCTCGTTTCTCATGGCGCTTGTCATTGGAGCGATCGCATTTCCCGGCTTTGTTATGGCGGTTCCCAATTTCGTTCTCCTGGCAACCGCCAACCTGTTGGATACGACCGCGGCCCTTGTGCTTCCGTTCTGGGGTAGTGCGTTTGGCGTATTCCTGTTCCGCCAGGCGATCGCAAGAATCCCGCAGGATTTTTTGGATGCCGGTGTGATTGACGGCTGCGGTATTCCCCGGCTGATCGTGCAGGTCGTATCTCCGCTTGTGACCTCACACCTCGTAACATTTGCGCTCTTCAGTGTTTCAGTGCACTGGAATGATCTGTTCTGGCCATTAGTGGTAATTCGCACCAGCCGCAAGCTCACTGCGTCCGCCGGCGTTCTGTTTTTCGCCAGCAGCGAGATGGGCACAGAATGGGGACCAGTTTCCGCGGCATCTCTGATTGTGGTGCTTCCCATCGTACTGTTTTTTGTATTCGTAGCGAAGCGTCTGGACCGAGGACTTGGGGCGGCCGTCCTGCGATAGCAAGACCGAAGGAAGGAGATTGCATGACAGAAAAGATAAGAATCGGACTCATCGCTGATACCCATGCCGGCAGAACCGTGGGAACCAAAAAGGGTGAGATGGCGAGTAGTCTGCTTCGTCAAGCGTTGCGTGAGCTCACAGAGGAAGATGTATGCCTGATCGTCGATTTGGGTGATCGGGTCAATAATGGGGAGGTATCTGAGGAGCGGGAGGCACTTACTGAGGTGGGTCGAATTTTTCAGGAGTTGGAGCTGTCGAGGATGCACCTGGTTGGAAACCACGACGTTGTGTCACTTTCAATATCCGATCATGAACAGGCGCTGGCAGCGGCCTGTCGCTCTGACCTGGTTGAACTAAATGGGCTCGCGATTATTCAATGGGTCCCGGATGCAACCATCGGCCCTGGGGGCTTCACGCTCAGCCCGACAGATCTGGAATGGCTCGCCGAGACGGTGAACCGGGTTAACCAGCCCGCGATACTCCTTTCTCACATCCCTATCAGTGACGCGTCGATGGTTGGGAACTACTACTTTGAGCAGTTCAAAGGGGGACCGTACGACGGTGGGGCCGGTAACTACTCGAACGCCGCTGAGGCAAGAAAGATACTCCGGACGAACCCCTGGATCTCGCTCTGCGTGGCCGGACACGTCCATTGGAACTCCATCCGTACCGTGGATGGCGTGCGCCACCTCACGGTTCAGTCGCTGACGGAGTCATTCACGACCGAGGGTCGTCCCGCCGGCGCGTACGCAATCCTCGAGCTGGTGGACGGAACAATGAACCTGGATGTACGCGGACTAGACCCAATCAAACTCTCGGTGCCGGCCTCATTTCCGCGTCCAAGCTGGCCGGATCCACTGAGAGAGATTCCAGGCTGAATTGGGGACACGATGCTCGTTTGGAGTCACAGCAGCACCCCCCAGTTGCCGCTGGAGACTCTCCCCACCAGGTTGGTGTCCAGGTGGGAGGCTTCTCCGGACGGGTTCGCCCAGATGCAGTCGATCCCCAGGCGGGTAGCGCCTTCGATATCGGTCGTGTATCCGTCACCAATCATCACCGTCTCTGCAGGCCGTGCGTCAAGGAGCTCGAGCGCTCTGAGAAAGAGTGCCGGCTGTGGCTTCCCGAGTACCGTCCACGGTGAATCACACAGTGCCTCTATGGCTGCAACAAGCGCACCGGTCTCCGGTACCACTGTGGTGCCCACAGGTCGTGAGGCATCCCTGTTGGTGCAGTAGAGCCGCGCCCCCGCGCAGGCAAGCGCTGATACTCGCGCCATATCGTTGTAGCAGAAATCGGAGGAACAGCCGAGCAGTACCGCGTCCGCGCGGGGCGCGTCCAGGCCGACCGCGGTGAGACTGGACTCTTCCATGCTGGCACGCAGCTGCGTTGCGCCGCTCACCGCCACAACTGCAGAAGGTCCGAGGTCTTGAAGGATCTGCTCGTGAGCGATATCACATACGGTGATCGCCGGAACGTCGATTGCCGACTCTCGGCGGATTACCGCAGAGATCTGGGAGCCGCTTCGCTGCGAGTTGTTGCTGACTACCACCACCCGGCGTCTGCGATCAAGCAAACCACGAAGAAGCTCAGGCACCCCGTCGTACAGACGCCCGTCATCGCCGAGGGTACCGTCAAAATCGAATAAAAAAGAGGTATAGCGACCTGTATCCAAATGCTCCCCCAAAAAAATCAGCCCGGACCCGTCCCGCTGATTCGATCGTGGGACAAGTCCGAGCTTCTCATAGTCACATCTCGGTCTGGTATGTTTGCAGGAGTCTACGAGATGAGTGTTAGAATATCGTGAGGATTCCGGAGCGGGATGAGATCATTCGGCCAGTCGTAGAGCAGCCCGACGCCGTCGAGCTCGCGGGTCTGCCCGGGGTCGTTTACCAGATCGTTAGACTCTGCGGGTGTACCCGGTTCCTCGGCGAATCTGTGAAGATTCTCGAGTGTGAAGAGGCCTACGGATATTGAGCGGTTGCTGTTCAACTCAGGTACCGATATCGCCCGCCGCCCGGTCGTCTAATCTATTCCGTTGGCCATCGGCTTCTTCTGCCTTGTCATGTGAGGAGAAAGAGCACCGTTTCTACTCGTGAGCCCGTTTGTGTTTGATGACACCAGGAGCAACTCCAATGTGGCAAAGCATGGAATCGATTTTGGAGGGATAGGGGCCACCGTTGAACGGAGGCTCGCGCCGTGGTATCACAACGGATGGACAGCGAAGATCGCGAGCCGGCGGAACCTGCTCCAATCCCCTACATAGCGCTCTCCCAGATGACCCGATCAATCCGCAACCAGATCGTTGCCACGACTCCATTCGTTCACTTCTGGACCGATGACTGGACAACGGACTTTTACAGAGCCCAGGCCCGGCTTGGATTCATCGCGGTGGCGACTGAGGGCCCCGAGGACATTGGCAATGTGCTCATCCCGGAGCTGCAGGAAGCCTATGCGGTTCTCGACTGGCCCGATCTCCGCATGGATCGCAGCGTGCGCCGAATCGTGAACAGCGGTCGCCTTGAGCACGACGACGTGCGACTCGTGATCAATCCTGATCCTGGACCGGTGCTGGCTCGACTGTCACAGAACTGGGGGGCAAGGTCCTGGCTCGTGCCGGAGTATGTCAGTCTTATGAGAACCCTCGCCTCACCGGAGGAGCAGGCCCGCGACACGGGTTTCCGAATCTTGAGCACCACACTCTTCGACGGACCGCAGCCGGTCGCCGGTGAACTTGGGTACGCCATTGGCCGAGCCTACGTCAGCCTGTCGGGCTTCTTCCGCCGTGATCGTCGCGAGTGGGACAATTTTGGCAAGCTGCAGATGGTGCTCCTCGCATTGCATCTTCGCTCCGCCGGGTTCGCGTTCTGGAATCTCGGGCACCCCTACATGGAATACAAGACCCGCCTGGGTGCACGCATCTCGCCGCGCGAAGAGTTCCTCACACGGTGGGATGAGGCAGCGGGGGAGGAGATCCCACAAACCTGCGGTGCCGGCCTGGAGTCTCTCCCGGCAACCGGCATCCTCAGCAGATAGAGAATCCCTGTTCCAGCTGCCAACGCTCAGTGTACGGCCCGGCGAACCGGGAGTGTCATGCAGCGGGGTCCACCGCCCCCGCGCGCAAGGTTTATGCCGGGTAGCGTTACGACCAGTCGATCAAAGCCGGAGACTGAGAGCGTGCGGTCGAGAAAGCGATCGATCGGCTCCACGGCAAAGCCGGCGGCGGCGAACTCACCAAGCGTCTGCACATTGTTGTCGTAAGCAAGGATCCGGTTCGGACCAAAGGCAAAGACGTTCGCGGCGCTCAGCCACTGCTCCCGTTCGCGAACAACGGGATCCCGGCCACCACAGGCAACTGCCTCAAGAGGAACACCAAGCTCAGCAAGTGCAGGAAGAAGCCCGGTCGTTGATGTGATGACCGGCTCCCTTCCCGGAAGAAGCTCCATGCGGTACACGTCCACCGCGTGATGACCGCTGACCAGCGGCTGATAGGCAAGGGCGTGATCGGGGCCCACCAACGTGAAGATCATGTCCAGGTGGATGGTACTGCGCTGCCGGGGTAGAACAACCGCAAGTACGTGAAGCGGCTGCTTACCGCCGGCGACAAGGGCGCGAGCAAGCTGATCAACCGCCGCTGCAGAGGTTCTTTCACTCACCCCTATAAGCACAAGCTGCGGAGAGACGACCAGGACGTCACCGCCTTCAAGCCGCAGGTCGGCTGCGCTCGCCGCGCGGAGCGCCGGACCGTCGAAAAGGACGGCCGCCTGGGGAAACACCGTCCCCAACAGCTGCGCCTCCCGCTCACGAACTGAGTGCGCCATGGCACCAACCGCTACCTGCTCACCAATGACGACCGAGCTGTCGCGCATAAAGTAGAGGTTGGGCAGCGGCGGCAGATCGTACTGGCGGCCGGCAAGGACCCCCTCGAGGGTGGAGCCCGGTGAGGCAAGCCCGCAGATGAGTCGCTCGGCAAGCGCCGGGGCGTCGAGCGCGAGAAGCTCATCCTGCCGCGCCTGGGCATGGGTGCCCGCCGTAGCCGCCTCAACCAGCGAGCGGGCAACATCGGCTTTGCCAAGAGCCTGGGCAAGCAGATCAGAGAGCTCGTATACCTCGCAGATGAGTGAGAGAAACGCTTTCAGGCGCGCGTGTTCACCACGCACCACCCCCAGTGGAATGATATCGTTGTAGAGGACCTCCTGCGCGGTCCGTGGCGTCATGGACTCAATCTCTGCGCCCGGCGTGTGGACAACCACCTGTTCGAGGGTGCCGCTCTCGCTTGAGATAAGCGGGGCAAGGGGCCTGTGAAGCTCGCTCACTGCTTCGCCTGTCCGGCAAGCGATGCCCAGAAATCGTGGTCCTCACCGGCTGCGGCTCTCTGTCCGTCGCGAACTATGGGCAGGACCATCAGGAGCGGATCGGCTGCCAGCTCCTCGGCGGCGTTGAACTCCATGTACTGCATGCCGCGCTTGCGGTACGCCTTGCCATCGGTATCAATGAGGCTCTGCTCACCGACCACTCGCAGAAAGAGTTCTATCTCCCGTGCTCCCGGAGCCTTGGCGGACAGATCGACAAACTGATAGGGTACGTTGCGCTCTTTGAAGAAGCGCTCGGCTTTCTGGGTTGGTTTGCTCTTCTTTGTACCGTAGATTTGAATCACACGTCATTCTACGGTGAGAGCGGCGGGACAGCAACCTGAAGCCGCTGGAGGTATCATGCGAATACGAGTGCGGGAGGCGCTGAAGCGCTCCCCGTCAAACGAGGTGGTTGAGATAGCCGGCTGGGTGAGGACCCGCCGCGACGCGAAGAATGTGCTCTTTCTGGAAGTAAACGACGGAAGCTCTCTGAGCAATCTCCAGGCAACTATAGACGCAGAGAACTCCGATCTTGTGTCGGCCGCGCGTGAAGCTGCAACCGGGGCCAGCGTCCGCCTCACCGGGACCCTGGTTGAGAGCATGGGCAAGAACCAGAGCGTTGAGCTCTATGCGCAATCGCTCGAGGTGATAGGCCCGGCGCCTGCGGAGAGCTATCCGCTGCAGAAGAAGCGGCACAGCTTTGAGTACCTTCGGGAGATAGCCCATCTGCGCCCCCGCACCAACACGTTCGGGGCTATCGCGCGGGTTCGAAGCTATCTCAGCTACGCGATCCATCGGTTTTTCCAGGAACGCGAGTTTCTCTACGTACACACACCCATTATCACTGCAAGCGATGCGGAGGGTGCCGGAGAGCTCTTCCAGGTAACAACCCTGGACCTGGAGGCGATCGCCCGGCGCGGGTTGGAGGCACGCTCCACGGACGACGGCGCGGAGGGCGGAGCGGGTTCCGTACGGCCTGTAGACTATGGCCGTGACTTCTTTGGACGCCGCGCATTTCTCACGGTCAGCGGTCAGCTCAACGCGGAGATCTACTCCAGCGCGCTGGACCGTGTCTACACCTTCGGCCCCACCTTTCGGGCGGAGAACTCGAACACAACGCGACACCTTGCGGAGTTCTGGATGATTGAGCCTGAGGTCAGCTTCTGCGATATCACCGGTAACATGGAGCTCGCAGAGGACTTTCTACGCACCATCATCAGCAGCCTGCTCGCCGACTGCGAGGAGGACATGAGCTTTTTTGATCTTCGCATTGAGAAGGGGCTCATAGACGCGCTTCGCCACGTTGCAGAGTCACACTTCATACGAATCACCTATACGGAGGCCGTTGAGGCCCTTGAAAAGAGCGGCCGCACGTTCGAGTTCCCGATCGAGTGGGGCCGTGATCTGCAGAGCGAACACGAAAAGTTCCTTACGGAGGAAGTCTACCACCGACCGGTGATCGTCACCGATTACCCGCGGGACATAAAGGCGTTCTACATGAAGCAGAACGATGACAGCAGAACCGTCCGCGGCATGGACGTTCTGGTCCCGAGGCTTGGAGAGATCATTGGCGGCAGCCAGCGTGAAGAGAACCTTGCCGCGCTCGAGCGGCGCATCGTTGAGCTTGACCTGAACCCGCAGGATTACTGGTGGTATCTGGAGCTGCGGAAGTTTGGCACCGTGCCGCACTCGGGGTTCGGACTGGGCTTTGAGCGGTTTATTCAGTACTGCACCGGCATGCAGAACATACGGGACGTCATTCCGTTTCCGCGCACGCCGGGGAGTGCCCTGTTCTAATGAAGCACCCGAGACGCGCCGGCTTCCTGTTCGCAGGGGTGTTTCTCCTGCTGATCGCCGCCTCAGCACAGAGCCAGTCGCGACCACGCAACGCTCAGGACCTGTACCGTCCCATCCTCTTTGTTGTGGAGGGCGGCGCTGCTCCACTCTACCTGTACGGCTCGCTGCACCTTGCGCCGCCGGATGTCCTGCCCCCGCCTGCCGCAGCGCGAGAGGCGTTCACCCGATCGCAGCGACTGATCACGGAGGTGATTCTTGACACCGACACGGAGAGAGAGGCGGCAGCGGCAATAATGAGCCGTGCGTTTCTCCAGGACGGGATCACACTGAACGAGCTGCTCACTCACCAGCAGTACGAGCGCCTGCGATTGATTGCCACCCAGGCCGGGGTGCCCATGGAAGGTATAGAGCTGATGCAACCCTGGGCTGTTGAGCTCGCGCTCACGGAGTTCGGCACGCTTCCCGAAGGGTTTGCCGCCAATCACGGTCTTGACCTCTACTTCACGGCAAAGGCCCGGGCAAGAGGGATTCCGATTGGAGGACTTGAATCTACAGAGGAGCAGATCAGTGCGATTGCAGGCGGATCGCTTGAAGAGCAGGTCGCATCCCTTGTAGCGACCCTCTCAGCAGACCGGTTGCCGCAGATTCTTCAGCTCTACCACGCCTGGCGAGCAGGTGATGTACAACGGCTTTCACGCATTGTGGATGAGTCACTGATGCGCGGGCTGGGAAGCTACTACGAGCGGCTTTTGACACGACGGAACGAGCTCTGGACAGAGCGTCTGCAGGTCATGCTCGCTGAACCGATCCCAACCTTTGTCGTGGTTGGCGCTGCACACCTGGTGGGCGAAGACAGTGTCCAGCGTATGCTCGGCGACCGCGGCTATACCGTTCGCCGAGTGCTCGAGGCCCGGGAGCTCTAGCGCACCGGCGCGCTATGCGCCCTCTTTCACCCACTGCTTGACCGCCACCGCGAGCTCTTTGCCGCGACTGCGGATAGTGTCCAGGTGCTCTGCCGTTGGTGCACCACGGAACTCGACCGGTTCCAGGAACTCCCAGTTCAGGCGGTTGCGATCGACGATCTCGTCAAGCTCCTTCTGCGCGCCCCCCGACCAGCCGTAGCTGCCAAAGCGAAACGCCTTGCGGTTGAGTGCCTTCTTGCGGCCGATCTCTTCCAGAAGCGCCGCCATTGGCGGAAACATCTTGTACTCATAGGTTGGCGTGCAGATCACGACTCCCGAGCTCTGCCAGACGCTTGCAATTGCATAGCTCCAGTCGGTCTCCGGGATCTTGTGAACATGAACGGTAACGCCCTCACTCTCAAGGCCCTCGACGACCGGATCCACGCCTCGGGCGCTCATGCCGTACATGGATGCCCAGAGAACGGTGACATCGGTTTTTGCCGGCCCCTTCGAGTAACTCGCATAGCGGATGTAGTCGTTAAGAATGCGTCCGGGATCCTTGCGCCAGACAATGCCGTGCCCCGGCGCGATGATCTTGACGTCTACATCCTTCAGCTTGTCGACCGCTCGCTGAACGAACACGCTGAACGGTCCCACTATGTTCGAGTAGTAGCGCTCAGCCTCCTGTTCGAAAAAGGCGAAGTCTTTTTCCTCAAGCTGATCGTCGTACATCTTCTCGTGAATGCTTCCGAAATGGCCAAAGGCATCACACGGCATAAGAGTCTTGCTCTTTGTGTCGTAGGTGGCAATGGTCTCCGGCCAGTGTACGTTCGGGATCTCAGCGAACATCAGCACGCGCCCGTCACCAAGGTCAAGGGTGTCCCCGTGCTTCACGGTTCGAACATCTCCCTCATACCCGTAGAAGTACTTCACCAGGTCTGCACCCTTCTCGCTGGTCACGACGGTCACGTCACTTCTGATTTTCAGGAAACTGTCGAACCATCCGGAGTGGTCGGGCTCAAGGTGGTTCATGATCACATAGTCGATATCCTTGATGTCTATCTGCATCTGATCGAGCTGTTCGTACAGCGTCTCCGGCACACCATCCCAGTCACAGACGCCGTCAACGATCGCGGCTTTCTCACCTTTGACAATGTAGGAGTTCATGCTCACGCCGTTTGGAATAGGCCAGATGCTCTCAAAGAGGATGTCATCAACGTTTGCAGAGAGCCGGAAAATGCCTTCAGTCACTTCGCTTGTTTTCATCTAAACCGTCCCTTCTCAATCGATATAAATGTAACCATTCTACTCATCTTCATCAACCACACCAGGGAAAAAACCCCGGCTGGTAAGCTCACGGTCAAGGGCGTTCGAGAAGGCGAAGACTTCTTTCTTCCCGAACTGGCGACCACGCTGGGGAAGCACTCCGGCCTCTCGCATCTCTGTGGCCGTGTCACGCTCGCTCAGGCGCTCGGCAATGTTGCCGGCGTCCCATCGATCGCCCCGGTCGTTGAGTACCACCGCACCGCGTTCGACCAGACGAGCGGCAAGAGGCACGTCCCGCGTAATGGCCAGATCCCCCTGCTCGCAGATCTCCGCGAGCCGGTCGTCCGCATCCGGGACCACATCCATAGTGGCTGATCGGGTCTCAGGAAACGGAATGGGCCGATTGGCTGCAAAGACCACATGGAACCCCCTGCGTTCAGCGGCTCGGACTATAATCTCTCTAATCCGAACATTAATGCTGTCAGCGTCAACAAGCAATCTCAACGGGGCACCGTAGCTATATAAAGCGTGCCCTCGCCCGAAACGGTAACCGGCGACGCGTTTGCCTGAACAAAGGCGGTCTGACCGGCGGCGAGTGATACCACCCGGCCGTCACCGTCCACCGTAATCAGACCGCGGTGACAGAGGATGATCGTGGGCGAGCCGGACTCCACCTGCGCACTGGAACCGGATAGATCAACCACGTGGAGCTCAAACTCACGAAACGGCGTGGGATAGACAGACGCCCGAACGGAGTCTGCGGGGGAGTCTCCGGCAGAGACCAGGGGCGACGGCTGCGGCTCCACCAGTTCAGTGGCCTGCGACTGGAATACCCCTACCGCAAGCAGTTCCTCCACGTCTATGTGCTTCACCGTCATTCCACCGCGCAGCACGTTGTCCGAGTTGGCCATCAGCTCAATACCAACGCCACTGAGGTAGGCGTGGAGCACTCCTGCCGGCTGGTAGACCGCCTGCCCGGGTGCCAGGCAAAACGTGTTCAGCAGCAGAGGTGAGACAATCCCAATGTCGCCAGGATGCACGTCCGCGATACGCTGCACCCAGTAGTACCGGGCTCGCGGATCATCAAGTCCGGGAGCAGCAACGCTGTGGTAGTCGGGATATCGCTCACTCGCAACCGAGAGCGCCCCGGCAATCAGCTCTCGCCGAACGTCCGCTGGCAGTCGCAACAAGGAGGCAAAAAACTCTGAAAGGTCACCCTCGCTCCTTGGGGGATGAAACGGAACATCAGGCGTGCGCAGTTGCGGCACGGCAAACTCAGCCTGTATCTCCGCGACAGGGCGAAAGCCGCGCAACCCCCAGAAGGGCCGGACCGCACAGATGAGCTCAGGCTTGTGATTCGCGTCACGGTAGTTTCTCTCGGGTGCATCAAGCGGTGGGCCGTTTTGTTCCTCCCCCTTGAACCCTGCCCGGGCCTGTTCGAGGGAGGGGTGGGCCTGAATACTGAGCGGCTCTGCGGCGCAGAGCACTTTGAGCAGGAACGGGAGGCGGGGCCCGAACGCCTGTGCCACCCCGGCTCCCAGCACCTGTTCCGGGTTCGCCAAAATGTGGTCGTCCAGAGAAGCGCCCCCGGAGTCGAGGTCAACAACCGAGGATGCTCGCGGATGGGCACCCATCCAGAGCTCTGCCATCGGCCTGTTGTCCGGATTGGGAATCCCGTAGAGTTCGGTGAGCGCGGTACGCGACCCCCAGGCATAGGGTTGCACGGTGTTGTGCATGCAAAAGAGCATACTCTGATCATACGGCGGGCAGATGCTTTGTCAACAATTCAATGACGCACCGTGACACCGACTCCACTATATGCTACGTTGCAGCGATCATGAGTGAGCACCAATCGCAACTCTTCCAGCGCCAGCGGCTACAGGACCGGCTCTCTGAGCAAGGCCTGCCGGCAGAGACCGCAGACCGATTTCTGACTCTTGCCGGTCGTGCGGTTGATACGCTTGGCTTTGGATCGGAAGACGAGCTACTGTTTGCCAGCGCACCTGGACGAACCGAACTGGGCGGGAACCACACGGATCACAACCTTGGTCGGGTTGTTGCAGCCGGCGTACAGCTGGACACCATTGCGCTCGTGAGGCGACGAGCGGACCGCCGGGTGCGCTTTCTCAGTGAGGGCTTTCCTGCAGTGGAACTTTCAGTGGATCAATCAGATCCGGACTCCGCAGAACAGGGGACAACCACAGCTCTCGTGCGCGGCGTCCTTGCGGAGTTTGCTGCCCGGGGCCTGGAAGTCGGCGGATTTGACGCGGTTGCCAGCTCCGCGGTCCTTGCCGGCTCAGGGTTGAGCTCATCAGCAAGCTTTGAGGTCCTGGTGGGGGCTATTGTAAGCGGCCTGTTCAACCGCGGCGAGGTTCATGCCACCGTTCTGGCGCAGATAGGCCAGATTGCGGAGAACCGCTACTTCGGCAAGCCGAGCGGACTCATGGATCAGGTCGCCTGTGCAACCGGGGGGGCGGTCTGGATAGACTTCGCAGACCCGACCGAGCCGGCGGTAGCACAGGTCCAGGCCTCGTTTGAGTCCTGCGGCTACACCCTCTGCGTAGTGGACACCGGAGGAGACCACGCGAATCTCACCGATCAGTACGCGGCCATCCCGGCGGAGATGCGGGCGGTTGCCGGGGCGTTCGGTGCCTCGAATCTGAGGGGAGTAGATGAGGCGGCGTTTCTGGGGCGAATCCCCAAGCTGCGTGACACCTATGGCGACCGGGCCGTGAATCGGGCACTCCACTTCTTTGCAGAGAACCGTCGCGTGGATGAAATGCTCGAGGCGCTCCAAGGCAACGACATGGGGCGCTATCTTCGCGTCATGCACCAATCCGGTCACAGCTCCGTCGCGTACCTTCAAAACGGTGCTCCCCAGGGCGCACCTGCCCGACAGGCGGTGGTTACCGCGCTTGCCCTCAGCGAGCAGGTCTTCTCCACGCTCGGACTGGAGCCCGGCGTGGACGCCACGGCCCGTGTGCACGGGGGAGGATTCGCCGGCACCATCCAGGCGCTGCTGCCGACAGACGCTTACGAACGCTACGTTGAACAGATGAACAGCTATCTGGGAACCCACGCGGTCACCCGGCTTTCTATTAGAAATGCGGGGGCAGTCGCCTTCGCCCTGTGAGAGGAGAACGAACATGAGTAAGTCACCGTTGCAAACTGCCCGGTATCAGTATGAGCCAAAGCTTCCTCCCGCGCTGCGGGGAGAGATGTCCGGCCTCAAGATCGAGTACGGCTCGCCGACGGAAAGCGTGGACAACCAGACTGAGATGAAGCAGCTGTTCCCGCATACCTACGGAAAGCCGGTTGCAACGTTTGTCACTGGTGAAGGGTCCGCAGCGGGAGACCGCGCGCTGAGTGTAGGGGTGGTGCTCTCCGGCGGTCAGGCCCCGGGCGGTCACAATGTGATCGCAGGTCTCTTTGATGCCCTGCGTGAGATCAACAGCGAGTCACAATTGATCGGTTTTCTGAAGGGTCCCGGCGGAATCCTTGAGGATACCGCCATCGAGATCACCCCGAGCTTCGTGGACGAGTACCGGAACACCGGCGGATTCGACATGATCGGCTCCGGGAGAACGAAGATCGAAACGGACGAGCAGTTCGCTCGGGCAATGGCCGTCTGCAAAGCGCGCGCACTTGATGCCCTCGTTGTCATTGGCGGCGATGACTCAAACACCAACGCGGCCCTGCTCGCAGAGTACTTCGTGGCGAACGGTCAGAAGACACAGGTGATCGGCGTGCCAAAGACGATCGACGGCGACCTGAAGAACGAGAGCATAGAGGTGTCGTTCGGATTTGATACCGCCACGAAAGTCTACTCTGAGCTGATCGGCAACATTGAGCGTGACGCCGCGAGTGCCCGTAAGTACTGGCACTTTATCAAGCTCATGGGACGAAGCGCGAGCCACATCGCCCTCGAGTGCGCCCTGCAGACCCGGCCCAATGTCTGCATCATCAGCGAGGAAGTGGCCGAGAAGCAGCAGACGCTGAACTCCATTGTAGAGTCAATTGTGGGTACCGTGAGAAGCCGAAGTGAGAACGGAGAGGACTTTGGGGTCGTACTTGTTCCCGAGGGGCTGATCGAGTTCATCCCGGAGATGCGGGTCCTGATCAGTGAGCTTAACAAAATCCTGGGCATGAATCAGGCACACTTTCAGACTCTCCACACGTTCGAGGATCAATCGGAGTGGGTAAACAAGAGCCTCACCCGGGACAGTTCCTACGTTTTCAGCAGCCTTCCCACTACGATCCAGCGACAGCTTCTCATGGACCGCGACCCCCACGGCAACGTACAGGTCTCCCGGATAGACACGGAGGCACTGCTGGTGGAGATGGTCAGCGATGGGCTTGCTGAAATGAAGAGCCGCGGCGAGTTCACCGGGAAGTTCAGTGCACTCACGCACTTCTTTGGGTACGAGGGCCGCTGCGCATTCCCGAGCAATTTTGATGCGGACTACTGCTACAGCCTGGGTCACGCCGCGTGCGGCCTGATCGCGGCGGGGCTGACCGGTTATCTCTCCTCTGTCCGCAATCTGGCTCAACCGGCCGATCAGTGGATTGCCGGGGGAATACCGCTGACGATGATGATGAACATGGAGGAACGTCACGGCAAGCTGAAGCCCGTCATTCGAAAGGCCCTCGTCGAGCTTGCGAGTGCGCCTTTCAAGCGTTTCGCCGCGCACCGTGAATCGTGGGCGCTGAAGACCTCTTTCGCCTTCCCCGGATCCATTCAATATTACGGCCCCCCAGAGGTGTGTGACGCGCCGAGCATAACGCTGCGCCTTGAGCACAACGTAGAGGTCTAGAAATGCTTGAGCCGGTCACCGTAGTTGTGCCTTCCAGGAACCGTCGGGAAGGCGGACTGCGCACTCGTTTTTCAGGCGCTCAAAGGTAGGCATGAGCGCCTGGAGGCGGGCTGCTTCTGTGACACGTTCCTGGTGCGTAAAATCTGCCAGATAGCGTTCGAGGATCATCTGCGTGTAGGCAAGGTGCTCGAGCAGTTCAAGGTAGATCCGTCCCCACTCAGGGGTCTTGGTGTCGTGCTTCTCCAGCTGATGGAGAAGATCCTGGCTGATGAGCTCACACCCATAGATAGTTTCAATAGTGCTCATAGTCACGCTCCACGCCTCGCTTGCGAGACATGAACTGTTTGCAAAGAACGTGCCAAAGGTGTGCAATTCCAGTAACCTGTTTATCTCAATAGATGTACGGTTTTGACGGTTTTCGCGGTCAGAACGCGGACGTATGCAGGATGGCGTGAAGTAAGGTGCCGGTCATGCAGGGCGCATACCTTATAGAACAGAGAGCATTGCCTGCTCGCGCTGTTCAGCGGTCAGGTCATATGGATTGTTCTTGTTGCCGCCCGCTCGGGCGATCCGGACGGCACTCTGTTCTGTCACTCCATACGCAGAGAGGCGACCCAGCCCGCCGGTCCGGGCAAACTCAGTGAGGCGGGCCACCAGACGGTCAAGCTGCTCCTCAAGTGAGCCGCCTGACAGGCCGGTCAGGGCCCTTGCGGCGGCCGCGTAGCGCCCCAGTGCGCCAAGCCCGTCCCGCGTGCGTCGCAGCTGCTCTATGGTTCGCGCGGTCACTGGAGCGATCAAAAGCCCGCAAAAGACACCGTGTGGTACCGGCGCGAACGCACCGGCCGGGGACGCAAGTCCGTGCACGGTTCCCAGCCCGGCGTTAGCCAGGCAGACCCCGGAAAGGTAGGCCGCGAACGCCATCCCGGCACGAGCATCCAGATCGGTTTCCCCGCGCTCGATCGCACGCAGCAGGCTTCGGCCCGCATGCTCGAGCCCCGCGAGTGCAAGGGCATCTGTGAACGGACTCGCCTCTGTTGACACATACGCCTCTAAAAGCTGCGTAACCGCGTCCATGCCTGTGGCGGCGGTAACGCCCCTTGGGCAGCTCAACTGCAGTTGTGGGTCAAGAATCGCGAGATCCGGAACGTAGCCCTCGTGACGGAGTGACTTCTTGTACCCGTCACTCCCCTGCCGGGAGAGTACCGCGTTCCTGGTTGCCTCACTACCCGTCCCTGCAGTCGTGGGCACCGCCACAAGGGGTAACCGTCTGCCCGAGGGCTCTCTACTCCCGACCCCCTCGAGATACGCTTCGATCGAGCCTTCCAGACACCGCGCTGCAGCAACCGCCTTTGCCGTATCGATGGCACTGCCGCCGCCAATGCCCACTACCGCGTCACTGTCTGAGGCCGCCGCTGCAATCGCATCCACGACGGTCGGATCTGGTTCGAGCACATGCCGGGCATCCGTCTCATCCCCTACCGGACGCCCGCTGCTCCAGATGTAGGAGGATGGTTGCTGACCGGCGTCTTGAAGCATCGCGAGCAGACCGTGCCACAACTCGGGATCGGAGGCGACTGAACGGCCGACCACAAGGAGGGGCGCCCTTATGCCGTGAGAGGTGAGCCAGACAGGGAGAGACGTTATGGTTCCGGGACCAGATCGCAGCTCGGGAGTGCGAGAAGCGGCAAACTGCTGCATGGTCAGACTATACCATGCTAATGGAGAGCCATGCCAACGAAGAGCGTGACACCGCTGAGTATTCAGCAGAATGAAGATAATTGAAGAACCCGTTCGCCCCGGAACAAGAAATAACCAAAAACTAACGGCCCGGTGATGGATGGGCCCCGCTTTTTCCTTGTGTTCCAACAGGACTCATATTACCATGGCAGAACACGCCTTAGGGAGACAGAATATCTTGTGAGGAGGATAGGATGAGACGTACTTTTCTTGTTGTGCTGATCGTTGCGGCATTCTTGCTGCCCGCTACGCTCGCTGCACAACCAATCGTTGACGAACCGTTTACGGCGTCCACGATCAGGACCAACTGGAACTCCGGTGACGGTGACTGGCGCTCTCGCGGCGGGATGCTGTTCCAGGGTGACACCGCTGCTCGAATGGCGCGCATCGACCGCGCGGTCCCGCAGAGTGGAACGGTGGAGATCGCGTTCGACGTGCGCTACGAAGCGGGTGGACTTGCGGAGGGCCGTTTTGGTCAGTACCACGCTGGATTCGGGATTCATGTGGGAGTAGACTCGCAGCCGCCTCGCGTGGCCTGGGGTGCGAACGACAGCTACCTGCTCTGGCTCAATCTGGACACCAGAGCCGACACCGTTGAGGATGTACCACAGCATAGTGGATTCCGCGGCCAGGTCTACCGTTCGGCGAGCAACAGCCGGATGGATCTCACCGGACTCAACGTTGATATCGTTGAGGCATTGAACAACGCCGGTATCAGCTTCAGCGTCCCCGCACTGAACGGGTACCTGGATGAGGTGGTGCCCATTCGCATCCGAGTCAACTATGATTCCGGCCGCGTCATGGTCAACGATCCCACCAGCCCATCGACCTGGTTCTGGTTTGACGTTGATCCCGAGGTGCTTGACGGTAACTATGTGAGCCTGAGAACGAACAGCCTTGCGCTGAGTTTCTCTAACTTCACGGTCACTCGGCTCTAAACACCAGCAGACGACTGATGTACAATGGGTTGTCCCCCGGGACAACCCATTTTTTTTGAGGTAATCATGCAACAGACAATCCCGAAACTGCTCCAGGAAATCGCCCGTACCCATCCCGATTACAGCGCCCAGATGTCAAAGGACGGCTCGGGGGAGTTCTCGCCAACCAGCTACACGGAGTTTGCACGCCTGACCGAACGCTTCGCAGCCGGCCTTCTGGCCAGAGGAGTGAGCCGCGGAGAACACGTTGGGCTCGTATCGGAGAATCGGGCGGAATGGTTTATTGCAGACGTAGCCATTCTCTCCATTGGTGCGGCAGATGTTCCGCGGGGTAACGACACCGTGCCACGAGAGGTGGGTTACATCCTGGGATTCGCCGAGTGCCGTACAACCTGTGCCGAGGATGCCACCCAGGCACGAAAGATTCTTGAAGTCCGACAGGAGATCCCCGGTCTCGAGCAGATCATCGTCTTTGACTCCGGGGAAGAGCTGGAGGAGCTGCGCAAGGAGGCGGGCAAGGGAGTCGCCGTTCTTACCGTGGAGGAGATCTACAGCGCCGGAGACGCCTACCTTGCCGACAATCCCAACCGGATACAGGAAGAGATTGCCAAGGGAAACGCAGACGACGTTGCCACCGTCATTTTCACCTCAGGAACGACCGGAACCCCGAAGGGCGTCATGCTCACCCACCGCAACTTCCTCCACCAGGTGGAACACGTGCCCGATCTCATTGACGTGGGCCCCGGTGATATCTGGCTCTGCGTGCTTCCGGTCTGGCACAGCTTTGAGCGGATCATGCAGTACGTGTCGCTTGGTTCCGCATCCGCCCTCGCCTACTCCAAGCCGATCGGAAAGATCATGCTTGCGGACTTTCAGAAGGTGAAGCCAACCTGGATGGCCTCCGTGCCCCGGATCTGGGAGGCAATTCAGGCCGGAATTATGCGCAACGTGAAAAATCAGGGCGGAGTGAAGCTTTCCCTCTTCTCATTCTTTGTCTCTGTTGGAACCGCACACGCTCATCTGGACAACATGCTCAAGGGACGTCTGCCCCGGTTCACCAGACGCAACCGGATGATCGACGCGCTGCTTGCGGTTCTTCCGTGGCTTCTGCTTCTGCCGCTTCGTGGGCTCGGGAACCTGCTGGTATTCGGCAAGATCAAGGAGAAACTTGGAGGCCGCTTCGTGGCCGGTATCTCCGGCGGCGGAGCGTTACCGGCGGGGGTGGATTCGTTTTTCCAGGCCGCCGGTGTTCTCCTCCTTGAAGGATACGGCCTCACTGAAACCGGGCCGGTGCTCGGCGTGCGGGCACAGCACAAGCCGGTTACATCAACCGTGGGACCGGTCTTCCCGGGCACTGAGATCCGGATCATCGACGAGAGCGGCGCGCCGCTGCCTCCTGGTCGCCTGGGTCTGGTGATGGCACGGGGGCCTCAGGTCATGAAGGGCTACTATCGACAGCCGGACCTCACCGCACAGGTGCTTGGGAACGACGGGTGGCTGAATACCGGCGACCTGGGAATGCTGACCTACGACAATGAACTTGCCATCCGCGGCCGAGCGAAGGACACGATTGTCCTTCGCGGCGGAGAGAACGTTGAACCGCTTCCAATAGAACAGAAGCTGGAGGAGAGCCCGCTCATTGATCACGCAATTCTTCAGGGCCAGGACCAGCGCACCCTTGGGGTACTGATCGTGCCGAACCCGGACGCGCTGCTCGACACTGCCCGGGAGAAGGGCGTGGTGGAGGCGGACGCCGAGTATGACGTCTCCCTGCTGAGCAACGAGGAGATAAACGCACGGTATCGCGATCTTGTACGCGACTCGGTGAGTGCGAAGAACGGGTTTCGGAGCTTTGAACGAATTGGCAGACACAAGCTGATTGCAGGCCCCCTCTCAGTTGGTGACGAGCTCTCGCAGAAGCAGGAAGTCAAGCGCCACATCATTGCTGAAAAGTACACCAACGAGATAGATGAACTATTTGAGCAGTAGAGAGTGAAGCTGGTCAACGATAGCCACCATCGCCTGCGTATCCATACGACAGTAGGAGCGCAGGTCACCCAGAATGGA
The DNA here is from genome assembly GCA_964599075.1 of uncultured Spirochaetaceae bacterium. Lineage (GTDB taxonomy): Bacteria > Spirochaetota > Spirochaetia > DSM-27196 > SLST01 > SLST01. The sequence goes on along the minus strand of CAZREG010000026.1, from coordinate 14,010 downwards.
ATCCCGCTCCTCAGGTGAGAGGTGGGTATGATGGGTGAGATAGCGATAGGCAACGTTGGCCGTGTAGCCGTCTGCCACGCTTTCGTCAGCGTACGTCTGTCCGGTCAGCAGCGGGAGGACGCGCTTGAGACTCAGTTTTCCTTCCTGCGCACAGTGGTAGTAGGCGAACTGACTGAACGGGTCGAGCAGGTCCACCACGCGTGAGATCAGCTCCTTTAGCGCATCCGCCCGCTCGGGGAGCGCCTGCGCAAGCCGGGTGAGAATGCCTTTCTCAAATCCGGCACTATAGACTACTATGCTTCCCCTCTCTCCCACCGCACTGATCAGCTCATCAGCCATGGCTCGCCGCTCATCTCTGCCGGGCGCCATGATAAAATCGATGTGGGAGGCAGTGGCTCCGGGGCTTTCCTGCCGGTGGAGCGAAAAAAGGTAGGCAATGTGCTCCCAGGGACGGACGCGTGCAAACCGGGGAACGGCCTCGCTGGTGGCCTCGAAATCCAGATAGTGCAGCGGGTACTCCAGTGATTCAAGAAAGCCTCGCAGGCGCTGCTGGTCAGTGTGAGGTTTGCCGGACAGGAGCGACGATCGCTGGATGCGGTGGCGGCGGTCACTCAGGCGAGTCTCTGGAACGTCCTGAAGCAGCGAATAACCTTCCTCACGCAACTCCCCGGCAAGCTTCCCTCCTTTGTGCAGCGTGGAGAGATCTCCCATCGCAGGCGTCTGGCCCGGCGTTGCGCAGACTGGACACCGCTGCGGCCGTCCGCACGGCGCGTCACGGAACTGCTCGAGCAACGGGTCGTGCTCGAGCAGCGATCGAAGGTTCTCCATGCTCCCGCGCTCGACCTCCAGCTGCTTCTCCGCTCTGCGGCTCACGTCCCGAACAGCGAACAGCGTGTCTGGATCAATATCGCCCTCACTCTCATAGTTCTTCTGCAGATGATAGATGTAGATCTTCTGAAGCGGCACGTTGCATTCCGTGAAACACCAGAGCAGGAACGCAGCCTCCGTAAGATGCGACTCCTTCACACTGGTCGTCTCACGGGCCAGTACCGCTGCAACACCGTCAGGCTTCTGGGGATGGAGCACATCAGCACAGGCGAGAAACGGCTCGATGCCACAGCAGGCCCGGAACAGCACCTGCTTGCTTGCTTCCGCACCGGCTGCTGTATCGGCGCTCAGCGGTTCAGACGGCTGGCTGCCGCCCGGGAAGCGAGTGCGAAGGAGATCCTGAACGATCGCCCTGTCAGAGGGCACCGGAAACTGCTCGTCTGCCGGAAACCGTACCGGCAGGCTCTGCCCGGAGAGCTTCAGGTGAAGCGATCGCGGACAGGCTCGAAACAGGAGATAGTCTGAGGCGTGGATCACGAGGTCAGAGCAGCCCAAACGTGTCTATTGCGATCTGCAGCTCCTCATTCGTCGGCTGCACAACGATCGTTGTTGGCGAGTAGTCCATGGAAATGGTCCCTTTCCGTGGTCCGTTCTCCAGATTTCGACGGTAGTCCATGACGATACCCAGATTCTCCAGGCGCCGGCAGATTCGCTCCCGCATCCGGGTACCGTACTGGCCAACACCACCGGTAAACACCAGCACATCCACTTTCACAATCTCTGCGGCGTAGGCGCCAATGTACTGCCGCACCTTGTGGGCGTAGACATCCAGGGCATCCGCTGCGTTACGATCACCCAGCTCCGCAGCCTCTTCTATATCGCGAAGATCGTTTGAAATGCCGGAGAGCCCCTTGAGGCCACTCTCCTTGTTCAGCAGATTGTTGAGCTCTTCGGGGGTCATGCCACGCTCGAGCAGGAAAAAGACGATGGCAGGGTCAATGTCTCCGGAGCGGGTACCCATGACAAGCCCCTCGAGAGGGGTGAATCCCATTGAGGTGTCAATCGAGCGGCCATTCTTGATTGCCGTCACCGAGCAACCGTTACCCAGATGACAGGTAATGAGATTCGTGTTCTCGGAGGATCGCTTTAACAACTGCACCGCCTGATTGGCCACGTAGCGGTGGCTCGTCCCATGAAAACCGTACCGTCTTATCCGGTACTTCTCGTAAAGCTCCCGAGGAAGCCCGTAGAGATAGGCTGCAGGCGGGATGGTCTGGTGGAAAGCGGTATCAAAGACGGCCACATGCTTCTGGGAGGAGAACACCCGCCTTGCCTCCCTGATACCGGTGAGGTTGGCGGGATTGTGGATAGGTGCCAGTTCGATGTTCTTTTCTATTGCCGCCTCTACGTCCCCATCAATGATCACTGAGGATGAGTAGGCCTCACCGCCGTGCACAACGCGATGGCCCACACCCGCGATCTCCTCGACCGACCCAATGATTCCGTTGTGCTCGTCCGTCAGTGCTTCAAGCACCATGGACATCGCCTCCTTGTGGTCGGAGATGGTGGCCTGTCTCTCATACTTCCCGTTCTCGCCCTCGTGGCTTATCGACCCGCCGTCAGTTCCCACACGATCAACAAGTCCCTTTCCCAGGCTCTCCCGGGAGGGCATGTCATAGACTTCGTACTTCAGAGACGAGGAACCGCAGTTGATGACCAGAATCTTCCGGCCCGGTTCCGTGTTCTTGCGCATGCAAAGCTCCTGTTTCTCCCGACTGTAATCGTTTGCCCTTCAGATGACAACCGACCAGCCTTCTGCCGCAGCTTTTCTGTCACCGTTCATCAGGGTCTCTTTACGCACCGCCGGTCTGCCGTATAATTGCACCATGGACGATCGATTTTCCGGTCTACGCACCGACCTGTACGAGCTGACCATGATCCAGGGTTACCACACCTTTGGTAACAACCCGGAGGTCATCTTCGACATGTTCTTCCGCAGGCCGCCGTTTGGCGGAGGATTCTCCGTCTTTGCCGGTCTCGACGACTTGCTCGAGACACTCGAGAAGCTTCACTTCTCTGAGGCCGATATTGCCTATCTGGACAGCCTTGGTCTGTTTCACGCGGAGTTCCTTGCATACCTGAGGCGCTTTCGCTTCTCCGGTACGCTCTACGCGGTGCCGGAGGGGAGCATCGTCTTCCCTGGAGAACCGCTGATCCGGGTCCATGCGACCCTTATTGAAGCGCAGCTCATTGAGAGCCTTCTGCTCAACGTTGTAAACTTTCAGACGCTTATTGCCACGAAGGCTGCGCGCATTGTCTCCGCCTCCAACAATGGAAAGGTGCTCGAATTCGGGCTCAGACGCGCTCAGGGATTCGATGGCGCAATGAGTGCCAGCCGGGCCGCCTTTATAGGGGGGGCGGCGGCAACCTCGAACACCCTCGCCGGTCGTCAGTTCGGCATCCCGGTAAAAGGAACAATGGCACATTCATGGGTGATGGCCTTCGCGAGCGAACAGGAGAGCTTTGAGCGTTACGCGGAGCTCTACCCCGAGAGCACGATTCTGCTGATTGATACCTACTCCACTCTTCACAGCGGAATCGAATCTGCCATTACCGTAGGCAAAAAAATGAAAGCTCAGGGACGCTCGTTCGGAGTACGGCTTGACAGTGGTGACCTCGAGTACCTCAGCAAGAAAGTCCGGCGGAAACTGGACGAGGCGGGTCTTTCCGACGCAACCATCACCGCGAGCAACGAACTATCTGAGGAAATCGTGCATCAGCTCGTGACATCGGGATGCCCGATCGACAGCTGGGGAGTGGGAACCAACATGGTGACCGGCGGGGACGACAGCTCACTGACCGGGGTTTACAAGCTGGCCGCGAAGCAATCGGGAAGCGCAATGATACCCACGATCAAACTGTCGAATCAGCCCTCGAAGACCACGAACCCGGGGTTGAAGCAGCTCTATCGATTTTTTGATGATGACGACTCACCAATTGCAGATCTGATCACGCTTGAAGATGAGAACATTGAACCGGGCAATCGCTACATCTTCCATCATCCGGATCTCAGCGCCAGGAGTTTCGAGCTCAGCCGCTACGCGCGCGTTGAGCCAATGCTGAAACCGTGCATGGAAAACGGGAAGCGCACCTTCGAGCCAAAGTCACTCCAGGAATTGCAGAGCCACTGCGTACGCTCGCTCGATCACATTGACCATACGTACAAGCGCATAATAAACCCGCACGTCTTCAAGGTCTCCCTGTCAACGGAACTCGCGGAGCTGAAACGTGAAATGGTCTCACGCCACACAACTGAGATTTAGCACTGGTTCAGGCGTCTACGCCTCTGGAGATCCAGCGACTCAGAGTGGACTGTGAGACTCCAAGCAGCCGCGCAGCTGCACTCTGGTTTCCCCCGGTTTTCTCAAGAGCTTCCCGGAAAAGGAACTCCTCTACGTCGCTGAGACGTGGTATCGATCCGGTGTAGGAGAAGCGGGAGGGCTCAGTACGGTCGAGTTGCTCCACCAGGGAAGGGTGCTTTGCAAAGTCGCTCAGATCAGGCGCACGACCAACCGTTCTGCTGACCACGTCGTACACGATGGCCTGAAGCTCACGAACGTTTCCCGGGAAGCTGTATCCAGTGAAGGCGGAGGCGACGCCGCCGGAGAGTTCTTCCGGCTCCCTGCCGAGCGACCGGTACGAGTCCCGCACAAAGTAATCTATGAGAATCTCAACATCTTCGGCTCGATCTCGCAGGGGCGGCAGATGAACCTGGTGAGCCATGAGGCGGTAGTAGAGATCACGGCGGAACGTGCCGCCGCCCTGATTGCCTCGTAAATCCGCGTTGGTTGCGGCAACAATCCGTGCGCGCGAGCGCTGCGGTTGGTCGGCACCCAGCGGGTAGTACTCATCTTCCTGCAACAGCCGCAGCAGCTTGACCTGAGAGGCGTTGTCCAGATCCCCTATCTCGTCAAGAAAGAGCGTTCCGTCAGCCGCGGTTTCAATCAACCCTTTCCGCACGCTATCCGCCCCGGTGAACGCACCCTTGCGGTGACCAAAGAGAGAGTCCGAGAAAACCGTGTCGTCAAGCCCCGAGACATTCACGGCCACGAACTGACCGCTGCGGCCGCTCGCATCGTGGACGGCACGCGCAATCAGCTCCTTGCCGGTCCCGCTCTCCCCGGTAATAAGGAGTGCGCGGGGACTCGCGGCAATTGCCTCAATGTAGGCAAACAGCTGCATCATGGCATCGCTGCGGGTAACAATTGAGGCAAACACCTGCGGCTGCGACAACGTCACCTCACCCCGTCGGCGCGAGAGCACCTGCACCTCGTCCTTGAGTTCCCGAACCTGTACAGCGTGGGTCACGGAGGTGACCAGCCGTGGCTGATCAACCGGCTTCGCCATATAGTCGAACGCACCGAGCTTCATACACTCCACGGCGACCGATACGGTGTCGTCAAGGGTGAGGATGATCACGGGAACCTCGGGTTGCTCCTCGGCAACCTGGGCGAGGATCTCTGTCCCGCTGACGTGGGGCATGTGGAGATCAAGAAGGATGGCTGCGAACGCGTGAGCGCGAATCACATCCATGGCGGTACGGGAGTCCGTGACTACGGTGGGCCCTTGAAAACCCGCCTCTTCGAGCATGGCAGCATAGGTTGCTGCGATAAGCTCGTCATCATCAACGATCAGAATGTGGTGTGTACTTGATGCCAATAGCTCTCACTCCCGTACTCTTTCATAAAAGACCGATCTATCCTGTCCTTGAGCCTCCAGACCCACCGTCCATAGAGAACCATATTCAGGCCCAGGATCTTCCGGGACAACAACGCCCGCCTCCCACCCAGGTTCAGCAGCAACAGGTAATGACGCTGCGGAGAGAACGTCTGCAGCTGCCGGTCCTGACCCCGCAACCGTGCGAACACGTTGTTCACCAGCACGGGCGTCTCGCGAACCGCGTAGACACCTACCCGGTCCAGCCGGCGTGGAATGAAGCTGATACAGTCTCCCCCACAGAAGATATTTGGGTAGTCGAGAATGTTCAACCTCTCCGTTACCGCCAGTCCGCCGTCGGGGCCGATCGGAAGGCCCGAGGGATCCCGGGGAACAACCGGGGTGACTCCGGTGGCTCCAACCACCAGATGAGCGCGGTAGGCACCCTGCCCGGTCACCACTTCGCCGGGTGCAATACGGAGTGCCCGCTCGTTAGTCCGGACCGTTATGCCAAGCCGTCGAAGTTCCCTCAGCGCCAGGCGGGCTGCTCGACGCGGGAAACCGGCCAGGAGCGTTCTTCCGGCGATCATGGTCACCCGACCGCTTGACCCCTCGAGGAGCCGCGCGCAGTTCGCGCCAAGCTCAACTGCCGCAGGCCCACCGCCGATCACGACAATCTCGAGGGCTTCGCGCTCCCTTCGGCGCTCAATCTCTCTTCTGAGCTCAACAAGCCGGGAGATGGGCTTGGAAGCGTACATGCTCGGAAGCTCGCCTTCGGCGCCCCGGTCCAGAGCAAAACTCTCTGTCGTGGTGCTGCCCAGGTTGAGGCTCAGGACGTCATAGGCAAATCGCTCGCCGCCGGATACGACTACTTCCCTTCGCCCCGGATCCACGCTGACAACCCGGTCGTCCAGGAAGCGCGCCCCCGCCTTCTTTGCAAGGAACGCAACGGGAAAGCGGACCTCCTCCGGCTCGTAGCTTCCGCCAACCATGCCGGGACCCATCCCCGAGTAGTACTGGACCGGGCCGGGGTGGATGACCAGAACCTCATGCCCTTCGGCGATCACCTCCTCTGCGCGGGCAAGAATACCAATGTTGACATGACCTACTCCAACAAGCACCAATCGCATTCTTTCCACTCCTCGACCTTACACCAGTTTGGCCACCCATGACATGGTGGGCGGACGCATTGTCCACAGCCCGACGCTCCACTATGTTATCAGTATGGAAAGCACGAGTCAGAAGAAAGCGATCCTTGATCTGGAAGGCGCCAAGTGCACCTCATGCGCAATCACCATTGAGCACGTGGGACGCAAGATTGCCGGAATCAGCGACATATTCGTGGATCGCGGTACGAGCACCATCCAGATCGAGTACGACGGAAACCGTGCGGCGCTCGACAAAATCTGTGAGCTGGTTGACAAGATTGGCTACAGCGCTTCCGTTCGGATAGCCGAGTAGGCGCTACCCTTTCAGCACAGCCACCGTTGCGTTGAGCTTGCTCAATCGCTGGGCAAGCAGGCGAGCGAGAAAGATACCGTAGTGCGGATGCCGTTTGATGATGTTCACAAAGGCTTTCTTTTGGATGATCATGAGAATCGTGCGTCCGCGGGAGACAACGGTGGCGGACCGACGATCGTTGAGCAGGAAGCTCATCTCTCCGAGGAACATGTCGTCCGGGGTAAGAGTGGATACGAGCTTGCCACCGGAATAGATTTCCAGAGTGCCTGAGACTATGTAATAGAGGAAGTTAGACTCCTCCCCCTCTTTGAACACAACATCCCGGTCCTGAAAAACCTCTTCTTTCTGATCCTCAAAGATACGGGGAACAAGATTGGTCTCGTTCTCCTGATGGCTGAGCTCGAACCTCACCTCGTTTCCACTGTCGTTGTAGCGCAGATTCTCAATGTAGAAGTTGGTCATCTGAATGCCGTGACCATGCATCCCCAGGTTTACCTCAGCAGCATCAGGCGTTCCGGGGCTGTCGCCGTCGGGCTGAGCGGAGGGTACACGCGCTCGCCAGTCAAAGCCATCCCCTTCATCACGGACAGTGAAGTACGAACGGCCCGGGGTGATCCGGTAGGAGAAGTGCACGTGCCTCTCACGAACGTCCGGCTCCTGCGCCTTCTTGCGGATGAGGTCCAGAATGTCTCCATGGTTCTCGAGCCAGTCGGTCTTCTCGTCATAGCTGATGTCACAGTTGCCGTGCTCAACCGCATTCATCAGCATCTCAAAGAGCGCAACATGGAGACGATCCCTCTTGTCACGATCGATATAGTTGGAGTTGTAGAGGTAGTTACTGACCAAATTCGCGTAGGTCTTGATATTGTACGGGTCGTTGTCCATTACGAAGCTGCCGGAGACGTTTCCCAGGAGCGTTCGTTGAAGATCGCGTTGGAAGATGATCCGGCGGTTCTCCACAAGGATCCGAAGGACCCGGAAAAAGCTTTGAACGAACTCAGCGCGGGGAATAAGGCTGATCACGTTGGAATCGGGAAGAAGCTCCTCCGCCTTTTTCAGATCTGCGCGCTCGTGCACTGCAATGATCCCTCCGTAGTGAAGCCATGGGTCAGCCTTTATCATCTCCAGAATCGATACGGTGTCTATCTCACGGTCGGAGACATTCACCACGTTCACATCTGGAAGCTCATAGCGTAGATACTCCAGCGCCTCCTCCCCATCCTGAAAAAAGACGGGCTGGAAGTAGTTTCCGAGCTTCTGACACAACTTTGTAACACGATCGTTCAGCTCCACATCGGAGCTTATAACCGGCATCTTCCGCATACCTACCTCTCTCGCTCTCATACTACTATCGGCCCGGAGTCATGGAGCGCTTGAGTCGAGGATTCTACAACGCCTGCCAGATCTGCTGTACCGGCTCGAACTGATTGAGACTGTAGAGGTGCAGACCATCCACACCCTCACGCAGCAGCTCCTGCACCTGGCGCACCGCCCAGGAGATACCGCACTTCTCCAGGTCCAGATCATTTGTACATGCCTGAATCTCTCGGATGAGTGTTGCCGGATAACGCGACCCCAGTGCAAGCGAAGGGAGCCGCTCAAAATTCGCCCGACTGGTGAGCGGCATGAGGCCGGCAATGATGGGAACCTCTATACCGACGAGCCTGCAGCGGTCACGAAAGTCAAGAAAGTCCCGGTTTTCAAAGAAGAGTTGCGTACAGATGTAGTCCGCTCCCGCGTCCACCTTCTGCTTGAGAAAGTCCATCTCGCTGGCGCGGTTTGGCGTGGCCGGATGTCCTTCCGGGAAACCCGCAACTCCGACTGCGAAGCCGTCACCCGCTGCCGGACCCGCATTGAACGCACAGATTCGCTCAACCAGCTCAGAGGCGTAGGAGAAATCGGTCTGACAATCGTCGCTGCCTCTCTGGGGGGGGTCTCCGCCAAGGGCCATGATGCCCGTGATTCCCAGCTCTGCATAGTCGGTGAGGATGGAATCGATCTCCGGCCGGCCCTGACAGACACAGGTGAGGTGTGGCACCGGAGACAGAGTTGTCTCATTCGTGATCCGAGCAACGAGCTCCCTCGTCTGATGGCGTGTGGAACCACCGGCCCCGTAGGTGACCGAGACAAAGTCCGGCTTGAGGGACTCAAACTGCCTGATCCGTTGAAAGAGGCGCTCCCAGCCCTGGGGTGTCTTGGGTGGAAAGAGTTCTATACTGCGGGATGGACGGCTCTGCGCAAGCGCCTCACGAACGTGCATGCATCAGTTTGTACCGGTTTTCCCGGTGTCAGGCAACCGAGCCGGAGACCTCGTCAAGCAGGGCGAGTTCCTTCTCCGTGAGCTCCACCCTCATTGCCTCTGCGTTGCTGCGCGCCTGAGCTTCACTGCTCGCGCCGGGAATGGCAACGACGCTCTGTCCGTGGCGCCGGATGGTCCATGATAGAGCAACCTGCGCGGGGGATGCCCCGTGAGCTGATGCTACCCGCTCAAGCTCCTCAATCAGGGGCCGCGTCCGTTCAAGGCCTGCGGTGCGAAACTGCTTCATCATCTTGCGCGGACCGGTCAGCCGCTCTCTCGCTTCAGCATCCCGGTGATACTTTCCGGTGAGGATGCCCTGGGAGAGCGGGGAGTAGGCGATAATAGTGACGCCAATCTCCTTTGCCGCATCAAGCACACCGTTTCGCTCTATGCCCCGATCAAGCATGCTGTAACGGACCTGATTGCTCGCAAGCACCATTCCGGCATCTGAGAGACGTCTGTGCGCACGCCGCATATCGGCGGCTCCGAAATTGCTGATTCCCACAGCCTTTATGCGCCCACTCTCTCCCAGTCGCACCATTGCATCAATCTGCTTATCAAGCCCGGAGATACTGGCAGGAAAGTGAATCTGATGGAGATCGATAGGAAACGGTTCGAGCGCCTCAGTCCGGTGCGCGAATGTCTTCTCGATCGATCCGGCGGGCCGCAGAAGTGGAAACCACTTTGTGGCGACCACCACGCCGCCAGGGGTAATGTGATTGGCCTGAAGTGCTGAGGAGACGGCACGCTCGCTCTCGCCCCACCCGTAAGCCTCAGCAGTATCGACCCAGTTTACGCCGCCGGAGATTGTCACCCGAACAATTTCATTGATCGTCTCCTGTTGAAGCGGCTTCCAGTAGCCGCCTACAAGACCTTTTCCTCCGGAAAACTGCCAACAGCCAAGTCCAACTGGAGAAATCTCAATATCGGTTGCGCCAAGAGGGTAACGAATACTCTGCATGTATCTCAACATAGCTACACGTAGCTACGGCGGCAACACGGCCCGCACAGTCAGAGAGCGAACGCCACCTCAGCGATGGTGAGCAACGAGATCGCAACGAAGAGAAAACCGAGCGAAATCTCCATCACCCGCTCAGGAATCTTACCGGCAATTGCCGGACCCACCTGCCCACCAATCAGCACACCCGGTACGGTGAAAACAACCAGATTCGCTACCTGGAGCAGCGTCTGAGGTCCCGCCTGGACAAAACGCACGACATGACTACCCGAGGCGATGAGCACCGTCACTGCGATCACGAAAACGCTCGTGGCGACACCCGCACGGCTTGGAACTTTGCATCGACGGAGCAGGAAGTAGTCGTTGAGCTCTCCCAGGCCCGTTGAAATCAGGCCGACAAAGAGTCCGCCGATGCCGGCGGTAATCATGCCCTGCACTTTGCGATCCACCCGGTAGCAGATCTGTTCACCGTCTCGTGCGTTCAGACATGTGGCCGCACCTTGCTCCTCCGCGTGCTCGATCGCGGCGGCGGTCAGCTTCCGGACGTCTTCCTCCCGTGGTGCGTGCAGAAAGCTGATCGCCACCGCCGCAAGCCCGACTCCGAGCACGACTTTGAGTATCTCCGGATCTATAATGCCGGCAAGCACCGTGCCCAGGATTGCAAGCGGTACAGTGGCTGATAGCATCAGCAGCCCCAGCTTGTAATCGATCACACGCTGACGCCCATAGGCAAGGAGCCCACTCCCGAATCCGAAGAGCTCCGTGATCAGGGCCGTGCCAATCGCCACCTCCGGTGGCAGCCGCAGCGCAAGAATAAAGAGCGGGGAGAAAAACGTTGCACCCCCGATCCCCGACGCCATCGCGAGCGTCGCGATCGCAAACGCCGCCGGAAACAGGTACCAGAACTCCAGGGTCATACGCTCTCCTTATCCAAGCGTCCGGTCAAGATTGAACGCTGCGCTGATGAGTGCAAGATGGGTGAATGCCTGCGGGAAGTTTCCCAGCGCCTCGCCGAGCGGGCCGGTTTCTTCCGCAAAGAGGCCAAGGTGGTTGGCATAGCCCAGCATCTTCTCGAACATAAGCCGCGCCTCGTCAAGGCGTGCACGATCGGTGCGACCCGCCCGTGTCAACGCCTCCACGAGCCAAAAGCTACAGATGTTGAAGGTTCCCTCCTCCCCCGACAGCCCGTCCGGGGACTGTGAAACATCGTACCGGAACGTGAGGCTGTTGGAGACCAGACCGCCCGCCTCCGGGCTTTTAAGCGTCGCATCGAGCGTCTTGAGCATCCGTGGATCGTTGGGCGAGACAAAGAAAACAAGAGGCATCATGAGGTTTGAGGCATCAAGCGCCTCGCTCCCGTACGACTGAACGAATGCCTCACGCGAATCACTCCACCCCTGCGTCATGATCTCCTCGTAGATCTGGTCACGTACCTTCAGCCAGTGGTCGCGGTCGGAGGGGAATGAGCGCTTGTCCGCAAGGCGGATGCCCCGATCAAGTGCAACCCAGCACATAAGCTTGGAGTAGATAAAGTGCTGTTGCCCGCCTCGGACTTCCCAGATCCCCTCGTCCGTCTTCCGCCAGTTCTCTGCAACCCAGTTGACCAATCGGCGAAGCTGAACCCAGAAGTCGTAGGAGATTGGAGACCCGTACTTGTTGGAGAGGTAGACCGAGTCCATGAGCTCGCCGTAGATGTCGAGCTGGAGCTGGTCATAAGCGCCGTTGCCAATCCGGACCGGCTTGCTCCCGCGGTAACCGGCGAGGTGCGCCAGAGTCTCTTCGGTGAGTTCGTGACGACCATCGATCCCGTACATAATCTGAAGCGATCCGTCCGGCCGCAGCTCGTGCGTACGCTCCTTGATCCAGTTCATAAATGATTCAGCTTCCTCGGTAAAGCCGATCCGCATGAGCGCATAGAGCGTGAACGCAGCGTCGCGAATCCAGGTAAAGCGGTAGTCCCAGTTTCGCTCGCCGCCGATCCCTTCAGGCAGGCTGGTAGTAGGCGCCGCAACAATCGCGCCGGTAGGCTCGTACGTGAGAAGCTTCAGAATGAGAGCCGAACGGTGCACCATCTCCCGCCAGCGACCGGTGTAGGTGGACTTGGAGATCCAGTTTCGCCAGTAGGTGACGGTGTCACGAAAGAGGCTCTCTGACTGAGGCTCAGGAAGCGCCCCACCACAGCCGCTGTCGCGCTCTACCTCCTGGAGGATGAAGGTAGTAGTCTCGCCCTCTGAGAGGGTGAAGGTTGCGAAAGCAGCCCCGTTGGAGGTCGCTTGCCTGGTTGCCTCGCCACTTGCACCGGCGCCCGACGCCATTACGTTGATCGGGGTACCGCTGGCGAGGCCAAGCGCAAGACCGTCGCTCTGGAAGGCAACCCCGTTCTCCGCGGGTCTCGCCTGGTGCTCAGCGCGGCCGTAGTCGAAGGCGGGCTCACAGCGCATCTGCCACTTTAGCGTCCCGCGAACGGTAGTGACCCGGCGGATCAGCTGGTGGGCACCGCCACGGCCTTTTATGCCGCCCACGGGCATAAAGTCCATCACCTCGCCAACCCCGTCCTCACAGAGAAAACGGGTGACCAGAACGTTTGTCTCCGGCCAGTAGAACTGCTTCTGCCTGGCACTTTCGTGGTCTGCCCGGATAGAAAAGCTCCCGCCGCGTTTGTCATCCAGGATCGCTCCAAAGACGCTCGGCGAGTCGAATGCCGGAAAGCAGAACCAGTCGATCGACCCGTTCACCCCCACAAGCGCGACCGTGTGCATGTCTCCGATGACACCGTAGTCCTCTATCGGCTGATACCCCATCTCAGCCTCCTGTCGCGAAGCCGGGGTAGAGCGTCATCCCGCCGTCTACCACGAGTGTGGTCCCGGTGACGTAGTCGGAGTGATCGCTCGCGAGCCAGACTGCGGCGTTTCCAATGTCCTTCGGCTCGCCGATGCGGTTGTACGGAACGAGCTCCATGAGAGCGTTGTACGCCTCGTCGGTATCCCAGGCAGACCGGTTGATGGGAGTGCGGATCGCGCCCGGTGCAATGCTATTCACCCGGATTGCATGACCGGCAACTTCCTGCGCCAGGCTCTTCGCGAAGAGCATGACCCCACCCTTGCTTGCAGCGTAATTTCCGTGTCCGGCCCAGGGAATGATCTCATGGACGCTGCTCATGCAGATAATCTTGCCCGCCGCACAGGAGAGCTCACGTTCAATTCCGCGCTCCTTGAAGTGGCGCACCGCCTCGCGCGCGCAGAGGAACTGTCCGGTGAGGTTGACGCCAATCACGGTCTGCCACTGCGCGAGCGTCATATCCTCAACATTGGCGTCCATCTGAATGCCGGCGTTGTTCACCAGAATGTCCAGTCGGCTGAACTTGGCAAGAACGGTCGTGAACATCTCCTTCACCGATGCCTCATCAGAGACGTCTGCCTGGACGGCGATCGCCCGTCGACCGCTCTCACTGATTGTGGCAACCAGCTCTTCGGCAGCCTCCTTGCCACCGCGGTAGTTGACCGCAATATCGGCGCCCGCCTGGGCAAGGGCGAGCGCAACTCCCTCTCCAATGCCTGAGCTGCCTCCGGTCACCAGCGCAACCTGCCCGTCAAGACGCGGACCACTGGGCGCGGTACGCGTCTGTGTGTTCGTTTTGCTCATCTAAAGCCTTCCTTCTCCGTTTGCACCCCACCATACCGCTTGACCTTTCTGTTGTGCAAGGGCGATAGTTGTTGATACAAGCAATTTTGGAGAGGTATTACATGAC
>CAZREG010000025.1:0-37864 GCA_964599075.1 uncultured Spirochaetaceae bacterium | reverse complement strand
CATCGAGATGCTCCGCACCAAATTCTCGAAGCAGAGATCAACCCCGGCCATTGCAGAGCAGGAGCGGATGGTGCTCCAGGCGAGGGCAGAAGCGGCGCGGCTTCTGGCGAAAGCCCAGGCGGAGATTGACCAGCTGAAGGAGGACGAAGCGGGAGTGATGCGTATATCCTGGAGCATTTCGATCGCATAATCCGGCCATTTGCAGAGACCCTTCAGTTTTTCCCGGTCGAGCGATTGAGTGTGGTAACGGGCGCGGAGAGATTGCGGGGACCGATCAGTGCCATCCACCCAAACGCGGTGGATCTGGAACGGAACAATCTGATCGGCGGGGTTCTCGCAGAGGCACTCAAGCAAGTCGAACGCGCAGATGATAGCGCTCGACGCGGGACACCGAAAACTGCCGGCGCGGTTCGGCAAGGTCAGCCGGTAGAGCGCGTCTGAGACGGACGGCATAGCTGTTGAGTGAGCCCGCATAACGTTCCAAGCGTTTCCCGCTCTGTGGGCACCAACACCATCTACGGCCGTTGTGAGTCCACCACCTATCCGGTGGCTCTCGCCTGAAGCTCATTCTCCAGCAACTTGAGGGTTGGTGTCTTGCACTGTCGGGCAAACTCGGTTGCAATGTGGAGCAGCTCATCGGTCAGCCGCGGCAGGGCGAAATCCGCGAGAGCGGTAGAGACCTCACCGTAGAACGCCTCTGCGATTGAACCGGCTATTGCCGCCTGGGTGTCGGCGTCACCACCAAGGCTGATTGCACCGCGCACGGCGCTCTCGAACCCATCGCACTCAAGGAAGGCGATGATTGCTTCCGGAACAGAACGCTGACAGCTCACCTCGAACTGATAGTCCGGCCGGATCTCATCAAGAGTTCGTGAGAGGTCATAGGAAAAGCGGCTGGAAAGCTCATCGCTGATACGCTGCTTTGGCCGGCCGGTGCGAGCAAGGAAGATAGCCAATGCAACTGCCTGGGCTCCTTTGATGCCCTCCGGATGGTTATGGGTCACTGCGGCGCTCGCCCTCGCCTGTTGGAGCACCTCTTCCTGGGAATCGAAGGCCCAACCTACGGCGCTGACCCGCATCGCGCTACCGTTGCCCCAGCTGTTGTACGGCTCACCGTGGGAATCGCGTAGCCAGCGCTTGAATGAGCCGCCGTACCCGGCGTTCGGGTATGCATTCCCGAGCCTTCGCATCCACGCTGCGTACTCAGGCGGCCGGCCGCCACTGCGGACCACGGCTGCGGCAACGGCAAGTGTCATCACCGTATCATCCGTTGGACGGCTGAGGTGATGAAAGAGCGGCACCTCAGTGCTCTTGACGGTCATCGCCTCATAGACCGATCCCACGACATCTCCCACAATTGCTCCGATCATCGCTCTCTCCTTCCGTTCATCCTACAGTCCAAGCTCAAAGCCGTCGTGCGGTAGCTGTTCGTACTTCTCCGCGTCAAACTCGAACAGCTGTGCGGCACGGTGGGCAACATCCATCTCCACGTTCCCGGTTGGCCGTACCAGTCCGGTCGACTGGATCTTCTTACGGAAGTTGCGCTTGTCTATCTGGTACCCCAGAATGGACTCGTAGAGTCTCTGTAACTCGCGAAACGTGAATCGCTTTGGAAGAAACTCAAAGACGATCGGTTCCTGACGCGCCTTGGCTCGAAGCCGATGGTGTGCCGCATGGACGATCTCCGCATGGTCGAACGCTAGTGGTGGCAGGTCGTCAAGAGGGAACCAGGCGGCGTTGTCCGCGTCGGTGTCCGGTTTCAAATCGTGCTCGAACAGGTTCACAATTGCAACGTAGGCAACGGTAATCACTCGCTCGCGGGGGTCACGGTCGGGAGCACCGTACGCTCCCAGTTGCTCCAGATAGAGCTTTGAGACTCCGGTCTCTTCCTGCAGCTCTCGCAATGCCGCAGCATCAAGATGCTCGTCCATCTGCACGAATCCCCCCGGAAGCGCCCAGGAACCGGCAAACGGCTCCCCTCCCCGCTGAATCAGCAACAAATTCAGATCTCCATCTGCAAGCCCGAACACTGCGCAATCAACAGTGACGGCCGGGTGCGGATACTTATAACTGTACATAGTGTCAATACTACACTATAAGAGATGGTACGGCTACCTGTCTCCTCAGTTGATGCAACCGCTGGGCATTGGGAGGCGTCATAAGAGAGAGACAAAGGAGGCGTTATGAGACGCACACATAAAGGTATTGGTCTTTTGGTGGCGCTTGCCGCGGTGACCTCGTGCTCGTTACTCGGCACAGGCTCGCCGCAGGAGGACGCCGTCATGGCGGCCGGTGCAGTTCTGGACTATGCAGCCAGCGAGGGCTACGAACAGGTTGGAGAGCTAGAGACTGCTCAGGCCACGTTTGATCTCTCCTCGAGCTCCGGCGGAAGCGGCGCAAGGGCTATCACAGAGGAGAGCCAGATCTTTGAGTACGCAGAGCGGACCGTCACGGTCACCCGGTCACTCGATGATCAGGAAACTGCGACGCCAACGGACGACGTGCTGACGGTGACCCGCAGAACGGACTACGGGTTCGAGGCGGACTCAATTGAGGTAGTTGTTCGACCCCTGCGTCCGACGACCGATCCGGTATGGACCAGCTATGACCTGGGCGACGGCGTGCAAGGATGGGGCGAACCGGTGATGAATCAGATTGATCAGAGTGGCACGGTAGAACGCTTACTCGACTCGGTTCAGCTGGCGAGCGGCACGATAGAGGCCACTTGGTCCCTTGTTCCAGCCACTGAACTCATCTACGCGCAGAGGATAGTCAAGGAGACATCTGACAGCGTCCGGACAGATCTGATTCGCCGGACAACGATCACTCAGACGGCCTCGGGAGAGAGCTCGCTTTTACGGGAGCGAGTGGTGGATGGCTCTGTTGTTCACAGCTACACAGTGGGCACCTATACAGACCCGGACACAGGGACAGAGTTTCCCATGGTGGTTCGGGACGACGGTAGTTTCGCGGTGATTCGGGCCGGGGGAAACCGAGCCGGTGAGCCGCGGATTGCAGACCATTTCAACAGCGACGGAGTCCGTGTTGCGCGGGTTGTGGAGACTCGAAGCGCCGGGACCGGCGTCATGGTGAGTACGCGAACCTTCTACGACGCGGGTGGTTCAGTAACGGGCACCCACACCGTCACCTACTCGATCAATTATCGGCGTGGAGAAGAGGACAGCGTGACCATCACCCGGGTGGCGGGAGGCCGACAGCGTACGGTCACGATCACCGAGTCCGGAGACGTCTACCTCGCGACGATTCGCGGAACCAGCTATCGGATTCGCGTGGTCGGGGTCACTACGGTTGAGTTCATTGACGACAACGGCGCTGTGTTCATGAGCGCCGAGCAGCAGGCGGACGGGAGCTGGACCGTTGTCAATGGTGCAAGTTAGCGTCTCAGGAGGCCGCCTTCTGGTGGCCTCTTTTTTACTTGGCACTCCGCAACCGGCGGACTATCTTCCCCACCGGAGGACAGATGTCTCACAAAATTGCTCTTATATACGGCTCGGTGCGTAGCGGGCGCCTGGGTATTCGCGTGGTAAACTGGCTCGAGCGACTGCTGAGCGAGCGCGGCCACACGGTTTCGATCGTCGACCAGCTCGACTATCAGCTCCCCATGCTGGACGTCCCGCTGCACTACATGAAGCCCGGGAGCGTGCCGGAGAACATCCAGAGAGCAGCAGATGTTCTCACTGCAGCGGAAGGGTTTATCATAGTGGGCGGAGAGTACAACCACGCAATCCAGCCGGGCCTCTCCAACCTGCTCGACCACTTCTACCGCGGCCAGTTCGGCTTCAAGCCCGCCCTCATGGCGACCTACTCCTTCGGCCCGTTTGCCGGCGTCCGTGCGGCAACGCAGCTACGGAACCACCTCGCTGAGCTGGGAATGGTGACCGTGCCGGCGTCTATCGCGGTTCCCGCCATCGTCGATTCGCTCGACGTCAATGCAACGCCACAGAACGAGAAGATGGTGGAGTACGCAGCAGCGGCAGTCACGGAGTTCGAGTTCTATCTCCGTGCGCTCTCGGCTGAACGCTCAAGAGGCATCCCGGGGTGAGTCATCACTTGGCAACCAGCGATCGAGGATGGAACGGACACTCTCTGCGGTTATGGGCTTGGGGAGCAGGTCACTCATACCGAATTCGAGGCAACGATCCCGTTCCTTTTCACTGGTGCCCGCGGTGAGGGCAATAATCGGCACCGGACCGCCGACTTCCCGAGCCCGTATCTCCTGTGTGGCCTCCAGGCCATCCCGGCCCGGCATCTGCACATCCATAAAAACCAGCGACGGAGAGGCAGAGAAAAATGCATCAACGGCCTGATCTCCGTCCTCAGCGAGCTCAATCCTCGCCTGCGGAAGGGCCCTGGCAATCAGCCGGGAGGCTACAAGCCGATTGATCTGATCGTCCTCTGCTATAAGGATTACTCTTTGACCGGACGCGAGGTCTCTCCTCATGCCACTCCCGTACGGTTGATCCTGTTGCCACCCGAGTTCCGATTCACTCTCATAGTATGCCACCGCGATTGCCGGATTGACCACCTCTTCAACAAATCTGCGAGCTTCTCTATTGAACCCTGTGAGCCCGCCGCATATACTCGAGGTGAGATTTCACACGATCACTCCTGGAGAACGATCCCGTGCTTGAACTATCTATTGTGTTCCTCCTCCTGCTCATTTCCGGAGCCTTCTCCGGTACTGAAGTAGCGTTCACCTCTCTGTCGCTCGACCAGATCGAAGAGCTCAAACGTGACCATGGCCGCCGCGGCAACCTTGTTGCGAATCTCTACGACCGGCTTGATGTGGTGCTCACCTCGATCACGATCGGCAACAACATGGCCAATCTTGCGGCGAGCGCTCTCGTGTCCGCCTTTACGATCAGACTCTTTGGAGAGGCGTGGCTGACCGTCTCCACGGTAGTTCTCACTATCGCGGTACTGATCATTGGCGAGGTGACGCCAAAGCAGATCGGGATACTGCACAACCAGGGGGTAACCCTGCGTCTGTCGGGTTTTCTGAAGATCTTCTCTCTGATCTTTGCGCCGGTGATCTGGTTCATACGCCTGGTGAGTAACTCGCTGACGCGTCTGGTTGGAGGGACGACAAAGCCCAAGATCACCCGTGAGAGCCTGCGACACCTTGTTCGCTACGCCAGCCGGACAGGGGTTCTCAGCCAGCTCGACACATCCATTGTGAAGAATGTGCTTCGGTCAAGCGGCTCACGGGTGGAGGCGATTATGACGCACCGGACGCGGATCTTCGGCCTTGACCGGCGGACCCAAGTCAAGGAAGCGTTTGCTGCCATGATCGAGCAAGGATACTCGCGAGTTCCAGTCTACGAAGATGACCGGGAGCGGGTGGTGGGAGTCGCGCTGCTCAAGGACGTGGCAGATGCAGTGGTCAATGGAGAGACCGATGTTGCCCTGTCCCGTCTGATGGCGACGCCAATCTACGTTCATGAGACCTGGCCGGTCGACCAGGTACTCGCAAGGCTGAGGCGTGAACGCCTGAATATGGCGATTGTGCTCGATGAGTACGGCGGTGTCTCCGGGCTGGTGACCATGGAAGATCTTGTTGAGGTGTTCGTTGGGGACCTCTACGACGAGGGCGAAGCCGTAGAGGATCAGCGATTTACCCGTGTGACGGACAACGAGTTTCTCATCCGTGCCGATACGCCTCTGTTCGTCTTTAACGATCACCTTGACGTGGACCTGCCGGTAGAGGGCGACGCACAGACGATAGGCGGATTCATCACCGAGCGCGTTGGACGGATTCCCGCAGCCGGCGAAAAAATCGAGACCCTGCCCGGCACATTCACCGTAGAGTCGGTCACCCACAGTAGCATCCAGACCGTCAGATTCACAAAAGCTGCACCTCCTGAGGGCCGATAGTCTCATCCGTTCTATTGTATCGGTGCATGTACAGCCGGTGGACGCTCAGAGTCTATTGACGGTAGCTGCTCTGGCCGGAAGTGTCGGAGGGAGCCCTCGCACCATCAAGCACTGGGAAGACAAGGGAATCACCGCGGCAGATACGCGCAGCGAGGGAGCACTCTCTTGCCAATGCAGCGTTGAGCCACCGTATGCAGTTTGCTCCGCACCGGTTTGTTACCTCCAGTTTTCAGAGTTACTACGACATTGTGGATCTGGTTCACGAATGCAGATCCGGTACCATTCGCGGGCTGCCAAGAGAGAGGATAGTAGACCTCTTTGGGTACTCGATCGGGGCGTCACTCGCCCTGCTCTTGCTCATGCGAAATCCGCAGCGGCTGTTCTGTGGGGGTGCGGTGCTTGAGGATGCGAATCCCGTCTCGCGATCGATCATTGACAGTGCCGCCTGGTACGCAGAGCGCAAATCGCGCTGCCTGACGGCATGGACCGACCGAACCGGCACTCCCGGAAGGGACTGCGGCGGGTTCGAGAGCGGGCAATAAAGGCGGTGGGCGTACGGATTCGCGCGTCGGGGCTTGCGGACGAAGAGGTCTTCCCAGTCCAGGGAGTTCGCAGATCCTGGCGCAGCCGTGCCGGGTTCTCCCTCCTTCGGGTCTACGAGTTCAACCCGGAAGTTCCACAAGCACACGAGAAACCGTCTACCGCCAGTCCCCAGAGCCCGGAGAAGCTCGAAAGGTTGTTCAGCTCCGTGATCGATCTGAATCCTTGATTGTATGAGTAATCAAACATTGTAAGACGATTTGATCAAATGCGGGTAAGAGTGTATCCTTCAGGCATGGAAATCCCAGCCACGCTCGCTTCGCTCAGCGAGTCCATGCAGATGTATCTAAAGGCGGTCCATGAGATCCAGCTTAAGAAGGGTGCGGCGAGGGTCACCGACATTGCGCACCAGCTCCACGTGCAGAAGGGCTCAGTGAGTGTCGCCCTTCGTTCGCTTTCTTCACGTGGTCTGGTCAACTATGCCCCGTACGACGTCGTCACGCTTACAGATGCCGGGTGCGAGCTGGCAGAGATTCTTGACCGCCGATACGGCGTGCTTCACGACTTTCTGGTGTCGGTTCTTGGTATTGACCCTGACGCTGCCCACGAGGAAGCCTGCGAACTCGAGCACCATATCTCGACGCAGTTGAACGACAGACTCATAGGCTTCATCGAGTACTACCAGCACTGTACCGCGGCAAAATTCCGCTGGAATCCGGAGCTCGGTGGCTTCTGCCCTGATCCTGACGAATAGTCAGCGTGAGATGCGCCGCAACTGATGGGGAGAAATCTGGATCAACTGCTTTACTCTCCGCGACATATGAAACTGAGTACTGAACCCGTAGTGGTCGGCAACCACGGAGAGCGTAAGCCCGGTTGATCGGGTGAGCTCGACGGCATGCTCTGTTCGAACGTTCCACAGATGAGTCATGGGGGTGGTCTGCATCTACCTGCGAAACAGCCGGGCGAGATGCGTGCCCCGGGGCAGGAGCCTGATCGCGCGAGCCCACAATATGACGCAACCGCTGCAGTGTGTGATTATGAGAGCATGAGTCATACATCGCGTTCAGTGGAATCTAGAGCATCCGGTGCGCTGCAACTATTCTCCACCGGTGAGATTGGGAAGAGGCCCACGCGCTTCTATCAGGAGCAGGAGGGGCAATCCATAACTATACCCCACCAGGGAGAACGGTTGCCACTAGATCATCCCGGGCAGCCATCGTCACGGAGTCCTCTGGCCGCACTATCCCCACGACGATCCTCGCTTCAACGGTACCGTCGAGTCGTTCAACTTCCCCTACACTGACGCCGAATCCCTGCTGCCCTGGAGGTATGACCCTGAAAAGCCGATGGCAAAGCAGGACTATCGGAGCATCATCATGGTTGCAGGAGGTGATCCCTACGCCTACAAGGGGACGGAACCCACCCGATCGGCCCACATTCGTCTCGATGCTCTGAGGAGGCGGATTGCACTCATCACCTTGGGCACGATTGGCACAGAGCCATCGGGTTCTGTATCCTGTGGCAATGCGCACGGACCCTGCGGACAGGCAGCGAACCATACTCCTGGTAGAGGATGAGGCGGTCATCGCCATCACAGAGAAACGCCAGCTCGAGGTTGGCGGCTATCGCGTGGTGACCGCTGAGGATGGAGAATCAGCGGTCATGCGGGCCACGGGGGACCCGACAATAGACCTGGTGCTCATGGACATTGATCTGGGCCCCGGAATCCCGGGAACAGAGGCTGCACGAGAGATCCTCATGCAGCGCGAGCTTCCAATCGTTTTCCTCTCGAGTCACAGTGAACAGGAAGTCGTCCAGACGGTGAAGGGGATCACCCGCTACGGGTACGTGCTCAAGACCGCCGGCAGATTCGTCCTTCTCGAGCAGGTGTCCACCGCGTTTGAGCTGTTTGATGCGCATCAGCAGCTGGTTGAGAGCGAGCGACGCTACCAGTTCATTGCAGGAAACACGAGTGATGCGGTCCTGGTCTATGAACATGGCAGCTTCACCTACGCGTCCCCGTCAGTGAAGCACTTACTCGGCTACCCCGCCGTGGACTACTACCACGAAACGTTCGACTCTCTGCTTGAATGGATCCATCCCGCCGACAGAGCAGGGGCGCAGGAAGCGCTGAATCGGATAGTGTCCACTCAGGAGGCCAAGACCAGACTCACCTTTCGAGTCCTCCGGGATGACAACACCTATCGTACGCTCGAGACTGATCTTTCGTGTACGTTCACCGGCGACGGCACGCTCGATCTCATGATAGCGAGCTTTCGCGATATCACCGAGCGCTCCCAGCGTGAGCGAATCATGCAGGTAGATCTGCTGGGAGCGACAACGCGACTGCAGACGATCGCGGACAATCTGCCGGGGATGGTGTACGAGTTCAAGGTGGCTGCAGACGGACAATGGAGCTGGCCCTATGTAAGCCGCGGGGCGCGGGACTACTACGGCCTTGACCCTGAGGCGATCCAGTTGGACTTCAGAGTTCTTGCAGATGCCGTACACCCGCTTGACCGTGCGCGGACTGAAGCGTTGGTTGAGAGCTCAAGGCGCACGCTCCACCCGTACGAGATTACCCACCGCATCGTGCGTCCGGACGGTGTCATTCGCTGGATCACCGCGCGTTCCATTCCCCGCCGAATGCCGGACGGGAGTACGGTCTGGACAGGCGTGTCGGTGGATGTCACCGCCCAGGTGGAGGCGGAGTCACGGATTCTTGAGCAACAGCGGCGACTGCAGGCGGTCTTTACCGCCGCAGGTGTGGGGATCGTGGAGACTTCCGCCGAAGGAGTCATTCTCCAGGTCAATCGCCAGTTTGCCGATCTCATTGGTCTGCCGGAAAACGCACTTAGAGATACGGCCATCGAAGTGATCAGCAATCCAGAGGACTACCAATGGGAGTGGGAGAAACTCAGCTCGTTTCCGCCGGACGCGGCCCCGGCTCAGCTCGAGTATCAGAAGCGGTTCCTCCGCCATGGCGGTGGTGAGCAATGGGTCCATGTGCATGCGGCACGGATCTCGGCCACGGCCGAACCGACCCGATACGTCTTTGTGGTTCGGGAAGTCCAGGACTACCGCCGAGCGGGTGCCGTGGCGCCCCCGTCACTCGGAGAGCGTGAGCCTGAGCACTATCTGAAGGCGGAGCTCTACCGTCTGGTGCAGGAAGATCCGGCAATTTTTGACTTTCTCCAGGCAGGCTCGCTGGACGGTATCTGGTACTGGGATCTTGAGCATCCTGAACATGAGTGGATGAGCCCACGCTTCTGGGAGACTCTTGGTTACGATCCCGCCACAAAGCGCCATGATCCGGCAGAGTGGCAGGATCTTATCCACCCGGAAGACCTCCAGCTCACTATGGAGAACTATGCTTCGCACCTGGCAGATCCCGCGCATCCCTTCGATCAGATAATCCGATACCGGCACCGGAACGGTTCAACAGTATGGATTCGAAGCCGTGGAATCGCGGTACGCGATCAGGATGGCAACGCCGTCCGCATGCTGGGGGCTCACAATGAGATCACTCAGGCAAAGGAGACGGAAATCCAGCTACGCGAGGCCCTGGACGCGAAGGCCCAGTTGATGCAGGAGCTTCATCACCGGGTCAAGAACAACCTCGCTATGGTTCACGGGCTGCTCTCAGCAAAGGATACTTCACTCGGTGACACCGTTGATCTGTCTGATACGATTGCACAGGTAAACGCGATTCTCACCGCCCATCGACTGCTGGCCGTGGATGGCGAGCAGAATGAGGTGGACCTTCCGAGCTACTTCTACGACCTGCTCCAGACCCTCTTTTCCGGCACCCGCAGCGAACCCACCCAATGGACGCTGGAAGTTCCTGAACTTCGCGTCGCCTCCGGTCCGGCTGTTACGCTGGGTCTCGTGATGAATGAGCTTGCCCTCAACGCCGAGAAACACGCGTTTCAAGACGAGCGCTGGTTCGAATGTCGGGCCACTGAGAGCAGTGATTCGGTAGAGTTTCGGGTATCAAACGGTGGGCGTGAGCTTCCACCCGGGTTCTCCATTGCCGGCAATGCCGGGCTGGGCCTTCAGCTTGTCCGCGGCATGATCCGGCAGCTCAAAGGCTCGATTACTTTCCATCGAAACCCGACTACCTTCGTAATCACCGTCCCGTCAGCATCCCTGACCAAGACGTGATGTGGTGTGCTACACTCCTTCTACGGAGGCTTCAATGGCACGACGGTCAATGGATATCACATTTGTTCTCACTCTGCTGGTAGGCGCATTTCTGCTCCTCGACGGTATAGCCGGGCTAACTCGGGCGAACTCGCTTGTTGGTGAACTTGGTCGGGCGTTCGGGGCGCGTGGAAGTACGGTAAACCTCATTGTGGCGCTCGTAGAGCTGATCGCCGGCGCACTTCTCTTGATCAGTCTGTTTATCGATCTTGGCCGGCTGCAGAGCCACCTGGGAGTCGGGATCTTCATTGCCTGGATCGTGATAATGGTTCTCATCTTTGTCATCGGTAACTTCGCTCCCGATACGCTTGGATGGTGGACGCAGCTGAGCCTCTACTCGATCGTGCTGGCGGTGATCTGGATGGTGAAAGGCACACGCAGATAGCGGCCCGACAGCGATCGGTGAACGTGGTACCGTGCGCGAATGACACGTGAACAGCAGCTGCTCGCTGAGACAGCTCACCGTACCGGTGTATCCGAACGCCAGGCGGCCGCAGTTGATGAGCTGCTTGCCGACGGTGCGACCGTCCCGTTCCTCGCCCGCTACCGGAAAGAACGAACCGACGGTCTGGATGAGACGCAGATCAGAGCAGTACGGGACACCCTCACCGATTTACGGGCACGAGAACACCGGCGGGAGTACGTGCGCGCGCAGCTGGCGGCCCAGGAGGTCCTGACTGAAGAGCTCACCAACGCACTTGAAGGCGCACGATCCCTGGCGGAAATCGAGGACCTCTACCTGCCCCACCGCAAGCGGCGAACGAGCCGGGCGACGAGAGCCCAGGAAGCAGGGCTTGAACCGCTGGCGCGGGAGATCTACGCCCAGCAAGGAGACCAGTGGCGCCGGAAAACCGGAGAGTTCATCTGTGAAGCGTACCCGGATCGCGAGAAGGTGGTGGAAGGCTGCAGGGATCTCATTGCCGCATGGATTGCGGAGGATCGGGCAACCCGGGGCGAGCTTCGCGAGCTGTTTGTAAAGCATGGAGTGTTCGAGACCAGAAAGAAGGAGACCAATCACCGTTTTGCCGAGTTCTTCGCCTTCAGACGGCCCGCTGCACGCGTCGCCGGCCACCGGGTTCTGGGGGCACTTCGTGCGGTCGCAGAGGGGGCAGTCCGTCTCACCGTCCGTCCTGATGAGATGCAGGCACTCGCGATCGTTGAGCGACATCACTACCGCCGGGAAACGGAAGTCCGGAGAGCGGCGAAGGACGCCTACCGGCGCCTCCTTCTGCCTTCGCTGGAGACTGAGCTTCTTGGAACACTAAAAGAGCAGGCCGATCGGGAGGCGATCGCCGTGTTTGCAGCGAATCTCCGTCAGATCCTCCTTCAGCCACCACTTGGGCAGCGCTCCGTTCTGGCCATCGATCCCGGGTTCCGGACCGGCTGCAAGCTCGCTGCACTCGACGCTTCAGGAGCATTTCTTGCCCATGGTGTGATATACCCCCTTGAGCCAAAGCTGAACACAGATGATGCAGCGCGCATTGTCCGACAGATGATCACAGAGCACGGTACAGAGGTGATCGCAGTCGGCAACGGCACAGGAGGCCGGGAGACCGAACAGTTTCTCAGATCGCTTGATCTGGGCGTCCTTGTTGTGCTGACCGACGAGAGTGGCGCTTCGGTCTATTCGGCAAGCGATACTGCGAGAGAGGAGTTTCCGGATCTCGATCTCACCGTACGGGGCGCTATCTCTATTGGAAGGCGTCTTCAGGACCCACTGGCAGAGCTGGTGAAGATCGACCCGCAGAGCATTGGCGTTGGCCAGTATCAGCACGATGTGAATGAGTCACTTCTGAAACACACTCTGCGCGAAACGGTGGAAGAGTGCGTGAACCGGGTGGGCGTCAATCTGAACCAGGCAAGCGAGCCGCTGTTGCAGCTTGTCTCCGGTCTCAGCAGCCGCAGCGCGCAGGCAATCGTGGCAACCAGAACAAGCGCACCGTTCTCGCGACGGGAGGAGCTTCTGAACGTCCCCGGCATTGGAAAACGAACCTACCAGCAGGCGGCCGGCTTTCTCCGGATCCGTGACGGGGCCGAACCCCTTGATGCGACGGCTGTTCATCCGGAGCACTACGTTCTGGCACGAGCCCTGCTCTCGTCAGCCGGGCTTACCCCTGACTCATCGATGGACAGCCGCGAGGCCCTCCGGTCAGTCGATCTCCGGTCAGTCGATCTCCAGTCGATTGCTACCGGGGAGGCGGGCCTTGCCACGCTTACCGACATCCGCGAAGAACTCCTGCGACCAGGACGCGACCCGCGCGCCGCGTTCGAGCCGCCGAGCTTTCGCGACGATATCAATTCGATAGACGACCTGACCGATGGGATGATTCTCACCGGTGTGGTCACCAATCTCACCCGGTTTGGTGCGTTCGTCGACTTGGGGGTCCATCAGGACGGGCTGGTACACGTCTCAGAGATTGCCGATCGGTTCGTTTCAGACCCGGCAGCTGAACTGCGGCTGCGACAGGAGGTCAGAGTCAAAGTGATCAGTGTGGACACCGATCGATCACGGATCGGACTGAGCATCCGCCAGGCGACCGACAGGAAGGCCCCACCGTCCTGATTAGCTTCCCCGCAGGGGCTCAGATCTGTAGAAGCTGGTGACCGTGGTAGAGCTCGTCGCGGGTCTCTCGCACATGCTCACTCTGCAGGTAGTCGTCAAACGGCATGGTTCTGTCAATCACACCCGCCGGCGTGAACTCTACAATCCGCGACGCGACGGTTTGAACGAACTCGTGATCGTGACTGGTAAACAGCACGACGCCACGGAACGAGATTAACGCATCATTGAGCGCCGTAATTGCTTCAAGATCCAGATGATTGGTCGGTTCATCCATGATAAGGAGGTTCGGACCTTCCAGCATGAGCTTGCTCAGCATACAGCGGACCTTCTCACCACCAGAAAGCACGTTCACCGGTTTTTTCACCTCATCACCACTGAACAGCATCCGCCCCAGGAACCCGCGCACGTAGGACTCTTCCTCCGCATCCGTGTATTGACGAAGCCAGTCGGTTATGCCGACATCGGAATCAAAGAAGTGGCTGTTGTCTTTGGGGAAGTAGCCCGACTGTATGGTCTGGCCCCACTGGATAGTGCCGGCAACCGGCTTCTGATTGCCGGCGAGTGTCTCGAACAGTGCGCTCTTCGCCTGGTGAAACGGTCCTACGAATGCGATCTTGTCGCCTGGCTGAACGGTGAGGTTAAAATCCGTCAGGACCGGCTCATCAGGCACCTCCTGAGTAAGTCCTTCGATCTGCAGGACGATGTCGCCCACCTCACGCTCGGGAGTAAAGGCAACGTAGGGACTCTTTCGACTCGATGGTCGAATGTCGTCAACCGAGAGCTTCTCTACCAGCTTTTGACGACTGGTTGCCTGCTTGGAACGCGCAGCGTTTGAGGAGAAGCGCTGTATGAACTCTTTGAGCTCAGCGATCTTGGTCTCGCGAGCCTTCTTATCGTCGCGTTGCTGTTTGCGCGCCAGCTGAGAGCTGTGATACCAGAAGTCATAGTTGCCCACGTAGAGCTGGATCTTCCCGAAGTCTATGTCGGCTGTGTGGGTGGACACCTTGTTCAGGAAGTGCCGGTCGTGAGAGACCACGATGACGGTGTTCTTGAAGTTTAACAGAAAATCCTCGAGCCAGGTGATCGACTCAAGATCCAGGTTGTTCGTGGGCTCATCAAGGAGCAGTATGTCCGGGTTGCCAAACAGCGCCTGTGCGAGCAGCACGCGGACCTTCTGTCCGCCGTCGAGCTCACCCATAGGACGCTCGAGCAGCTCATCGGAGAGGCCCAACCCTGAGAGCAACCGCCCCGCTTCACTCTCGGCTTCCCACCCGTTGAGCTCGGCAAACTCAGACTCCAGCTCTGCGGCTCGCATGCCGTCTGCTTCTGAGAAGTCGGTCTTCTCGTAGATGGCGTCTTTCTCACGCATGATCCGGTAGAGGGCGTCATGACCAAGAACAATGGCGTGGAAGACCGTGAGATCCTCGAACTGGAACTGATCCTGGCGAAGCACAGCCAGGCGCTCGCCCGGTGAAGTGATTATCTCACCGGTGTCCGGCTCCAGCTCTCCAGAGAGTATCCTGAGAAAGGTAGACTTTCCCGCGCCGTTGGCGCCAATAATCCCGTAGCAGTTCCCCGGTGTAAACTTTATGTTAACGTCCTTGAACAGGACTCGCTCGCCGTATTGCAGGCTGATGTTGGAGGCAGTGATCACGAAATACTCCTGTCAGGGGTTGTAGTCGGTGAAGCCGACAGTGGAAACTTAATAAACAATCAATCCCTCAGACAGGGCCAGACCGATTATTCATGTTCACGGGCATGAATCGTTCGCCACTCACCCCACGAGGGATTACTGTACCACTCATACTCCTGTACCTTTTGCGTGTCGGTTCGTTGTGAACTGCGATGAATCTATACAGGAGGATGTATGAAATCCAAGTTGTTTGTTGGTCTCGTAGCGCTTGTTGCTTTGCTCGCAGGCTGTGCCACTCCCGGGACACCGATTGCGGATTTTGGTCTGGCTTTTGGAGAGTACGACGGTGAGCCGGTGTTTCTTGACGGTCAGGTTGGCCGTGGTATTCAGGTCACGGGGACATCGGTGTACCTGACCCTTCTTGAGGGAGATGGAACTCGTGTCCCAATGCTGACGGCAACACCGTACGCGTACGGAGAGCGGCTGACCGTCCTTGCCCGAGGCTATGCATATGACGCCGCGCCGTTCGCCGAGATGGACGACTCTATCAAGAATGCGATCAGCGATTTCGTTGCGACCGTGGAGCCTGGTGACGAGGCACAGGTCGACTTTCAGACTCGAAGCGTTGCGCAGTTTCTCAAGACATTCACCATTGGCTCAGGCTCAGAGTACTTCATCATAGAGGTCATCTCTGCGCAAGAGTAGCTCGCAGGCTACCAGTATGGGCGCACGGTAACTCGTGCGCCCTTTTTTTTCTCTTGCAGAATGGAAACACCAAATCCTTAGAAGAGATACCCAAGCTGAATCTGTACGAGGTGTCGGCTGGAAGCGTCGGCAGAGTCCGACAGCGCCCGGCGAGTCTCACCGGTGTAAGCGATTCCCCACCGCAGCCGCGTTGGATAGCGCACCGCGACACCTGCGTTCCACCGAAGCAGGTGGTCCAGGTTGTCCGCGAGCTCGGCGAGCGTGTCACCGGGAGCGTTCTGCTCGGCGTAGCTTGCCACGCCGGCGTCTATCATCACAAGATCCGCTATCTCCAGCTCGTACTGCAGCTCCATGTTCGCAATGTCGAGCAGCGCGAAACGTGTCAGAGAGAGTGGCGCCCGGATTCGAGCGGTGAGCTCCCCCGAAAGTGCAAGCGGCCCGCCCCCGTGTACCAGCACTCCGTGAAGTGCAAATCTGCGGGCCGCAGTAGTCGCGGAGCTTGCCTCAAAAAAGCTGTACCAGGACCAGTCTGCGCCGACTCCCCACCCTGGGGTGCCGAAGGCGCCGACGGTGAGCCGCTGCGGCACGTGGGCAACTCGCATCCCGGTCGTTGTTCGGGCGCTGTAGTACTCGGTGGAACCCGAAAGCCAGAGATTCCCAAAGAGTACCTCGTAGGAAAGCGCGGCCCGGTGCAGACCGCTCAGACTCTCTGTCGTCCGACTGAACACCGCGGGCGGCATGTACCGCAGCTCCGCAAACCCGGTTGGCGCAACGTGCAGGAAAGACCAGTCAATATCGATCTCTCCAGGTAAGCGCTCGGACCCACCGGCAACGAGCGGAGGTGAGCCGTCACCAGTGGTGGCGGGAGCCCCGGTCGGGGTCATCGGCTCGCTGCCGCGGCGGCCCTGCTCCCGCGGGACCGCGGGCCGTGGTTGCTCGGCTACTCGAGCCACCTGCCCTGCGAGCACGTGACTCAGGGCCTGCTGCAGGAGGGTTCGGGGCGGGATAGAGTGGCCGCCGTTGTACTCGCGATAAAACACTTCCAGTCCCGCACCCTCCACCGTTGCCCGGGCGCGGTTAATCCCCTGGTATCGGTCGGGGTTCTCACGATTTCCGATGAGCATGGCGATCCGGTGACGCCGTCGGGAGAAGAGGTCAAGATCGCCGGCAGAGATCGGGTAACTCGCCCTTGTGCCCGCCATGACCATGCCGGAGATCTCGTCTGCATTGCGTACGCCGAGTGCCCAGCTGAGGTCTCCGCCAAGGGAGTACCCTGCCAGGTAGACCTGGTCAGGATCAACCGGAAACTCACGAACGACCGCGCGAATATCCAGAATCACCCGTTCCTCTACCCAACTGACAAACTGGGTGAAGTTAGGGAGATAGTCTGATCGGACAAACCGACCAGGCGGCAGCATAACGAAATAATCACGCTGGCGGCCCGGTGCGACCCCGAATGCGCGGGCCTGATCACTCGCCGTACCGCCGGTATACGGAAGAAACACTACCAGAGGGTAGCTTCCTCCCTCTCGGAAGTTCGCCGGTCGGTAGACTACTGAAGGCTCATCGAGCGCGGGGGATCGCTGCTGAGCACCTGCGGAGACGACTAATCCGACACAGAGCGCAAGGAGTAGCACAAACCGCCCCGGATACCGTGGGAAAACAGCCATAGCAAGAGTATAGGGGGCTGACAGGAGAGGCAGCAACCATGGCCGACCTGACCCCCGAGTACCGGTCTGAGACCGGCTCAGACCGGCTGGGTCCGACGACGCATCCCGGCCATGGTCACCCCGGCAATGATAACCAGACCGGCAGCCCCCTGCAGCAGAGTCAGGCGCTCACCAAGAACCACCGCAGCTGCCAGCGCGGTGACAAGCGGGATTCCATTGATGAACACGGCGGCTTTCGCCGCGGGAATCTGCGAGAGTGCGTAATTGTAGCTCAGAAACGCGAGGACTGTTGCAACGATTGCCAGGAACCCGAATGCAAGCGCAACCTCGGGAGTGAATTGAGGAAGCCCCGACTGCGCAGTACGTACCGCAAAGAACGGAAGGAATGCAACGGCGCCAACGAGCATCTGGAAGAAGGAAATCTGGAGCGGGTGAGTTCGCCCGCTTAGACTCCGAGCAATGACGATATACCCGCTGGCACTGAGGGCGGCGCCAAGCACCATAAGATTGCCCACCAGCGAGGTTTCCGCATACGCGGGATTGTTATCTCCAAGGACCAGCAGGACGACACCCACTATAGAGAGCAGCGTTCCGGCCCAACCGATCCGTCGCAGTCGCTCACCAAGAAAGATCCACGCGAACAGCGCCACAAACACCGGCACACTCGCAATGACCAGGCTCCCGCTCGATGCGGAGGTGCGCGCCAGGCCTTCAGTTTCAAGAAGAAAGTAGAGCACCGGCTCGAACAGCGCAAGGAGAATCAGTCTGCCCATGTCAACCCGGGCAGGCCAGGAGACTCTTCGCAGGCGCACAAGCACCAGAAAGAAGAGCGCCGCGAAGGCGAGCCGGAGAAAGACAAGAGTCGTTGGCGCGAGCGTCTCCAGCGCCACTTTGGTCGCAACAAACGAGCTTCCCCAGCCAAGGACGGCAACAAGCAGCGCAGTATAGGTGAGCAGAAGCGGCTTCCGTTCTTCCATGGTTCCCGAATAGATACGGCGCAACCCAAACGCGGTCAACAGCCAGGTCCTCCGGCAGGTGATTGGCCGTTGTTCCTCACGGGGGAAGCCGCTACACTCGTCAGCGATGCAACAGAGACGCCCGAACATCCTCTTCGCCATTGCTGACGATGCCTCTCACATGAGCGCCTATGGCCACTCGTTTCTCTCCACACCCGGCTTTGACCGGGTAGCAGAGAACGGTGTGGTCTTTACCAACGCCTTCACCACCAACCCGAAGTGTGCGCCAAGTCGCGCGAGCATCCTCACCGGCCGACACACCTGGGAACTGGAGGAGGCGTGTGACCACTGGAATGTGTGGCCGGCGAGGTTCCCTGTCTATCCGGATCTGCTGGCAGACGCCGGCTACGCCGTTGGACTCACCGGGAAGGGCTGGGGCCCGGGCGACTGGCGGCGTCAGGGACGCAACACAAACCCCGCGGGGCCGACGGTAGAGCTCCATACGCTTGATCCTCCTTCACCGTGCATCTCCCCAAAAGATTATGCCCGCAACTTCAAAGGCTTCCTGGACGCAAGACCACCTGATACTCCGTTCTGCTTCTGGTACGGGGCGCACGAGCCACACCGTCCTTACCACGGAGGCGAAGGACGGGCACACGGCAAGGAGGTGGAGGTCTCGGAGGTGCCGGCCTACTTCCCGGCCCATGAGAGTGTCCGGGAGGATCTTGCAGACTACGCGTATGAAGTCGAATGGTTTGATTACCATCTCTCACAGATGCTCGACGAGCTGGAGCGTCAAGGAGAACTGGAGAACACGGTTGTGATTGTTACCTCGGACAACGGTATGCCCTTCCCGCGCGTGAAGGGACAGATGTACGAGGACGACTTCAGGCTGCCCCTGGCCATGATGTGGCTTGGCGCTTCCGGGCGGCTCGGTGCGGCGGCCGCACCGCCAACGAACCCGGCAACCCTCAGCGTGCCTGGTCAGGCACGTGGTACCGGCACCAGGATGGTGCGCGGGGGACGGATCCTCACGGATCTGATCTCTTTCATAGACATTGCACCCACCATCCTCGACGCGGCAGGCATTGATCCCCACCCGGCCATGACAGGACGGAGCTTTCTCTCCTCGCTCGCCGGGCCTGCGACCGGGCGTCATGATCCGTCGCGCGACCGCGTCTGCATGGGGCGTGAGCGCCACGACATGGGCCGCGAGGGGGACGTTGGATACCCGGTCCGCTGCATTCGAAGCGACGAATTCCTCTATGTGCGGAACTTTGAACCGGAACGCTGGCCGGCAGGGAACCCGGAGACTGGATTCACCGGCTGTGACAGCTCGCCTACCAAAGAGCACATCCTTGCCCAGCAGCAGGCCGGCGACGATACCTGGTTCACGCTGGCATTCGGGAAACGACCGCTGGAAGAGCTCTACGCCGTAGAGAGGGATCCGGAGTGCATGCGAAACCTGGCGAGTGACCCCGCCTTTGCCGGCGTGAAGGATGCGCTCTGGCTCGAGCTCCAAGGCTACCTCAGAGCACAGAACGATCCACGAATACTTGGTTTCGGCGAGATCTTTGACGCGTACGAGTACGTAGGTGAGGCGACCCACAGCTGGGCACACTATCTTGCCGGAACATGGGAGCCCCAGCGCTACTGATTGCCTGGGGGCGCAAGCGTACCCTCCACGGTTCCGTCGGCACCCGGCTTTCCGCTGTTCCCGTCGGCACCCGCACCGCCTGGTCCACCGGAACCTGCGGCTCCTCCACTCATCTGAACCGCGATCTGCTCAACGACCGCGTTAAGGGCGAAAAGCCCCGCGCTGTGACCGCCGGCTCCACCGCCACCGCCTCCAGAGTAACCACCGCGCCCTCCGGCTCCCCCGTCACCACCAGAAATATCGATGCCGGCAAGAGCGGTGTGGATCTCATCCCCCGCACCGCCCGGTCCGCCAGGTCCACCCGGCTGGCCTGCCCCCCCGGGTCCACCTGCCCCGCCGTCTCCGGCGCTACCCCGATAGATGGTCACATTGGTGAGGCTCACCGTTGAATCTGTGACAAAGACTCCAAAGCTCGAGCCGCCTCCGGTCCCACCGGTCCCGCCGATCTGCGCCGGCAACCCCCCGGCTCCACCTGCACCCCCGCTTCCGCCGGTGTGCCCTCCGGCGCCGTCGCCGTACCCGCCTCCGCCGCCACCACCACCGCCACCGGTGCCGGGCGTGCCGCCCGCTCCGTCACCGCCTGCCGCATTGGTCGTGTTCCAGAGTCCGGTGACTACCGCGCCATGGTACTGGGCACCGCCACCGCCTTCACCGTCATCACCCGGGCGACCGGGCAGCCCGTCGCTTCCGCTTACCCCGGCGACACCCGCCGTGCCGCCGACGCCGTAGCTAACTCCATCGGTCGCATCGGCGTCGAGACCGGGTCCGCCTGCCGCGGGTTGAAAGAGATTGATTATGTCGCATGACCGGTCGGATTTGCCTGAGAGTCCGCCGCCTCCGGCTCCGGCGGGAGGACTCCCTCCGGGAACCATGATGGTCAGGCACCTGTCGTGGAATCTGGAATCCACCCCCGCCCCGCCGGCTGCAGCGGCTATCTGGCTCGCGTCCTCACCCGCCTGTCCATCCTCACCGTCGGCCCCGTCACCGGAGACGATCACCATGTTTAACAGCGCTACTTCTGCACCGCCGGTCACAGCGATACCGTAGCTGGTTCCGCTCATAACGCCCGGCACCCCGTCGGGGGCCTCAATCGTGAGATTGCGCATTCCCGCACCGGATACGTTGTGGGCGCGTACGGCCACAGCCGGCTCACCGGCCACCGGCGGGACCGGACGGAGGATTACGGTAGAGGGGTCAGCCGCGGGTTTCCAGCCGGCCGTGTGACCTGAGAGGAGAATCCCGTTCTTGAGATCTACCGTCTCGGTGTAGACGCCCGGTCCCACCGCCACCGTCAGCCGTTCAGACTCGGAGGCCCGATCGAAGGCTCGCGCGATCGTTTTAACGGCCCCTGAGGCGGTCAGCCCGTCATTCGCGTCCGAGCCGTTGACGGAGACGTAGATAAGGGACGGGGAGGACTCAGTGGTGAAACTCCATTCGGTGGCAATGGTGGCGCTGTTGCCGGCGAGGTCGGATAGCTGTCCGGTAGCGGAAATCGAGTACGTGGTGTCGTAGAGTAACGCCTCATCAGGCGTGAATGTCACCGTCATCTCGTTCAGCGTAAGGGTTCCGGTCACCGTCCCGCCGCCGGAGACCGACAGGCTCAGTGACTCGTCACTGTTGTGAATGGGAGAAAGGGGCTCGGAGAGTTGAAGCACAATGCCCGCCGTTACCGGGACACCCGTCTGGCCATCAGTCGGTGAGACCGCAATCAGAACCGGTGCCTGCAAATCCAGCGAATCCGGACCAACCGTGTTGAGCGAGTTTGAGCACGCACCGGCCAGAAGCGCGAGAAGGGCGGCGAAAACAACAGAATGTGTGACACCCCGCATGCGGTGATTGTACGCCTCTTGGCGCACCGCCTGCAACAAGAAATCTCGGACCACACGGCTCTTCGTCGGTGTACCAGTTGGCAGTTCCGTTCTCTCCGCTTCATGCTATAATCCAATCTATGTGGTCGAAGCGCACGCTCCAAGAACCGCAACACCAGGCGCTTCTCATTACGCTTGTCTACACCGCCGTCGGCACCGCCTGGATTCTGGGCTCAGACTACGTTGCCATGCTGATTGCCGGGGAAGCCGCAACTCTCGCGCTCGCGCAGCGCATCAAGGGACTGATCTACATTGCCCTCACTGCCTCCGGCCTCTTCGTCCTGATCCGACGCGCGCTGATAGCGCTGCGGACGGTTGAGCGTGAGAAGCAGGCTCACCTGCGGGAGCGTGATGAACTGGCCCGCTACCTCGAGAGCATTATTGAAGCCGCGCCGGTTGCAATCCTGGACCTCGACACTGAGGCGCGGGTGAAATCACTCTGGAACCCAACGGCAGAACGGGTCTTCGGTTACACCAAAGATGACGCAATAGGCGCGCCTACAAGGATCATCTCGCAGGAGGACTGGAAACGTCTTGCCCCAAGTATAGAGCAGGTGCAGAAGGGAGGCTCGGTCGAGCAGATTGAGGTTGAGCTGATCCGGCGAAACGGCACCAGGTTTCCCGCCATAGTAGCGGCGGCTCCCCTTCCCGGATTCGCCGACCGCGGAACGGTCGTGATTATCACCGACATTACCGATTTCAAAGCTGCCATGACCCAGCTTGAGGTCGCGTTTCAAGAGCGGGACGTCTTGCTCCAGGAGCTGCATCACCGGGTCAAGAACAATCTGCAGATCATCTCAAGCCTTCTGATGATGGAGCATGAGTCCATTGAGACAGACGACGTCGCTTCGAACAGTCGCCACCGGCTCGAGCGAGCAATGAGACGGGTGAGGGCAATTGCCCATCTTCACGAGCGGCTCTACTTCCGCGGGCACTTTGCTCAGATCGAACTCTCGGACTACATCGGTTACCTCTGTTCGGAGATTGCGATCAATCGTGACCCAAAGGCCGTCGTGGACCTTACTCTTGAGCTCGAAAGCCTCCGGGTAGACATGGATACGGCAGCTCCCCTGGGATTGATCACTTATGAGCTTGTAACAAACGCCTATGATCACGGTGGCAAGAACAATGTTATGACACAGGTGAAGGTGTCGCTCACCGCATCGACAACAGGAATTAGCCTCTCGATCTGGGACAACGGGGACGGCATGATTCCTACGGGCCCACCACCACGGGTGGAGTCCGGGCTCTCTCTGGTGCGCGCTCTTTCCGCGCAGCTCGGTGCCACGGTGAAGCTTACCCAACGGGATGGGCCTCTGATCGTGGTGTCGGTTCCAAGGACGTCGAGTAAGGGGCAGTAGCTGAGGGCTTCACGGCTGACGGGCGCTTTCTCGCTCCCGTTTCTTTCCCCTTCCCCTCTGTAACACTGTCTCTTTAGTACGGGAAGAGGGGCGCGGCGTCGGATACCGCGAAGGAGGCCCCGGCAGGCGCAATCAGCAGCTCCGTAGTCCCGGACTCACGCTGGAGCTCAACCTCACCGCTCAGCACCACAACCTCTGCGTCACCGACCCGAAAAAGAGCGTTTCTGGAACGTACGGTGACCCCCCTGAAGGCGAGCTCAACGGGAACGGCATCCGTTTCCACAAGAATGATACCGGCAAGAAGCCGAACAGTCACCGGCGCGCGAAGGGATTGAAACCTGGCAGCAGTGAGCTCCCCGAGAGTGATCTCAAGCCCATCTGCAACCACGGTAGCCCCGGAGTCGAGCCAGGTAGACAGCTGTGAGCCGGGCGGCACCGCTCTCCCGCTGACCGCCTGCAGCCATCCCGACCCGGGGAGCTCGATCTCCGCGGTACCGGTGCTGCTGCCGACCCGGAAATCCTGTGCCCCGGCGGCGACAGCTGCTATCAGACACACACCAAGAAGCAGAAGTTGTTTCATAGCGTAAGCCTCCCTGAGAGAGAGAAGAGGGGCGAAAGCCCGACCGGAGAGACCGCAAAGCCTGCGAGCATATGCACGGAGAGGTCGTTGAGAAGGGCGTAGTCAACCGTACCCACGGTCTCGACCGCCAGGAACGCCGACTCGCCCGGTTCCGGATCAGGGGACAGAAAGAGACTTGCCGAAAGCGCCGGTTCAACCGGTCGTTCGAGAAGCGTCGCGAACACGCGACCGTCGAGCGCCAACCGTATCACGTTCTGCGCAGGGACTGCTACCAGCTGACCCAACGGTGCGGAGTTAAGCGGAAGGTAGCGCCGCAGCCCATCCCCGCCCGACGCGAAGAGAGCGTCAAGACCAATCATCAGCGGGCGCCCGGCGGCGCGTAGCTCAATCCTGCTTGACGCGAGAAGCCCAACTGCCGCATTCGGGAGTGCGGTTTGAACAACAACCTGACTGGTATGCGAGAGCCCTCCCCCGGTCTGCCCGAGCGGCTCGAACCGGACAATGCTCCCCTGGCCTGCGAGCTGGACCAGGAGGTACGTGGCTGAAAGATCCGGAAGCAGATCCTCGTAGAGCAGTGTCGAGAGAGCGACCGAGTGATCCGCGGTCACCGCTGCCTCCGTCCGGATCTGCATCAGAAGCCGGTTCGGAGCAAGCACTACCGCGTCTTCAAACACTTCAGCGTCCCCAGGGGCCACCCGTGGCGAGAAGAGAAACCGGTCGACAAGCCCGGTAAGCCCCGCATCAACGCGCAGGTAGAATGATCGGTTTCCGCCGGAGAGCGATACCCCGTCCACCAGCTGGTCCACAACCATCCCCGTGGAATCCGACAGGTAGAAGCGCCCGCCCCCGACCGCGAATCCCCACTCTTCTGGATCACGCCGACCCCAGACGAACCGAACGCCCGTCGGTCCCGGAGCAACCAGCACACCGCTGTCCGGCCAGTACCCGTATTGAGCATGACGCGCACCGGCACTCACGGTAGCCTCGAGCGCCGTTTGGTCAAACTCCCAACGCATCACAGCGGCGGCATCAAGCTGCGAACCAAAGGAGAGCTGCTCAGTGAACCCGTTGCCGGCGGCCAGAAGATCGGCGGCTGAAAGAACGGCGTCAGCACCGAACTCGCCCGGGGCCGAGGTCACGGCCTGACTAAGAGTGCCGTAGCCGAGCCGGCTCTTGATCTCTGCATCGAACTGCCACTGGAATCCGCTCTGGGCGACGGCCGCTGCCGCCGCGAACAAGAGGAACAGGGCGGTGCTGAGTTGCTTCATGGGCGATCCTCCCGGCTGACGGTTCGTACGTACGCCATATAGCGTCGTGCTATGTCCAGGGCGTCCGCACCGGTAAGCGGTGCCGAGCTCGTTGGAAAACCGTCAAGGACCCCCACACTCCGCAACTGTTTGAAGGCAGTGTAGGGAGACGGAATGAGGGCATACCAGAACCCGGCCGGTGACTCTTCGAGCGCAAGCAGGAGATGAGCGAAGGCGCCGACGGTAACCGGAGATTCGGTCGTCCGGCGCAGCACGGATGCAGGCAGCGCTCCCTCCAGCCGCTGCGCCGCCTCCGACGGTTCAGTTCCGATCGGTATGCTTCCGGCAACACTCCCAGCAACCCAGAGCGCCTGGTCTCGGTCTATCTGAAGCTCCTGGACAATAGGAGCGAGCGTCGCCGCGTACTGAGCGCCGGCGGCACTCGCCACGGTGCCAAGAGCTGCGAGCAGCAGCACGTAACGGTTCATGGCTCTTAATGTAGTATGTTGTTGACCATTTGTGTTATCTTTCGGCCGTGAGGGAGGCTCATGGCAAACGACGATAAGTCCCCGCAGATGGACCTTGAGAGTGCGTTCTCCGAAGAGGAGAAGACGGAGATCCGTTCGTACATCGATACGATCGCCATGGAGAATCGCATTGCTCCGGAACAGGCGACCTTTGACCGCCGCAGCGCTCGCCCCGGGTACCTCATCCCATTGCTGATAAACGTGGGGGCGGTCGTGATGATCCTGGTCGGGGTCCTGGTTCTTCGCAGCGCCTTTGCCCGCGAGGAGGCCGATGTCAGAGCGACCAGTCTCGAGTACTCAAGCATTGAGGGCCGACTCATTCGGGAGCTTCGGGCGGAGTCTCAACAGCTGATCGTTGCCAAAGAGCAGGAGATTGAAGCGGTCAGAGAGCAACTTGCGTTGCTCGAGCAGGAGCAGAGCACACTGGAGGCCGACATAGAGGTGCGGCTTGCTGCCCGGGAGGCTGAGCTGCGTGAGCAGCTCCAGGCGGAAATTACCGCAGAGCGTGCCCGCCTGATCACCGACGGCATTCAGGACGTAGAGCTGGAGGATCTTCTCCAGGCGTTCGAGGCGGAGCGGCGTGCATTCTACGATCAGCAGCTTGCGGAGTACCGTGCCGAACTGGAACAGGAGCGGATTGCCCTCCAGGAAGAGATAGATGCTCTTCGAGCGGAGTATCAGAACCGACTTGATGAGCTTCAGAACGAACGACAGCAGATCGTCGATGAGTTTCGCCTCCGCGAGGAGAATCTGCGTGTGCAGCTCGAGCAGCGAACCCGGGTCCTGGAGATTGCCCGGGTTGAGGCTGGGGCAGATCTTGAGGCTGCCCAACGAGAGCTTGCCGCCCTCGAACGTGCGCGTGAGGATGCTCAGACAGTTCAGGATCAGGTCATCGGCCAGATAGAGGCGATTCAGCAGGCGATTGTCGCTGGCAATGACCAGCAGGCGCTCGCCCGGATTGATGCTCTGACCAGCTACCTCTCCCAGGACGAGGTGCTCCAGATTCAGGGAACGGCGCGACGTCGAGAGATGGACCTCTTCCTGCTGCGTCAGTTGCGCGCGCTCGTAGAGGAGCGGTTGGCAGCGGCCGGGGAGAACCGGTCGATCACGCAGGAGCTTCGATTTCTCAGCCAGATCCGCACGTTGAGTGAGACCGCTGCAGGGGCTCCCTCGGATGAGGCTGCCCGCCAGGCCTTCGCAAGCCTGTTGGATACGCTGCCGGAGGTTGCCCAGGCCCACGATGTCGTGGTCTCACAGGCCCGCAATGACGCAATTGAAGAGGTGCGCACTGCCGAACGCCAGCTGCTTGATGAGACCACGGCGAGCGCGACCACACTTGCCGCGCGGGGCGCGTACGACGAGGCGGTGGATGTCTACGTGGCGGCCCTTCAGGCGCTTCCCTCCGTCGCACCTGAAGCTGACGACCTGCTTGCAGAGATCCTGCGCCTTGGATACGCCATGACAGACTATGTGGTGGATGGAGAGTCAACCGCTCAGGTCCAGGAGGTCGCCCGCCGCGCGAACGTTGATCTTGAGGGCGAGCGCAGAGAGTTCGAGCGCCGCGTCAACGAGGCCATTCGGTCGGCGGTAGGGCAGGAAGACGCCGGACTTGGTGTTGATATTGCACGCCGAAACGACCGGATCGCGGAGCTTCAGGATGAGGTTGCACAACTGGAGGCACGGCTCGCTGCTGTTCAGTCCCCTGATGCCGATACCAGCGGTGT
The DNA here is from genome assembly GCA_964599075.1 of uncultured Spirochaetaceae bacterium. GTDB lineage: Bacteria > Spirochaetota > Spirochaetia > DSM-27196 > SLST01 > SLST01. Next base: position 10,732 of record CAZREG010000025.1, on the reverse strand, counting down.
TTCGCGCGAGCAGCTTGTCCGACAGGTTCGACTGCTTCAGCAGCAGCGCAATGACCTTGAGGACGAGCGGCAGAGTCTGGAGGATCAACGCAACCAGCTTGTCGACGAGCGCGCCGCCCTGCGAGCCCGATATGTTGAGTACGCCGCGGCCCAGGAGGAGGCTATTGAGAACGGTGACTTTGTCGCGTTGGCCAATGCACGTGACGCGTTCTTTATATCTCCGGAAGTAGACGGCATTCTCGAGGGCCTTGGAAACCTGCTTGACGAGTACGATCAGCAGGTCTCTGTGGAGCGGCAAAGAACCGGGCTCGACGTTCGGGACGTCACTGAAATTGTTGAAGAGCTGAGCTCCGGTCTGAACGCTGGCCAGCGGCAGGCGCTGCTCGACAACGCGATTGAAACCGCCCGAAGTGATCAGGACCCGGCCATGGTTGATTTCCTTTCGCTCCTGCGAGAGCTTGTGTCAACGGTTGCCTCAGAGGGCTGACAGACGGCGGACGGAGGCACCATCAAGGCTTCCCGCGCCCCGCACCGTTACCAGGTCACCCGAACGCCCAGATAGAGGTCCCGAAGGTCCAGGACTCCGTAGGGCAGGGGGAGGACAAGTGGAACGTTCCCGCCGGGGAATGCGTTCCAGGGGAAACTTCGCTCAAGGAAGTCCTGTGGGCTGCCGGTGATGAAGTAGGTGGGCTGATACTCGGCAAAGAAGCGAACGTTACGAAGCTGAGCCTCTCGCTGCCAGGGGGCCAGTTCAACGCCTGCGGAGAGGTGAACGCCTCCCAACGAGGCGTCTGTCTCCAGGTCAAGCGGGAAGTGCCGAACCCTGAGGAAACCGCCAAAAGCAACCAGAATCCGGGAGAAGTCATCAAGCTCGCCGAACAGCGTTCCGCCGTCCAGATAGAGCGTCGAGAGGGGGGAACGGCCCAGGGATATGAGGGGCTGATTGGGGACAAAGTTCACCCCGGCAAGCTGGGTGGTAAGACCCAATCGCAGAAACCAGCTTCCCGGGACAATGTGGTAACGCAGACGCGCGCCGGGGAACTGGAAACTGCTGGCCGCCAGGTCTGCTGCAAAACGGTAGGTGGGAAGCTGCTGGAGGTCGAGCTCTCTTGGCTCATCGGCAAGGTAGACGGCCTGCAATACCGGGACGAATCCACGCAGTTGTGCTGCCACCGTGTAGGTGGCCGGTGTAGGCAGCAGAAGATCAAGCCGTCCCGATTCGTCTATCACGTACGGTCCGCCTGGAAGGTTCGAGACCTCCGTCCCAGGGCGTCCAAGAATCGTCATCTCGTTCGCCGTGATCAGCGGTTCAAACTCTGCTGAGATTGCCTGGACAATATCGGTCCAGAACCCTGTTGTAAGCGTCCGCGGCGTCACCGGAAATCCCGGACGCACAATAATCTCTCCCGCCTGCCTGCCGGCGCTCATGTCGTAGAGCTGCGCCTGCACGGTCAGGTCGGAAAGACCGCCGGCCACGTAGACGTTGAGCCAGCTGTCCGCATCAACACGCAGAGCAAGCTCCTCCTTGCCCGCCCGGGTGACCGGTACATCCTGGTCGGGGGATTCAACAAGCACAACAACCTCACTGGCGCCGGCCACATCCGTAAGGATACTGTTGTAGAGCAGAAAGCGCTCAAATGCAGTCAGGGAGCCGGGTTCGGTCTCATAGAAGTAGATCATCCGGCGGGGTCGGGCAAAGTCTGTAAGCGATCGGGCCTCAACCGGCTGATCAGCGGCCGACTCGGCCTCCTGGGCGGAGAGCGAAGCTGCAAGCAGGAGAGACGAGAGCGCTGCGACCAGCGTCAGGTGACCGGTACGCATCACCACCACCCGCTGATGCGCGAGAGCGTCGCACTTGCCGGATCGTAGCGATAGAATCGGCCTCCCTCAAAGTCAAACGCGTATTGGCGCTGGAAGGAAGTGTCACCGGTCACCCGTGCCGTGAGATAGCCGTTCCAGTCGTAGCGCTCAAACCAGCCATCCCGGCGTAGGAGAAAAAACCCGTCGTTGTCCACACTTGCCTGCGGACGGTCGGCAGCAATAGTGAACATCCGCGCCGCAGCGTCTGGAAGCAAGACCGGACGTGGAGAGAGATCCTTGTCCATGACCGCTGCAAGCTCCGCTTCAACGCCGATCACCTCCTGCTCGGAGGGACGGGAGAGCAGGAAACGGATCTTTGTACCCTCTCGGGCAATTCCCAGAAGCTGAAATCCGAGCTGAGCATTGGTTGCCTCTTCAGTGAGGGCGAGCCCGTCGGGAACAATCTCGATGGTCTGGGCGGCAGCCTCAAGCGCCCAGGTCGGAACGGGAAGGTTGTAGGTACGCATCTCCAGATGGAATGCGCTGAACCGGCCACTGGGCAGGGCAAAGTGCCGGGTAAACGCAGCGTCAACGGTGACAAAACCCTCGAGCCCCGGCGGCGGGTCAAGCGACTGGTCGGGTAGAGAAGAACCAAGAGGTGTCGCGTAGATCGAGTATCCCAGAAGCAGGGAGCCATCGTGTCCGTAGCCGAAGGGTCTGCTCAGATAGTCGATCGGGGAGCCGGACTCCAGCCGGATCTCTTCCTGCATCTCCAGGTCCATGACCAGCATCCGGCCTTCGTAGGAGAAGATACTGGGATCGCTGTTCGGGGGCTCAACGAGCAGCAGCAGGCGGCGGTCGGCACCGGTACCAATAACCTCCAGGTCGTAGCGGACACCGTTTGCGGTGCGGCCGGCATTCAGGATTGGGTCCACATCAACGGAAACCGTCTTCTCGAGTCCGGAGAGAAACCCTGGGAAGGGAGTGCTCAGAAGGTCACAGCCGGCCAGCAAAGTCGCCGCGAGGAGAATAACCGCTGCTCGCCTTTGTCCTACCATGTGTGTTGTACCCCCAGGGTGATCATCGGGATGGGGAACGGGAGCGAGGTGACCGGAGGGGACAACCACCGGTTGCCAAGCAGGTTGTTCGCGGTAATCCCAAGGGCGTAGTCTACGTCTGCCCGGGCGAACGGCTTGAACCGGCCCAGAGAGAGCTCGACTCCGGCTGAGACGCCCACGAATACGTCCGAGTAGAGCGGGTCATCCGTCAGCCTGCCTGACAGCGCCTCCAGATCGGTGAGAATAAAGCCGCCCCCGAGCTCAGCATAGGGGCGTACCAGACCCTGCGGCCCTGTGAAATAGAGACCAAGAGCTATGCGGGAGTCCGCAATCCAGACCTCCCGGGCACCGCCGGCAGAGTTTGAGAAGCGGTAATGCTCACCCAGAAGATAAAAGAGATCCGGTGACGGATAGTAGCGCAGCCCCAGGCCGGCGCCGGTTGCGTACCCTGAGGTCCAGAGCACCGAAAGCCCAAACGTTGCGGCGGCGGTCAACGCTGGAATCTCTGTCTCTACCCGCCGGTCGGTGAGGCTTACATCTACCGTCTGCGGATGATACCCCGGTTTCTCCAGAGTCACGGGAATCACCGAGCCCACTGGAAACGGAGAGAACGGAACAAGCAACCGCCCGCCCTCGATCCGGCCAACCTCCAGCTCCGCGAATCGAACGCGCACGTCCTCCTGGGGGCCAAAGACAAAGATCCGTTCAACCTTGTCCTCAGGCGGGCCCCGGCGAAGCAGGTCGCGGTCGGCCTCCCAGCGCTCGAGCGCCGGGACCAGATCACCTATGGCAGCGTTTACGGCGGTTGGAATCGTGAGTCCAAGCCGCTGGCGACTGAGCACGCCACCCACAACTATGTCCACGACGGCATCGACCAGGACAAACTGGATGACCACTGCGTCATCCTGGGTCTTGTAGAACGCAGCGACCACCAGATCCAGATCAGGCGGGACTTCGCCGAGCTCAAGCTGGCTGACGCGCACATCCGCGGGGTCCGTGGCACCTATGGTACGGTCCACGGCGTCATAGAGCGTGTACCCCCTGCCGTCGAGCTCGGCGTTCAGGCGACGCAGGAGCAAGGATGCAAGTGAACCCGGCTCCTCGGTCCCGATCTCACGCACCACCACGGCAGCGCGCTGGGCGCAGAGCATAGTTGCGCCGAAGACGAGCAGAGAGAGTACACTGAGCAGCCGTCGTCGGGTCATCCCTACTTGCTCTCCTGCACGTCAATATCCCATCCGTCCGGTGGAGTTCCGGCCTCCGAAAGCTGCTCACAACGGGTGATCAGTCCCTCCGTCAGGAAGTCGTCCGGCAGCTCTCCGGCGGCCTCACGCCCGCGGGCGGCCGCATCCCGGAAAGAGCCGGCGTAGAACAGTTCCATGGCCTCATTATGGAGTCTCCAGCCCCGTTCCTCACGCTCGCTCAGAGAGCGCGATGCGGTGAGGATCTCCAGTCCACCGAGCCGACCCTTCACCGCAACCTTGGCAATGCGTCGCGTGACCGCAACGGTGGCGGCAGCATCAGCGAGCGCCTCACTGAACAGGAGCGGCTGGCGGTACTTCTTGGTCAGACCTTCAAGGCGTGAGGCCACGTTCACCCGGTCACCAATAACGGTATAGTCCATCTTTCGTTCGGTGCCGATGTTCCCGACAGTGACAATGCCGTAGTCAAGCCCCACACCAATGTGAAACGGCTGCTGACCGAGCTCGGCCTGCTTTCTGTTGAAAGGATCAACGGCGTCCAGCATGTCGAGGCCCGCAAGCACTGCCTGAGCGGCATCGTTGTCGTGTTCGACCGGTGCACCAAAGATGGCCATGATGGCGTCCCCAATGTACTTGTCGATAACCCCGCCCCGATCGATAATGCGGTCGACCATGACGGAGAAGTAGCGATTCAGCGCTTCCACCAGATGATCAGGCTGCATTGCCTCTGAGATAGTGGTGAAGCCCCGGATGTCGGAGAAGAGCACCGCGATCTCGCGGTTCTCTCCCACGAGCATCGCCTCCGGGTTCTTGAAGAACCGGTCGATCACTTCCTGCGGCACGTACTTCTGAAAGATCTGTCGCACGCGCTGCTCACTACGCTGGCTGAGCACCATTTGATAGGCGTAGCCTTTGATCTGGGTCTGTGCCTTCTCCAGCTCGGTCGTCATGACGTTGAACTGGTCGCTGAGCTCGCCGATCTCATCATTGAACCGGACCGGTACCCGAGCAGCAAGATCGTTCGTGCTGATGATCGAGCCCATGGTGGACACAACGGTGCGCAGCGGATCGGTAAGATACCGGACAACAAAAAAGACCAGTACAATTGCGGCTGCGCTACCAATCAGTACCAGATAGAGCGTCTGAAGCGCTATTCTGTCAACGTCTGAATAAAACTCGCTCCTGAGCTCTGTGACAAAAAAAGACCAGCCGAACGGCTCAAAGGGAAATCCAACGAACACGCGCTCTTGCTCACTGATCGGGGCGGTCTGCAGACTGCGATCACCCAGATCGGTCGCCTGCAGAAGCGTTGGGGCCTCTCCCTGCGCAAGGGTGAACTCCGCGGATGCGAGGACCTGCTCACCCGCCTGATCAAGAGCAAAGATGAGCTCACTCTCGCTTCTGATGATGCTCCTGGCAAAGACCTCTATACCGGCCTGTGCCGCCTGGACCATATCGGTTCTGTTGACAAGGTTGTTCTCAACAAGAATGGTCCATTGGCTCTGCACGTACTTTTCGAGCTCGTCGGTCTTGAACTCCAGGAACTCCACGGCAACGCGGGTGACCGCATTGGTTGCAATGAAGCTGGCCGAAAGGCCGCCGAGCACGAGAGCCACAATGAGCAATGGTAGTACTACCGCTATTATTTTCGCTCGAATTCGCACGCAGCGCCCCCACGTGAGAATACTACGGCTTGCACGACGCGACAATAATTCTGACTGTTTTGGTGAAGATGGCTGCTCCCCTGCCATGGTACTCAGGTGAAAAACGCATACCGGGCTCTCCTTTCCTGCAATCGGATTCCCCCAACCGGTGCTACCCTTCTTTCATGATTGATCAACTCCGACTGGGGAGCCGACTGCGCCGGACAGTCGAACGCGGCTTAACCCGCGTACCTGAGTTTGCAGAAACGGCTCAGAGATGGGAGGCGTGGTGGAGACAGGAGGCCGACGGTCCACTTCTGGTCGGGACCGCCCCGGTTCCTGGAGCGAGCACAAGACCCAAGCCGTTCGGTGCTATCGAGGAACCTGAGCGCTGGGTGCGGGAATCCCTCCAACGGCTGGAAGAGACCTGGTTCCTTGATGCGAGCATCCCGCATATTCGGGTCGATTTTGGCCCGGTTCTCACCGCGGCGTTTCTGGGTGCCGATCTCCACTTTGCGCTGCGCGAGAACACAAGCTGGCAGACTCCCGTCGACGCTGTCTACGATCAGGACCTCACTTTGGACCCTGGAAACCGATGGTACCGCGCCTGCATGCGGCTCACCAAGCGTCTTGCGGAGGATGCGGCAGGAAACTACCTGATCAGTCTCCCCGACCTGTCGGGGGCAACCGATATTCTGGCGAATCTCCGCGGGAGCGAGCAGCTTCTGATGGACCTTTACGACCGCCCGGATGACGTGCTCCGCGTCCTGCCGGCGCTGGTTGATGCCTGGGAGATGGCGTATGACACACTGCTTACCACCATAACGGATGCCGGCGCCGGGGTAACAAGCTGGCTTCACGCATGGTCTCGCATTCCCTACACCGTTCCCACCTGCGACTTCAATGCCATGATCGGCCACGATCACTTTCAGACGTTCTGTCTGCCGTTCCTGGAGGAGCAGGGGCGCCGGGCCGGTCGGTGCCTCTTCCACCTCGACGGCCCGGACGCCGCGCGCCACGCGCAGGTCATTGCCGGCTCGTCCATCCATGCAGTCCAGTACACCCCGGGTGCCGGCTCGACCGGGGCCATTCCCCGGATCCCCATGCTTCAGATGATCCAGGAGGCAGGCAAGCCGGTGCTGGTTATCGCCGAGGCCTGGGAGGTACCGCAGCTCATGAGCGCACTCGACCCGGGAGGCACCGCCATATTCGTAGACGGGCTGAAGGACCCACATGAGGGGCTGGAACTGATGTCACTCCTGCCGCGTGCATAGCCGCAGCGATTTGCGATAAGGTTGGTATCATGAGTGCGGTACGTGTGGCCCTGGTTGGCCTGGGCGGATATGGGAACGGGTACGTGGATGCAATCCTGGACCACGGTTCGGCGGTGGGGATCGAACTTGCAGGCGCGATCGATCCGGCTCCAGACGGGTGTCGACGCAGGATGGAGGTCGCCGCGATAACCGGGGTGATCGACCCTGATCTGGAGACCTTCTACAAGCGAGAGCGTGCAGATCTGGTCGTGGTATCCGCACCGATCCATCTCCACGCACCGTTTACCGTGACCGCGCTTGATCACGGATCAAGCGTTCTGTGCGAAAAGCCTGTCGCCGGGAGTCGTGAAGACGCGCTGCGGATGCTCCAGGCGCTGCACCGCGCACAGAGCGCGGCGAACAGCAGCGGAAGGCAGCCACCCATCCTTGCCATTGGATACCAGTGGTCGTTCGCCGCGCCGATCGTGAGACTCAAGAAGCAGATTGCGCAGGGCCGGTTCGGGACACCACTCTCGTTGCGAACGCTGGTGTTCTGGCCCCGGCGTCGCTCCTACTACGCTCGAAACAGTTGGGCCGGAAAGGTGCGGCTTCCCGACGGCTCATGGATTCATGACAGCCCGGTCAACAACGCCACGGCACACTATCTGCACAACATGTTGTTCCTGCTACCAGAGGCGGACGCCATACCGCGCACGGTCACAGCCGAACTCTACCGGGCAAACCAGATCGAGAGCTACGACACTGCCGCTCTGCGGGTAGAGACCTCCGGCGGTGCACAGCTCACCTTTCTGACCTCGCATGCAGTGCCGGCTGAGACAGGTCCCGTTATTCACTACCAGTTCAGCGACGCGGAGATCTATTGCACCGCACCGGGCTCCTTCTTTTGCCGCCGGCCGGACGGGACGGTAGAGGAGCTGGGGTCACCGGACGCCTCCCATCTGGAAAAGCTGAGCCGGATGGCAGAGGCGATCAGCAGCGGCGGGCAGTCTCCGTGCACCCTTGTCGAGGCAAGTAGCCAGCTGACCGTTGCACTCGCCGCCCAGGAGTCGAGCCAGATCACAACACTGCCCACCGACCTCATCCGACGCACGGAGATTTCAAACGGTGGCAGCGAGGCGGATGAGCTTCTCTGGATCGAGCCCCTTCCGGCACTGTTCACTCAGTGCTTCGCCCAGCGCCTTCTGCCGGCAGAGCTTGGAAGCACGGAGTGGGCGGTCGCCGGACAGGAGGTGGACACAGCCGCTCTGCTGTTGGAACCGAAGGCTCGCTGAGCGTCATCCCGCGAGTCTCTCACACGCCGCGAGCCAGATGGTAGTAGAGCTCATTCCAGCGGATCTCGTTTCGAATGCCCTCCACCGAGCTCCCTGCTCCTATGCTCAGGAGCTCCACGCCGGCCATGGCCGCGTAGTCGCGAATGTGCTCACGCGTGACCGCCTGCGTGTAGGCAGTGTGATGGGCACCGCCGGCATAGATCCAGCTTGCCGCCGCGGTGGAGAGGTCCGGCTTTGGTCTCCAGAGCACCCGTGCAACCGGCAGTCTCGGCAGGTCCGCCGGAGCCTTCACCGCTTCCACCTCGTTGAGAACCAGGCGGAAGCGGCTGCCCATGTCCATGATGGAAACGTTCAGTGCATCCCCCGGAGGTGAGGAAAAGATGAGACGCGCCGGATCGTCTTTGCCTCCTATCCCCAGCGGCTGCACTTCCAGGCTGATCGGCCCAGTTGAGATGCTCGGGCAGATCTCCAGCATGTGGGCGCCCAGGACCAGTGGATTCGCGGGGTCCAGATGGTAGGTGTAGTCCTCCATAAACGCGCAGCCGCCGGGGAGCCCGGCGCCCATGACCTTGATCGCCCGAACGAGTGCGGCGGTCTTCCAGTCACCCTCTGCGCCAAAGCCGTAGCCGTCGGCCATGAGCCGCTGGCAGGCGAGACCGGGAAGCTGCTCAAGCCCGTGGAGGTTCTCGAACGTGGTGGTGAACGCATGGAACGATCCCTCCTGGAGAAACCTCCGCATGCCGATCTCTATTCGCGCGGCAGCGCGGATTCGCCGCTGTCCCTGTTCTCCGGACGCCCCGGGCCCCAGCTGGTACTGCCTGGCATACTCAGCAACAAGTGTGTCGGTATCGCGCTCGCTCACCTGATCCGTGCAGGCGGTGAGGTCCCCCAGACCGTAGCCGTGCACGGCGTAGCCGAACACACGCTGGGCCTCAACCTTGTCGCCCTCGGTAACGGCGACCTCCCGCATGTTGTCACCAAAGCGGGCAACCTTCAGCGCCCGGCCGTCTGCAAACGCGGCAGCCGCCCGCATCCAGACATCTACCCGCTCGCGCACCGCCGGGTCCTCCCAGTGGCCCACCACCACCTTGCGCTCCAGACGGAGCCGGCTCCCGATAAAACCGAACTCCCGACCGCCATGGGCAGTCTGATGGAGATTCATGAAGTCCATATCTATGGAGTCCCAGGGAATGTCCCGGTTGAACTGGGTGTGAAGCTGACAGAGCGGTTTCGCGAGCTCTGAGAGCCCGGTGAGCCACATCTTCGCCGGACTGAAAGTGTGCATCCAGGCAACGATACCAATACAGTTCGGCGCTGCGTTCGCGGCGCGAATCGTGCCGGTTATGGCATCCGCCGTAGTTACCGTCTCCTTCCAGATCAGCTTCACGGCAAGCGCACCGCTTCCGTTCAGCCCCTCTACAATGTGCGTTGCATCCGCCTTCACCTGATCAAGCGTCTGTGGTCCGTACAGGTGCTGGCTGCCGGTGACAAACCAGACCTCGTACTGGTCAAAAATCGATCCATCCATTCTCTCTCTCCTTCTGATTACTGGCCGTAGTAGGCGTTCGGCCCGTGCTTTCGCTCGTAGTGTTTCTGTCTGAGCGACTCTTTCAGCGGTGCAACGCCGGGATTGGCTATGCGCGTGATGGTTGCCATCCTGGCGAGCTCCTCAAGCACGACTGCGTTGTAGACCGCTTTCTCCCCGTTCCTGCCCCACGCGAACGGGCCGTGGCTGCCGACCAGCGTCATCTCAGTCTCCATGGGGTTCAGGGCAAGTGAGGCGAAGTGCTCCACTATCTGATTCCCGGTCTCTTCCTCATAGTCCGATGCAATCCGCTCGTCTGCCATGGGTGGAGTGCAGGGAATGTCATGGATCGTGTGGTCGGCGTGCGTGGTCCCAAGGATCGGGATGGGTTGAAGTGCCTGGGCCCATCCAACTGCATAGGCTGAGTGGGTGTGGACTACCGCGCCGATCCCTTCCCAGGCGCGGTAGAGCACCGCATGCGTGCGGGTGTCGGAGCTCGGCTTCAGGGATCCGTCCACGCGGATACCGTCCAGGCCAACGATCACGATCGACTGCGGAGTCAGCTCGTCATAGCTCACCCCGCTCGGCTTGATGGCAAACACTCCGGCCTCCCGGTCGACGACACTCACGTTTCCCCAGGTATAGATGGCGAGGTTCCGACGTGGGATCTCGCTGTTCAGCTCGTAGCACTGCACCCGCAGCTCCCGATATCTGGTGCTCATAGGTCCTCCTCTTCTGCGACGTACGCCAGGTTCTCCTGCGTGACAATATCAATAGGTGTGTACTCGTGTTCCGGCATCTGCTCTGAGAGCACGTGGGCACGGAAGAGTCTGTTGACCGCGCGGTAGCCCTGCTCAGCAGGACGTTGGGTCAGGATGAAGTCTATAAGACCACGCTCGAGCCAGCGCCGGTTCTCCGGTACCAGGTCGCACCCGACCAGCGCGGGGCGAGGTCCCCGC
>CAZREG010000024.1:0-37906 GCA_964599075.1 uncultured Spirochaetaceae bacterium | reverse complement strand
CGTAACGTGTCCGGCAGGAACGTCTACTGCGAAGAAATCTGCATTTCCCCTCTCATTGGGTGTGTCACCGTTCATGATCTGCTGGTGTCGGGCCAGCCTCTCTGCACTGATCTCCCGGGGTTTGATGGTGGCAATGTTTCAGCTCACCCCAATGCTCCACGCTTTGCTTCCGCGGCTCATGCCCACGATACCGAGAGTCACACAGAGGATCCCAAGGCTATTGTACATGATGTGACGTCCGAGACGCGTCACCGCACTAGTAGCGTGGTTCGGCGTAGGAGTGTATCAGCTCAGTCTGGTCGCCAAGGCCGGTGCCTCGGTTCTGCAAGCTGCGTGAAGCTTCCGCGCGAATTGACGTCAGTTGCGCTCGAAGCGCCGCCTTATTGGCCGCTGCTCGTGAGAGCACCTCATGACGGGTGCGATCGAGTTGTTCCCTGAGCCGGGGTAGTTGCAAGGCACCGTCGGGATCCTTCTCGCGGTACAGTTTCTCCAGCGGTCCCGCTATGCGTTCGAACGTCTCTATCTCCCTGAAGATTTGCGTTTCAAGCTCAAGGTGAAACAGAAGTTGCTCGTCAAGTGTTTCGTTGCCGTGTTGCGCCTCAAGCACCCGCAGGTACTCCCGAAAACGCTCGCGCTGTCGTTCTATGGCCGCCTTGAACCTGCGGAGAATTCGGACCCGTTCTTCGCGTGCCGCCTGGAACGCCATGGCTCAGCCCGCCACGTTGAGGCCGCCCTGGCCCCGGCCTTCAACACGGGTCGTGTTGATGATCTGTGCCCAGGCACTGCGGAGATCGGTAAGCATGGTCTGGACCGAGCGAAGGGGCCGGGTATCCTTGTTGAGGTTTCCCTCCATGAGCTGATCGTTGAAATAGCGGTAGAGCCCGAAGAGTGAGGGAGCAATGTCGCCGCCCTTCTCGAAATCAAGACTGACCATCAGCTCAGTGATGATATCCTGCGCCTTGAGGATGGCGTTGTTAATCTCATCGTACTTTCGTGACTCCTCATCGATCTCTTTCACCGCACGCTCGATCTGGCGAAGCGCCTCGTCATAGAGCATGACGATCATCTTCCCGCCGCTGGCGGTTCTCACAGAGGTCTCTTTGTAGGCACTGACGGAATTAGCTCGGAACGACATATTCCCTCCCTCGTTATTGTCGGTCGCTCAGCGCACGATCTTTAGAGTCACCGGGCGTTCTCTATGAGCGTTGACACAGGAACGACCTGATAGCCCTGTGACAGAAGCCCGTTGATCAGGATGTCGAGACGCTGGAAAAGATAGTCATCACGACCACCACGGGCGTCATCAAGGGTACCCACCTGCACAGAAACGATCGAACCGGGCTGCTTGAGCTCCAGAACCCGTTCGACCAGATCCGCTGACGGCTCATACAGCGAGCTCACGCCGTCCTGTCCAAACAACGGTACCCAATCCAGGCTATCCACATCGCGTCCGACATAGACGTAGTTAGCCTGCTCTCCCCAGGAAATTACCTCATCACTCGTAAAGTAGTACGGTGCATGCCAGAGCAACGAGAGCTCGTCCCCGGTTGCCGCGTAATACTCATCCTCATTCCGGCTGAGTCCCTCCCGGATGAACTCTTCGGTGAGCTGGAACCTTCGATCAGACAGATCGAAATAGGCAAAGAAGAGTGATCCAACCTCGTGACCGGAGGCGGCAATCTCTCTGACCGCAGCCGGATGTCTGCGAATAAACTCACCGTTAAGGAAGAAGGTAGCACGTAAATCGTAGGCATCAAGGGTGAGAAGAATCTCTGTGAGCCCCTCCACGCTGTCGACGGCGTTGAAGACCAGAGAGATCTCACGCCGGCGGATTCGTGACCCATGGGTGAAGTAAGAGAAGTCCACCGGCTCTGTGACCTGCGGAAACGTCTCATACTGCGTCTGCGGCGGCGGAAAGAGGCGGCTCGTTCCAACCCCTCGTGCTCGGCGTACCATGACTATGTTTCGATAACTGCCGCTGTTCAGACTCTCTAGAAAAACACGAAAGCGCGAGCCGGCAACCTCCCGACGGGATTCCACTGAGAACCTGGAGGGCACCCATCGACTGCCGGTGGCAGAACGCTGGTACTCAAAGTACTCTCCGTCCGATTGCACAACGATCGTTCCGTCATCCAGAACGCTATGATCATCCGTTTGAGCAAAGGTAAGAAGGCGGCGATCGCCGGCCGGTGTGACTATCTCAATGCGGCTTCTGCCGGCAACGAGGAGCTGTCCAGCTTCCACCCAGACCGCGTGCAGCGGATCAGGGGTCGCTACGAACGCCTCTTCGCGCCAGGTGGCGGAGTTACGAAAGCGTACCCCGCCCGATTCGAGGAGCGCCACCGTTCGCTCATCCGGCGAGAGTGCCAGCTCAGCGACCATGCTGTCGTCAGTTCGTTCGAAATCAAGTTGCCCTACTCCGGCCAGGAGTGACATGCGAAAAAGCGCCGAGTCGGTCCGGCCCCGCTCGATCCCACCGGCCAGCACCACCAGCTCGCCCAGCTCGGTCCAGATAACCTGACGAACGCGGGTATTGCGCGGCAGAAAGAGAGCGGGCAGCGTGAGAATCTGGCCTTCATCAACAAAGTCATCCTCGTCAAGGTAGAGCACAAAGAGGTTTCGCCCGCCCTTGTTGAGCAGGATGTTCCGCCCATCCGGAGCAATCCAGAAGGCGTCAAACCCGGCATCAAAGGGAAAGGGGAGTTTCCCGCGGATCGTGCCAATCTGAAGGAGTCCGGCGTAGAGGGAGCGGGTGAAAAACTCTCCACCCTCGATCTCGTAGACCAGGCTTCCGTTGAGGTAGAAGAGTGAGCTCCGGGTGGACCACCGAACACTGGCAATGGTTCCAGGCCCGAGCTCACGGAACGACTCAGTGAGCACTCTCCCCCGTTCATACTGGGGGAGGGAGAAGTAGAAGACTCGCTTTCCACGGCTGTAGACAAAGAACCGGGAGTCGGGTGACCAGCGGGCAGGTTCGGTCTCAGTGCTCAGCTCCACCTGTGCAGATACCACGTGACGCTCCCCGGTCGCGGTGGCCACCAGCACAAGCTGTCCATACGCTGCGCTGGTCGGCTCGAGGATGGTCAGGTACCTACCGTCCGGGCTCGCGGTAACCGGAATCAACCGGCCGGTCGCAATGCTTGCCCCATCGGTAAATCCTTCAAATCCGGAAACAGGCCGAAACTCGCGGCTCTCAACGCTGCCACGAAACAGTCCGAATCGGTTTTGAATCTGAACCGCCTCGAGCTGTGGGAGATATGAGACAAGCTCGGGATAGAAGGAGAGGGGCGTGACGGGCGCCTGCTGGAGGATGTCTCCACCGGCTACAGCCGCATCGCTGAATGAGGCCGACACCGCCGAGAGGTCGGCCGAAAAAAGAGAAGTGTAGGTGCCCAGTCCCGGAGCATCGACCTCCGCCTGGAAAAGCAGAATGTCCTGATCCGAGAGATCGAGCCCGCCAAATATAGTCTCGGCCGCGGCCGGAATGGTGAGCGCGAGAAGCATACAGGCTGTCAGAAGGCGTCTCACAGCTACCCCCTTCCTTCAGTGTCGGCAGGCTCGAGGATGGTATTCAGGTCTTATGAAGATTTCGTGAGGCGAGCCGGACGACTCAGTGACGAGTCACCCTGGATCATCTGATCAAGATCGGCCTCAAGCACCAACAGCCGCTGTTCAAGCCCCTCGAGCCTCTCGTATGAGTAGTGCTGCAGCGACTGCTCCATGCGATCGAACGGTTCATCCAACAACTGACGGAACTCGTAATCCCTCACCCGTTCCCTGCCACACCAGGGACAGAACCGGAACTCCGTGGAGATATAGCGGTTACACGCGCGACACGCGGTCAGCTCACGCACTCCATCAGTGTACCGCACCTGTCGATTGCTGTTCAACAGTAGTATTAACAAGAGTGCTCTGGTTTGGTAGGGTGCCCCATGGCAACTCTTCGGACACCAGAGATCGTGGTCGTTGACGCAGCGACTCTTGGCCCTGACATAGATATCACGCCCGTCACCTCGCTTGGCAGGGTAACCGTTCACCATCAGACTTCACCGCATCAGGCAGCCGAGCGGATCAGGCAGGCCGATGTTGTCGTGGCGAACAAAGTTCTGATCGGACGCTCGCAGCTCGCCGGAAGCAGCGTGCGACTGGTCTCACTCACCGCGACCGGCACAAATAACGTTGACCTCCAGTACTGCAGCGAGAACGGGATTGCAGTAACCAATGTAGCCGGCTACTCCACCGAGAGTGTGGCACAACAGACGGTTGGGTTTGCGCTCCAGCTCGTGGGGCGGTTGACCTACTACCAGGAGTACGTCAACTCGGGTCGCTATCCCGCAAGCCCTATGTTCACCCACTACGGCCCGCGGTGGTTCGAACTGTCCGGTAAGCGATGGGGCATTGTAGGGCTCGGAGCAATCGGAAGGCGAGTGGCCGAGCTCGCTCGGGCTTTCGGCTGTGAGGTGGTCTATCACTCCACCAGTGGCCGCAACACTGATCAGCCGTATATGCAGCTCTCACTCCAGGAGCTTATTCGAACCTCACAGGTGATCTCTGTGCATGCGCCTTTGAACGAGGCCACCCGTGGGCTCATTGGTGCGAAGGAGCTCGCGCTGATGTCCTCGGATGCGGTCATCATAAACATGGGGCGCGGCGGCATTATTGAGGAATTGGCGCTCGCGCAGGCGGTGCGGGGCGGTGGCATTGGGGGGGCGGCAACAGATGTGTTCTCCACTGAACCACCGGCGGCAGACCACCCACTTCTTTCGCTTGGGGACAATGAACGGTTTCTGGCCACTCCGCACACCGCCTGGGCGAGCGTGGAGGCGCGCAGGAGGCTCGTTGGCGAGATTGCTGCAAACATAGAGGCTTTTCTAGCTGGAGAGAGACGCAACCGTGTGGTCTGAGCTGCCCGCGGAGTGGGAATCGCAGCCGCTCTACTATGAGTCTCCCACGCTCCTGCGCTTCGACGCGACGGTCCGCAGGGTAGATACCGCTATTGATGGATTCGTGGTGGTGGTCGACCGGAGCGCGTTCTATCCGGAGGGCGGCGGTCAGCCCGCTGACCGGGGAACGCTCGGCGGAGCGTTGGTTACTCACGTTGAGAAGAGCAAGGGAGTGATTCGGCACTTTTTGTCTCGTATTCCGGTTGACGCAGCCGGGACTCCGGTTACGCCGGGCGCAACGGTGACAGGGGAGGTGGATGCGGACCACCGACGAACCTATGCCCAGCAGCACTCCGGTCAACACGTGCTTTCGGGCGCTTTGTACCGGGTTGCCGGGCTAAACACGCTCAGCGTGCACCAGGGTGAGCAGTTCACGACCATTGAGGTGGATACGGCCTCAGTGACGCCGTCACAGCTGTACGCGGTTCAGGACGCGGCGAACCGCATCATAGAGGAAGATAGACCCATCGGCGACCGTTGGGTCGCGCAGGACGAGATCTCTTCTCTGGAGCTTCGGAGACCACCAAAGGTTGACGGTGTAATCAGAGTAGTCGAGGTGAGTGACTGGGACCGCGTGGCGTGCGGAGGAGTCCACCTGCGCAGGACCGGAGAGATCAGGCTCGTCCTCACTGCCGGCACGGAGTCCATTCGCGGGAACACTCGCATTCGGTACCTCATTGGCGACCGGGCCGTAGGCGCGGCGCAAACAGCGATTGAAGAGCTTTCGAGGGCCGGTGATCTGCTCAGCGTACCGTCCTCTGAGGTCGCTCTCCGCGTCTCTCAGCTTATCAGGCAGATCACCGAAAGCAAATCGCGGATAGCATCCCTTACGGAGTCTCTGGGGCAGGCGGTGGCGAACCGTTTGCTTGGAGCGTCCGCCGGTGATCGGCTGGTGATTGCCTCCATACTGGATGAGGCTGACGCATCCTTCCTTCGATCAGTGATGGAGCACCTGATCGCAGAACCGACGGTCTGTGCGCTCCTTCTCTCCCGGGAGAGACAGGGCACGGAGAAGCCGGATCGGCTGCTATGGAGCATGGGATTCGCAGCGAAGTGCGGCGTTCGCTTCTCAGATGTTCGCCGGCTACTCCCGCTGATTGAGGGCAAAGGCGGTGGTCGTGGAGAGATTGCTCAAGGTGTGGGAGCCCGCGTAGAGGGGGCGCCGCAGCTGTTGCAGGCGTTCCGGGACATCTGCCACCGCCAGTGATTTCGCCGCTGATCGCGCCGGTCTGGATGGGTTGAACGCTCCGGGCTGCAGGGCGAACCCTACAGAAGTTCGGCCGCGAGCTCTGCAAGCCTGCTTCGTTCGCTTTTCATCAGGTTCACGTGGCCGAATATCGACTGGTCCTTGAAGGAGTCGACAAGATAGCTCAGCCCGTTCGAGTTGGCATCCAGATACGGGCTGTCTATCTGGAAGGGATCGCCGGTGAGAACAACCTTGGCGTTTTCCCCGGCCCGGCTGACGATTGTCTTCACCTCATGTGGGCTGAGGTTCTGCGCCTCATCAATAATAATGAACTGTCCGGGAAGGCTGCGGCCGCGAATGTAGCTGAGGGCCTCCAGCTCTATAACTTTGTTATTCAGAAGCTGATCGGCGCTCTTGATGTTCGGTCTGCGATAGACGCTCATGATGTACTCCAGGTTGTCAAAGAGCGGCTGCATCCAGTGAGAGAGCTTCTCGTTCTTCTGTCCGGGCAGAAAGCCGATGTCTTTGCCCATGGGTATGACGGGGCGACTGACAAGGACTCTGCTGTACTTTCGGTCCTCAAGCGTAAGTTTGAGACCCGCGGCTATGGCAAGCAGGGTCTTTCCGGTACCCGCTTTTCCCAGGAGCGTTACCAGGCTTATCTCATCATCCATGAGGACATCAAACGCCATTCGCTGCTGGTCGTTCAGGGGTCGCACTCCGGCTACCGAGGGCATCCGGTGATCGAGAAAGCTCAACTCACCGCTGTCGGCATGATATCGGCCTACCACGGATTCATTGTGAACCCGGTCACGGAGAATCAAAAAATGGTTGGGAGGAAGCTGATCACTCCAGGGGATCCGCTTCTCGGTTGCCAGTGACGCAACGGTATCCGCAGTAGCGTCCACCTCCGTGAACCCGGCGTAGAGCTTGTCAGTGTTTACTTTCTGCTTCTCGTAGTCCACCGCACGGATTCCCATGGCGGTCGCTTTCACTCGGGCGTTGATGTCCTTTGACACAAAGAAGACGGTCTGGCCTTGCTTGACCAGGTCGTAGGCGGTAAGAATGATCTTGTTGTCCGCCTTGTCGCTCAGCAGATGATTGGGCACCTCTGAGGTGTTGTTCAACACAACGCGCAGGATAGACCCATTTTCCATCTTCACGCCTTCAGAGAGGTTGCCCTTGCGCCCCAGCTCATCCAGGAAGCGAATGGCGTGGCGCGCATTGCGGCCCCGTTCGTCGCTGTACGTCTTGAGCTTGTCCAGCTCTTCGAGCACCCAGAGAGGGATAACCACCTCGTTGTCCCGAAAACTGAGGACACAGTCAGGTTTGTGGATGAATACGTTCGTGTCTATGACGAAGGTCTTTACCGCTGGTGATGACATATCAGGCTCCAGTATAGACCGATTGTGGTTGATTCCGCGAGGGGACTCACATAGGTTTGTTTTATGGTAACGGCGAATCAGGTGCGCGACCGGGTGGAGGTACACCACTCGCGCGTAGTGGAGATCAGACGTCATCTGCATGCGAATCCGGAGCTCTCCTTCACAGAGACCGAGACTGCCCGTTTCGTCGCGGAGGAGCTGCAGCGGATAGGTGCCACCGTGACCCGGGGCGTTGGCGGCAACGGCGTTCTGGGCGTCATCCAGGGTGATGCCGGCGGCAAAGATGCAGACAGGGTGGTCGCCCTGCGAGCGGATATGGATGCGCTTCCCATTGAGGAGGTGCCGGGACGGCCCTCCGGGTCACAGCGCCCGGGTGTCATGCATGCGTGCGGGCACGACGGTCATACGGCCAGCCTGCTTGGAGCGGCCACCGTTCTCGCGGAGCTGAAGTCCGAGCTCTCAGGCACCGTGAAGCTCTTCTTCCAGCCTGCCGAGGAGCGGGTACCAGGTGGCGCCAGGGCCATGATAGACGACGGGGTGCTCGAGTCACCTTCTGTCCATCGGGTGTTCGGCCAGCACGTGAATCCGGAGCTGCCGGCGGGAGTGGTTGGGTTCAACGGCGGCCTTTTTATGGCAAGTGCGGATGAGATCTACGTGACGGTCACCGGACGCGGCGGGCACGCGGCCAAACCGCACATGGGGATTGACCCCGTTGCTGTGGCCGCCACGCTTATTGTCACGCTTCAGCAGATCGTGAGCAGGAGTGCTGACCCCATAGTGCCAAGCGTGCTCACCTTTGGTCGCATCAACGGAAGCGGCGCTGCCAACGTGATCCCTGACACGGTGGAGATTGATGGTACGTTTCGCACGGTCAATGAGCAGTGGCGCGATGAGGCTCTCACGCGGATCGAACAGACGATTCAGGCGGTGTGCGCCGGGATGGGGGCCTCAGCAGCGGTCACAATCAAGCGCGGCTATCCGGCACTCATCAATGACGCTGAAGCCACGCTCTACGCCCGGGAGCGTGCAGTCACCTATCTGGGAGAAGATCAAGTCGTTGATCTTCCTGCTGCAATGTGGGCTGAGGACTTTTCCTACTTTGCGCAGGCGCGCCCCTCCTGTTTCTACAACCTTGGGGTTCGGAACGAGGCACAGGGAATCGTACACGCCGTACACACACCCCGGTTTGACCTGGAAGAGGAAGCATTGAAGACCGGAGTCGGCCTCCTGGCATGGATCGCCCTCGGTTGATTACGCACGATGGTTCCACTATTCTAGCGGTTCCATGAACAACCCCTCAGGTACTCCCCTGATCATACAGAGTGATGCATCTCTTCTCATGGACGTTCACGATCCGGGATTTGAAGAGGCGCGGGCACGGCTGGCGCCTTTTGCTGAGCTGGAGAAGAGTCCTGAACATATGCATACCTACAGACTCTCACCGCTGAGCCTCTGGAACGCTGCGAGTGCAGGGATCTCTGCAGAGTCAGTTCTGGCGACGCTCGAACGCTTCGGACGCTTTCCTGTTCCGGATAACGTCCGCTTCTTTGTTGAGGAGACAATCTCCCGATTCGGCAAGATCAAGCTCCGCGAGACCGATGTTCACAACCAGCTCTTCCTTGATGTTCCTGACTCGCCGGTCCGCCAGGAGCTCATGAATACCAAGCGGGTGCAGAAGCTGCTTGTCCCGCATGAGATGGGTGACCGCTCGGGGTTTCTTGTGGAGCTCTACGATCGGGGAACCGTGAAGCAGGAGCTCATTCAGATTGGCTATCCCGTGCAGGATGAAGCTCCTCTGCTCAACGGTGAGCCAATGGATGTCCCGCTTCGGGAAACGACACGTTCGGGAACCGTGTTTTCAGTTCGCGACTACCAGACGGAAGCGGCGACAGCGTTCTACGGTGCGGGTCAGCTGGGAACGGGCTTTGGAACGGTGGTGCTGCCCTGCGGCGCCGGCAAGACGGTCGTGGGCATGAAGGCTATGCAGCTTGTCGGGGCCAACACGCTCATCCTTACGACCAACGTGGCCGCGGTTCATCAATGGATTGATGAGCTCCTGGACAAAACCGATCTCACGGAAGAAGACATTGGCGAGTACAGCGGCGACCGGAAAGTAATCCGACCGGTCACCATTGCGACATACCAGATTCTTGTCTGGCGCAAGGACAAGAGTGAGGATTTCCCTCACTTTTCCCTCTTCAGGGAGCGCCAGTGGGGCCTCATCATCTATGATGAGGTCCATCTGCTGCCCGCCCCGGTGTTCCGGGTCACCGCAGAAATCCAGGCGGTGCGTCGCCTCGGGCTCACCGCCACGCTGGTACGTGAGGACGGCAGAGAGGCGGATGTGTTCAGTCTGGTCGGTCCGAAGCGCTACGACGTTCCGTGGAAGGAGCTGGAACAGAAAGGCTGGATTGCAGAGGCAAACTGCTACGAGATTCGAATCGACCTGCCGGAAGAGCTCAAGATTGACTATGCAACGGCGGACAAGCGCGGAAAGTATCGCATTGCCAGCGAAAATCCGCGCAAAGTGGAGATAGCACGACAGATCATTGAGAATCACCGTGAGGACAGCGTGATGGTTATCGGGCAGTACCTCACGCAGCTCGATGAGCTTGCAAGAGCACTTGATGCGCCAATCATCACCGGGAAGACCCCGAACAGGGAGCGTGAGGCTATCTACGGCGCATTCAGAGGCGGTGAGGTTCAGGTTATCGTGGTGAGCAAAGTGGCAAACTTTGCGATCGACCTTCCGGACGCCTCGGTGGCTATTCAGGTATCCGGAACGTTCGGCTCGCGGCAGGAAGAGGCTCAGAGACTCGGGCGCATTCTTCGGCCAAAGGAGAAAAACTCCTACTTCTACTCGGTGGTCAGCCGCTACACCACGGAGGAGACGTTTGCCGCGAACAGGCAAAAGTTTCTCACGGAACAGGGTTACAAGTACCATATTGAGATCTGGGACGCGAATGGCTGACTTCAGAAGTGCCCTGCTCATGCTTGCGGACGAGGAGTTCTTTGAGCTCCTGCGCAACTACCTTGGTCCGATCAAGACTCCGTTCAACAAGCACGACCTTATCGACCGTCTTGAGCGAATGCTTCGAAACAGCGAGACCCAGGAACAGATCATCCGCCTGATCGATACCGAGGACGCGGAGATCCTCACGGCGGTCTGGCTGCTCGGAGAGCCTGAGGCAGAGGAGGTCTTCGACTTCTTCTCCGGTCGACGCAGCTACATGGATACGCACCACAAACTGCTGAACCTGGAGGACAGGCTCCTGCTCTACCGTGACGAGGGAACGCTCAGAGTCACCCCGATCCTCAAAGAGCTGCTCGAGCAACGGGTGTTGCAACCAGGTCTCCTGTTCCGCAGCAGGCCGGTGAAAGAGGGTGAGCAGCCGGTCCGCCGGCCCTGGTTCAGCGATACGCTGCTGGCCTCTTTCCTCTCGTTTTTTGTCGATGAGCCGGAGTTCTTCCGTGCCGACGGTCAGCTGCGAAAGCGCGTCTCAACCCGGCTCAAACGGCTGATCCCGGAGCTTGTGGAGCCGGCCGGCGCGGGAAGTGAGACGCCGCACACCCGGGCGGCCGAACTTCTTCGCTCCCTCGCGGCGCTGGGACTGCTGGACGCAGCTGCCGGGACAATAGCCCCGGACGAGGCATGGACGTCGTTTGCGCAGGCGACATCTCTGGAACGATTGAGCCGTCTCGTCGGGGGGTGGACCGCTGCCACATCCTCACACGCAGGGCCCCAGGCAGGCCGCATGATCCCTTCAGTTGCCGAGGCGGTTGAGGCGGTGGTGGAAACGCTTCCCGCTGGCGTTGCGGTAGCACCGGAAAGCATAGAGCGTTTGCTCTCCTCTCTACTCTCAAGACGAAGTGCGGGACGCGTCAGGCGTATACGTGAGGCAATGACGCTGTTTGGACTCCTGCTACCCATGGATGACGGTTTCCTTGCGCCTGCGCAGATAGGGCAACAGGGAGAGGGCTCCGTCCCACTTGTCGTGCAACCAAACTTTGAGGTCACGGTCCCTCAGGAGCTGCCGTTTGCCGACGGGCTTGTCATTGCCCGCCTGGCACGACTGTTGAAGCACGATCGCTACCCCAGATTTGAGCTTACCAAGGAGAGGCTCGCCGCGACACTTCGAGACGGCATGAGTCTGCAGCAGATCATTGACCACCTGCAGGCTATGAGCCGGAGCACGGTTCCCCAGAACGTCGTAGTCACCCTGAAGAGCTGGAGCGAGGAGTACGAGAGCATTCGACTGTTCAAGGGCGTGGTGCTCACGCTGGAGGAGAGCCGGCGTTTTGTTGCTGCGCAGCCGGCAGTGGCCCACTACATCCAGCGTGAGCTCGCCCCCGGGGTATACCTGATCGCGGAGTCAGACATCGGGATGGTTCAGGAGGCGCTTGGTGAGTCCGGGGTTGAGCTTGTACCCGAACTGGCGACAGCCAGGTCGCTTGTCTCAGAGTCACCTGTGCAGAGTGAGCGGCAGATCGATCGCCGGCGACTGGAGGGATTCAGTCGTCTGTTACAGACGCCCACCACGGAGCCGATCCAGCCGGTCGAAAGCTCTGATCTTCTTGAGGAGCTCCATCACGCGCTCGACAATGCTGCCATGAACAGTGAGCAGCGCCAGGAGATTGCCGCGCGTATCGATCGGAAGCTTATTCTTACCACCGAGCAGATTCGACCCGGATCTCTCAGAGCTGAGAAGAGTGAGGCGCGTGGTCTCGACTACGTTGGGAAGGTGAGGATCATAGAGCATGCCATCAGAAGCGGAAACTCCGTTCTTGAGGTGGTGGAGCGCTCCGAGGACGGATCCCCCATTCGCAGGCTGCTCGAGCCAGGCGAGCTCCAGAAGGAGACAGATGAGCTCTACCTGGAGGGACAGGAACTACCGGACCGCAATCCGGTTCGGCTCCGGGTGCGCAAGCTGGGCCTTGTGCGACGGATCCGGGGGGGCCTGCTCAGCCGTCGGCCGTCCCCGTAGCAAGCGCGCTGTAGAGCTCAAACTGCGCCGCGGCCTGTGCGTCAAACATTCGGTCACCGGTGATGACGCGACACCCGGCCTCTGCCGCGCGCATAATAAACGGGGTCTGCGGCGGAGTATAGACAATGTCGTAGACGATCTCTGATCCGTGAAATGAGAGCCACGGCGCAGGGTCCCCGTTGCCGTTCATTCCCAGACTGGTCGTATTGATGATGACGTCCATCCGCTGGTCTGCGTTCTGCAGTTCGGCGGCTGTAACCGTCACTGGAGGATGACTGAACGCATCCGGCAGGGACGAGAGCTCATCACAGAGGGTTGTCGCGCGCGCGGTAGTCCGGTTGTGAACGCTCACGATCGCACCCGCGCGGGCAAGCCCGAACACTATCCCGCGACTCGCCCCGCCGGCACCGAGTACCAGGGCTCTTATGCCCTCCAGCGACTCCACAAGCTCCTCCAGCGGCGCGAGAAATCCCAGAACGTCGGTATTCAGCCCGCGCCACCCGTCAGGCGCCCTCACCAGCGTATTCGCCGCCCCTGTTGCCGCCACCTCCGGGGAGAGATGCGCGACGTGCTTTATCACCTCCTGCTTGTGTGGAATTGTTACGGATATGCCCAGAAGCGGAAGCCGGCCCGCGAGCGTAAAGAGCGCGGGGACTGAGTCCACAAGGATTGGAACGTAGAGTGCGTGAGTGCCGGACGCAAGGAAGCGCCCGTTATGATAGGCGGGGCTGCGAGAGTGAGCGACCGGGTTGCCAACCACCGCAAAGAGCGGCCAACCAGCCCGCTGGTCACGCAGCCGGTACGTCTGGGCGAGGACCTGGGGAGTCAGATGACCCGGTGCAGCAGATGAACCCGGGACTGAACAGAAGCTCAGGAACGATCCAAAACGCTCAGGGGCCACCCTGGTCACGGTGCCGAACGGTCCCATTCCCACAACGATTCGCTCGCGGACCGAGCAGCGGTCGGAGGCCTCAAGCAGGCGCAGGAGATCCTCTGTGGAGTTGGGCGTCACGGCAATCTTCGCAATTCCGTCCGGAGTTCGCGGGAGGGTGTCCAGCAGATCTGTGAGACCCTCCGGCATCCCGAAGATGTCATGGAGTGACCAGATAATACGCGTGCCGCGCGTGAGGCATGCGGCCTCAAGGGAGCGGGTGGCATCCGGTGGCAGATCGGCTTCCAGGTCAATGTAGTGGAAGCCGGCTTCCACAGCAGTACGCAGGATCTGCAGACGCTCGCCGTCGGAAGCAGTTGACCTCCCGCCGTCACTGCTGCGGCGCACGGTACCAATGAGCGGTAGGTCGCGACCAGTTTCTTCCAGAACCGCCTGCGGGAATAAGCGCAGCCCGTCGGAGTCCCAGATCTCGAGCAGGTCGATTCGAAGCTCTACCGCGTCAATCCATCGGGAGTGATCGGCTATGTCGGCGAGAACACCGTCAATACTGGATGCTGTTGAGCTGAGGCAGATCATACGGCGTCATTGACCGCCCAGGCGTCGGTCGTGATTGCAGACTCGTAGCTCTCCGGGGTGAGCGGTCTGCTGAACAGATAGCCCTGAATCAGGTCTATGCCGCGCTCAAGGAGGAACTCAAGTTCCTCCCGACGCTCGACTCCCTCTGCAAGGCTCTTCATCCCGAACGCATGCGCCAGACCAATCATTGCAGTGACGATCTCACGGTTATTCTCCGTTCGGTCGACGTCCGTTACAAAGCTGCGATCAATCTTGAGCACGTCAAACGGGAACTGTCGGAGGTGGGTGAGACTCGAGTGGCCGGTGCCAAAATCATCAAGCGCAAGTTGAATCCCAAGGGCGCGCAACTGATTCAGCTTGACAATGGCGTCATCCGGGTCGACCATGATGGTCGTCTCGGTAAGTTCAAGGTGGAGCGCTCCACCGGTCAGACCGGTTGACTCCATCACGCCGGCAACACGCTCCACAAGATCTTCCTGCATGAACTGGGCGGGCGAGATGTTCACGGCAAGATAGAGATCGTTGTATCCAAGGCCTTGCCACTTGCTGAGCTGGCGACACGCCTGGTAGAGGGCCCAATGCCCAAGATGCCGGATAATTCCCGACTCCTCCGCAACCGGAACAAACTCCGACGGGGAGACTGAGCCAAGCGTACTGCTGTCCCAGCGCAGGAGGGCTTCAGCACCGCGGCTGTGCATCTGTCGATCGATCAACGGTTGGTAATGGAGCGAGAACCCCTCAAAACCTGCGTGGATAGCCTGTTTCAGCTCAACTTCCACCCGGTCACGCATCCGAAAGCGGGTTCCGGTTTCTTCATCGTACGTGACAAACGGGCGCAGGGAACGCTCGGCCTCTTTGAGTGCAATATCGGCGTTGCCCAGAAGTTCTTCCTTGGACTCGCCGTGGAACGGATACATCGACAGACCAAGAAAACAGCCAAACCGCACGTCGTCGGCCGGAGGCTCGTGCGTCTGCCTCACCGCATCCACCAGTTCCTCGGCGCGAAGCTCCAGGCCGTCCAGGTTGGGTATCTCAGGGAGGATAATCAGAAACTCATCTATCCGATCACTCTGGTAGACATGCTCACCAACTACACCTTGCACTCTATCTGCAGTCTTGAACAGCAGAACGCGACTGCGATCGCGAGCGTCTTTGATGCGCTCGTAATCGTGATCCAGGCGCATGAGGCCGACCGCAAGGCCCGCTCGCCGACCGCTGGTGCCCGTCTCTGCCAGAAGCCTCTCCATCGCACGGTCAAAGACCCGGCGGACTTGAAGACCAGTGAATGGATTGATGGTGAGCAGTTGCTCCATCTCCCTGAGGCGAGACTCCAACGCCTCATTCCGTTGCTTGAGCTCGGCGTTCTCCTCACGAAGCTCCTTCAGCTGTTGTGAGTTAATCGGATTCGCTTGTGAAGCACCACCAGTTTCAGCAACCGGGGAGTGTGTATCTGATTGGCTCACCTGACACCCTTTTCGGAGATTGTATCACAGAGAGGGCGGAACAACACACCGGGAACTACAGCTCTTCCCGCAGGAGTGGAACACCAAGAAACTGGCTCATCGAGTCTGCCGCCAGTTCCAGCTCCGAGGTATCTGTGGAGTCCTCAACGAAGTGCCGCTTCTCATCGGTCTCTATGTAGAGTTTGAAGTAGACGTTTCGTCGCTCCATGTAGTTGCGGAGACGGTTCGTCATGGCCCCCGGCTGCGGCATCTCCCGGCCTCTTAAAAACTGCACGCTCTGCAGAAGCACCGAACGCACGGTGGTGAGACTAACCACGGACTCATGGAGTGCAAGACCAAACAGTCGTTTTGAAAACCGTGCCTCATGGCGTGTCCCGTCAAGTACGACCAGTGAGTTCCAGCCGGCAACTGCCACGCAGACAGCCACGAGCGCAAAGTAGATGATGACTCCGGCAGAGAAGTCCTCACCAAAGTCACGCTCAAAGTCGACGCTCACAAAAAACGCAATGATGAGAAGCAGAGATATAAATCCAAACAGCAACCGGCGGCGCCCGCTGAGTTCCACAACGAGCCGGCGATCGGGTGTCTGATTGACTGAAAGCCGGGATCGGAGTCTGAACATCTACGTCTGGTCAGCCCCTGCCCGGTTCTCCGGCGGATCGTTTGGCGGGTTGTGGCAGGCAATGACGTGACCGTCCATATCTTTGCCCAGTTGGGGGATCACCTTGTCACAGATATCCACGCGGTGGCTGCAGCGGGGGTGGAACGTACATCCGGAAGGCGGATTCACCGGGGAAGGCACGTCGCCCTCGGGCGGATGCAACTCATTGGGATGATCCGGGTCTGCGACCGGCACCGCCGCGAGCAAGGAGATGGTGTACGGGTGCCGTGGATTGGCATAGAGCGCCTTTGCATCCGCAGTCTCCACGATCTTGCCCAGATACATGACCGCAACACGGTCAGAGATGTACTGCACCACGCTCAGGTCGTGTGCGATGAAGATAAAAGTGAGGTCAAAGTCATCCTGCAGGGAGATGAGCAGGTTGAGGATCTGCGCCTGGATGGAAACGTCCAGGGCGCTCACCGGCTCATCACAGACAATGAGCGACGGCGTGAGCGCGAGCGCTCGCGCTATTCCAATGCGCTGCCGCTGGCCACCGGAAAACTCGTGCGGATAGCGGTTTGCGGCCTGCGGAGGCAATCCAACCTTCTCCAGCAGCTCATGGACCCAGCGATCAAGGTCCCGACCGCTGTGAGTACCAAACTCGCGTGGTCCCTCGCCAACGATGTCTTTGACAACCATGTGGGGATTCAGACTTGCCCAGGGATCCTGGAATACCATCTGAACCCGGCGGCGATTGGCCTTCAGCTGCTCCCGGCTCATGCTCAGCAGATCAGTAGAGCCGGCAATTGAGTGTGCCCTCGCCTTCTCCGTAGTGATCGCCTGCTTGAGCTCCCGCACTCTCCGTCTGGACAGGTCGCTCTTCTCGTTCGCCGCAACCAGATCGTGAAGCTCCGCAGACATGGATGCAACATGATCGTCCAGCTCACCGACCTGCCGAACGACACTCTCATCAGGGTCTATGTAGACACGACCAGCGTCCGGCTCGTAGAGGCGGAGCATACAGCGCCCCACGGTTGTCTTTCCGCACCCGGACTCCCCTACAAGCCCAAGAGTTTCACCACGCTTGAGATCCAGATTGACCCCATCAACCGCCCTCAGACTCACCGTCTTTGTTGAGAAGGCGCTTGCCTTGACAGGGAAGGTTTTCTTCAACCCCACGACTTTTAGTAGTGTATCGTTCACTTACTTCTCTCCGGCCGCAACTTTGTTTCGTCGGCGACCCTGTGCCGCCTTCACTTCCTGATACGCCGGGGTCTGGTGCACCTCATCGCTGTAGAGGAAACAGCGAACCTGGTGGCCATCTTCCATCTCCACCAGCGCAGGTTCAGCCTCCCAGCACTTGGCCATCACCTTCTTACAGCGCGGAGCAAATCTACAGCCCTTTGGGAAGTTCCGGTGATCAGGCAGAGAACCGGGAATTGCGTTTAAAAGACGGCGGGAACCGTCCGGATTTCGCTTGACCTCCCCAAGGACGGGAATGCTGCCAAGAAGGCCTTGCGTGTAGGGGTGCATCGGTTTTTTGAACAGATCTCTAACCGGAGCCTGCTCAACCACAACGCCGGCATACATCACCATGACACGATCCGCAAAGCTCGCTATGACCGCGAGGTCGTGTGTGATAAACATGATGGACGTCCCGGTTCGGCTCTTGAGATCAGCCATGAGCTGGAGAATCTGCGCCTGGATGGTCACGTCAAGTGCGGTAGTTGGCTCGTCTGCAATCATGATGTCCGGCTCACACGCCATGGCGATGGCGATCATGACACGCTGACGCAGACCACCGGAGAGCTGGAACGGAAACTCCTTCACCCGTTCCTCCGGATCACTCATTCCGACCAGCTTCAGCAGGCGCGCGCTCTCTTTGATGGCCTCATCCTTCCCCATGTTTCGGTGGAGCTTCAGCACTTCAGCGATCTGGTAACCCACGGAGTAGACCGGATTAAGACTGGTCATTGGCTCCTGAAAGATCATTGAAATTCTGTTCCCGCGAATGCTGCGCATACGCTGATCAGAGACCTGGAGGATGTCTTCTCCGTTGAGCAGAACCTGGCCCGCCTCAATCTTTCCGGGAGGATCCGGAACAAGGCGCATGATAGACATGGAGGTCTGGCTCTTTCCACAGCCCGACTCACCGACAATACCGAGCGTCTCTCCCTTGGAGAGCGAAAAGTCCACGCCATCCACGGCCCGAACCGTGTAGCCGTGCATATGAAAGTGGGTCTTCAGCCCCTTCACTTCAAGTAGTTTATCCATCGTCTCCGTCCTTAGTGCTTGCTCTTTGGATCAACCGCGTCACGGATCCCGTCCCCAAAGAAGTTCCAGGCGAGAATGGCCAGGAAGATCATGAAGCCGGGAATAAGAACCCACGGGAACTGGTTCACAACACGGAAGTTTCTCGCTACTGCGAGCATCAATCCCCAGCTGCTCTGCGGCTCGGTTATACCAAGACCCAGCACGCTAAGGGCACTCTCACCCAGTATGTAGGACGGGATACTAAGCGTGAGCTGCACAATCACAAATGAGAGAGTATTCGGAAGCACATGTTTGCGGATAATCTTCAGGCCACTAAGCCCCATCGTTTTGGCACTCATTACAAAGTCCTCGCTCTTGATTGAGAGCACCAGACCACGAATGATACGGGCAAGCCCGGCCCACCCCACGAGCGACAGGATCATAATGATCAGCAGATAGACCTCTACTGATGACAAGTTCGGCGGAAAAGCAGCTCGTAACGCAAATAGAAGATAGAGACTCGGTATGGAGAGCACCACCTCCGCGAGTCGCATGAGGACGGTGTCTGTGACACCCCCAACGTAGCCTGCAACTCCGCCGAGAAGCAGTCCGATCACAAACGTGATTGCGGCTCCGATCAGCCCGACGGTGAGCGAGATGCGGCTTCCGTGCATCAGGCGGCTGACGATATCCCGTCCCAGCCGGTCTGTGCCAAGGATAAAAAATCCGGTTGTTGGTGATGTAAGGAAATGCCGGCTTGCATCAAAGAGCCCAAGGAAACGATACGGCGTACCGCGAGCGAAAAGGCCAATAAAGTTTTTGTTGCCCTTGGCAATGATGAGCTCCTGCACCACCTCGCCACGGGGGGACTCGGCCGTTCCAATCCGGAAAGTCTCGCGAGCATCCGGATCCGGATCGCGCTCTACCCGGTCGATCGCTGCACTGAGACGGCTGAGAACCTCCGAGTCCGCGTCAAGCCGATACTGGCTGCGGGCCTCACGGAGCATCAACTGCTTTCGTTCCGCAGCACTCAACGCGCTTGTAGAGAACGGAGCAGTGAAACGGCCAACCTGGTCGCTCACATAGACCAGCCGCATGGAGCGCTCCGGAATCACACCATACTCCCGAAGAGCAATGCTCGTCTGGCGCTGTTCGTATACAAACGGCCGGAACTCATTTCCCTCCGGGCCACTGTAGATAAAGTTGATCCGGGTCCGGGGGTGATAAGGCTTGTTCTTGTCCGTCCAGGTCATGTCAAAGGGCGCAAGAAAGTCTGCCAATAGCGCCGTGAGATAGAGCACAAGAAGAATAACGAGTCCAACCTTGCCCAGAGAGTGTTTGCGAAAGCGCCGGACATATATGGACCACATGCTGTCAGATTTCTCGGAGATACCCTCGCGAGCGCTCATGATCTGACGTTCGGCTGATTGGCCCGGAGCTCCGCCTGTTGAAGCGTCAACCTGGGCTGAATCAGTTTGCACAATCTCCGTGCTGGTCTCCGTCTTGGGATCGACGGATGAATCGGTCCTGCGTGTCTCTTCCATCAGCTTACCCTAATCCGAGGATCAACGATCGCAAGGAGAATGTCTGCGATCAGGTTGCCCAGTACAAGTAGCACCGAGCTGTAGATAAGTATTCCCATAACCAGGAACAGATCCTGAGAGATAACCGCCTGCAGCGCAACGCGCCCGAGCCCCGGCCAGGCAAGGACATTTTCCGTGAGTGCCGCGCCGGAGAGAATGGTTGAGATTTGAAACCCCAGAATAGTGATCATGGGGTTGATCGCATTGCGCAGGGCATGGCGGTAGATGACTTTCCGCTCTGACTGGCCCTTGCTCCGCGCGGTCACCACGTACTGCTGATTCATGATGTCCAGCATGTTGGCTCGCATGATCCGCGTCAGACCCGCCATTGCGCTGGTTCCAAGAACAAAAACCGGGATGATAAGATGCCGAATTCGGTCCCAAATTTGCCCGAAAAACCCAAACGTGTCGTGGTCTATGTCCATCATCCCACCAATCGGCAGCCAGGTGCCGGGTGGATTGCTTGTCGCGGTAACTATGTAAAGGAGAAGGAAGGCAAGGAAGAAGTTTGGAATGGCAAGGCCAACGAACGCAAAGCCGCTGATAGTCTGGTCCGGCCACTTGTACTGGTTTGTGGCCGCTATGACCCCGGCAGGGATACTGAACCCCCAGGCAAGGGCAAGGCTGGTGAGTGAGAGCAGGATGGTTGCCGCGGCCCGCTGACTTACCACGGTAAAGACGGGGAGCTTGTACACGACGGAGAATCCAAAGTTCCCCTGCAATACGTTCCAGAGATAGCGGAAGAACTGAATGATCCAGGGCCGGTCGAGTCCGAATCGCTGTCGCTGCAGCTCCAGATCCGCGGGGCGAATATCCGGATTCAGCTCGAGCTGGGTGAAAACGTCACCAGGTGCAATCTGAATCAGCAGAAACCCAATGGCTACAATGGTGAGTATCACAGGAATCATGTGGATCATGCGCCGGACAATAAACCGAAGCATCATGGGGCTGAGCCAGGCCAGCCTGATGAACCACCCGATCACCTCGGTGAGCAGAAGCGCGCCGAACCATCCCATCTGACCAAACGCCAGAAAGAGACCGAACACAACCGCATCCAGCACAAACGTGAGTCGCCAGTCGATATTCTTGATCAGTGCCATACCTCAGTAATCCTTACTTGAAGCTTTCCATGCACCACCTCACGAATGCGATGGTGCAAAAAAAACCGATGATGCGCCATTCACTCGGGATGACGCATCATCTTATTGACAAAGAGCGAGGCGCCCGAAGGCGCCTCGACAAACTATCTCTTAGCGAACGAACAGGCGGTGGGCAATCGAGATGATGCCAAAACCGTCGATCGGCTGCGGGTAGATGTTTGCGTACTCCTGCTTCACTGCGCCCATAAGAGCTGCATTGAAGGTGTAGACCCAGGGTACTTCCTCAATCCAGATTTCCTGGATGGTCTGGAAGCCACGCTTGCGCTGATCTTCATCAGTGGTGTTGTTTGCAACAATCCACGCCTCGTCAACGCGGCGTTCCCAGTCACGTCGAGGACTCGCCTGAGACGGCTCGATCATGTGGAGGTTACCACTGGAGGGGTAGACGTTCTGACCGCTGATGGGGTCAACAGAACCGGTGAGGCCGATCAGGATCAGCTCCCAATCATAGCTTCCAACAAGCTGGCCGACAAGAGCGTTAAAGTCCATGGGGTTGAAGTTGATCTCAATTCCAACACCTGCTGCTTCCTGTGCGAACAGCTCGCCGATCGCCTCACGAACCTGGTTACCACTGTTGGTAGAGAGCGTCAGAGTGATCTTGTTGCCGTCCGGATCTTCACGGAATCCGTCACCATCACGGTCAATGTAGTCAATGCTGTCAAGCATATCTGCCGCAATGTCAGGATCGTAGGGGAAGGCAGCATCAGGAGCACCTTCCCAGTAGTACGGACTGAACGTCGGCACAAAGCCGTACTGCGGATAGCCAAAGCCGAATGCAACGTTGTTGATGATCGTGTCACGATCCACAAGATGGGCCATGGCCTGTCGGAAGGTCTTGTTGCTCAGCCAGGTCAGCTGTGGCTCAGAGATACCGGCGTCTTCCTCTCCCTCGATCGGGTTCTGGTTGAACGTGATAAACTGAGTGCTGGACGCAGGACCAATGTTGTAGATCTGAAAACCGAGCTCTTCCTGGCGGTCAACAAGCACCGCGTAATCTTCACCGCGCAGACCGTAGTAGTCGGACTCACCGGCGAGGAATCGCTGAAGCTCAGTGTCCTGGTCCTCAACGTAGACGTAGACCATCTCATCCAGGTAGGGAAGCTGATTACCGGCTTCATCCGTCTCCCAGTAGCTGGGGTTCGGGACAAAGGTCACGCTCTGATCCGGTGCGTAATCGCTGAGCAGCCAGGGACCGCTGGAGACAATCTCAGTCACATCCGTATCAACGCCCCAGAAGCTGGTGATTGCGCTGTAGTCCACGCCGTCCGGCTTGACTTCAGTGAAGCCCTCGCTGCCGTCTTCGTTGACAACAACATCGAACTCGTAGTCCAGACCGTGCTCGTCCTCGTCCCAGCCAATGACGTCAGCAAAGATGTGCATTGGGTAGGCACCAAGGCTGGAGAAGGTCAGGATACCGGCGGTGACCTCGTGAAAGGTGACGCTGTAGGTCCGGTCGTCAATGTAGGTCCAGATGAGCGGTCGCTCGATACCGGTCGACGTGCTCTGGATCTGGCTGCTGCGGCTGTTGGAACCAACATCCTCACGAAGGATGATCTGGTTTGCCGTAAACACAAAGTCCTTCGCAGTGATGGGAGTGCCATCAGACCACTCGAGACCGCTTTGCAGCGTATAGGTTATGGTCAGCTCGTCGTCGGAGATCTCCCAGCTTTCTGCCATGGCAGGCTCAAACTCCAGCGTGAACTGGTTCCTGCGAATGGCCCCCGAGTAGAGAAGACCGGTCACATCAGTAGAGCTGGTCTCTGCTGCGACGGCGTCGTTGAGCGTCCGCGGACCACTACCAAAACGGCTGATCACCAGTCGACCACCGTCCTGACCAACTGCCCAACCGGCGGTGCGATCAATGTCGAGCACCCCCTCAAACTGGGACTCAACTGCTGCTCCCTCTGTGTCCACGACCTGTTCCTGTCCGCCACCGGCGAATACAAGGCCTGGAATCAGGAGCAGAACAGCGAGAATCAAAATCGAACTTTTCTTCATCATCAGTTCCTCCTTAGAACTTGGATAGATGGGTCAATTTACAGTGTTTTCTCATAGCGTGCAACTCTCATATGATACTTTCAGAGAGTTACAGCAAATTTCCTACGGAGGCGAAACTAAGATTGCTCAAAACTACGAATAGGTAGGAAACGGACACGCAGACGCCCCGAGCTGCCGAGGCGCCTGTCCGGGGCACAGGAAGCTATTTCACGTAGACCGGGCGAGCGGTGTAGTGCGTGTGCAGATACTTGTGGCTCTGCTCACCCAGCGGTTCGCCCAGGAAGTCCTGGTAAAGCTTCTGGATCGCGGGATTCTGGTGGCTGCAGCGGATCTGCTGACCCGCATCGTCCTTGTAGATTCCCGCAATACGCTTCTCCCGTACCGCGTCCGTGCCACCGTAGGGCTGACCACCACCGGCAATGCATCCACCGCGGCACGCCATGACCTCGATGAAGTGGTACGGAGGCTCCCTGCCCTCTGCAAGCGCCTCCTTCACCTCGTCAAGCACAATCTTGATGTTCTTCATGTTGTGAGCGACTGCAATGCGAACCTGGTTCCCGGCAATGTCTATTGTGGCCTTCTTGATACCCTCTAATCCCCGGATTGCCTGAAACTCCACATTCTCCAGCTCTTCACCGGTGACCAGATGGTGCGCCGTGCGAAGCGCGGCCTCCATCACCCCACCAGTGGCACCAAAGATCGTGCCGGCCCCGGTGTAGATACCAAGCGCTTCATCTGCACTCTCATCCTCGAGCGAATCGAACTTGATTCCGGCCTGCTTGATCATGCGTGCCAGCTCACGAGTGGTGATGACCGCGTCAATGTCCTGGGTGCCGGACGAATACATGTTCTCGTCCCGGACAATCTCGTACTTCTTGGAGGTACACGGCATAACAGACGCCATAAAGATGTCCGCCGGGTCTATACCCTTCAGCTGTGCGTAATAGGTCTTCACCATTGCCGCCATCATCATCTGAGGGCTCTTTGCCGTGGAAAAATGGGGGATAAGCTCGGAGTAGTACTTCTCCATATAATCGACCCAGCTCGGGCAGCAGGTCGTGATCATGGGAAGCACGCCTTTCCCGTGAGCAAATCGTTGAACAAACTCGCTCCCCTCTTCCATGATGGTGAGGTCGGCCGCGAAGTTGGTATCAAACACCGTATCAAAACCGAGCCGCCTGAGCGCCGCGTACACTTTGCCTGTCACGATCTCACCGGGCTCCATTCCGAACGCCTCACCGAGTGCGACCCGAACCGCCGGGGCAATCTGTGCAACCGTGTGTTTCTTCTGGTCCCTTACGGCGTTGTACACGACCTGGGTGTCGTCCTTCTCGAAGATGGCGCCAACGGGACAGTGCGCAGAGCACTGCCCGCACTTGATGCAGGGACTGTCGGCAAGAAGGATGTCACCGGCAGGCGCCATGCGGGTGTCGTCTCCCCGGCCGATAAACTCGAGCGCCCAGACGTCCTGCAGGCCCTGGCACACTTTGACACAACGACCGCATCCGATGCACTTCTCCGGATTGAGAATGATAGACGGCGTGGATGTGTCGGGCGGCAGATCCTTTACTATCTGTTCATACGGCTGCTCACGGATGCCAAAGTCCGCAGCCAGACGCTGTAGCTCACAGGTCCCGTTTCTCGGGCAGGTGAGGCAGGTGTTGGGGTGCGTAGAGAGGATGAGCTCTATGACGGTGCGCCGCACCTCCTGCAACTCCGGATCATGGGTGATCACTTTCATGCCCTCGGTCGCCTCAAGCGTACAGGCGCGGATAAGCTTTCGCGAGCCTTCCACTTTCACTACGCAGATGCCACATGCCGCCCATGCCGGCAGGTCGGGGTGGTAGCAGAGCTTTGGAATCGCGACGTTCACGCCTGCCGCGGCGGTGAGGACGTTGGTCCCTGCTTCTACTGATACCGGTATGCTGTTGATCTCAAGGTTTACCATGGTTTGCTCCTTCAGGCTCGCAGAACTGCGTCAAACTTACAGGCGTTGAAACACTCGCCGCACTTGATGCAGCGCGACTGGTCAATCTCATGCACCTTTCGCCGTTCGCCGGAGATGCAGCCGACCGGGCATTTCTTTGCACAGACGCCGCAGCCTATGCACTTGTCCTCCAGGATCTCAAAGTGAATGAGATTCTTGCACTTACCGGCAGGACAGAGCTCCTGATCTATATGAGCATCGTACTCTGCGCGGAAGTACCGGAGTGTACTGAGGATTGGATTGGGCGCAGTCTGCCCCAGCCCGCAGAGACTCGCGCGCTGCATAGCGCTGCCAATCTGCTCCATCTTTGTGATGTCCTCAGGCACCCCGTTCCCTTTGCTTATGCGGTCAAGGATGTTGTAGAGCTTGCGTCCGCCGACCCGGCAGGGCGCGCACTTGCCGCAGCTCTCCTCCACGGTAAAGCCCAGGTAGAACTTGGTAATGTCTATCATACAGTCGGTCTCGTCCATGACGATCATGCCGCCTGAGCCCATAATGCTGCCAAGCTCCATGAGATGCTCGTAGTCGATGGGAGTATCCAGGTGGTCGGCGGTGATGACGCCTCCGGAGGGCCCACCGGTCTGCACCGCTTTGAACTGATGGCCGTCGGGAATCCCGCCGCCAATATTGAAGATGATATCGCGAAGCGGGGTGCCCATCGGCACTTCTACCAGACCGGAGTTCTGGATCTTGCCGGTGAGCGCAAAGACCTTGGTGCCTTTGCTCTTCTCGGTTCCAATCCTGCTGAACCACTCGGCACCTCGAGTGATGATCACCGGGATGTTCGCCAGCGTCTCAACGTTGTTGATGACCGTCGGCTTCTGCCAGAGGCCTTTCACGCTGGGGAACGGCGGACGGGGGCGCGGCATGCCACGCTCGCCCTCTATACTTGCGAGCAATGCGGTCTCTTCACCACATACAAAGGCACCGGCGCCAAGCCGAATCTCGATCTCAAAGTCAAAGCCGCTGTCCAGAATGTTCTCTCCAAGCAGACCGTACTCGGTCGCCTGTTCAATGGCAATTTTCAGGCGGTTGATTGCAAGCGGATACTCGGCTCTGATGTAGATGAACCCCTTGGTTGCACCAATCGTCTTGCCGGCCACCGCCATCGCCTCGAGTACGCTGTGCGGATCGCCCTCGAGCACACTTCGGTCCATGTAGGCCCCGGGGTCACCCTCATCAGCGTTGCAGACAACGTACTTCTGATCTGCTTCCTGCTCGGCGGTGAGGTTCCACTTCATCCAGGTGGGGAATCCAGCTCCG
This sequence comes from uncultured Spirochaetaceae bacterium, assembly GCA_964599075.1. Lineage (GTDB taxonomy): Bacteria > Spirochaetota > Spirochaetia > DSM-27196 > SLST01 > SLST01. The sequence continues at coordinate 11,628 of CAZREG010000024.1, read as the reverse complement.
CCGCGCCCGCGAAGACCCGACCGCTTCAGCGTCTCTATGACGTCCTCACGAGTCATCTCGAAGAGGACTTTCTCCAGGGCGGCGTAACCGTCACGAGAGATGTATTCGGTAATCTCTTCGGGATTAATGAACCCACAGTTGCGAAGAACAATACGAAACTGTTTTTGATAGAAGCTGATGTCTTCCACCCGCGCGTGCTCTTTACTGCTCTCTTCTTTGTAGAGCAGCCGCGTGACCGGACGTCCCTTTACAATGTGCTCTTCAATGAGCTCGGTGGCATCCTGGGGTTTCACCTCTACGTAGAAGCTCTCCTCCGGCAAGATCTTCACAATGGGTCCCTGGGCACAGAAACCAAAACAGCCAGTCTTGACTATCTGAACCTCGCCGGTGAGGCTACGCTCTTCTGTTTCCCGCTTGAGTGCGCGGTAGATCTCGTCTGCCTTGTTACTCTCGCAGCCGGTACCGCCACAGACAAGGATATAGTGCTGAAACGCCATTTACTGTTCCCTCCCCTCAACTATGTCCGCTGCGGGACGGTCAAAGATATGTTCATCCACAAGCGAACCCCCAAGGATGTGCTGATCAACTATCCGGGAAGCCACTTTGGGGGTGACATTGCCGTAGATCACGGTAGGCATGTTTTTCATCCGAACCTCAACGGTTGGTTCCGCGTGGTCGAGTCCCAGACTTCCGGTCTGGCGAAGACTCACACTGGTCAGACCACGTTGCTCGAACTCGCTCAGGAATGCGGCGAGGGTATCTTTTGCGCCGGCTGCTATACCGCTTGTACCCATACCAACTATGACCTGCACCGTCTTGTTGTCTGCATCACGCATCTCGAGCTCTTTCCGCTTCTCGTCACGGAGATTGCGCAGATCCGAAAGACTCATCTTTGCCATACATCATCCTCCTGGCTCTTCACGAACTGCGTGAGAAGCCCTAACGCTTCAACTGTTTCAAGACCACCGAGTACCTCAACAAGCTTGCTCTTGCGCAGCTCGTAGGAGAACGCACCCCGGAACCGGGTAACCACGACTTCAGACGAATCAGCCGCCAGTGCCAGGACAAATGCGGAGACCAGGTCGCCGCGGGGCGGCAGATCCAGGTGATCCGCCGGCACCAGAAGACCAACTATGGTTCCCCTGCCGGGCGCGGACTGGAGCTCAAAGCTTCCGCCCACGCTCTCCGCCGTCTGGGCCAGAAACGGCAGTCCCAGGCCCACCTTGCGGTCCGGATGCTTGACTCCATCGCTGTAAAACGGGCTCAGCGCCCGCTGCCTCTGCTCCGGCGTCATGCCGCACCCGTTGTCCTCTACCCGCACCTGAGTCCAGCCGTCTGAATCACTCCAGGTGATGCTGATCAGAGTGCTCCCGGCAGCCGCCGCATTCTGAACCAGATCGACCAGCAGGTCCGCCAATGCAAAGTGCACGGCGCCCGCTACTGCTTACGATGCTCAGCAACAATCTCCGGCAGCCGCGCCTTGGTGACTTTCCCGTAGACTTCATCATTCACCATGAGAACCGGAGCAAGACCACAACAGCCGACACACCGAACCGCCTCCATGCTGAACTCGCCGTCCGGGGTGACCTGATTGATACCGGTGCCAAGAAGTTCCTCGAGCTCCAGGATCAGATCCTCTCCACCCTTGAGATAGCAGGCGGTGCCCATACAGACAGCGATTTTGTTCCGGCCCGGTTTCTCCAGCTTGAAGAAGTGATAGAAGGTGATGACGCCGTAAATCTTTGCAAGCGGCACATCGAGCAGCTGGGCGAGCTCAAGCGCATGTGCGCGCGGAACGTATCCGTACTCTTCCTGAACGCGGTGGAGCACCATAATCAGGTTGCCCGGCCGATCACGCCATTCTTCAACGAATTGCAGGACGCTATCTGAAAGTTTCTGTTCTGCGACTGCCATAGTTCCTTCCTACGGATAGATGTGATTACGCACATAAGGGTAAGACAGGTTGCGTCATTTCGCAAGTCTTGAGACTGCGGTACGTTCAAAAAATAAACGATCACTTAATATCGATTTTCTTGCCTATTTAATGGATAACTGTTACTGTTTTATTCGATTTAATGTGATTTGGGGAGCAATAATGGACGAAAAGATTCATCGACCAATGGTGCTGCGACTTGCCCGCTACCTCAGAGTGCTCGAGAAGCTCAAGGGCCTGGGATTCGTGAAGGTCTTCTCAAACAACCTGGGTGACGCTATCGGGGCAACCCCCGCGGTTGTCCGGAAAGACTTCTCAGTCATCGGCATTACCGGGAACAAGCGTGGTGGCTACGCGATCGACTCGCTGATTGAGCGTCTCATTGACGTCCTGGGGAAGAACGAAACCGAGCGGGTGGTTGTTGTAGGCAACGGACGGATCGGCGGGGCGCTCATCAACTACCGGGAGTTCGTCCGTGAGGGCATTCGCGTGGTGGCAGGGTTTGATACAAACGAGTCGGTCGTCGATCGTGCGGCGCCCATTCCGGTACTCCCGATGAACGAGTTTCCGGCTTTTGTAAAGGAGCATGACGTTGAGGTGGCGGTGCTCGCAGTACCGGACAACGTTGCCACGAGCGTCTTTGAGCTCATGGTGGACGCCGGCATCCGGGGTGTCCTCAACTTCACCTCCGTTGAGCTGAAGTGCAGCTCCGCCTGTGAGGAGCACGGATGCTCTGAGGAGTGCACCGTTCACAACGTGAACATCGGCCTGGAGATAGAGAATCTTTTCTATCTGATTCGTCTCAAACGCGAGACGACGAGCGCCACAGAGCTATCCGGCTGACCTATGAGCAGCCTGCCACTCCTGAGCGACGAATCTCCCGCGTTTGTAACCGAGATCATCTACCGCCTCAAGATCAAGGACGCCATGACAAGCGCCCTGCATACCGGGAGCACCTCCGACTCACTACGGAGCCTGCAGATCCTGATGCGGGAGCACAAGATAACCGGTATCCCCATTGTGGACGGCGGACGGCTGCTGGGAATCGTGAGCATGGACGACGTGATCCGTGCCCTTGATGAAGGCTATATTGACGAGGCAGCCGAAAGGCACATGAGCCGGCGGCTCATTGTTCTGGAAGACGATATGCCGCTGAGCTTCGGCATCTCCTATATGGAGAAGTACCGCTTTGGACGCTTCCCGGTTCTGAGCAAGGAGAAGGAGCTCGTCGGTATTATCACCAGCAGAGATATTCTGGTTGCCCTGCTGATGGAGTTCAACAAGGAAGCAGAGGCGCGGGAGCAGAACGAGACAGCTGAGCGCAGTGAGGGCCACTTCTATCGGGAGTATCACGTCCGTAAGTTCGATTTCGAACAGGCCGGCAAGCCCACTGCAGACATCAAGATCGAACTGAAGCACCTTGGCCTGCCCTCACGCTTCATTCGAAGGGTGTCAGTCGCCTGCTATGAGCTGGAGATGAACCAGGTGGTCCATTCGGCCGGCGGTGTCATCAGCGGCAGAATTACACCCAAAGAAGTAGAGATTGTCGCGCGCGATCGCGGTCCCGGCATTCCGGACGTGGAAGCGGCGCTCACTGAGGGCTTCTCAACCGCAACCGAATGGGTCAGAAGCCTGGGCTTCGGCGCCGGAATGGGCCTTCCCAACGCCCGCAGGGCAGCCGACGAGTTTGAGATTTCCAGCGGAGAAGAGGCTACTCAGGTACGCTGCCTGTTCCGCATCCCGGAGGAAGAGAATGAATCTACGTGATGTAGCGGCGGATCTCGATCTGGAGGTTTTGTCCGGAAGCATTGAGTGCGAGTTTAGCGGAGGATACACGTCCGACCTGCTTAGCGACGTAATGGCGAACGCTGAGGAAGGCTCGGCGCTCATCACCATCCAGGCACACACCAACACCGTGGCGGTCGCCAGTCATGCGGATCTACCGCTGGTTATCGTCTGTAACGAGCGCCCGGTGCCGCAGGAGATGCTTAGCGCCGCCGCAGACCAGTCGATAACCATCTGTCGGACAGCAAAAACACAGTTCCAGGTCTCCGGGATTCTCTACGCGCAGCTGCGCTGACCAGGTCCGCCACTCATGACTGTTCGCGCGGACCTCCACGTTCACAGCTGCCTCAGCCCGTGCGGCGACCTGCGCAGCTCTCCGTCCGCTATTGCAGCCGCGGCACGGGAGGCCGGTCTCCAGATGCTCGCGCTCACCGATCACAACACCGCTGAGAACGCACCGGCGTTTGCCACCGCCTGCCGCCGTGAGGGCGTAGTTCCGGTCTTTGGGGCAGAGGCTACCAGCAGCGAAGAGGCTCATGTCCTGGGCCTGTTCGCAGACTCCGGCTCAGCGGTGGAGTTCGGGCGCAGGCTCTACGGGACCCTTCCCGCCGCTCAGTTTGATCCGGCACGCTACGGTGATCAGGTTGTGGTAGATGATCAGGAGATCATTGTAGAGACGCTTGATCGGCTCCTGATTGGTGCTTCAACCTACTCGCTCTCAGAGCTCGGCGGGTTGATTCACGAGCTTGGTGGCCTTTTTGTTCCCGCCCACATAGACCGCACCATGTTCAGCGTCTGGAGTCAGCTCGGTTTTCTGCCGCCGGGACCGTACGACGCAGTGGAAAGAACCGCAGAGAGTGGACGGATAGACACCGGAGACCTTGTTGTGGTCTCCAACTCGGATGCACACGTTCCGGAGCACATCGCCAGGCGCTTCTTCAGCTTTGAAGCCGACGAACCGACGTTCGCAGAGCTTGCCCGCGCACTTGCCACCGGTTCGGTCACCACGTACGGTCTGCGACCTGCCACGCTCTGATCCCTCCGGATAAGCGGCTCGCTCCTGCGTGTCGTCCGGCACCTGTCACAGAGATACAAAGAAGGTATCCTTTGGAGTATGCGAGTGCTCTGCGCCGCGTTGCTATTAGTGACTGGAGTGTCCGTGGCGCAATCGATTGATCATCCCCCCGAATCCCTCTCACGCCTCTCGCGCGCCGTCGTGCGCGGGGAGGCTGATCAGCAGACGGTTGAACGGCTGGCGTCCCGGGCAGAGGAGGAGCTTCAGGCAGTGGAGAACCAGGCCCTGCGCAGCGTCTGGGAGGCCGAGAGACTGTTCGTTCTGGGCGTATTCCAGCTCAGTACGGGCCGGGAGCAGGCTGCCACGGGGCTGTTCGAGACGTCGGTTCGGTCGGCAGAGCGGGCAATCGATCAGAATGAGAGCTCGTACGCCCACCGGATTCTCTCAAACAGCCTGCAACAGCTGCTGTCGCTTCGCGGTCCGTTCTACCAGATAGCGAATGCCGGACGCGCCCTGCGCAGTGCACGGAGAGCCGTGGAACTCGACAGCGAGAGCGCCTCAGCTCGGGTGAGCCTTATAAGCTACCTCACCCTGGCGCCGGCGATCGCCGGCGGCGACCCGGAAGAGGCAGCGCGACAGATCGAACGGGCGCAGGAACTGGCGGACGGCGACGTGTCTGTGGAGTTTCTCCTCTGGCTGTGGCGCGCTCGCCTTCATGCGGCTGCCGGGGATCGCCCCGCAACCCGTGCTGCCCTGGATGCAGCAAGAGATATCTTTCCGGAGAGCCCGCTGCTTGAAGATACGGAAGCTGATACTATGCAGAATCAGGGGAGCCGATAACATCCCTGGGCTTGCTGCCCTGCTGAGGCCCTACCATCCCGAGCCGCTCCATCTCTTCCACCATGCGCGCCGCTCGATTGTAGCCAACCTTGAGCCGTCGCTGGAGATAGCTCGCGCTCGCTTTGCGTGCGCTGGTAACAATCTCGATCGCCTTCTCCATCAGGGGATCTTCAAGCTCACCCTGAACGTAGTCATCATCATCATCCTCGACAAAGATCTCATCATCTATGTAATCGGGCTCGCCAAGCTGCTTGACGTAGGTGACCACCCGCTCAACTTCCTCCTCTGAGAGGAACGCACCCTGCATCCGGAACGGAAATGGGTCCCAGGCGCTGGTGAACAGCATGTCGCCCCGTCCCAGGAGCTTCTCCGCCCCCATGGAGTCCAGGATGATCCGTGAGTCCACCTTGCTTGCAACCATGAACGCGATACGGCTGGGAATGTTCGCCTTGATAAGACCTGTGATAACGTCTGTGCTAGGACGCTGGGTTGCAAGCACCAGATGGATTCCGACCGCACGGCTCATGGCAGCCAGACGCGCAAGCGTGCTCTCCAGCTCCTTGCCGCTGGTCGCCATAAGATCCGCAAACTCATCCACCACAACCACTATGTAGGGGAGCGGCTCAGTAGCCAGTTTCCTGGTCTTGATCTTTTTGTTGTAGCTCTTGATATCTCGCACCTGGAGTGAATCGAGCAGCGAGTAGCGACGCTCCATCTCATAGATGCAGTACTGGAGTGCCTGGAATGCACGCTTGGGATCAGTGATGACTGAGGTCAGCAGGTGGGGAATATCGTTGTAGAACTTGAGCTCGACAATCTTTGGATCGATCAGAATCAGTTTCACCTCATGCGGCGCCTTCCGATAGAGGATAGAACAGATGATCGAGTTCACACAGACCGATTTTCCACTCCCCGTGGCGCCCGCAATAAGCACGTGAGGCATGCGGGCAAGATCCACAATCTGCGCGTCCCCCGGGATGTCTTTCCCAAGTGCAATCGGAATCTCCTGGCGTGGGGCCTGGAAGCTCTCTTCCTGGACCAGATCGCCGAACCCAACAATTGCCCGCTCCTTGTTCGGGATCTCAATGCCGACCGCGTGTTTACCGGGAATGGGGGCGACTATACGTACGCTGGAGGCCGCCAGTCGAAGTGCAATATTGTCGCTCAGATTCACAATCTTGCTCAACTTGACACCGGGGGCCGGAAGGATCTCAAACATGGTGATGACCGGACCCTTACGAATCCCGGTCACCTCCGCCTGGATTCCAAACTCCTCGAGCGTCACCCGCAGGGTCTCACCTGCGGCACGGGTCCGCTCGTCTACGTGCCAGTAGCCACCGTCACTGTACGTTTCAAGCAACCCCTCCACCGGCACCTCGTAGCGTCGGCTTCGCGGAACCGGAACCGGGCGCTGCGGATCAAGCGGCTCATCATCTTCAGGAACCTCAAGGAAGGGCTCGTTGGGCTCTTCGTCCAGGTCGACATCTGCGGGCACCGGAGCAATCGCGGTGGGAACCCCGTCGCCAAATGCCTGTGGATCAAAGCTGTCGTCCCAGTCGTCGTCCCACTCTTCATCCCACTCGTCATCCCAGTCTTCATGAGAAGAGTCCGGCTCCTCAGCCCTTACTTCCGGCGCATCCTCAGATACGGGCGCCGGAGAGAAGCGACCGGAGGAGAAGAGCACTTCCAGCTCACGCTCCCGATCCGGATTCTGATCCGGATCAGGAAGATCGACCAGTGAACGAGGGACCGGTGCCGGCTCAGGCTGATCCACCATCTGCGGCGCTTCATCCGCTGAATCCGCCGACGACTTCCAGGCAAGCCGGGGTGCGGCAAGCAAGGCCGATACCCGAGAGGTACCGGCACTCAGAGGGTGTGGCCTGCGGATCCAGACAAACCAGATAACGGCGGACTCAACCGCCAGAACAAGGAAGGAGAGCGTCATAGAACCCGGTCTCCCAAAGAGACCCACAAGGGTCGCCGTGATCAGGCTTTTCTCGAGCGCTGAGTCGGCCACAATGCGAACAATCAGGGCAACCGTGAAGAAGGGGACAACGGATCCAAGGAGAGCCCAGATCTGATAGGGACGGGTCCGAGGTGAGAGGAGCAGTGTTGCTCCGACACCGAGCACTGCGGGGACGTAGAGCGCGGCAACGTGAAAGCTCTCCACGAGAAACCGGCCCGGTGCACGCAGAAGCAGGACCAGAAGATGATCCGCATCGGAAGCGAGAAACGCAAGCAGGATTGATGCCGCGGAGAACCCGGCGAAAGCGTAGAGCACGACAGCAAGGCCGGCCCCGGCGGATGTACGATTGGTCACGTCCCCTCCTGTTCCATGTATCGGCGGGAAGGGCCGGCTGCTACAGGAAGATGAGCCCCGCAATCCCGAGTGGAATGAGGTAGAGCGCAAACAGGTAGAGCCTGCCGCTTTGCACGAGTCGCAGCAGCAGAAGCAGAGAGATGAGCCCCACAACCAGCGCCGCAATAAAACCGGCCGCCAGAGCTCCAAGACTCACCATGGTGCTGAGCTCACCAGCATCATTGAGCGTGAGCACGAGCGCGCCAAGAATTGCCGGGACGGATATAATAAAGGCGAACTCACCGGCATCCTGGCGACTGAGCCCGCTCGCTCGGCCGGCAGAGATCGTGATGCCGCTGCGGGAAATGCCCGGCAACGCACCGAATCCCTGAGCGACGCCTACCACAAAGGCGTCCTTGAAAGAGAGGTTCTGATACGATCGGTCTCCACGAAAGAAACGCGCGCCAATGAGAATGGCGGCTGTCACCAGAAAGAGTGCCGACACCACTTTCGGCCGTCCGGCAAAGGCGAAGCTGTTGAGAAACACGCCTACCGCGCCTGTCAAAAGCGTGGCCACCAGGATGATGAGAGTTGCGCGGAGATTTGGCCGGTCCGAGGCTGCTGAACGGCGAACGATCCACCGCCCAACTGAGGCGAGTATGGCCGACAGTCGCTTCCAGAAAATGACCACCACCACGATCAGCGTTGCCACATGCAACAGAACATCAAAGAGAACCGGTATGTCGCCCAGATCCAGGATTTCCTTCATGACGGCGAGGTGGCCCGAACTGGAGACCGGCAGGAACTCCGTGGCTCCCTGCACAATCCCAAAGATTATCGCTTCCCAGATACTCATCATCTACTCCTGAGGAAGCGCGAACAGCCGTTTCACCGTCTCTGCCGGGCTTCTTTCCGCGTAAAGATAGCCGTAGTACGCGGCCGACACAACCACCTTCCGCACGTGATCAAACGTCTCCGCGAAGGGGATGCGCTGATGAAAGAAGAGCTCATCATTGGTATCCCACTGCCGCTCCCAGCGACGCACGTTCCCCTGCCCGCCGTTGTAGGCGGCAATAGCACGCGCGGGAGACCGAAACTGGTCGGAGAGCATGCTGAAATAGCGCGCCCCAATGCCAAGATTGTCAGCCGGGTCAGACAGATCAAAGGAGTCCATCCGCATCCGGCGGGCTACGTCTGCAGCCGTCGCCGGCATGAGCTGCGCAAGCCCCTGGGCGCCAACCACACTTGCTACGGCAGGCTGAAAGAGGCTCTCTTCGCGAACAAGCGCGTAGTAGGTCCATGGATCGATCCCTTCGTCAATGGTGACCGTGTCTATAATGCCTGCATAAGCACGCGGATAGCGCAGAGCTGCCCGCTGCCGGGTGAGCTCACCGTCGGCGGCGCGTATCCAGTTGGTGGCGACAATGCCTCGGGGGAACTCGCCAAGCTCCTGCAATCGCCGCGCATAGGTCTCCAGACGGACGGGCGGGACCGTGCCGCCGGTACGGCGCAGCTGCTGCTCCAGGCGATCGAACAGACCATATCTGAAGTAGGTAGCGGCAAGGAGCTCACTCTCAGAGAGAGCGCCGGCACCGGAGTCCGGCTCTTCGGAAAGAGTCAGGGTTGAAACCGCATCTGCGCCGAGAAGCGTGGCTGAAACGATCGCGGAAAAGCGGTCGCCGCTCTGGCTTGCTGCACGCTCGAGCAGCCCGGTGCGTAGCCGTTCTACCTCACCGGCGGCTACCGCAAGCATGCCACGCTCGGACAGAAGTGCAAGCATGAGCTGGTACCGCGCAAGTACCGACGGCTCTGCAAACTGCTCAATCCCACGGTAGGCAGTCAATAGAGCAGTCCATGCCGCGTCTGCAATCAGCCGATCGGCGAGCTCGCCGAACAGATCGCTGAAGTAGGCGGGATCCGCAAACGTCGCAACCGCCTCACCAACCGCCGCAGCGGCGGCAACGGCATCCGAGCGAACACGTGCATTCCAAAGATACCACCTGATCCGCTGGTCGCTCTCTCCCGCCGGCAGAAGCGCAAGTGCGCGCTCAAGCGGACGGATCGCTGCAGTGGGCGCCCCGGATGTTCGAAGCACCCGACCGGAGTACTCGAGTGCCCGGCTGGCGCGAAGGCCGCCCAGTTCGGACGCGAGCAGCTCCAGTGAACGCGCAGAGACCGTATCTTGAGCTGCGGTCGCGGCGCGAAAGAAGTCAAAGACACCGTACGGATGAAGCACGAACGCTCTGCCGGATACCTGCGGCCCGGCGGCAAGACCGCGAAACGTCTCTGCTGATTCACGGAAAGCGCCCTCGGCCAGCAGTTGTTTCGCACGAAAGAATCTGAGCTCCGACTCATCAAACTGCGCACGGAGCTCGGCGTGGAAGAGCACAAAGAGATAGAGTCGTGAGTGGATCTCGGTCGCCGGATAGTCGCGGTAGATGGCACGTATGTGCGACTGCCAGCGACCCGATTCGCGCTCTTCCATTGCACTGCTGACTGCCATCCAGAGCTCAAGCTCCTGGCGAAGCGGATCCGCTGGTGGAAGCTCCAGTCGGGCTCGCTCCAGTTGTGACCGGGCCCGGGAGAGCACCTGAAAGTACTCCTGTGACTCGTAGTGCAGCCGTGTCAGAACGCTCTGTTTCCACAGCGCCTCTTCCGCCGACAGCTCCAGTGCCACAGATCTTCGACGCTCCTGAGAACCAGAAGACTCGAGTAAAACAAGCAGTTGTTCCAGGGCCGCAGTTCCGTATGGTTCCGGTGCCGTCCGCCAGGCGTGCTCAAACAGGTCGATCGCCACCGACGGGAGGCCCAGATCCAGATAGATGAGACCAAGCGCATAGCCTGCGTCCTCCCCCAGACGGTCGATCTCTCGCAGAGAGCGGTGCTCTACGGAGAGATGACGCAGGAACTCGTGATTCCCCTCACCAAGATCCGCACGCAGCACGTCGGGGTCCATACCCCAGACGCGAGCACCTGAGGCAACCGCAGAGGCTACCGAGAGGAGCATAAGCATCAGGGTGAGGAGGGCGGCTCGGGTCGTGAGGCGCTTCAAGAAGCTCTTCAAAGAGGGCTGTCTGGCCCTCTCCGCCGCCTGGGACGAACAAATCCAAAGAGCGCAAACCCGCGAAGGAGGCTCGCCCGAAGCGGTGGCGCCGGCGGTCCCTCGAGCAGTCTGAAGACTACGTAGGTGAGTACCCCTAAAGCGGCAAGTGCAAGCACAATGTACCCGGCAAAGATCAGCCCGTTCGATCGTCGGGGCGTGAGCGGTTGTTCCTCGCTCTGTTCATCACGCACCTCTTCGCCAGGCTCCGGCCGGGAGTCGAGCCGATCGAACTCATCAGCCGAGAGGGTGTCGTCAAGCGACTCCTGGTGGCCACCAACGGCCGCAAGGTCTGCGTTTTTATCCTCAGCGGCCGACTCGTCGGCTGTGAAAAGCGGCTCGTCCTCCATGGTGTCGTCGAAGGTGAAGTCCTCCTCGCCAAGATCCGCCTCTTCCATTCCCGGCTCGTCGGGAGCTTCAGTCTCAAACGGCGTCTCTTCCAGCGATTCGCTCTCATCAAATGAGAGAGACTCGTCAAGCGCGAACGACTCATCCGAGAAGCTCGCCAGGGCGTCCGCAGTATCATCTTCTGTCTCTTCGTCAAACGAGAGATCGTCGAGCGTGAACTCGTCACTGCTCTCGGCGGAAGGCTCGGCGGAGAGCTCCTCCAAGCTTGCGTCGGGACTCTCGTCACCCGGATCGGGCCCGTCAAGAGA
>CAZREG010000023.1:0-38281 GCA_964599075.1 uncultured Spirochaetaceae bacterium | reverse complement strand
TATGCGAGACTCGATCTCAGCTTTGCGGTTCCGCAAGGTCCGTGACACTACGGATGAGCTGGAGTGCTTTCATTGAGTTCTGTACAATCAGCTCTCTCCGACTCAGCCGAGCAAGCGCCCAAACGATTTCAAAGTCTGCGCCTTCCGCTGCATCAGTAAGTAAGCGCAGGCCGGTAATTACTGCAGTGGTGGCAAGAGGCTCCCTTCCTGCGGCCAGCTCATTGCCATAACGATCGATCACTATTCTTGCGAGTTCAATTCTGTTCTCGTTTTGTATTGAATCGCTTGCTACAAGTAGCTCGCCAAGAGTTTGCCAATCGCTGATTGTATGTACAAAAGGAAAGAGCCTTTCTACGAGGTCATTCCGCTCGACAGGAGTGCTCGTGCGTAGCAGAATAGTGAGAAGCAGGTCTCTTTCGTAAATCTTCATCGCTCCGCTGTAGGAAAGGAGTACACTCCCAACGTCGGCGGCGGGGAAAAGCCCGAGACCGGTATCAGTGCGCAGTTGTTGAACAGTTTCACTGTAGTCCTGACTGCGGATCGCTCGCGAAATCGCCTCTGTGGCTTGTGGGGAAGCGGATACAGTGACAACAAGAATCAAAAGAAACGTGAAAGTACTGCGCGTCACTCTGTACGTATCGGTCTGTTGACCGGTATTTTTTGCGAAAATTATTATGATCTGAAGCATCACGACGCCAATTCTCGTATAGATTTGTATCTTCACGTAGGGAGGGGACATGGCAAAGAAAAGTTCAACAGCCTCTGAGAGCGTTGAGTCAGGGACAGCGCATGAGAAACAGCGCGCAATTGAGGCGGCCCGGCTGCAGATAGAGAAGCAGTTTGGCCAGGGATCCCTGATGAAGCTCGGCGCAAGACCCCAGGCTCAGGTAAAGACTATTCCGTCAGGGTCAATTCTTCTTGACGAAGCTCTTGGCGTCGGCGGGTATCCGAAAGGCCGAATCATTGAGATATATGGCCCTGAGTCGAGTGGCAAGACGACGCTTGCCCTGCACGCGATCGCGGAGGCGCAGAAGATAGGTGGCATCGCGGCGTTCATTGATGCTGAACATGCACTTGACCCCGCCTATGCGCGAAACCTGGGCGTAAACATAGACGAACTTTGGGTTTCGCAGCCTGACACCGGAGAACAGGCGCTCGAAATTGCAGAGTCGCTTGTGCGCTCGGGTGCAGTCGATATGATCGTTGTGGATTCGGTGGCGGCCCTTACTCCGCAGGCGGAAATCGACGGTGATATGGGTGATAGCCATATGGGCTTGCAGGCACGCCTGATGAGCCAGGCGCTTCGAAAGCTTACCGGGACTATCTCAAAGAGCGGGAGCTGTCTTGTATTCATTAACCAGATACGAATGAAGATTGGAGTCATGTTCGGAAACCCCGAAACAACTACGGGTGGAAAGGCGCTGAAATTTTACTCCTCGATTCGTCTTGAGGTCCGGCGGATAGAAACGATTACGCAGGGGACAGACAATGCGATCGGAAATAAGGTTCGGGTAAAGGTCGTCAAGAACAAGGTGGCCCCGCCGTTTCGGAAAGTGGAGATGGAAATCATCTTTGGTAAGGGGCTGTCGGCATCCGCCAGCCTACTCGATGCGGCTCTGAAGTATGATCTCCTACAGAAAAGCGGGAGCTGGTATTCCCACGGAGAAGAGCGGATCGGACAGGGACGAGAGAACGCCAAGCAGTTCCTTGAGTCCAACCCGGATATAGCGGGCGCGATCGAAGCGCAGGTTCGTGAGAAGATGTTTGCGCACCTCGTACCGCCTTCACAAGCCGACGCCACACAGACGGAGAAAAAACCGGTTCAGGACAAGGACTCGGAAAAAGCCGATGCCAAACCAACCGTAAAGGCGAGTGAGGAATCGGGCGAGGAGCTGTTTTAGCAGGTGAGTTCAGAATTGCCTACGGAGGCACCTCAGCACCACGTCCAACTCGACCAGTTCGAGGGACCTCTTGATCTGCTTCTCTACCTCATTCGAAAGTCGGAGATCAACATCTACGACATTCCCATTCATGAGATCACCGAGCAGTACCTTGGACTCCTGGAATACTCCGCGAAGATCGATCTCGAGAGTATCACTGAGTTCTATGGACTTGCCGCGACACTTCTATATATCAAGAGTCGGATGCTTCTCCCCACTCAATTGACGGATGACGACGACTTTGACGATCCGCGACAGGAGCTTGTGGATCAACTCATTGAGTATCAGAAGTTCAAGAAACTGACTGATCTGATGACCGACCAGGAGAGTGCGAGTGAATGGGTAATTGAACCTCGAAGAAAACAGCGAAGCTTTGATTTTGTAGATGACGAGGAGCTGTGGCAGGAAATCGAGGTCTGGGACCTCTTCCAGACATTCTCCTCGATTATGTCGAATCTCAGTTCGGAGCGAATCATAGACCTCTTTGAAGAGGTATCGATTAATGAGAAGCTCACACTGATAAATGAGTTATTGGAGGAACGGGGAGAGTTCCTCTTCGCGGATATTGTGATCCGTTCGGAATCACTGATGGATCTTGTTTGTGCCTTTTTGGCCATTTTAGAAGCTGCGAAAACTCACAGAATCAGTATTCTTCAAAATCGGCTTTTCGGTGATATTCGCATTAGAAGTCGCGATGCTGAGCCGGCGACCGCCGTAGCGCAGGAGGGGGACTCGGATGGCCCTTGAAACAGAAGCCGGACTCATAGAAGCAATTCTCCACCTCGAGGTGGAACCTGTTGACCTGGCTGCACTTCAGCGAATCAGCAAGCTCAACCGCGAGGCCGTTCTGGGCGCACTCGCGCGACTTCGGGAGCTGTACTCCAACGATGCCCACGGGTTGGAACTATCCGAGATCGCCGATGGGTTCACGCTTTCGCCCAAGCAACATCTCGCCTCGGCTCTTCGAGATCGATACGGGAAAAAGAATGACGCTCGGCTCAGTCGTGCTGCAATGGAAACGCTTTCGATCGTGGCATACTCACAACCCATCACTCGAGCAGAGATTGAGAATCTCAGAGGTGTCAATGCAGACGGGATGATCAGACTTCTTCTCAGTCGCAATCTTATCAGAGAGGTTGGGAAAAAGGACGCCCCGGGTAAGCCGGTCCAGTATGGCACCACGAGAGAGTTTCTCAAGATGTTCAGGCTCGCGAGCATATCGGAGCTTCCGAAGCTTGAGGAGGCGGACGAGCGGAGGTTCACTGATGAATAGCGGTGATGAGCTCCGGCTCCAGGTGTTTATGGCTCGCGCGGGCGTAGCCAGTAGGCGGGCAAGCGAGCGACTGATCGCCTCAGGGGCAGTCACGGTCAACGGAGAGCCGGTCACGGAAATGGGAGTAAAGGTCAAAAACTCTGATGAGGTCCGAGTCGACGGAAGACGGGTTCACCTCGAGGCGCGCTATGTTTACCTGGCGCTGAATAAACCACGGAAATACATGTGCACTGCACACGATCCGGAGGGACGGCCTCTGGCAATCGAGCTGGTCAAGGACGCGTTCTCCGAGCGCCTGTTCAGCGTTGGTCGCCTCGACTTTCTTAGCTCCGGTCTCATTTTTTACACTAATGATGGAGAGTTTGCCAGGGCCGTTTCGCACCCGTCGGTTGAAATAGAAAAGGAGTATCGGGTAGATACGCAACAGGAGGTTCCGCAGGATCTTCTTGATCAGTATCAACAGGGAATTACAATCGACGGAGAGTATCTCAAGCTCAAGTCATTCCGATACAAGACGCCGCGGAGTATAAAGCTCGTACTCACTCAGGGCAAGAATCGGGAAATCAGGCGTGTGTTTGGTAGCTGGAAGATCACGGTCAAGAGAATCCACCGTGTGCGCATTGGTAGAGTCTCTATCAAGAACCTGCCCTCTGGTCAGTACCGGCCTCTTAGTCGCAAAGAAATCGACGGGTTTCTTTCGCATGCGCAGCCCAAGCAAGGTGGTCGCGAGTGACGATTGCGATTGACGGTCCTGCGGGAACCGGAAAGTCTACGGTGGCGTCAAAAGTTGCAGGGCGGGCGGGGTTTCTCTATCTGAACTCGGGAGCTTTTTATCGAGCGATAACCTGGTCGGCAATCGAGCGGCATGTACGACTTGCCGACAGCGAGAAGCTTTCGCAGTTTGCCTCAAAGATACAGATGAGCCTCGACTCCGAAGGCATCTCGGTTGACGGGTACCATCCTGCAGAACAGCTTCGAAGCCAGGAGGTTGAATCCAATGTCGCTACTGTGTCCTCCATCCCCGCGATAAGAGAGATTGTCAACGCCCGTCTTCACGAGCTTGCCGAGAAATCCGACGTGGTAGCGGAGGGACGGGATATGTCTACGGTCGTATTTCCGAACGCAGATGTGAAGGTGTATCTCGACGCGACAATCGAAGCTCGTGCAAAAAGGCGCCATTCGGAGCTTGAATCCAGGGCTTCATATGAAGAAATTCGTGATGCAATAGCTGAACGCGACCGAATTGACAAAAACAAACGCGTTGGACGCTTGAAAGTAGACCCGGCCGCATTGTACATTAACACCTCAGACTTGACCCTGGATCAGGTATGTGAGATGGTGTTTCGGGCAATTCTGCGCAAAAATCAAGACAACAGGAGCATTTAAGCAGTCATGACAGACGGGGACGTTCAGAATACCGGCACCACTGCAAAGCAGCAGCTACAGGAGGCTCTGCAGGAGCAGTACCTCCAACCACTCGAAGAGCTGGAGGTAGGCCAGCTGGTGCAAGGAACTGTTATACAGACTGGCCCCGAAACCACTTTTATCGATATTGGCTATAAGTCTGAAGGCCGTGTGCCGACCGAAGAGTTTGAAGAACCGCCTGAGGTAGGTGACTCGGTCGAGGTAGTGCTCATTAACAAGGAGACCCTTGGAGGGGGCGTTGTTGTATCGAAGAGCAAGGCGGATGAGAAGCGTTTCTGGAAGACGCTAAAGCTGGCATTTACCGATCATGAGGCGGTTGAGGGCACCGTTGCGCGATCCATCAAGGGTGGATTCGAGATTGATCTCGGGCATCAGATCAGGGCGTTTAATCCGATCTCAAAGATGGATGTGCGCCGCATAGACAATCCCGAAGAATACGTTGGCATAGAGGCCAAATTTTACGTAGAGCGCATCTACAGCGAGAATCGGGTCAACATCGTACTCTCTCGACGAGACTACCTCGAAGAACAGGCTTCCAAGCACAAGAAAGAGTTCTTTGAACATGTCGAGATAGGTGACGTAGTTGAGGGCACCGTCAAGAGCTTCACAAGCTTTGGTGCCTTTGTTGACTTGGGTGGTTTTGATGGACTCCTTCATATCAATGATATGAGCTGGGGACATGTCAACCGACCAAAAGACTACGTTAGACGTGGCCAGGAGCTCGCACTAAAAGTGATTCGAATGGATCACGAGAACCAAAAGATAAACCTGAGCCTCAAGCATTTAACCGAGGATCCATGGAATCACTTCGAAGAGAAGTACACCAGCGATCAGGTAGTCAAGGGCAGGGTTACCAAGCTCACTGATTTTGGTGCATTCATAGAATTAGAAGAAGGCATTGAAGGCCTTGCGCACATATCAGAGCTTAGCTGGGTTCAGCGCATCAGCCATCCAAAAGAGCTTTTGAAAGTGGGGGATGAGGTCGAGACCAAGATTCTCGACTTTGACGTGCCTGCCGGTCGTGTCTCGCTCGGTCTGAAGCAGGTGCTTCCCAATCCGTGGAACTCAATCAGCGATAAGTATCCTGAGGGGATGCGAGTAAGCCGCACAGTCAAAAAGCTCACAAACGCCGGTGCTTTTGTCGAGCTGGAAGATGGAATCGACGGATTCCTGCACGTGGATGATCTGAGCTGGACAAAGCGCTACAAGAATCCAGGCGCAGTGCTTGCAGAGGGGCAAGAGATCGACTGTATTGTCATTCAAAATGATCCCGAGCACCATAATGTACGACTGGGAATCAAGCAACTCTCAGAAGACCCGTGGGACAGTCTTAAAAAGGCGTACCCGGAGCGAAGCATCATTCATGGTGAAGTCACCAATATAACCGACTTTGGAGTCTTCGTTCGGGTGCAGGGCGGCGTTGAGGGGCTCATCAACAAGTCTCAGCTATCCGATCCGAGAGAAGAGCCTTTTGAGAAGGCAGTTGAGAAGATCAATGTGGGCGATACGATCAAGGCGGTAGTCACTGAGCTCAACACGGCGCGTCAGAAGCTGTCCCTCTCAGTGCGAGAGCTCGCTCGTCAGGAACAGCGTCAGGAGATGCAAAAGTACATTGGCGAAGATGCCGGTGACACATTCACTCTTGGCGATCTCATGAAGGACAAGGAGCAGGAGTAGACGGTGACGATGTGCGGACAGAGGTTCGTACATCGGTCTGTTGCCGATCCTCTCACCTACACCATGTTCAAGGGCACGATAGATCCAAACAAATTCGCGACCCTTATCGAACTCAATGGACTCATAAACTCGGACTACTCTGAGTCCCGGACACTGCTCACGCGGATACTCGAATCCGCTACCCGTCTTACGGAGGGAGAGGCAAGTTCGCTGCTACTCGTAAACCCGGAGACCGAGCGTCTCTACTTTGAGATAGCGCTCGGGACAAAGGGCTCGGACGTGCAGAAGTTCAGCCTCAAGCGTGGCGAAGGGATTGCTGGTTGGGTTTTCGAGCACAATCGAAGCCTGATCGTCAACGATGTAGCTTCGGATCCTCGATTCTTCGGAGAAATTGGTAAGAAAGTTGGATTTCAGACAAGTCGTATCCTCGCGGTCCCAATGAGCATTCGAAACCAGTGTGTCGGAGTCATCGAGATCATCAACAGAACACACAACAGCGATTTTGTTGAAGAGGACCGGCAGTGGCTTGAGATTTTTGCCAATCAGGCCGCCCTTGCAATTCAGAATGCGAAGAGCTTTGAGATGGCGAGAAACGAGATCTCTAATCTCCAGGATCAAATTGCCACGGATCGTGGCTATCATACCTTTATCGGATCAAGTCCGGTCATACGGGAGAAACTCGATCTGGTGTCTCGAGTTGCCAAGACCGACAGCTCAGTTCTCATTCTTGGAGAGAGCGGGGTAGGCAAAGAGCTTTTTGCCGAACAGATTCATCTTCAGAGCAAACGCTCGGACAAGCCGCTGATCCGGGTCAACTGCGCCGCTCTTCCCGAACCGCTGCTCGAGAGCGAGCTTTTCGGTCACGTGAAGGGAGCTTTCACCGACGCGAGCAGCGATCGCAGGGGAAGATTCGAGTTTGCCAACGGTGGCACGATCTTTCTTGACGAGATTGCCGAGCTTCCGCTCTCCATCCAGGCGAAGATGCTTCGGGTAATCCAACAGCGAACATTTGAGAAACTCGGCTCCAGTGAGCCGGTTACCGTAGATGTCCGAATCATCGCGGCCACGAACCGTGACATAGAAGCTGCGGTTGACGCGGGGGCCTTCCGAAACGACCTCTACTACCGCCTCAACGTCCTGCCCCTGACCATTCCACCGCTGCGGGAGCGGCCAGAGGACATCATGGAACTCGCCGAGTTCTTTCTCCAGCGTTTCCGTAGGGAAACCAAGAAGCAGATTCGTGGATTCAGTGACGACGCCATGGAGACTCTTCTCTCCTACAGTTGGCCCGGAAACGTTCGTGAGCTCGAGAATGCCGTCGAGCGTGCGGTGGTGATTACACAGACAGATCTCATCACGACCAAGGACCTGGTGCTCAAGACGGACAATCGGCTCGAGGAAACGGGCATAGGGCAGCGAACCCTCAAAGAATCGATCACGGCATTTAAGAGACACATACTGGAGAATGCCCTTCGTGCCCACGGTTGGAATCAGACTGAGACCGCCAGGGTGCTTGATATCCAACGTACCTACTTATCGCGACTGATTAAGGAACTCGATATTACCCGCTAAGGAGATGCTCAATGAAGCAAGTATCAGAGACCACAGACCGAAAAACCAGGATCCTTGATGGCATCGCCCAATTCCTGACTCGGTTCCGAAAACCGATTATTGCTGTCCTGATCGTCCTCGTGGTTGTCACGGTTTCTCTGGTGGTCTTTCTATCAGTCCAGAGCAGCAGAGCCGAACGCGCTCTGGAAAGCGTAGAGACGCTCACGAACACGTACCGCGACTGGATTGCCACCGTTGAGACGAACGACGGCGAGACGGTATCCAGCGAGTTCGGGCAGATCGAATCGCGGGCGGCTGATCTGATTGAGCAGTACGACGGAACCTACGCAGCAGTTCGCGCGCGGATGATAGTCGCTGAGGGTCACTTTGAACTTGAAAACTGGCAACAGGCGGCGACTGCTTTCACTGAGGTTGCCTCGCAGACCACCGGCACCTATCTGAGTGCAGTGGCCCTCATGGCCGCCGGAGTATCACTTGAAAACGCGGGTGACCCGGAGGGAGCCCTCGAGCGTTACACGCGCATAACTGAAGCGGATGGTTCCGGCTATGGCTTTCTGCCACGAGCGCTCTTCTCAGTCGGCCGAATCCAGGAGATCCGTGGTGAGATCGTGGCAGCCTCCGAGGCGTATCAATCTCTGATAGATGATTACCCCACAAGCAGTTGGACAAACCTTGCACGCAACCGTATAATCACGCTGACAGTTCAGGGTCGAATCGGCGAATAGGCGGGAAGGGGAGCTTCGCCGACGACCCATCTGAGGTCGTATGGCGAATCGAATCTTCAAGACAAAGTACTTTTCTCTCGTAATTGGGGCCCTGGTAATTCTCTTTACCGTTCTCTTTCAATCGGTCTGGACCGTTACCGAGCGCCTGGAGACGAGTTTCCTTGGGGTGCACTTTTCACTTACAACACTTGCACTGGGCAGAAGCGAGGTTGAAGGCGTTACTGCGATAGAGCAGAACCCACAGATCAGTAGCGACATACAGATCATTGGTGTCGATACCAGAAGTCTCAGTGACTTCGGCCGTTGGCCATGGCCGCGCTGGCGCCACGCCGACCTGATAAACTCGTTTGCGCGCATCAGCGATCCGACGAACCGGGAGCGGGCGCTGTTCCTTGACTTCTTTTTTATTGAGCCATCGGATGACGCGTACGACGACGCTGTGCTGATCGAAGCCATGCGCAGCTCTGATCGTGTGTACCTTGAGACCGTGCTGGCCAATGAGTTCCCGCCGTCGTCAGTTGAGCAGGAGTTCTTCCAGCGGCACGATGTGCTGTTCGACGCCCATGGACGGCTGACCAATATAGAGGGCGCATGGTGGGAGATGGACACCCACTTTGGCCTCGAGCCGCCATTAAAGCCTCTGGGCAGGGCCGCATCAGGCTATGGGCATGCGAACTTCACCCCGGATCGAGACGATATCTTCCGCCGACAGCCACTGGTTGCGAAGCTCTCAAGACTGGTAGACGAGATTCGGCTGGATACACTCACCCCACAGACTCCGGTGAACAGCGAACGCTTTGAGCGTCTTGCCTGGATAGATCAAGACGGTCGATATCACCACATTGCGACACCACTTACCGAGGAGTCTCTCGACCGGCTGCGGAGGGAGATGGACGGCCGGGCGCCACAATCGATCGTGGTTGACGATGCCAACGAGGTGATCGACTCGTTCTACGTGGTCAGAAAGTTCCAGGATCAGTTTATCCCCAGCATCACGCTGTCACTCGCCCTCACATACTTCAACAAGCAGTACAGTGACCTGGAGATCGTGCTGGGTGAGCACATCATCATACCGGACGTCGAGGTCTACGATCCCGACACCGACACATGGGGCTCCTATGAGGTTCCGGTCAGTTTTGATGTCTACAACGACCAGGGTGAGATTGTCCGGGAAGGGGAGTCGCGTCCTGTTGAAGACATTATTATCCCGATCAACGACGATGGAGAGATGCTGATCAATTTCATGGGGCCGCCGTCTAGTCCGGCCCGTGATGGATACCAGACGTTTCCCGTGCGTCCGTACTCCGTATACACCGGACGCGGTGTTGCCGCACCTGATCCGACTACCTGGGGTCCCTCACGTGGAGCGGCAAACGACATCCTGATGGTGGGTCCGTTCTCCGCCGGAATGGCTGACGATCAAAAGCCCACACCGTTCGGTCTTATGTACGGGGTGGAGATTCATGCGAACGCCCTGAACACAATTATCATGGACCAGTTTATCGTTGGCGTTCCGGGATGGGTGAATGTGCTGGTGCTCGTTGGCATGGTGGCGCTCACTGTCTTTATCGTTGGACGAATCCGAAATCCTCTGTTCTCCCTCATCATTGTGTTCCTGCTCCTCTCCGGTCTCTTCATTACCGCGAACCTTCTGTTCGAAGCACAGAACCAGTGGATCCATTTCGTCACTCCGGCTGCGGCGACTCTCTTTGCGTTCGTTACCGTCGTGCTCTACCGGATTCTTACCGAAGGGCGCGAACGGCGAGCTCTCACAGAGACGTTTGGTAAGTTTGTCGCACCTGAGGTTGTGAAGGATCTACTTGAGCACCCGCCACGGCTCGGTGGAGTCGATCAGGAGATTACCGTTCTGTTCTCAGACATCCGGCGCTTCACCGAGATGAGCGAGGGTATGGGATCGCAGGATCTGGTGAAGTACCTCAACGAGTACCTTACGGCAATGACTGACGTTATCCTTGAGTACAACGGAACGCTTGACAAGTATGTCGGAGACGAGATTATGTGCTTCTGGGGTGCTCCCTTACCGCAGAAACATCACCGGATACTCGCAGCAAAGTGTGCACTCAGACAGATGGAGGTACTCCGCGAGTTCAATCAGCGGATGTCGCAGTTGCGGGAAAGCGACCCGCAGTGGGCGTTCGTTCCACCCCGGGATATTGATATCGGTATCGGCATCAACTCTGGAATCGTAACGGTAGGCAACATGGGCAGCCCCGGACGCTTGAACTACACGCTTATGGGAGACCACGTGAACCTCGCAGCACGCCTGGAAGGGACCAACAAAGTCTACGGCACCAACGTCATCGTGAGCGAGAACACCTGGGCGGAGCTACGTGACCAGGTTGTTGCAAGAGAGCTCGACGACATCCGAGTGAAAGGGAAGCAAAAACCGGTTGCAATCTACGAGATTGTGGACGTTGAGGGCGGACTGGAGCCGACTGCCGAGGAGCTGGCCTACGAGGACGACCGATCCACCTGAGAATGTGCATCCTGATACCCACATGAAGAAGAACCAAACGCTCTTTGGCCTGAGTTGGGGTGTGAGTATTGCTCTTCTGGCAAACTCGTGCGGAATACCCCAGATTATTGTTCTCGAACCGCCGCTCTTGGTCTCCCCACCACCCTCGTTAACTAATGAGATCACCGTGGCACACAGTCCGGAAAACAATGTTGATGACTTTCTCGGGTACGAGCTCTTCTACAAGTTCTACGATCCTGATACCAGTGCCAGCGGCTTCTCTACCGACCGGGTGGCGATTGAGAATGCAAGTCCAGGAACCGCGCTTTCAGTCATTGCCCAGCGAGAGTACAACAGAGTCCATGCCGCCACAGACACGAACCAGATTCCAGTCGTGCAAGTCTCAGCTGCCCAGCGCTCCCAGGCATTCGAGCTTCTGATCTCTTTTCCATCGAATACGGGAGCGTCTCCACCGGCCATTGTAACATCAGACTCATCACCGGCAATCAGCCAGGAACTGCTCCGTGACATTTCAGTGGTAGTTGCTGTCGACGAGGGGTTCTCAGCTGAGGATATCGACCTTGTGGACAACGACGTTCCTGAGCTCGTGACCGTACCAGACGACAGCATCATAGACATGGGACTTGTTGTGATCTCCTACGGCGTTGATTTTACGAATGGAACCTTTGCCCAGGTTGTTTCTCAGCCGCTCGTGATACCGGAATTACTGGAGATCTTCTTTGAATGACCTGACCAACACGTTCGTCATTACCTCACTGACATTCCTGGTGGCCGGCGCGACCCCGGCTGTGATCAGTCACTATCTACTACGCACCAAGTTCATTGGAGGTGTTTGGGCTGGTATGCTTGTCGGCGTCCTTGGGGCAGTGCTCGGCGGGCTTCTGGTGACCCTCCTGGAGGGCATTCCCGACATGCTCGTCATTGCAAAGAGCGTAGACATTGTACCACCGTTGTTCTTCGGTCTGCTGATCACGGTCCTCTACGGACTCATCAGCAGATCGAATCGCCGGTGATTTTAGGCGTTTAAATTAGTTCCGATAATACATATTCTGTCTACTTATATTGCAAAGGCTTCTTCGTGGACATGAGACTGCTTGACTGATAGACTCCTCGCCAATGAGTTCGTCAACCTCTAAAGAAAAAACGGAAGTACTATCTGAGTTCGCTGAGTCTGCGGCAAAAGCGTACGCTACTATTTGTCGCCTCCGTGCGCCGGATGGTTGCCCCTGGGATCGTGAGCAGACTCCTGAATCGTTGCGCGAAAGCGTCCTTGAGGAAGCGTACGAAACAGTTGAAGCGATTGAGTCGGGAGACTCCGCGAGCGTCCGTGAAGAGCTCGGGGATCTGCTGCTTCTGGTACTTATGATAGGACGGATCTTTGAGGAGCGTGGAGAGTTCACCGCCAGCAGGATCGCTGATGAGTTAAACCAAAAGCTCATCAGACGTCATCCGCACGTATTCGGTGATAGCAAACTGACGCTAAGCGACCCCGCCGCGGTGGTGACTGAGTGGAATCGAATTAAGGTTGAGGTAGAGGGAAAACCTGAGAAATCGGGAGTGCTTGATCGAGTGAGTGCTGCACTCCCCGCTCTTCAACGGGCCTTCAAGATGCAGAAAAAGGCAGCGAGAGTAGGATTCGATTGGCCTGATCACAACGGTGTAAGAGCAAAGCTCCACGAGGAGGTAGATGAGCTCTGCGATCTGCTCGAAGGCAATAGAAGCTTGACTGAAGAAGAACAGGAATCAGACAAAGATGCACTAAAAGATACAATCTCAGAGAGAATGGAAGGCGAAATTGGAGATCTCCTGTTCTCTGTGGTTAATCTTGCCCGCACGCACCGTATTAATCCGACCCTCGCACTTGATCGGACAAACCGTAAGTTTCTCACACGTTTCCAATTCGTGGAACAACGGATGCAAGAGGCGTCTCTTGAGCTCTCAGCTGAGCGCCTCACGGAGATGGAATCGTTCTGGAAGGAAGCGAAGAGCCGGGAGGCGTAGCAAAGATCACAGAGAGGTCAGTAGCGGTACCTGTGTTGATAGATGCTCATAAGCAGCCCCACCCCGGCCAACGACGTCCAGAGGGAGGAGCCTCCGTAGGAGAGGAACATGAGGGGAATTCCCGTGATTGGCATGATCCCGATCGCCATTCCTACATTGACTGCAACATGAAAGAAGATCATTGTCACGATGCCAACCGCGACAAGAGTTGCGAACCGGTCTTTCGCTTTTGCACTTATCACCAGACCGCGAAAAACGATAATAGAAAAGCAGGCGAAAACCAGGAGGGCACCAAGAAACCCCCACTCTTCAGCGAGAATTGAGAAGATAAAGTCTGTACTCTGTTGGGGGAGATACTGCAGGTGGCTCTGCGTCCCCTGTAGCCAGCCTTTTCCAGCAACACCACCTGAGCCCACGGCAGTGACACTCTGGATGATGTTCCACCCTGCTCCCCGAGGATCAACGTTGGGTTCCAGAAAAACTATCAGTCGCATGATCTGATAGTCCTGCAGCACTCTTCGGCCAAGAACGGAGCCCCCGAGCCCGGTTAGAACAGCGGCACTTCCGTAGATGATCCATCTGAAGTATCCCTGTTTCACGACCAGCATTCCGATGAGACCAACGAGAGCGATAAGGCTGAAGCTACCCACGACCACCAGAAAGAGCGTTGGATCGGTGATGATGGAGACAAACGGAACATCGGTCCCACGTATGTAGAGTTCCCAGGCAGGAAGAGCAGTGAAAACGATCGTTAGCATACCGCTGATTATGATGAAGGCTAGGTACGAAGGCCGTGCTCCGGCCGCAAACGCCATGAGAAGGAAGATTGGGACGAATACCACTGCCGTTCCGAAATCCGGCTGGAAGAGCACGAGTGCCATAGGCAGAAGCACTACGAGAAAGGAAGTCACAAAGCCACGCACCGTCTCAATCTCCTGGCCCTGACGGTCCAGAACGTACGCAAGAAAGAGGATGGTAGCGATTTTCATGAACTCCGACGGCTGAACTCCCAGGTCCCCAATTCCAATCCACGAGCGTGCACCGTTCACAACACGTCCGAACAGTAGCGTGAAGATCAGGCTCAGCAGGAAGAACCCATAAACATAGAGAGAGAGGTCACGAAGACGGGAGTAGTCAAGTGCAGTCAATCCAGCCAGAATCGCGAGCCCAAGAGCAGCGAATACAATCTGGCGAATCCACTCGTTTGAGAACGAGACGCCGTTGCTGGTCACGCCGCTAGAGTAGATAAAGAGCACGCCAATGGAGATCAACGTAATCGTCGACAGGAGAAGGGCTATATCGATTCCGAATACTGATCGCTCCTGCATAGACTACTCCGGAAGCCCTCGGCCATACCAAAGCCACGGATCACGCCTGGTGCGCAGATCATCGATTGCTTCTTCGTAACTGAGGTTGTTGTAAATCCCATGGATGATAATGTTCGTGGCGTAAGGGGACCACCAGTCCCACTCATTTGCAGCGTCTATCCATACCACAGTCACCACGTAGTCGTCGGGTCGTTCCGGACTTCTGGGACTGAATCCTATGAACCAGCTGTGACGCAGATCTTCGCTCGCAGTCTCTGCGGTTCCAGTCTTACCCCCCATTGGGGCGTTTGTGGTCATGACTATCTGCGGTGTGCCGTTCTCCACCACTCCCACCATGGCTTCTCTGACCTGTCGGAAGGTCTCGGTACTGTAGGATGCGGTCCTCAACACCTCAGGCTCAAAGGTTCTAACAGTCTCGCCGGATACCGGATCGCGGACTTCCTTCACAACGTGAGGTCGATACATGACTCCGTCATTCACGATAGCAGCCACCATGTTCGCAAGTTGCAGCGGTGTCGTCTGGAGAAAGCCCTGCCCGATGGAGAAGTTCACGGTGTCTCCCGGACGCCAGCCGTCGTTATAGGTGCGCTCCTTCCAATCCGGTGTCGGTACAAGACCGGCGCGCTCATTGGGAAGGTCTATACCAGTACGTTCGCCAAGCCCCAGGGCCAGTGAGTAATCGACTATCGTCTGTGGGCCAAGAAACTCGTTTCCCACGGTGTAGTAGTAGACGTTACAGCTCTCGGCGAGTGCGGCGTAGAGCGCAACGTTGCCGTGGCCGTACTGCTTGTGACAGTTGAACACGCGATTTCCAACTGTATACGAGCCGGGACAGAACACTGTCCGGTCGCTGGGAAACGCGTTCTCCTCCAGTATCGCAGTTGTCATGAGAACCTTGAAGGTACTTGCCGGACTTTCAGTGGCCTGCAACGTTCTGTTTATGAAGCTGCCCCGAGGGTCGAGCGAGACCTGGGTGAAGTACCCACCGCTCTGTTCTTCATAGAACCGGTTCGCATTGAAACCAGGATAGGAAACCATTGACAGAACTTCTCCGGTCTGCGGATCGAACACCATTGCAGCGCCAATCCTGCTTCCGAGTGCGTCTCTGGTTAGCGACTGGATGCGTCTGTCGAGGGTAAGGACGATGTCATTGCCCTGAATCGGCTCAATGTCTTGCACGTCTCTGTCGCTAACCTGACGGCCCTGTGCATCGACCCGCCGAAACTTTTGCCCCTCTTGCCCGCGGAGAATCTCATCGTAGTACAGTTCTACCCCCGCTTTACCAATCACGCTTGAAGGGGTATAGCCGCGATTAAATAGCACCTGGAGCTCTTCAGGTGTAATGTCCCCCACATAGCCCAAGACATGAGCAAACAGGTCGTCATCCGGATAAAGGCGAACGGGTTTGATTCGCCAGCTTACACCCGGGAAGCGATCCCTCTGCTCAGCAATTCTGGTGACGGTACGGAACGAGAGTCCGGAGGCAACTTCTATCGGTTGGAACACGTTGAGCCTGTTTCTGGGTATGCGCTCGTGTATCCTGTCTACGGAAACCGCGAGCTCGTCGGCGAGTCGTGAGAAAACCTCGTCAACACGTTCCCGGGGGATCTCGGCTGGGTTCACGTCAATTGCGAACGACTCTCGATTGGTGGCCACCGGCGTGGTTGCCGTTCGGTCGTATATATCACCTCTTGGTGCGGATACTACTGTGCTCCGTCGCGTGACCTGCTCAGCCCTGAGGCTATAGATGTAACCGTCAACGATCTGAAGAGAAAATAGATACACGAGGTAGATCGTGAATAAAACTCCTGCAATTCCGCCAATGACAATAAGCCGTGTAACCGATATACCGGAACCCCGCCCGGAGTGTTGTTCGGACATCAGAAAACCTCGCTCCTTCGGACATCAGGCTGGATAGACTTCAGCATGCTCAGCAGTGCAAATGCTATCGGAGAGAGGATGGCCGTATAGCCAAGCTCCACCCAGTAAGTTGACGAAAAGAGTGTTGCCTGCACGGCATCGAGCCCGAACAATCCGGATATCACGGCGGCTACCACCCCCTTGAGAAGCGTTGCCACCACCCCAAAGACTATAGGCATGAGAACAGGATCCACGAACACCTTGCCCCGTGTAACTCCGAAGAGCGCACCAACTATCGTGTAGATAGCCGCGTAAAAGCCAAACGGCGCAAGACCAATCGAGTCAAGCACCGCGCCCCCAACAAATCCGACTAACTGCCCCGTCATCATCCCATTTCTGTTTGCGACGAAAATCACTGTTATAAGCATCAGATCGGGGTGGGCCCCGAGCAATTCGATGAACGAGAACACGGTGCTCTGCGCAATGGAAAGCGCTGTGACGATGATTGAGGCCAGTGCGACAACTGAAAACACTAGCGCCGCCCCACCGCAAATACGTACTCAAGCCGGGAGTAGTCTACCGCGGGACGGAGTCGCAGTTCCAGAGAGGTTTCATAACTCTTGCCGGCGATCGACTCAACCGTGCCAATCCGGACTCCTTCCGGAAATACCGATTGCATCCCAGAGGTGATGACCGTGTCACCGACACCGATTTCAGATCGTGCAGATTTCGGAACGTAGTTCATCACCAGTGGCTCACCAGACCCTCCGCGCCCACCTACAAGTCCCTCGTGGCGTGAACGAAGGATGCGAGCAGCAACAAACGAGTCTGCGTGAAACACCGGCATAATGATAGAAGTTGTGAGCCCTACATCCACAATGCGACCGACCAGCCCCTGAACATCATCCTGGTTGGCAATGACGACCATGTCCCGTTCAACTCCATGAGATCGACCCTTGTTGATGGTGAGTCCTGAGAAAAACGAACCCGGTTCTCGAGCGATCACCCGGGCGGGGATGGTCTCCAGCTCGGCGTTCTCCGCAAAGTCAAGAGCCTCACGTAGACGGCGGTTTTCCTCTCGCAGGAGCTCAAGCTCATCTGCGAGACCCTCGACCTGACGCATCTGCTCCACAAGAGTATCATACTGAGACTGGAGATCTGAGAGCTCGCGAATTGAGGTGACGGTGTTAGCGAAAAAGCGCCCTACCCCTGAGGCGGCTCGCTGTACCAGACCTGAGACTGAGTGAAGCATCTCACCGGGGCGCAGTGCGACATTCTCACTCGACACCGAAAGAGAGACTACCGCCACTATAAGCAACCCTGAGAGGACTAAACCGTCTTTGTGTCTTGCGAGAAACTCGTGCACACGCTCTTCTCTTTGCTCTTTCTATTACCATAAAGCTGATAACGTTTCAAATCTTTACGCTCCGAGGCCCTTATAGAGTCCACGCTCGTATTCGAAATAGCGCCCGGCGCCAAGAGCTACACAGTTCAACGGGTCTTCTGCTTTGAATGCAGGCACGCCGGTTTCATTGGCGATCAACGTGTCAAGCCCTTTGAGGAGGCTGCCTCCACCGGTCATCACTATACCACGTTCGACAATGTCCGCAGCAAGCTCCGGTGGGGTCTGACCAAGCGTTCGCTTGATCTCCTCTATAATGGCATTGATTGGCTCCTGGAGTGCCTCGCGGACTTCCACACTGTCAATTTCCAGACGTCGGGGCAGGCCGGTGATCGCGTCAGTGCCCTTCACTTCCATCTTCTCTATCTTCTTGTCGGGGCTTGCATTCCCTATGGTTGTTTTCAACTCTTCGGCAGTTCGTTCGCCGATGATCAGGTTGTGCACCGTACGCACGTGCTTGATGATCGCTTCATCGAACTCGTCACCCCCCAGACGAATGGCGTTGGTCTTCACCATGCCACCGAGGGAAATCACCGAAATCTCGCTCGTCCCACCGCCTATGTCAACGATCATGTGTCCGGCCGGTTCAAAGATAGGGATATTCGCCCCAATAGCGGCGGCCAGCGACTCTTCGATCACTTTCACTTCCCGTGCGCCGGCCTTGAACGCACTTTCCTCGACCGCACGACGCTCCACTTCAGTAATACAGCTCGGAACGCCGATCACCATACGTGGTTTCACCAGCCAGCGACGCTGGAGGACTTTCGAAATAAAGTAACGAATCATCTTTTCCGTCGTTTCAAGGTCGGCGATCACTCCGTCACGAAGTGGACGAATAGCGATTATGTCGCCAGGGGTCTTCCAGAGCATGCGCCGCGCCTGTTCGCCCACCGCCACCACTTTCTTTGTTCCACGCTCGACCGCTACAACGGAGGGTTCATTCGCGACGATTCCCTTACCGCGGATGTAGACAAGTGTGTTGCAGGTTCCAAGATCTATACCGATATCGGTCGAGAACGCATTAAAGAGGCTTTTCATGAGGTCAACTCTCCCAGTTTCCAGCAAGCCTTGCGAGGGCCGCTTCGTGATTTGGATCAATCCTTCGTGCGGTGCGCCACCTGTCTCGCGCCTCTACACGACGTTCGGTCTCGAAGTACACAACCCCAAGGTAATAATGAGCATCGGCTGATTCAGGAAACTCCTCGATCGTGCTCCGTACTACTTCCTCCGCTACCACAAATCTCCGGCTCTGAATCAGCACATCAGCCAGTTCGTTGCGCGCCATCAATCTCAAAAAGTCATCGTCAAGTTCAACTATAGCAGCCTGGAGAAGCCGCTGCGCTTCCTCAAATCGGCCAAGAACGGCATAGGTTTCAGCGGCCCGTACACGAAGCACGTTCTGCGCATCATCTCCTAATTCCGACCCGGCGTTCTCTATTGCCCGTTCGAACCAGAACGCGCTCTCTTCGTGGCGCCCAAGACGGGCGTAGGCCATACCAAGGTATGAACGACTCTCGGACGCCTCGAATCCCAGATCAAGGGACTCTTCCATGAGCCGAGCAGAGACGTCCATATATTCATCACCCATGTGATAGTAGGCCTTTGCCAGCACATAGGTGCGCTCCGGCTCAAGTGGCGCTCCGCTAACGTGGAGAGCCTTGCGCAGCAGCTGGACGGCTCTCTCTAAGTGCTGCCTCTGTTCGCGCTCCCCGACTGAATCCACACCAATATAGAAATGCGCAAACCCACCAAATGTCAGCGCTTGTCCGTCGTACGGAGACTCAGCAAGTATCAACTCAGCCTGTGAGATCACCGCTGAGTAGTCACGATTCTGCCACAGCTCTATGAGCTCAAAATCCGCAGAGTCAATTCCGAAGGGAAAACGCTCAATCACCCCGAACAAACTCAAAACGGCAAGCACAAAGACAGAAACGAACGTCACGCCCAGCAGAACCAGAAAAGCCTGCATAAGCGGCGGTCGTTGACCGCTGCCCTGTTTTCGTTTTGTGTAACTCATTCCAGACCATGCTGATTAGATCGCATATACGGTAAATAGTCAACGTGAGTCGGCTGCCGCAAAACGACGATTCTATAAGCCGGGTTCTGTCACTGCACAATGTGCAGCTGGACATCATCTATCTCGGCGTAGCTACGCTCGAGCAACCGACCCATGGAGTACTCAGAAAACTGAGCATGCGCGGGAAACGCCTCCACTGCTTGGTTTTGCTCCCGACAAGGTTTACCAGGACGCACCGGTTCACACCGGTGCCGGTGAGCTCTTGCCTCACCATTTCACCCTTACCCGTACCCGTCGCAGAGCGACAAACAACAGGCGGTATATTTTCTGTGGTACTCTCTGTCGCTGCACTGCAGCGCCCGGGAATTACCCGGTGTCGTTCCCTGAGGAGCCCGGACTTTCCTCGAGGCTATGGCCTCGCGATGTCCCGAATCGCCGTCATGCTGCAGGACTACTCGTTCTCCTCTTCCTCATCGTAGTCCTCATCTTCCTCTTCGTCTTCGTCTTCTTCATCGCCCTCTATCATCTCGTCGTCTATGTCGTCATCATCATCCTCAATGACGTCGTCTTCAGAATCGTCATCTGCCGCATCTTCCGTTTCGTCTGCTGCAGGTCCATTGTCACTATCTGATTCGCCCTCTTCTTCCCCGTCGTCTTCATCTTCATCCTCCTCCTCATCAACAACGCCTCCCTCTGCCTCATCGTCCTCGTCTTCGTCCTCTTCGTCGTCAAAGTCGAAGTCATTGTCATCCACGAGGTCGGCGAGTGCTTCTGCGTCATCTTCGAGGAACGCACCATCACCCTCTTCTTCCTCCCCAAGGTAGAAGACAATTTTGGAACAGTAAGGGCAGAACAGGATCTCTTCTCCACGCCTGACGTCATTGACAAACTGAACGGGTAGAATCATCTGACAACCGGTGCAGACGCTCTTCTTCAGAGGGACAATGCCCTGACCTTCCTTGCTTCGGATGATTCGCTCGAACTTGAACAACAGTTCTTCATCGAGTCCGGGCGTCAGACTCTTCTCCTGACCAGCAAGATCCTTGAGCTGAGATTGGCGACTCTTCGTTTCGCTCTTGATCGTGTCCTGTTCCTCTTCGAGCTCTTTCTCCTGCTCCTTAATCAGATCTTCTTCCCGCTCGAGTGCTTCGGCCATCTCCTCGAGCAGTTTCTCCTCGCGTTGCAGCTCTTTGCGAAAATGTTGCTCACGCTCGGAGGCGTCGCGAATCTCCTTATCAAGAGCCTCGTACTCGCGCTGTGTCTTTATAAGATCCATCTGCTGCTCGTACTTCTCTCGATCTGTTTCCGCCTCTTCCATCTGGCGGCGCCATTCACGGATGCGGCGTTTGGTTTCTTCGTACTGTGAGTTTTTCTCTATGTAACTCTTCTTGAGCCGGTTAAGTAGCTCAGTCTTGGTAGAAAGTGCCTTTGGAAGGTCGGCTATCTCTCGTTCGATGGAGTACTTCTCACTAAGTACCTCCTGCAGCGCCTTGAGCTTCTCAATCGTGTCTTCGGTCATTGCTCTTCTCCGTCCTCTTTTGGTGGTCCCGGCTTTCTAGTGATCCAGGTAATCTTTCAGTCGACGGCTTCGCTTAGGATGGCGTAGCCTTCGAAGTGCCTTCGCCTCAATCTGGCGAATACGCTCTCGCGTCACGTTGAAGTAGAGTCCCACTTCTTCAAGCGTAAGCGAGTATCCATCTTCAAGTCCGAATCTCATTCGCAGGACTTCCTGCTCCCTCTCGGGCAACGTGGACAGCACATCGCCAAGTTGTTCCTGCAGCAGCGTGAAGGCGGTCTGATGGGCCGGATTCTCCACGTCTTTGTCTTCAATAAAATCTCCAAGCAGCGAATCTTCTTCCTCTCCGATTGGAGTTTCAAGGGAGATGGGCTCCCGTGCAACGTTTTTCACGCTCTTTACTCTGATGACCGACCAGCCAAGTCTGTTCGCAATCTCATCATCGTTCGGTTCGCGTCCGAGCGATTGCATGAGCTGCCGACTTTCGCGAACGACCTTGTTGATCTGCTCGATCATGTGAACCGGCACCCGTATCGTCCGCGCCTGATCTGAGATGCTTCGGGTAATTGCCTGGCGAATCCACCAGGTGGCGTATGTTGAGAACTTATACCCTTTTCTGTATTCAAACTTCTCAACGGCCTTTATGAGCCCGATGTTTCCTTCCTGCAC
This sequence comes from uncultured Spirochaetaceae bacterium, assembly GCA_964599075.1. GTDB lineage: Bacteria > Spirochaetota > Spirochaetia > DSM-27196 > SLST01 > SLST01. The sequence goes on along the minus strand of CAZREG010000023.1, from coordinate 16,379 downwards.
CAGGTCGAAAAAGTGAAGTCCTCTGTTGGTGTACTTCTTTGCAATACTGACAACAAGACGCAGATTCGCCTTTATCAGACGATTCTTGCCGCTCTGCATCATGGTTCGGCCACGAACGATCTCGTTTGCCATCTCGAGAATCTCTTGGATGTTGTTTTCGAACTCGGACTCAATGGAGCTGAGCTTCTTCTCTGTCATCTGTACCTGGCGAATCCGGTCTTTGATCGAGTCCGCACTCAGGCCGAGATCCTCTTCTACTTTGCGTCGCTCAGCAGCACTCGCAAGCCCTCTCCCAAGAGAACGGAGCTCCCGCATGTTTCCCACGCGAAGTCGTTTCTGAATGCGCCCCTGTTCCTCCTGCAGTTTCTTGATCTTCCGGGCAACTGAGGTGAACTTTTCCGAGAAATAGAGAATTTCTTCCTGGTGAATCTCAAGTTCACTCAGTTTCTGTGTAAGTTCAGTCCGCTTCTGTGCAAGATCGCGGTTTTCGCTAAGCTGTTCTCCCTGCTCGAGCGTTCTGGTTTTCAGATCCATATATGTTTTAAGACTTGGGTATATCTCTTTCAGAGATTCTTTATAGTACTGACCGAGCCGTCGCCGTTCGGCGAGAAACTCTGCAGTTTCTTTCTTGCTGAGATTGAGATCCTGCGGGTTGCGGGTAGAGAATGTTCGCTTAGCCAGTTGAAAGAACTCCGGAATCAGAACTCCCGACCCCTTGATGACCTCTTTGATAATGTTTTCGCCATCCTCCATTCTCTTGGACAGCTCAACCTCCTGCTCTGCAGTGAGCAGGCTCTCCTTACCAATCTCTCGCAGATAGAGACGTATGGGGTCGTCAATGGCGCTGTCCTTCTCACCAAGAACCACGCGCTTGCGCCTGTCAGCCGATTTCTGTTTGGATGCTTCCTCTTCGGCGGTCTCTTCGGTTTCCTCGTCTTCGCTCGCGTCTTCAAGCTTGACGTTATGTTTTGCAAGGATGGCGATCACGTCATCAATCTTGTCTGTCTTTACGATAGAGTCCGGCAAAAAATCATGAACCTCTTCGTAGGTGACGCGTGGGCGCCCCTTCGCGTAGTCTATGAGTTTTGCCATGGCCGGATCGTTCTGCAACTCAGTCATTCGCCCTTGCCCTTCACTTTCTGGAGCTCTTGATCAAGCACCATTTTCTCAGTCAGCAGGTCGGTCTCCTGCGGGGTGCCCCCGTGCCCCTCCGCGGCTATCCGACGCAGTTCACGCTCGATGGCGTGACGTTGCTTGAGCAGATTACGCTCCCGTATTGCTCGTATCCCATCTCTGATCACCAGATCAGAATGCTCAGAGAACTCACCGGTAGAGAGCCTTTGCTGCACCAGTTGCGCAACATCAGCCCTTGTAATCCGGCTCATCAACAGATCGAGACTGGTTTCCTCCCGCCGATAACACTCTTCAAGTGCCAAAAACAGCTCTCGTGCGTCGCCATCTTCCAGATCCTCCGGTTGAATGGTGCGCCTGACAATCGCGAAATGCTCACGATTCTGAACCGTTGCAAGCATGAGAAAGAGATCGTGTGAAAGCCCCGCCTGTCTGGATTTCTGAGCTGTCGGTTGCTGACTACTCGCCTCCTGCGGCCGAACATCCGCGGTTTGTCTGGTGCTGGTTCGGGAAAAATCCCGACGAACCGCTGCTCGATCGGCGCCAAGGAGGTCGGCAGCAAGACGCAAACTCTCATCGCGCTTCACATCGGATCCCATGAGCCGGATATACGGGTAGAGTTGCTCCAACGCCGCCTGCTTCGCTGCCGGTGTCGAAGCGGCATTCTCCTGTAGACTCTGCCGCACAAGGAACTCCAGAATCGATAGCGGTGAAGATACTGCATTCACTACTGCCTGACTACCCCCACTCACAAGGAGATCGGCAGGATCGCTTCCTGGTTCCAGCTCAACTACTGATACCGCAACTCCATGTGCCTCAAGGATTTCCGCCGCCCGGCGTGTCGCCCGCCCTCCGGCACTATCTGCGTCAAACACCAGCGTTGCCTGATCGGCGAAGCGGACAAGATAGTCGCCCTGTTCCTGGGTGAATGCGGTGCCAAGCGGAGCAACCGAGTTCTTTAATCCGGCCTGGTGGAGAGCAATAACATCCATGTAGCCTTCGGCAATCAGAACTCGCTTAGATTTACGAATTTCTTCACGCGCCTGGGAGAGACCGAAGAGCACTGAACGTTTATGATACAGTGTGGTTTCAGGCGAGTTTATATATTTCGGGCCGTCTCCCACAAGAATACGTCCGCCGAAGGCTACGACATCTCCCCGTGCATTACTGATAGGGAATATCAGCCGGCCGGCAAACAGCGATCGCTGCGGATTCTTGCGAGTAAAGAGGCCGGATTTCGCGAGAAACTCTGCTGAGTATCCTTTCTTTTCCAGAAACCCGTGCAGCCAGAACGGATCGGAAGGTGCAAAACCCAGATTAAACTGCTCAATCGTCTGGTCGGTAAGTTTGCGGCCCAAGAGATACGCAGCTGCTTTTGCACCATCATCACTGTTATGAAGGAAGTGGTGGAAGGTCCCTGCCACGCGATTGTAGAGTTCGGAGAGCGCTCGGCGCTCTTTCGACTGCTCATCTTCCTCTTCAGAATCTACCGCTACACCCACCTCCTCGCCTAGCTGCGCAACAGCCTCACGGAAGGAAAGGCCTTCGATTTCCATCACGAACTTGAAACTTCCACCGCCCTGATGGCAGCCGAAGCAGTAGTAGAGGCCAAGCTGCGGATCCACACTGAAAGACGGTGTTTTTTCGGTGTGGAACGGGCACAGCCCCATGTACTTCGAGCCCGATTGGCGCAGAGAAACATATCGCCCGACGAGTTCGACAATGTCGACTCGCCGGGATATCTCTTCAAGAATCTGATCAGGAATCCGCATCTATGCGAGAGTCTACCGAATAAGGATGAACTCTACCCGTCGGTTCTTCCAACGGTTCTCCTCATCCGTGTGAGGAACGATCGGCTCAGTCCCGCCGCGCCCGAGAGTCGATATCCTGCGTCCGGCAATGCCCTGATCAACAAGCGCCTGTCTCACGGTCTCCGCTCGCGCCAGACTCAACGGCTGGAGTTCTTCTCGTTCCTCTCGATCGGTTCCCGTCAGATTGACCGCATGGCCTTCAACTCGAATGCTATACGTGGCGTACCGATCAAAAATCTCCCCGAGTCGGCGGATGATAGAGAGATTTTTCGCACCCTGCTCGGTTTCAGGGTCAAGCACGAGCTCAGGACTGTTTGGGCTGAACGTAATGTTCGCTATCTGGACCTTCAACCGGTCTCCGTCTCTGATAACCAGAATATCAATCGGGATGAATCCACTCGTGGTCGTTGCATTGCCCAGCTCATCGACAATAGTGAACTCGTAGGGGTAATCCTCCGCTGAGATTACGAGCTCTCCGTCTGCCGCACGCCCGTCCCAGATCAGCTGTTCCGCAGGGGAACCTCGTCCGGTAAACTCATTGAAGAAACGGTTATTACGATCAAGGATCTCGAATCGCCACGCCTGGATAGCGGACTCATCCTGGACCGTGAGCCCAATCCGAAGCTCATCATCTACTCCGTCGTTGTCCGGGGAGAACGGTAGCGGGGAAAGATCCACGCTGACTTCCGGGGCGGTGACATCTACGCGAACCGCTGAAGAGAGGGCTCGAGCCGCGTTTCCCTTTTCATAATCGATTGCGTACTCGGCTACAAACTCGCCCTCCCGGATTCTGCCTGATGCATCCCGCCCGTCCCAGGCGACGCTGGTTTGAGGCTCAATCGTGTTATCTGTGAACTCCCGGACAACAACGCCGTCGGTCGACCGGATGGTCAGCCGCCATTCATCTGCCCCATCAAGTACATTCGCGTAAAGCTCATACGTTACCGAGTCGCGAATACCATCTCCGTTGGGCGAAAATCCATCCGTGCTTGCTGTAGCGAACAGCCGAGGGATTCGTGTGTCTACTCTGATATCAGAAAGGGCTGCACGAGCTGAGTTTCCCGCACGGTCGGTGGCGCGAATTTCATAGTCATACACACCATCAGGAACTGGATTCCCGGCCTCGTCGGTCCCATCCCAGCTGATGTCCGACGCGCGACCGTTCCACCGGTATTCCCGGATCGGACTACCATCGGCGGCTGAGATGGCCGCGAGCCACTGCTCCTCTGGGGAGGTTGATTGAGAAATCTCAAGCGTGTCTCTGTTCCCGTCGCCATCAGGACTGATCAGAGTGAACGGGGTCTCAAGCGTCACTTCCGGCGACTGCGTGTCCAGGGTGAACAGCCCTGTCTGTGCAACGTTCACCGTCCCATTTTCCAGTGTAACCGTCGCGCGAGCCTGATACCGACCGTCGGCTGCGCGACGACCATCGGCACGGGTCCCGTCCCAGGTGATCTGACCAGGAATGCGCCCTGAACTTGAGAATACGCGCGTCGACTCGCCCGCCTCACCAAGAATACGCAACTCATACTCCGCAACGTCAGCAGGTCTATCGGTCTGTATGACGAACTGTTGACGATCGAGTGTACCGTCTGCGTTCGGGCTGAACGCCTCAAACTCAGCCTGGATCGCAACCTCGGCTCCACTGGTATCAATAACAATGGTCTCAACAGCGGAGGAGCCGCTGTTCCCGGCGCCATCTGTGCTCGAAAGCACGTAGAAGTACGAACCATCCGCTGCAAGTCGTCCATCGTCCCGTCTTCCATTCCAGGTTATCCGCGAGTCCGGGAGGCCGCTCCACTCGAAGACTCGAATGAGAGCGCCCGATTCATCGGTTATGGTACCGGTCCAGAGCCGCTCTTCGCTTGCATCCTGGAAGAGTGTCACCGTGTCAAGCACGCCGTCACCATTCGGAGAGAAAAGAGTTTCATCTGCCCGTACACTCGCGACGGGATCCGTCACATCGATGACAAAAGATGCGCTCTGTGCCGTGGGCTGGTTGCCGTTGCGGTAGGTCACCTCGAGCTCAGCAAAGTAGGCGCCTTCGGCAAGCACAACACCGGCGTCATCGCGTCCATCGAACACTATGTCGCGCGGGTTACCAGCCTGCTCTTCGTAGAAGCGAACAGGGTTTCCGGTTGTATCGCGTACCACAAGCGACCATCCGGTGAGCCCGATCAGTACGGGAACCTCCGGCGACAGCGTCACTGAATCCTGGACACCATCGCCATCAGGACTGAACTGTCCTCCTGAGATTGCGAGTCCCACAGGAGTAGGCTCGGTGTTGATGATGATATTCGAAACCTCCGCCCGCACGTCGTTTCCTGCGGGGTCGGTTGACTGGATGATATACCGGTACACACCATCAGGCTGGATCTCTCCACCATCTCCTCTTCCGTCCCAGATCAAAGCGTCTGGATCGACGTCAGGGAAGCTGAACGTTCTCACCGTGCGGTTTCCGGAGTTTCGAATTTCCGCGGTCCAGAGTTGCTCAACAGATCCGCTCTGCGGAATTACAAGCTGGTCCTTGTTTCCGTCGTCATTCGGGCTGAAGATGAGATCGTCTCCAGCAAGATCCCCAATGATGATGGAAGGAGGAGTGCTGTCGACAACAACTTCAAACTCCGCACTGCGGCCCCTGTTTCCGTTATCGTCGATCGCTTCAAGCGAGAACCTGTAGAGTCCGTCGGCGGCACGGGCGCCGGAATTGGTATTTCCATCCCAGCGAATCGTCGGTGGGACCGGCACGCCGGAGCGCACTTCCAGTACCCGGTCAACAAAGCTTTGAAGACCGGTATTCTCAGGTCGGTTGTCAATGTTGCGTATAGTCCGTACGAGCGATCCGTCCTCTGCGCTCACCGCGAACTCCCACTCGACAACGAATCGCTCGTCCGTGATCTCTACGGGAACCACAAGCGCATCCTGCGTCCCATCGTTGTTAGGGCTGATGGCTGCCCGCTCGGGATAGCGGACCGAAACAACAGGGCCGCTCGTGTCAATGACACCGAGCGATGCATTCAGGCCACCGCCGATTGCCCAGATATCGTTGTAGAGCGGGGCGGCGGAAACGGTTGTCTGCACATCTGTCTCAGTCCACCCCCGCTCAGCTGCGAATCCCTCTTCCCCTAGCCCTGCAGTGAAGGAGACCGAAAGCCCGAAGCTCGGAAGCAGACTTCGAGCCGTGATGTCCGTGCGGACCGTCTCAAGAAGGTCTATACCCCAGCCACCATGCAGCGTCACTACCTCGAAAAGCGTTGCACGAGCACCTACATCAAACACCACGTTCTGAAATGCCGGTGATTCAAGGCTTGCAGAGAGGGCAAGCGTAAGCCAATCAAAGCTGAGAGCATCAAAGCTCACGGCAAAAACCGGCGTGAATGGTGCCGGCAATGCACCGGCTCCCGATACGGGTTCGTACCACTTCCCGATATTTTGAAACGCAATCGCCCAGGTCAGATTGTCAAGAGCCCCAAAGGGTCCGGTCTGGCGAATCAGTCCAAGATCGAGTCCCACCCCGAAGTCAAACTGGTCGGCACCGCCAACGAGAAACCGAACTCCGGTGCCCGCGAGCCAGCCAGGATAGAGCTCTTTGGCCGCAGAAGCGTGTACCGCAACAGTGGTACCCCAGGGAAGTCCGGATAGGGTACTGGAGACCAAATGAGCCGAACCAGAGAAGACCGCCACACGTGTGGGCAGAATAAGCCCAAAGTTCGCGACGTGCCCTCCCCAACCGCCTCCTGCCAAAGGACCAAAGCCACTAAGCGCAAGATAGCTCGCGTCAATGGTCGCTCTCTGCACCGTTGCGCTCGTAGCGGGGTTGAGGGCATCCGCCGCGGGCCCGGAGGATCCGAGTAACGCCCCCCGCTCTGCAAGCAGTTGGGGAGAGTACAGCTCGGGGAGCGCCTGTGAACCGGTGAGCGGGTTGTACTGAGCCCAGGCACTACTGAGTGAAGCAAGAACGATCGCTGCAACGAGAAGTGTTTTTTTCATACGTGTTCTCCGAGCCTACGGTAATAGGCTTCTATCTCTTCCATCTGCGAAACCGACAGCTCACCATAGAGGTGGGTTGCGACTCTGTGCAAGAGCCTGGTTTGACGTTCATCTAGCGATTCTTCGTGACAGGACAGGAGTACGTAGAGCGAGACTTGCTCTGAATGATCGAGAGAGAATCCCTGCGCACTCGTTCGACTCATAGATCGACTTCCAGCCCCTCTTCAGAAACGTACACCTCGAGGTCAGTGTTTCCCAGATTGCGTGCGTACCATCGCGCCGACTGGAGATTCTTGTAAAGCCGATGGTCATCGTACAGCGGGTCGTGATGATACATATACAACTGCCGGATGCCCCAGGCGGTTACAAAATCGACCCCAAGACTGAACGAGCTGTGTCCCCAGTCGTATTTCTCAATTGCCTCACCAAGCGTGTACTGTGAGTCCAGAATGATCATTTCCACACCGCCGTAGAATCGACGATTAGCCTCATTCTTCTCAAAATCGCCTGGCTGAAGCTCGGTATCCGTACTGAAAATAAACGCCTTCTCGCGGTCATCCACGCGGTAGGCTACCGCACCGCCGGGATGCTTATGCCTTCGCCAGCTCACCCTGCCTATACCAAGCTCCATGGAATCTTCCTCGAGCTCCACGAACTTAAAGTTGCTCGCCATGGCTGCGTCCATGGTGACCGGGAAATAGGGCGGCTTCATATGATTACGGACAATATCCGCGAAGCCCTTAACCGGACTGTAAAAGGTCATGGACACATCGGGATTGTAGGCCGGCGCGAAGAAAGGAAGCCCTTGAAGATGATCGTAGTGGAAATGCGTGATAAAGATGTGAAACTCTAAAACCGGGTTGGGCTCCGACAGGACCCGCGCGGCAAGGCCTCGTATGCCGCTTCCCGCGTCAAATACGATACATGTGTTGTCACTCAGACGCGCCTCAATGCAGGCGCTATTGCCGCCGTAGGTCCCAAAGAGCCACTGCGGAAGATTAGCGAGAAAGCGCTCCCTCGAACTCGGTGATTCCAGATCCGTAGGACGTATCCGTTGGACAACACTCGCTATTTTATTTCGAATTGCATGTGGCGAGGTGGGCGAAGGAATTGATCCGCGCACGCCCCAGAAGCGTACAATCATCCGTCCAACGTATCCGCATTCAACGGCGGCTGTAAACGACGCGCCTCGAGCCACCGCTCGATTTCCTCCCGGTCGTGAAGGCGCCCTACCCCGATCCCGGGACACTCTTTGCCGCTCTCCCTCCAACTCTCCTCACTGACCAGCTGGTGCGACCAGAACGGAAAACTTCGGCACTGAAGAGGTCGAAACTCGTAGACCGAGCAGGAACCTTCACGCCAGAAGATGCAATCCTTGTTACTCTGTTCTGCCAACGATAGTTGCCGGAAACCGGCAAGATCAACTACACGGCAAAACCGCCGCACTGTTTCGTCTTTCGAGATTCCAAGGCCGGTAGAGAGTGCACTCAAGTCATTGCGGGATAACCAGACGAAACCGGACTCAAACCGGCAGCACAGTGAGCAGCGACTACAGCCAAACCGAACGCCATGTGCATAGAAGGGTTCGGAATGACTGGTAAACTCGTTTTTTTCCATGAATAACTATGGGGAGAGAAGGATTCGAACCTTCGAAGGCTAAGCCAACAGATTTACAGTCTGCCCCCTTTGACCGCTCGGGAATCTCCCCTCAACTGTAGCCACGGAAACTACCACAGGCGCCTGTCTCCGTCAAGCCATCTGTCGGACTCGAACCGACGACCCCGAGATTACAAGTCACGTGCTCTACCAGCTGAGCTAAGATGGCACTGAAGCGCCAATATAGGAAAGTGGACATAGCGGGTCAACCGTAGGGAGGGCTGGTGGGCAGACCGTTTTCCGCATGCCGCCCGAGGGTAAGAACTCTTGTACTCTCCGCGCTCACAGCCACCGTAAACTCGAACTGAGCCGAAAGCGATCCGTCCTGTGTCACGTAACTGTAGCCGTCCTGCAGCCTCAACACCGCGCCGGCCCCGAGCGTCAGCACCGGTTCAACATTGATTACCATTCCCGGAACAATGGGTTCTCCGCTGTTGGCCTGGCCAGTGTGACGAATAACCGGTGGTTCGTGCAGGGCCTGGCCTATGCCATGTCCGGTGCACGAGGCTACAACCGTACAACCACCGTTGTGGGCCGCTGCCTCAACGGCAGCGCCAATGTCTCCCAGCCGACTCCCGGCGGTGGCGGCTGTAGCGGCGGCGAGTGACGCCCGCCAGGCGGTTCGAATGAGCCGGCGTGCTTCGTTGCTCACGCTTCCGACCGCATACGTCCATGCCGCATCAGCGAGCCAGCCGTCGCGCTCGGCGCTCACATCCACGGTGAGGATATCGCCTTCGCTCAGAGTATAGGAGCCCGGCAGACCGTGCACCGCCACGTTATTGACCGAGGTACAGATGGCGTTCGGAAACCCTTCGTAGCCAACGAGTACCGGCGAGACTCCGTTTCGCTTCATTGAAAGAAGCGCAACCTGCTCCAGATCTGCGGTGGTGACGCCAGGACGAATAATGGAACTGAGGTCCGCAAGAACCCGCTCTACACCTTCAGCGGCAAGCCGCAGGCGTTCAACCTCCAGCCGTGTCTTCAACGGTGGGTACTCTCTCAAGCCACACCCTCCGCAAGCGTCTGGAGTACAGTTGCGCCCAGCACGGCTGACACGCCTATTGTCGTAGAGACAAGAGAGGCAAGAAGACGGAGCAACATAAGGTGACGACGCCTGATCATCCAGACCGTAAGAGAGATGACGTACCAGAGCCCGCTTGCCGCACAGAGGATACCGGCAGCAGAGAGAAAGCGCAGCAGCAGAAGCTGAGACTGGTCAAGAAACTCCTGAAAGTTCCCCAAAACGAAGAGTCCCGCGGTGATGAGTACCGCGAGAAAGAAGAACACGTGCGCGCCAGAGACTATGCGAACGGTTCGGAAAAGCACAGATGTCCGTGGACTAGGGCGCACCAATACAATCTACCATTAAGCTCCTTGCTATCCAATCTGGCCGTGCATACTATCACAGACATGAACGCTGGCGAGGCGAACATTCTAAAGACCCGGACAAGACCTGCCTATCCGATCCGCCCTACTCTGCCGCCTCACCTCCATCACCTGCTGCATCACGAGCTGCCGCGAAGACCAGAGGCTGTTCTGCTTGACGTGTACGGTACTCTCTTTATCTCCGCCTCCGGCGACGTGGGGACGGCGCTCGATCACACCCGGGTTGAACACTTCGCTTCGGCCTATCGTGATGCAACTGGAGTCGACCTGGAGCAGACTACGGCAGAGGAGTTGCGGCGACGGTTTTTTGAAGTGCTCACCAGCGAGAGAGGGCGCATTTCGGCCGCCCATAGGCACGAGCCACGGTTTGTGCCGGAGGTTGACATTCGTGCCATCTGGACTGAGGTACTCTCAATCGCCAATTTTCCGGGCAGTGCGGATCCGAACTATCTCTCCCTCTGTTACGAGGCCCACGCGAACCCGGTTTGGCCAATGCCCGGTGCACGCTCCCTGTTCTGGTCACTCTCAACTCTTCCACTGCAAACCGGCCTTGCTTCCAACGCACAGTACTTCACGCTTCTGTTGCCTGAGATTTTCTGGGGAGTGAACTGGACCGAAATCGGATGCCGCAGCGAACTCTGCGCTTTCAGCTTCCAGATCGGGCGCGCGAAACCTGATCCTGAGCTCTTCGCCGGACCGCTTGCCTCCCTCAGAGCCCAGGGGATAGACTCAGAACGTGTTGTCTATGTGGGGAACGACATGAAAAACGACATTGCGACAGCCGCCGCCTGCGGCTGCATGACCGTCCTTTTCGCCGGAGACTCGCGCAGCCTGCGTCTGCGACCGGAGCTCAATCTCTCACTCAACGCAATAGATTCAATCATTGTCAGCCTTGATGAGCTGCCGGTAATCTGTCGACCCCGGAGGACATTCTTGTGAAACGTTTCTTAGTCATACTGCTCGTAATACTCATTTTAGGTGGGACGATCTTTTTCTTCGGCTGGGTTCAACTCCAGATTCCCGCCGGCACCCATGCGGTGATCTTCACAAAGACGAACGGCTGGGAAGCGCAGCCGCTCTCTCCGGGCACGTTCGTCTGGCGCTGGCAACGACTCATCCCTACGAACCTCTCACTCTATCTTTTCCCTGCGGAACCACGACGGATTTCACTTGAAGCCACGGGAACTCTACCCGGCGGTGAAGTCCTCAGTACCCTTCTCGAAGATTCAGACGCGTTCTCGTACCGGCTTTCGCTGACCATGGCCTTCTCTATACGCGCCAACTCACTCCCCGCGCTCGCTGAGACTGAGAGCCTCCGGCCCGACACAATCGAGTCGTGGTACGACCAAATCGAGGCCCGTCTGGCAGAGCTCGCCACCAGAACGCTCGTCTCTGTAATGCAGCGTTCGGACACCCCCTCTGCGGCGGAGACACTCGAACAACTCTCGTCAGAAATCAGGAGCGCAATCGAATCGAGCTTCCCGGAAATCACGGTGGACTCTATTGCTGCAACCCAGCTCACGCTTCCTGCGGTTGTTCTCTACCAGCGCGCACAGGAGCTCGCTGAAGGGGTGATGGAGGCGAGAGCTCAGGCTCTTCGAGCCGCCGCGGATGAGCTCGCCGAACAACAGACTTCAGACCAGAACCAGCTCGATCGCCTTGAACGCTACGGACAGATACTTGATCAGTATCCGGTTCTCCTTGAGTACTTTCGGGTAGGCCGGGAAATCGGTGGGGATCCGCTTGACATAGAGGCTCTGATCGACGGGCCGGGCGAATGAGTTACTTCTTCAACTTTGACAAGATGAACTACGTCAAGGGTCCGCGTCCCTCCGGTTGCATTCTCTGCCTCATTCGTGATCACTCGCAAGAGGTTGTGGATCTTACCTTCTACAGCGATGACCTGTTCACGATCAGTGTCAATCTTTATCCCTACAATCCGGGCCATGTGTTTATATTCCCGAATAGACACCTCGAGGATGTACGGGAGTTCTCCGAGGCAGAAGAACGTCGAGTGACCGAGCTGACGCGCCGTTGCCTCGACACGCTCGGCCGAACTCACGGGCCCGCCGGCTTCAACATCGGCTACAATATGGGCGGTGTGGCGGGCGCATCGATTGACCACCTTCACCAGCACATCATTCCGCGCTATCCCCGTGAGATTGGCATTGCGGATCTTGTCGCCGGCAGTCGGGTGCTCATTGAGGATCCCCGCGTAACTCGTGACAGGCTCGCCAAGGAGTTTCAGCGTTAGTTTCCGTGTTCCATAGCCCGCACATGACCCATCAGGCGCTCAAACAGTTTGAGCTTCTGTTCGTGTGAGTCGAGCAGCCGATCAATGCCGTCAACGCTGTTCGCTCGTGTATCACTTGTTGCGTACCGCTCCCGGATCTGATCCGTGAGACCAGAAGAGAGTAAGTCAACGACAGAGATAAGCCCTCGAATATGCTCGAGAGTTCTATCAACCAGAAGTGCCGACTCCCGGTCACGCTGAGCGACCTGACTTCGGTACGACCGAGCAAGCGTTGCATCCGTCTCCACACCGAATCTCACGCGGAAGTACGCCTTGCCGTCCTGACTCTCCGTAGAAAAACTGTGATCAAAGTCCTCAATGTCGGCATGAACCTCCTCGAGACCCGAAATGTGCGTCACCAGATCACTTGAGCTGTCACGCTGACGGACCGGGAGGATTCTTGTCAGGATTCTGAATGTCTCCTGCATCCGCCCTCGGTACACAAAACGGAAGAAATTGAACGCAAGCGTCACAGAGAGAATGTGAGTGAATCGTTGGGGACCGCTACCGGCGGCCAGAAGGTCGTTGCCGGGACGGAAAAAGTCCATTGGAGGCGGCTCACCCTGAAACAGCTCGGCCTTTAATCTCTCTATCACACCCTTTCGAACATCCGGAAAGCGCTGATCAAGCTCGGTAAGTACAGAGATCATCAGAGAGCTCTGGTAGAACTCTTCCAGTCTTATCGCCGGTACGTAGGGCCTGATTCTCATCCATGGGTCACGACGATAAAACCTGATCATATCGGCTAGCGGAACACGCTTCAGGAATTGAACGCACGCGCCGTGAAGCCCCCTCAGATGATCTCTCAGGCGGCGAATCCCGGACTCATCAACTTCACGGGCCTCCGAGCTTTCAGATTCCGGCTGCTCCTCACGAGCGCTGAGGTAGAGGTAGTGTGCGAGCAGTTCATCGTGAATCGGAAAATCAGAATCGAGCTTCGTGGTGGTATAGAGTGCGAGATAGAGAAGCTCAAGCATCGGTAGAGCCGCAGATGTTGGGGCATCCCTGAACGGCGGAGTATCCTCAGGTGGGATGACTCCGGGGTCAAACCCGAACACTTCAAATAGATCGTTAAAGGAGAAAGTGGCAATCTGCTTCATAAAATAGAAAGGCCTCAGACCCTCCTTCAGCTCTTCCAGCAGATGTCGGGGAATCTCATGGACGTACTGTTCAATTTGACGCACCACAAACTGGCGGACCTCCCCTTTGCGTTCGGTTTTATGGAACATCTCCTGCAATTGCTCAAGGGACGCAAACTCGTACAAACCTTTTCGCGAATCAGGAATACGCTGATCGAGAAGGTGTTCTATGCAATCCTGCATGTAGCCACCGCTACGCCAGAGGTCCAGAAACAAGGGAATGGCCGGATACGCGTCCTGATAGAGACTCCAGACCGATACTGCCACCGAAGCGGAGACGCTGTGCGACTCCATCGGCCTGAGAGCCGGCATTACCCCAAGCGCGCGACGCCTCACTTCCGCGACGCGGAACTCTACATACGCGTGTTCGTCACTACGGGCGCTAAAAAGCCTGCGAAAGAAGAACCGAACTCGCTGCATCAGAGAAAGCCGGGGAATCTCCTCCTTCATCACCTCATCCCGAGACTGGTACGCAGAGCCAGTGGCAAGCTCGCCCTCACTGTCTTTCTCCCTAAGGCTGAGACTCGTTGCAATTCGCTGGCGCAACTGTTTGCGCTCATCTTCTGTCAGGGCGAGCGCGAGGTCACGAAACGTCTGCGAGCTGTTCTCCATCATGACCCTCTTTCGGGCAGCACCATCAGCAGTCTGCCTGCGATCATCTCGATCTCCACGCAGCACTCCAAAAACTCATTACTCACTCCCTGATCCCCACGCTTCCACTCCAGACCGTTGAGCTCCCACTTCAAGCCCCGGGAGCGCATCCGACAGATTTCAATCCCGAACGGAAAAAGGCTCACCATTTCACCTGGTTGCCCAGTGATGGAGAACTTACCAGAAACCGGGCGAAGCTCCTCCGAGCCGGTCAGCCAGCGGGTCGGCGGATGCGCTCTGTCGAACATGGCAAGAAGCGCGAGAAGATGATCCACCCGACCACCGCCACCCCCGATCAATATTATCTCTTCGCAACCAAGTTCGCGCGCTTTTTTCACCGCGAGCTCGGCGTCAGTAAAGTCCTTCTCTCTCTCAAATCTCTGCACAACAGAACCGGCGTACGCGTCCAGTAGATCACTACTGGAGATGCTGTCAAAGTCTCCCAGGATGTAATGCGGAACGATCGAGAGCCGTCGCGCGAGATCAAGACCGGAATCCGCTGCAATAACCACGTCGGTGGCGCGCACCTCAACAGAAGAGAGTTTATCTGGTCCTTCGCCACCGAGGAACACAAGCGCAATCATTCCTTCACCCTACAGCGACAAAGCTTTTGCGGCAATCTGTCAGAAAAGACTAAGCATCCCTGCGAAACAGTCGAACCTTTGAGTAAGGTGGGTGCCACCGCGGGAACAGGGACGTTCCCGAGAAACTTCAAGGAGGATGAGATGATCATCAATCACAACATGAGCGCAATGTTCGCTCAACGCGAACAGAAGTTCAACGCACTCGATGTCCGTGGAAACATTGAGGCGCTGTCATCCGGGATGCGTATTAACCGTGCCGGCGACGATGCTGCCGGGCTTGCTGTATCGGAGAAGATGCGCTCCCAGATTCGCGGCCTTCAGCAGGCCGAGAGGAACGCCGCAGACGGTATCAACATGATCCAGACGGCGGAGGGCTATCTCCAGGAGACCTCAAACATTCTGCAACGCCTGAGAGAGCTTGCCGTACAGGCTTCCAACGGTATCTACAGCGCGGAAGACCGAATGCAGATACAGGTAGAGGTTTCGGCGCTCGTAGATGAGGTCAACCGAATCGCATCCCACGCTCAGTTCAACGGTATGAACATTCTTACTGGTCGCTTCGCACAGGAAACCGGAGAGAACATCGTTACCGCAAGTATGTACTTCCACATTGGCGCGAATATGGATCAGCGAGAGCGGGTCTATATTGGAACTATGACCGCGCAGGGATTGGGCATCCAGGGACCGGGTGGACTTCCTCACACCGCAAGCTTCATCACCATGAGCAACCCCGACAGCGCGAACGCATCAATCGGTGTGATAGATGCTGCTCTGCGTCGAGTAAACAAGCAGCGCGCCGACCTTGGTGCGTATCAGAACCGCCTTGATCACGCTCGCCGGGGTCTCGCAGTTGGTGCAGAGAATCTCCAGGCCACTGAGTCACAGATTCGAGACACAGACATGGCCGCAGAGACGGTCGAGTTTGTCACGAATCAGATACTCGTGCAGTCTTCAACCGCAATGCTCGCGCAGGCGAACCAGGTACCACAGTCGGTCCTGCAGCTGCTGCAGTAGATCATTCGGTTCACAAAAGGCCCAGCAGTGCTGGGCCTTTTTTTTTGTCTCTGAGATACTGAACGCGTGAACGTACACAAGCCTTCCCGAATTCCTCATGCGCTCCCCCGGTCGGTCACCCGGTTCGCTCAGATATTCGCAGAGAACGGCTACGAGCTGTTTCTCGTGGGGGGGGCGATTCGCAATATTCTTACTGGACGTCCGCCGCAGGATTTCGACTTCACCTCGAACGCGCGACCCGAGCAGGTCACGGGAATGTTTCGTCGCGTCCTCCCTACCGGTGTTCAACACGGAACGGTGACCGTGCTTTTCTCGGGCGAGAGTTTCGAGGTCACCACCTATCGCAGCGAGACTGGCTACTCGGATCACCGCAGGCCGGATTCGATCGATTTCGTCTCGCGGATAGAGGATGATCTGGCCCGACGGGATTTTACGTTCAATGCGCTTGCGTACGAGCCGGTACGGAAAGAGTTTCTCGACCTGCACGGAGGAGTCCGTGACCTCGAAGAACGCACCGTACGAGCAATTGGGGATCCACACAAACGTTTCGCAGAAGACGCACTACGCATCATGCGAGCCGTACGCTTCGCTGCACAGCTTGGGTTTGGCATTGAGCCGGAAACCTTTGCCGCCATGCAGTCCCACGCTTCCACCGTTTCTACGGTAGCGGTAGAACGAATCCAGGCGGAGCTCAACAAGCTCCTGCTCTCGCCCCACCCCTCCT
>CAZREG010000022.1:21236-38709 GCA_964599075.1 uncultured Spirochaetaceae bacterium | reverse complement strand
AGACTCGATCTCAGCTTTGCGGTTCCGCAAGGTCCGTGACACTACGGATTGATAGCTCCTACTGAATGCGCTAATATGCAAGCGGACCGCATAAATATGCGATTCCTCAGGGAGTATCTATGGGTACAGCACAGGCATCATCAATCGTCGTTCCGCAGGAGCTGCAGGACGTGTTCGACTCCTGCCGAATTATCCTTCCGGAGAGCCGGAACCACCTTTTCGAGCTCGCCTTTTTTGGTGAAGAGTCACCGATCGTGGAGGTAGCGTATGAGGTGCCGGGGAAGGGACGCTGCGTAGAGGCAACTGTTGCGCGCTGCAAGAATGGTGCGGCGGTGAACTACATGGAGCCGTACATGCGACGGCGTGACCCGGAGGCAATGCTGATCGCCGATGACCTTCCGAGTGACAAGCGGCGCTACAAGGACCGATTCGGCGAAGAGTTTGATACCACGCGTGCTCAAACGTTTGCCTGGCTCAAAGAGCAGGACGAACTCATTGTGTTGCCCTTTCGCAGTGGCGACAAGGAGGCCGGCTATCCGACCCTTCTCGTTGCTCCGGCGAATGCGGGCTTCTTTGTTGCCGGCCTTGCTGACCTCCAGGGGTTCATACCAGCCGCGGAGATTCCGGCCGGATTCGCACCTCAGGCGATCATCTATCTCGCGCCTCCGTTCCGGCATACGCATTTCGAAGGGAAACAGATTGTCATTCATAACCGGTTGCCCGGCATGCATGAGCTTTTCAGCTACAACCTCTACCCGGGACCGAGTGCGAAAAAGGGTGTCTATGGTATTCTGCTCACCATTGGTGAGCAGGAGGGGTGGACTACCCTGCACAGCTCAGCGGTCCGACTCATTACCCCGTACGACAATGAGTTCGTCATCATGCACGAAGGGGCGAGCGGCGGCGGCAAGAGCGAGATGACGCAGGAGCTCCACCGGGAGCCCGACGGGCGGATCCGTCTGGGCGAGAACACGGTCACTGGGGATCGGCTTCACATTGAACTGTTCGACACCTGCGAGCTTCATCCGGTCACTGACGACATGGCCCTCGCGCACCCGAGCCTCCAGAAGAACTCGCGGCGTCTGGTGATTGAGGACGCCGAGGCCGGCTGGTTTCTTCGCGTCGATCATCTCACTGAGTACGGGACCGAGCCTTCTCTGGAGAAGCTCTGCATTAACCCGCCTGAGCCTCTGATCTTCCTCAATATTGACGGCAAACCCGGTGCAACCGTTCTGCTGTGGGAACACATTATGGATGAGCCGGGCAAACCATGCCCCAATCCTAGAGTGATCATGCCGCGTAACTTCATCAAGAACACGATAAACGAATCAGTACAGGTCGATGTCAGGAGCTTTGGCGTCCGCACCCCGCCATGTACTCGGGAAACACCGAACTACGGCATTCTGGGCATGCTCCACATCCTCCCGCCGGCCCTTGCATGGCTATGGCGGCTGGTCGCCCCTCGCGGTCACTCGAACCCGAGCATTGTCACCGCAGAAGGGTTGTCCAGCGAAGGGGTGGGAAGCTACTGGCCGTTTGCGACCGGCATAAAGATTCGCCATGCGAACCTTCTGCTTGAACTGATTGAGCAGACGCCGGGGACCCGCTATGCCCTCATCCCAAACCAGTACATTGGTGCCTACCATGTGGGATTCAAAGGTGAGTGGATCGCCCGTGAGTGGATGGCGCGCCGGGGAGGACTGCGGTTCCGGGAGGGTCAGCTTTTCGAGTCGCGCTGTCCGCTGCTTGGCTACACTCTGCCGGGACTACGGGTGAACGGTCAGGAGATGCCGCGTGGGTTCCTCGCCGTTCACGAGCAGCTCGAGGTCGGAACGGATGGCTACGACAAGGGCGCCACCATCCTTCGGGATTTCTTCTTGAAGGAACTTGAGCAGTTCGACACCCCGGATCTTGTCCCGCTGGGCCGCAAGATCATCGAACTCTGCCGAGCCAACGCGGGTACACAGGAGTACTGGGACATTCTGCCGCAGTAGCGCGGATCTCGGCTGGACAGCCGAACTACCGCAGACCGGTAGTCACGCATTTTGGTACACTACGGGCATGGGTGAAGCTCTCTATCTGCTTGACGGTTACAGTCTGGTCTACCGAAGCTACTTCGCGTTCATCAAGCGGCCGCTGATGAATCCCTACGGCAAGAACGCGAGCGCCATCTTTGGCTTCTTTCGCTCGCTCTTGCTGTTGCTCGAGGATCGGGCTCCTTCACATTTCGCTGTGGTGCTCGACTCTCGAACGCCCACTTTTCGTCATGAGAGGTATGAGGAGTACAAGGCCACCCGGGAAAGGACTCCTGAGGACCTGAAGAACGAGATTCCGGTGATCGAGGAGATCCTGCAAAAGCTGGGTGTTCCCACGCTGCGGGTTGATGGCTTTGAGGCGGATGACGTAATGGCTACCCTTGCCATCCAGGCAGCTGGGGCGGGAATGACCTGTTTTGTGGTAAGCGGCGACAAGGATCTTCTTCAGCTGGTTGATGGACCGGTGAAGGTTCTCAAGCCCGAGTCAGGGGGTGGCTTCACGGAGATGGACAAGGAGAGTGTTCAGGATCAGTGGGGTGTTCGGCCGGATCAAATTCTGGACTATCTCAGTCTGGTGGGTGACAGCTCGGATAATGTGCCGGGCGTGAAGGGTATTGGAAAGAAGACTGCTGCCTCCCTCCTGACTCAGTTCAAGGATCTGAGCGAAATCTATGAGAAGCTCGATGAGATTTCCAGCAAGAGTCAACGGACCAAGCTGGTAGAGGGCCGCGAGAGCGCGTTCCTCAGTCGGGATCTGATTACCCTTGCCACGGAGGTGCCGCTTGAGAAAACGATCTCAGATCTCACGCTCCGCGATCTTGATCGGCGGGCTGCCGCGCCGTACTTCCAAGCTGAAGGAATGGATTCGCTCCTGCGGGACATGATTGGCAGTGATCAGCTTGATCTGCCGGACGATGACCCTACGAGTGAGCGTGCACAGCTCTGTGCGCGTCGCGAGATGGAGAGCTGGCTTTCCAACCCCAACGCAACGCTTGATCCGTCGGGTGCTGTCAGTGATGGAAGGGCGGGTAGCGACCGGAGAGGGGCGAAAACCGATGGTGGGCGGGTTGAGCCGACGGTCGATCGGCCGGCACTGTTCGAGCATTCGGCATCAACAGCGCTGGGGGCAGCCGGCGATTACGAGCTGGTAACGACACTCGAGGCGCTCGATCGCTGGGTTAAGCTGATCCGCTCTGCAGGCCTGGTTGCGTTTGACTCTGAAACGACCAGTCTTGACTCGCTTCGTGCAACACCCGTGGGGTTCAGCTTCTCCACGAAGGCCGGTGTTGGCTGCTATGTTGCACTCTACGGACCGGAAGGTCCGGTACTCGCGGAAGATGAGGTCCGGGCACGAATAAAGCCGCTACTCCAGGACTCAGGGATTCGGGTGATCGGGCAGAATCTGAAGTACGACTACAAGGTGCTTGCGCGCTGGGGCGTCCGGATTGCAAACCCCTGGTTTGACACTATGGTTGCGGCCTGGCTTCTCGATACGGAATCAAATAGGCTTGGCATGGATGCTCTGGCTGCCGACTACCTGGGCTACCAGACGGTGCACTACAGCGACCTGGTTCCGAAGGCTGCGAGGGGTGAAGCTGAACAAACGTTCGATTCGGTGGACCTGGAGGAGGCCAGCCGCTACGCGGCAGAGGACGCAGACATCACCTTCCGACTCTACGAGGTGCTCAACGGCTATCTGGAGCAGAAGGGGCTCAGCGGGATCTTCTTTGACCTGGAGATGAAGCTGCTGCCGTTGCTTGCAGAGATGGAGCTGGAAGGAATCGGCCTTGATTCGGATGCTCTTGCCTCATACGGCAAGGAGCTCGAGCGGGATCTTGCGGGCATCGAGCAGGAGATCTACACGCTTGTGGGCCACGAGTTCAACATTGGCTCCACAAAACAGCTTCAGAAGGTGCTCTTCGAAGAGAGAAAGCTCTCCCCCCTCAAGAAGACAAAGACCGGATACTCCACCGATACTGCGGTACTTCAGGAGCTTGCCGCAGAGGATCCGGTGCCTGACCTGGTCCTCCGTTACCGTACCCTCTCCAAGCTCAAGAGCACCTACGTTGACTCATTGCCTGAGCTCGTCAATCCGGGTACTGGACGCCTTCACACGCACTTTAATCTCACTGGAACTGCGACTGGACGAATGAGCTCCACCGATCCCAACCTGCAAAACATTCCCATCCGGGATGCGGAGGGGCGTAGAATCCGCGAAGCGTTTGTTCCCCGGGAGGGCCACAGCTTTGTGAGTGCAGATTACTCCCAGCTCGAGCTGGTAATTCTTGCCCACCTCTCTGACGACCCGGGACTAAGGCGGGCGTTTTCCGAGGGCATTGACGTCCACCGTCACACCGGCTCACTCATCTTTGGCGTGGAGACCTCGGAGGTGACCGATCAGCAGCGACGCATTGCGAAGACAATCAACTTTGGGGTGATGTACGGCATGAGCAGCTTCCGTCTCTCCCGTGAGCTCGGCATTCCGGGCAAGGAGGCGACGAGCTTCATTGAGAGGTACTTCGAAACGTACTCCGGTATCAGGGGTTTTATTGATCGCACTGTGGCAGCGGCGGAGCAGAGCGGCTACGTTGAGACTCTCCTCGGGCGCCGGCGCTATCTGGCGAACATCTCGAACCGCAACCGGACGGTGAAGATGGCGAGTGAGCGGATCGCGGTGAATACCCCCATCCAGGGAAGCGGAGCGGAT
Source organism: uncultured Spirochaetaceae bacterium (assembly GCA_964599075.1). Lineage (GTDB taxonomy): Bacteria > Spirochaetota > Spirochaetia > DSM-27196 > SLST01 > SLST01. Next base: position 33,966 of record CAZREG010000022.1, on the reverse strand, counting down.
ATCATCAAGCGGGCCATGCTGGATCTCGCTGCCGCGCTCTCTCAGCGAAAGCTCAAGAGCAAGCTGCTCCTCCAGGTCCACGACGAGCTTATCCTTGAGTGTCCCAACGACGAGGTGGAGTCGGTCTCCGCTCTCCTGAAAGAGATAATGGCCCACGCCGTCGAGCTTGCAGTTCCGCTCAGCGTGAGTGTGGAGAGTGGCGCAAGCTGGGGAGCAATGCATTGATCGTGGTAGGGGTGACCGGGAAGTACTGTGCAGGAAAGAGCACCGTCACAACCCTTCTCTCTGAGCATGGCTATCATGAGATCGATGTTGACCGTCTGGGCCATGAGGCGCTGGTCCGGCAGTCGGATGCGGTCGTTGAACGATTCGGGCCGAAGGTAGCGGCGGACGGCGGCGGCGTTGACCGCAAGGCGCTTGGCCGCATCGTTTTCTCCAACTCCGACGATCTGCGCGCTCTTGAGGCGATTGTTCACCCGGAGATGGTTTCAATGGTCGATGAGCAGATCCAGGCCGCCCGGAGTGCTGACTCGCCTGGAGTGGTGGTCAATGCCGCCATTCTCTTCCGCATGGGTCTCGACTCTCACTGCGACACCATTCTCTACGTCCATGCGCCGCTTCTCCTTCGCTTCCGCAGGGCTCGGAGGCGCGACGGAACCGGCCTGGTCGACTTCATCCGGCGGCTCCGGTCCCAACGCGACGTAACTCCTCAGTTTTCTCACCCGGATGCCGACATTCAAAGAGTAGTAAACGACGGCAACACCGAGCGGCTCATCCGCCAGCTGCAGGAGCGTGTTCCGCTGTCATGACAGGTGGAGCATGGAACAGCGAAAGGTTCTTCTCATCATCGTATCGATCACAGTTATTCTTGCTGCTACCATTGGTATTGGCCTGCTGCTCTTCTACCCGCGCGAAGACGTGCCGCAAGCCACGGCAGACACCGAGTTCTGGGACCCCATGGACTTCCTTGCGGGAAGCGGATCACGGCCAGGATTCGAAAGCACAGTTACCGATGATTCCGGAGCATCTGCCGAAGGGACTCCCGAGGACCGTTCCCCAGAGGATGAGGATGAGGATGAGGACGACGGATCGTTCTCCGTGACCTACGGAGTTCGAGAGGTTCGCCCATCACAAGAGCCGGATGCCCGGACACCGGGTGCTCGCCTGGGCACACCGTCGGTGATAATCCAGGAGGAAGAGCCGGAAGAGCGCCCGAGCGCCGTCTCTCGTGTCGCAGAGCGGGACCCTGCCGATTCTTCGGCTCTACCTCGCCGGGAAGCTACGCCACCGGCCGCCTCGCGTGAAGGCGGATCCACAGCCAGGCCCTCTTCCGCAGTCAGCACCCGCCCTAAGGTTACCGAGGAGCAGGCGCTGGCTACCCGCGCCTACTGGGTGCAGGTGATAAGCAGTCCGAACAGAGACACGGTAGAGCAGGCACAGCGCTCGCTCGCCACTCACCAGGTGAGTACGCGGGTACTGACCAAGGAGATAGGCGGGACCGTCTATTATCGTCTGCGTCTGGGTCCGTTTGCCGTCCGTGAGGAGGCAGAGAAGTTTCTCGACTGGGTTCTGGATCTTGATCGATTCGCTGATGCGTTGATCTTTGTTGACTACACGACCAGTGTCCGCGCTGCCTCAGGCTCCTGAAGCGAGACCCGTCTGCAACTCTTCCCGTTATGCCGTTCTGGTCTGGCGGCTGCGCGTGTGAGTTACCACCAGATCATCCGGTTTGTAGAAGACCCTGCTCCCCGGCTCCACACTCTCTGTAATCCAGACATTTCCGCCAATGACTGAATCGTGACCAATGGTGGTCTCTCCGCCAAGAATGGTCGCTCCCGCATAGATGGTGACGTTGTCTTCAATGGTGGGGTGTCGCTTAGTGTTCGCCTCTGCCTTACGGACACTCAGTGCGCCTATGGTGACACCCTGGTAGATCTTTACGTGATCGCCAATGATCGTGGTCTCTCCGATGACCACGCCTGAGGCGTGATCAATAAAGAAGTAGTCACCAATGTCCGCGCCGGGATGGATATCTATCCCGGTACGTCCATGCACGTACTCTGAGATCATCCGCGGCAACAGTGGCACACCCATCTCAAAGAGCTCATGGGCAATACGATGGACCAGAACCGCCTCAATCCCGGGGTAGGCAAGGATGACCTCCTCTTTGCTCTGTGCCGCCGGGTCGCCCTGGAGCGCTGCCTCCACGTCCATCCGGATGCGGCGTCTGAGCTCGGGAATGCGCTCAAGCAGGCGTGACGTGATCTGCTCCGCTCTCTCCCGGCACCCCTCAACTTCTCGATCGTGCTTCTTCTGTGCACAGGTGTCCTGGGTCTCGAGCCCGAGCTGGAAGCAGAGACACTTCTGCACCTCGTCCGTCATCATCCGCCCGACTCGGCTGACACGCTCGGCAACGGCGTACTTCAGCCCGTCGAGCCGTGCCGTCTCCTCCTCGTGATATCCGGGGAAGATGATTGCTTCAAGGTCCCCAACGATCTGCAGCATGCTTGCGCGGGAGGGCAGCCGTGGACCCTCCACATGGTTGATTCCGCCTATCTCGTGATACGACGCCAGTATCTCGTCCACAATCGGTCCAAAGCGATCAGTCATGTTCTACAATATCGCCCCTTTCCATTTGGCTATCAAGAGAGGTTCTCGCGGCATGAAGAGCTGCTACACTCTGCGAAGTGCATCCTGAGTCATTCGGCCCGCGGTTGTGTCGAAGTGCCAGGTGGTATCAAAGATGTGAAGCGGGTCAATGATCGCCCCTGGAGAGACGGTGAGGCTGTGGAATAGTGTGCCTCGCCGGTGTTGCCTGCCGATTCGGCCTATGTGGCGGTCGGCTATCTTGGGCACCTTGAAGTCCGATATAACCAGCACGTCGGCATGGCGTGCCTCACGTGTCTCAAGCAGATCGAGCGCCTCCACCAGCGCGCGGGTAAGATCTGTTCCGCCGTGAAACCCGCCGGCAAGAAAGGAGACAAGATCCGGCAGGGTGTTCTTCTCGTGGTCCAGGGAAAAGGAGCGTACCTGAGAGGCGAATGCAAGCACTTCAATCCGTCGCCGGTCGCTCTGCAACCGTTTCGCGAGCGCAAGCACCACCGCTTTGGCAACCTTCTCCGGCAGCCCAAGCATTGATCCGGAGGTATCCACGCAGAGCACGACCGGTCCGCGGGGAACGAGTACCTCTGCATCAACCCACGCAAGGTGCTCCACCTCATCCCGGACGAGGCGACGCTGCCGGTAGTCCAGAACCAGCAGCTCACTGCGAGCAAGGCGCGCATAGAACAGCTGCTCGGTTGATGGGTGGGAAAGCAGGGCAACCTCCGACGGCATGAGGCTCCCTATGTCGTTGCCGTTTCGGACCCCCACGATCTCAGCTTTCCCCACACCCACCTGACGCTCACGCACCCGGCGCACGGTTTGTTCCACCCGCCTGCGCTCACTGACCGCCTGGCTTCTCCCGATCGTTTCAGCCATCGCGGAGATCTCCTGGTGCTCGCCAAGCATCACAGCCGCCTGCTGCAGACCATCCATAGGCAGCTCTTCCCACTCATGTCGTGACAGGTCGAACAGAGCATCCTCATTGCCAAACACGTCACGAACGAGCTGCTGCTCTTGCGCGAGCCGGGGAACAATCTCTTGAAGCTCGCGCACAAACTGTCCGACTGCTCTGCCAAGCTCGCGCTCCTGGTGTGTGCGACGAGTACGTTCATGGGCCTCACGCCAGCTGCGAAGCAGGTAGCTGTAGCGGGCCTGTTTATCCGATCGCATTCGCCGCTCGGCATGAGCGGAGCCCTGAAGGACCGCAGCTTCCAGTGTCCTGGTAGCCGCAGCGGCTCGCCCTGCAAGCTCCGGGCGTTGGCTAACCACCTGTCTGGCGAGCGCTCTGATTGCGTCGCTATCGGGCTCGTCGGTCGACTGTCCGGCCTGCTCGAGCAGTCGGGCCTCTGCGGCGAGCTCCTCATCCTCTTTAATCTCATGCCAGCGGTGGCCAACCCAGTGCACTGCCTCATGGGCGATTCGCTCAGAAAGCCTGCTGTTCTCACGCGTATAGCGGGAAAAGTCGGTCACGCCGAGAAGTCGGTCGAGCGCCTTACGCACCGGGGTGTCCGGCGCGCCGGTCTGGTCCGCGACCGGCTCCTCGCCTACGAGCGCGTGGTACATGCTCTCTTCCAGCTCCTCTCTCAGGGGCTCGGGAAGAAGCTCGTCGTGATAGTAGCGACAGATGTGCATCACGGTGTTATCGACTGCTCGAGCTCCACGATCATCACGCGGAGCTCACTCATTCGGCCGACCGTGGCGCCAAGCGCGTCACTGACAACACTGATTGCTGCATTCGGAACAAAGAGGTGGGCCTGAGAGCTATCCTCAAGTCGCTGCTGCCGTCCCACAAGCAGCTCGATCTCCGCATCAACACGCTCGCGCAGCGCGCGAACCTGCTCTGCGATCGCTGCCCGCTCAGAGGACGAGGGCTCGCGGCGCTGCTCCCTGGTCACCTCACGCCGCTCGGTCTCAATGGTGAAGATCTGTTCATCAACCTGAAGCTCCCACTCGCCGCACCGGGTGACCTCCGGGCGTTCAGATCCGGTGAGCTGCTCATGGCTGTCGTAGTAGAACAGATCGATGGCACCGCGCTCGCCTTCCGGGAGATCCTCAACATCGCCATGCCAGACCAGTATCTGCTCATCCGTTGCTCCCTGCCGGGGGATGAGTCTGAAGTACTCATCCCGATAGACGCGCGCCACCCGCTCCTCTACCGTCTCGCGTGCCGTTTGAAGCTCTTCGAGCGCAGACCGCAGCTCTTCGATCTCAGCTGCGGCTCGCTCGGACTGCGATCTGTTCCCTGCGTGGCGGGAGAGCTCCTCGGTGACCACCTCCGTGACACGCGCTCGCTCTTCCAGAGTGTTCCATGCACACGACGCGATAATGGCACAGTCAACCGGTTCCACCTCCGAGCGTCCGTGCAGGACTGCGCAGGTTCGAAGAAGACCGGTGATTTTTCTCCATCGACGGTCGGACACGTAGAGCGGAGGAGCTTCATCTGTCCCGGCGGCCAGAGAGGCGCGTACCGAGCTGATGAGCTCCAGGACCGAATCAGGAAGCATAAGCTGCTGCGCCTGATCCTGAATTGAGTCGTACTCTTCGGCGGTGATTCGCTGGTCATGCGGGACTACCTCCCGGTAGGCATCTTCTGAAGAGCGCAGAAGCGCTCTGAACTGAGAGTCATCGGTGATGGGCTCGAGAACGAGCCGCACAAGGAATCTGTCCCAGAATGCAGCGCTCTCCTCGGTGTCCCCCGGAAGCTCGTTCGATGCGCCAACAAACGCTTTGAGCGGAAGCGTGATCTCTTGGCTGCCGTTGCGATACTTCCGCTCGTTCAATGCAGTCAGAAGCGCATTCTGAATGGGCGGGCTTGCCTTCCATATCTCGTCAAGGAAGACAACATCGGCATCCGGGAGATAGTCGGTGACTTTGCGCTCGTAGCGGTCCTCGTCCCGAAGTTTGGCAATGGAGATAGGGCCAAACACTTCCTCCGGAGTGCTGAAGCGGCCCATGAGGTAGCTGAACGCTTTGGCGTCGCGAAACGCCTGCTGCAATCGCCGGGCAACGAGGCTCTTACCGGTGCCGGGTCTGCCGAGAAGGAAGAGACTTTCGCCGGCGAGCGCGCTGAGAAGACCCAGTCGTACTGCGGCCTCACGCTCGTAGAGGCCGGCAGAGAGGTTGGTGATGAGCGTGTTGATTCGATCGTACATGAACCCTCAGGTTCAGAGTATCGTTTTATGCCTTGAGAAACGCAAGGTGGCGCTCGAGATCCTCGGGTACCGGCTCGTTCTCCTTCTCAAAGCGTTTGAAGCGACTCTCGATCTTCATAAGAGCTTTTCGCTGCCTGTTCTGATACTTGTGTTCCAGATCACCGTAGAGAGGTTTCTTCTCCAGCTCCGAGCGTACCGCTTGAGGGAACGGACAGAAGCGATAGAAGATCTCCCGGGCCACCGGATTGAGCCGGATCTTTCCGTCGTACTCATGCAGCACCCAGTCAACGTAGTCACTGCTGAACCGGTCCCGGTCTGATCGGGTCTTCTTCACCAGCGATTTGATGCGTTCCTTTGCCTCGGAGCTGAGTTTGTGGTTCTTCTGGTAGAAGCTGATGTAGTCGTAGTAGGTGCCCACCATGCCGCCCTCCACCGGATCCATCCAGTTGGCCCCGGCAACGGTCTTCTGAAGCTCCCACTTGAACTGGGAGAGCAGCGAGAGCAGTGCCTCCTCGCGCTTCTCGTTGAAGACAAGCGGAACGAACAGGCGTCCCCGGCTGTGTCTGCTGTTCCCGTCGAGCTCCTGCCACATCATCATGCGGGAGCCGGCCGTTGGAAAGACCACGAAGTTCGGAATCACTTCCTTCTGCACAATATCAGTCCCGAACTTGTGGTGAAGTCCGACGTCCCGCGCAAAAACCGTAAAGTCGCGAGAACGGTACTCCTCTATCTCTCGAGCGAGTGACTCCGGATGAAGCATCTGTCTGTCGACCCGTCCTATTATTGCGGGTGAGCAGAGTGCAGGCGAGTACCGTCTTCGTGATCCAAAGAGCAGCGCAGCGGTGTGGGCTGCGATCTGGCGGATCTCGTAGCGAACCCGATCCTCCGGGGTGTCATGATAGAGATAGGCGCCCTCACGGTCCTTTTTTGTCATCCGCTCCTGATTCTTGAGCACCTTCTGGAAGTCTTCTCCCATTTCCGACATGCTGGGATTCTGCTCTCCCTGATAGATCTTCTCCAGGAAGTAAGGGAGAGTCATGGTGGGCACCGGATCATCAACGTAGAGGCTTCCCGCATAGGCCTGATCGATCGCCTGCAGCTCCTGTTCGCTGAGAAGCGTCTCGTCAAAGACTCCAAAGTGCAGCATGATGCCGGGGACAAATGCCTTGAGATCTGTACTCAGGACCTTGAAAAAGAGATCCTCGTAGAGTTTCCAGAAATGGACCGCCAGCCGCGAACGCACATGGACGAGCTGCCGGTCGTCTCCCAGCTTGTCGTTCGACTCTCTGAACAGAGCCAATAGCTCTTCGAACTCCTGCCGCTCCTCGCCGTCCCAGCCGGCGAAGTCGAGCAGTCGGGTGGAAAGATCACGATACTTCGCCAGTCCGCTACCGCTACTCGAAGGGACCGCCTCCGGCTCGCCCGCCACATCCGTATGAGCGTCGGGCGTATCAGCGTCGGTCTCTGTCCGCACGACTGGTTGCTCTTTTGCGTAGGTCCGCAGGCTCGCGTAGGTGGGGTACTCCTTTCGAAGGTCGCGTCCGAGCAGGTTCACCGCATCCTTGTAGTACCGAAGATTGTAAACGGCGAGTGCCTTCAGAAACCCGCTGTTTGTCGAGCCGGCAGCTGAGATCGCCTGATCTATCCAACCCCCGGGTTCGAGCAGCATCTGAAGCAGCGTGTTGATCTCACCGGCGATCTGACGGTTGCGTTGGAGCAACGTCTCCAGGCTTGCCTGGAGTCTGGCATAGGTATAGCTACAGATCGACGTATCCTGGGCGAGCGCCCCCACAAGCTGATTTGGCTGGGCGAGCACGGTACGCAGGAAGCGGAACTGTTCCAGATCGATGAGCCCCTCAATGGTGACCGCGTCGAGTTTCCGGTAGAGATCGAGCTGATCCTGCACGGCGCCCCCAAGGATCGCCGGGTCCCAGGCGGACGGCAGCTCGCTTGCCTGGGTGCCTGCCTGAGCGCGCACGTACGCCGAGTACTCCGGCAGCCTCCCGTCTGTGCGGTCGGTCTCAGCTGCGTCCAGGATTTCAGGCCCGTAGTCGTATGCCAGTGCAATGGAGTCACAGATAGAGGCAACCTTGTGCCAGAGGTACTTGTAATTTCGAAAGAGATACCCGGCCGACTCGATAGCGCTGGTGAGTCCGCGAAGGGTGGCAACTGCCAGAGCAGGCTGGGCTGCAAGGTCGCCGGCCAGTGGTGTGTCTGCAGGCACTACGGTAGTGATTACACACGGCGTTCGCGTGCGAAGGGAGTACGCCGCCACTGCGTCGGAGGCTCGCGGGGCGTAGCAGACCGCCTCTCCTTTTATAAGGCTGAACCTTCGTTGCGTACTCTCTGCCTTTGTCAGCAGCTCAACCAGGCCGCTGTGGATAATGATCAGCGGGTGCGGGGCCGAACGCTCGCGCAGGAGAACGGTCCCAGCCGGAACTTCAACCTTTGTCTGAGATGAACCTGTGTCGAATGCTGCCATTATCATTATTATATCCGATCTGTGCATCTAAAAACAGCCGTCTGTTTGGAAAAATCGGGAGATCTACCAACACGCTTGTTGATACCCACCCGGCGAACATCGATTTTTTGTCTAACTCTAGTTAGATTTTTCTTGTCTCTCCACTAATGCCGTTAGTAATCTCATCCCGCAATGAAGATCACTCACACAGCGTTTGCAATTGGAACTGTGCTCACCATCGTGCTCGCAGGCTGCGGCGACAGCCCTGATGCATCCACCGAGGCCACTTCGGATATGGCGATGGATCGCCAGGAGAGGCTCGCACCTCTGGCTGTTGAAGGGGCGCCGGCGGTACGCGCGACACTCGTAGACGACATATTCGCGAGCGGTATCGTTCGCGGCGAGCGTGAGGTGAACCTGGTCTCAGAGACTCAGGGTGTCATCGAGCGTGTTGGCTTTGAGCTTGGCGATCGTGTTACCGCCGGGCAGGTGCTTGTTGCCCTGGATACCTCCATTCAGCGCCTCTCGGTTGAGGAGGCCAGCCAGGCCGTACGGAGCGCAGAACTTGACCTGGCTTCCACTGAGCGTCTGGTCAACGCGGGGAACGCCTCGCAGTCTGCCCTGAGTCGGGCTCGCAGCGCACTTTCCGGTGCCCGTGCTCGTCTGGCTCAGGCGCAGAAGGCGCTCTCCGACCGAACCCTTGTTGCGCCGTTCGACGGAGTAGTTGCGAGCAAGGATGTCTCGATTGAAGCAGGCAACTTTCTTAATATCGGGGTGCCCGTTACCCGCATCATAGATCTGGATCAGCTGGAGGTCCGTCTCTCGGTAGGCGAGCGAGAAGTCCGCTATCTCGAGAGAGGCAACCCCGCCTTTGTGAGCTACGCCGCAACTGATGATGCTGAGGTTGAAGCGGAGGTTGTGGCGATCGCCGCCGGCAGCGATCCACAAACCGGGAGCTTCCCGGTGATCGTTCGTTGGGACAATCCTGATGGAGCGGACGCACGGGCAGGAGTGTCGGCCAGCGTCCGCATTCCCGCGCTCACCGCCCCCGTCCAGATCGTTGTTCCCGCAAATGCTGTTATGAGCCGCGGAACTGAACGCTCGGTGTTTGTCGCCCGCCCGGGAGGGACGGCTGAGCGACGCATTGTTGAACTGGGCGAGCGCCGTGGGGATCGCCAGGCAGTACGCTCGGGAGTCAATGCCGGTGAGATGATCATTGTATCCGGGCTTCGCTCACTCGCGGATGGAGACCCGGTAGACGTTACCGAACGAACCGCGCTGCTCGGGGGTGACCAGTGAGTCTGGCCCGCTTTTCAGTCAAGAATCCAGTCCTTGTCAATGTTCTCATGATCGCACTTCTCGCGCTTGGTACGTTCAGCCTCATCAGGTTGCCGCGGGAGCAGTTCTCAGAGGTCCCGCTCTTTTTTATCAACGTCATTGTCCCGTATCCAGGAGTCTCGGCGGAGGACGTGGAGCAGAGCGTCACCATACCAGTTGAGGCCCGGATGCAGGGTATCGACGGGCTTGAGGCGGTGCGATCGAGCACCAGCGAGGGGCTCTCCATAGTGACACTCGAGTTTGACGATGGGTTGAGTGATGACGAGTTTGCCCGGGCGCTTCAGGAGGTGCAGTCGCGATTCGGGAACGTCAACCTGCCCTCCGGGGTTCTCCAGGAGGATATTGACGACTTCTCCTCCAACGACTTTCTCCCGGTCATTGAGGTGATCCTCAACGGTCCGGTCCCGTTCGGAACGCTCGACTCCACGGCGCGCGAACTGGCCTCACGGATTGAGCAACGAGCTGACGTCTCCGGTGTGGATGTCATTGGAGGACGTGACCGCGAGATCACGGTATCAGTCAACCAGGACCGGATGGAAGCCGTGGGGGTGAGCCTGGACGAGATAGTGCGGGCCGTTCAGGCCCGTAACGTCACTATTCCGGGGGGGACGGTAGAGACGACCGGCCGGGAGTACCTGCTGAGGACCGTTGGTGATATCAACCAGATCCAGCAGTTTGAGAACGTGGTCGTGCGACAAACCGCAGACGGGACTATTCGGCTTGGGGATGTCGCGGAGACTCGACTCGACTACGAGACCGATGGCGTTCGCTCCCGGTTCAATGGCGAGCCGGCTGTGACACTTCGGGTGAACAAAGTGCCGCGGGGCAACTCCATTGGGGTGATAGAAGCGGTTCGTGAAGAGGTGGCCTTTGTTTCCTCGACCGCCGAGCCGGCGGTGGAGTTCACGCTCTCCAACGACTCAACGGTTCAGATCCGCGACAGTATCGATGTTCTGGTCTCAAACGCTCTCTTTGGGTTTGGTCTGCTTGTGCTCATTCTCTTTGTGTTCATCGGCTTTCGAAACGCGGTCATAACCGCGATCGGGATTCCCATCAGCTTTGCCATCACGTTCCTGGTTCTTGAGGCGCTCGGGGAGACGTTCAACAGCAATACGCTCTTTGGAATGGTGCTGGTTCTCGGGCTTATCGTTGACCACTCGATCGTGATCGTGGAGAACAGCTATCGTCGTCAGCAGCTGGGATTGAGCAAGCACAGAGCCGCAGTGGTCGGCACGAATGAGGTAATCATCCCGGTTGTCGCTGCAACGGCAACCACGGTTGCGGCCTTCCTCCCCCTGACACTTCTCCCGGGTGTCATTGGGCTGTTCCTGCGCGTGGTGCCGTTGACGGTTGCCATCGCCCTGATAGCCTCCACCTTTGAGGCGGCGTTCTTCTTGCCTTCTCACTATGCGGACTGGCCCGGAGGAGAGAGAGGCGTCAAGCGGGCGTTTTTTGACAAACTGCGCGACCGATTCGGCGTACTCATCCGAAATCTCTACCGGCGCAAGGGGCTCACCGTGGGTGTCATGGTGGCCGTGCTGATCGGAAGCTTCACGCTTGTTCCCTTCGTACAGCAGGACCTGTTCAGTTCCGAGGACTTTACCCTCTTTTATATTGAGCTCGAGCTGCCCGTCGGGGCAAGTCAGGAGCGGACCAACGAGATAGTGGAGCGCTACGAGCAGCGCATTCTACCGCTTGTCGGACAGGGTGAGATAGTCTCAGTCAACTCTACCGTTGGGTTCTCCCAGCGCGACACATCAACTGTAACCCGCGGGAACGTGGCGCAGCTGGTCGTGGATCTGACCGAGCAGGACCAGGGACGTGAGAGAAGTATCACGGAGGTGATGGCCGATGTTCAGGAACGCACCCGTGACATTGCCGGCACAGACTCGGTACTCTTTCGCCGTCAACAGAACGGCCCCCCCACGGATTCAGCGCTCTCATTCCGACTCTTTGGGGATGACCTGACAGAGATGAGCGCAGTGGCAGCAGCGGTCACCGACCAGCTTGCGACCTACCCGGAAGTGTTCAACATTGAGGACAACCTCAATCCGGGGACTCCAGAGCTGCGTGTGGTCGTGGATGAGGAACGCGCCGCGGCGCTCGGACTCTCTACGCAGGCGATAGGGAGCTTTATCCGGACGAGCTTTGACGGTATCACTGCTTCCACCGTGTTTGTGAACAACGAAGAGTTCAACGTGATCGTACGGTACGCCGGCACGTCGCAGGCCGCAGTGGGTGAGATCACGCAGCTTCGGATACCGACGACAGACGGACGGCTGATTCCCTTCTCTTCGGTCGCTCGCATAGAGGAGTCAGAGGCTCTGGCGTCCATCCGACGCCTCGACGGAAAGCGCGAAGTAACCATCACCGCAGAGGTCTTCAGCGAGGCAAACCTGGCGACCATAAACGAGGAGGTGGAGGCTCTGTTCGCGTCACAGCTCCAGCCGCAGTACCCAAACGTGACACTGGGAGTTGGCGGAGAGTTCGCGGAGTTCGCAAATCTGCTTGCAGAGATCCTGCGGATCTTTGTGATCGGTATTCTCCTCATCTACCTCATACTTGGCTGGCAGTTCCGGAGCTACACCCAGCCGCTTCTGATTCTTCTCTCCGTACCATTTGCCTTTGTTGGGGTTATCCTGTTCCTGGTTGCCTCCGGTACGCCGCTTTCCACCACGGTCATCTATGCCTCTGTAGCGCTCGCGGGAATCGCAGTAAACGACACCATTGTTCTGGTCTCTTTTGTCAACGAGCGCAGGGCCGCCGGCGTGCCCGTTGCGGAGGCAGTCATTGAAGGCGCCACAACACGGCTGCGGCCGATCGTTCTCACCTCTGTCACGACCATCGCGGGCCTCCTCCCGACCGCTATCGGTCTTGGGGGTACATCAGTGATCTGGGGCCCTATGGCGAGCACCATTATCTTTGGACTCGTATTCTCAACCCTCACGGCACTCATCGTGGTACCCTCGCTGTACGGGATTCTGTTTGATAACCCCCGTGCCGAGCGCCGCTTCAAAAAGCAGCAACAGATGCAGCAAGAGGCAGATGAGGCGCTTGAACAAGAGAGCTCCACGGCGCGCGATCAAGGTGCCGCAGCTCATTCTGATCCGGGGCGGTCAACCCCGGACCCACAGTTGGTGGGGGTCTCTCCAGACGGGAACGGCTCTGGAAACGG
>CAZREG010000022.1:0-21136 GCA_964599075.1 uncultured Spirochaetaceae bacterium | reverse complement strand
AACGGCTCTGGAAACGGACAGAAGAACTCATGAAAAAGCCTACACTTCTGGTCATCATGTTGCTGCTGATCCTCATACCCGGACTGAGCGCACAGTCAGAGATCTCGCTGGCCAATCTGGTAGAGGCGGTCTTTGAGAGCAGTGCTGCACTGGAGCAGTCAGCTCTTCGCGAGCGGCTCAGTGAGCTGCGCCGGGACAGCGTATTCGGTGCCGTTGTTCCGAACCTCACCCTGAACGCAGACCCTGTCTACGGACTGCGCAGCGTGCGCTCTCCCGACCCCGCTGCCGTTCCACCGGCTGTCGTGGATACCCTGACTCAGTCGACCGGCTTGAGCCTCTCAGCTCGTCAGCTGCTTCCCACCGGCGGCTTCCTGGTCGGAGAGATTGGTTCCGGGCTCAGTGCAACCGTCATTGATCCTGAGGGCGGTGATCCCTCCACGAGCTATTCACTCTCGCCGTCCGTCTCCTTCTCGCTCTCTCAGCCGCTGTTCGTGGACGGCAGTCTGGTGGACGTTGAGCAGTTCTCGCTGAACCGTGAGAATGCACTGCTGTCGGTCACCAGTGCAGAGACCGGCACCCGTGCAGCGCGTGAGCAGTTGGTAGCTACCGTCGTCAACCTGGCCGTCAGGCGAAACGCACTTCGGCGGGTGGTGGAGACGCAGTTGTTGCAGCAGGAGATCCTGGGCCAGCGGCTTGAGGAGGCACGCATTCGTCAGGAGCAGGGCCAGGGCTCCCAGCAGGATCTGGTGAGCCTGCAGGTTCAGCTCAACCGGCTCCAGGACGCGGAGCTTCAGAGCAGCCTTTCGGCACGAGAGCTGGAACTGGAACTGGCGCGACTGAGCGGAGTGTCCATCGACGAGAACACCGATATTGCCATCCCGCCGCCGGAGGCCTCTCCGGTTCTTCCTGAATCACAGATGGGGCGACCCCTCTCCGTCCTTCAGGCACAGGTTGAGCTTCAGGCTGCCCGTATTGAGTATGCGCTATCGCAGAAGCAGCCCCTTGTGACAGCAGACGTATTTCTCTCGCTCACCCCACGCTACGCTGATGAGCGGGCAAACCCGGACACGCCGGCCGGCGCGTTTACCGACTACGATGGGCAGGGGGCCGGGGTGGACCTTAACCTTGGCGTCAATCTCTCCATACCGCTCTCAGAGGGAGCCGCAAGAAGACGGACGGTGGAGCAGGCATCCATAGCGGTGACCCTTGCGGAGTCTGCACTTCAGGAGCGGGAGAACGAGTCACAGGCCTCACGTGAGCTCAATGAGCTCCGCGTTGAGACGCTTCGTCAGCGCATAGCTCTGCTGCAGTTTGACCTGGAGTTCGAGCGAGAGCAGCTGGAGTCCGACCTGCAACTGCAGGAACTTGGCACCGTGACGCCTTTCCAGGTTGCACAGCGCCGGGTGAGCATCCGATCGGGGGAAATCGATCTCCAGAATCTTCGCGCGGAGCTCTATCTCCGCGAGCTCGATCGACACCGGCTTGGTGGCGGCGATATGTTCCTGTTTGTGACCGGACGCCAAGCCGGGTTAGAATAGGGCATGGCCGGTCAGGCGCAGACACGAACAGAGGCTTCCCGCGAACGCGTCCTTGAGTGTGCTGAGACGCTCTTTATGGAGAAGGGCTATGAGGCAATCAAGCTGCGTCACGTGGCGGATGAGCTTGGTGTGCGGTCGGCCTCGCTCTACTACTACTTTCCCGGCGGAAAGCAGGAGATGTTTCAGCAGGTGTTGATTCGTGCCATGACACGAATCAAGGCAGGTCTTGAGCACGCAGTGAGCTCCGCGCCGCAGACGCTCGAACAGAGACTGTACGCTGCAGCTCGCTACTTCCTCTCTCAGCCAAAGATGGATCTGTTCCGAATGCTCGAGAGTGATCTGGACCACGTGGACCCTGAGGACAGACCAGGGATCTCCGCTGCGCTCTACAGGGCGCTGCAGGGACCCCTTATAGAGATCTTCTCATCCCTCACGCTTCTCCCGGACGTGGCTCGCTCAACGCGTGGCGGCGCACCGTCGGCGCAACTTATGGCGGGGACATTTCTTTCGAGTATCCAGGCTATTCATCACCTCCGTGCGGATTTCAGAATTCCTGTGAGTAAGGAGCAGATGGCTGAGCAAGTCTGTGATGTGCTTGCAGCCGGAGTAAAGGCGCTCACTGGCGGGTGATGACACCGGGGGCAGCAAGCGGTATGTTCCCGAAATGGACAGTGGCGAGGAGCGATACGCTCATCTTGTATGGACAGAGCGCGCCCGGCGGAAGATTCTTGATGCGTCGGTCTTTGCCCTCTATCAGTCGCGCAGAGAGTCTTCCGACGGTCGCAGGGGAGAGTTCACCGTAGTGGAGTCTGCCGACTGGTGCAACGTGGTTGCGCCGGTGGACACCGAGGGGGGCCGAAGCATTCTCCTTGTTCGTCAGTTCCGCCACGGTCCCGCGACGCTCACCGTAGAGCTTCCGGGTGGCCTTGTGGACCCGGGTGAGGAGCCGGAACAGGCGGCTCGACGGGAGCTCAGGGAGGAGACCGGATACCAGGCTTCCCAACTCACCCTTATTGGACAGATGAATCCCAACCCGGCATTCATGACGAACACCGTGTACACGTTTGTTGCTGATGGCGCGCTTTCGGCCGGCAGTCAGAGCCTGGATGTGAACGAACTGGCAGATGTTGAACTGGTGCCCGAGGACGCGCTCCTCTCGCTATCGGTTGAAGAGTTCAACACACACGCGCTCATGGTCGCGGCGCTGCACTGGTATCGCCTGTACCGGGATGATGGTATGGACTATCAGTCGCGAGTTGCTCACGGGTCAGCAGTTCGCGGCTAAGGTGCCGACCGGATTCGAACCGGTGAATAAAGGTTTTGCAGACCTCTCCCTTAGGCCACTTGGGTACGGCACCAGAACCGCAGGACACTGCGGTGCCTCTGAAAAGTATCAAATAGACGTTCAACAGTAAACTCGGAGGCGCTACCCGAATGAGGCGCGCGAGAGGCTGCCTATCACCGCTTCAAGGGCGGAATCCGGCTCCACGTCCCTGTTAAGAATCCGGAACACACTTCCGGAGATAGGCAGTTTCAGACCGTGTCTCTCAATGAGTACGTGGGCGCCGCGCGCTGCCACCACTCCCTCCGGAAGGTATTCCAGCTCACCAATTCTGCCAATCAGGTCATCGATATTTTTGAAGGAGCTCAGGATGTTCTTCTCTACTATTTCTCTGCCAAAGCGTCGGTTGCGTCCGTACTGGCTGCGGCAGGTCACATCCAGATCGCCCACACCTGCAATGGAGGTGAACGTTTCCGGATGCGTCGCGCCAAGGGAAAATGCAAGCTTCTGAATCTCATTCAGCCCGGCTGCAAGGAGCAGGCTCTCTGAGTTGTCGCCAAAAGCAGCCCCAATTGTCCGGGAGAGCGCATCCATCACGCCGAACGCAACTGCAATCACATTCTTCATTGCCGCAGACACCTGGACGCCGATCACATCGAGCGAACTGAATACCAACAGCGGTCGAACGTCCAGCAGGTTTCGGAACTGGATTGCCTTCCGGGGGCTTGCGGACGCGCTTATGAGTCCGGTGAGTTTCCCTGCAGCGACCTCTTCAGCATGACTGGGTCCGGAGATATAGACGAGCCTATCTCTGTAGAAGTCGGGCAGCTCTTCCTCGAGCGTCTCAATTATCAGCCGAGCACCGGCCTGGGTATCTATAAATCCTTTGGTAATGACCCCGATCGTGGTTCGCCCTTCGCTGATCCCGGGGACGGTCACCAGCTGCCGGGCGATCGGCAGCATAAAGAGGCTTGGAGTGGCAATGATCAGGAACTCTTTCGCGGAGGCAACCTCCTCGAGCGAGCTTGAGGAGGTGAGCGTGTGGGGCAGCTCCGTCTCGGGAAGGTATCGGCTGTTCGTGTGCTCCGTGTTGATCTCTGAGCTCACCTCCCTCTCGTACGCCCAGAGCTCAACCGCATTACCGGCAGAGGCGAGAACTCGACCCAGCGCCGTCCCCCACGCTCCGGCCCCAATGATCCCGACATTCGCCATTACTCAGCCTTCTTCCCCACCAGCTCTTCGAGTTGTTGCACGTATCCGGCTATGATATCAATGCCGTTCTGCCAGAACGAGGGGTCCTCAATATCGAACCCTGCCTCGCTGGTCACCTCGTTCGCAGTGGCCTGGCCTGTCATCTGCAACAGCCGCTTGTACCGTGCCGGAAACTCGCGCTCATCCTGCTGATAGGTCGCGTACAGCCCCAGGCCAAACAAGAGCCCAAACGCATACGGGAAGTTGTAGAAGGAGAGTTCGGCACTGTAGTAGTGAGGCTTTGCCGCCCACATATAGGGGTGAAAGGCCTTCTCGTCCAGCGCATCTCCATAGGTGGCGCGCTGCGCCTGCACCATGAGCTCACACAGTTCCTGGGGACTCAGCTCAGCTGTGCGGCGCCGGTCAAACACTGATTCCTCAAAGAGAAATCGCGAGAGAATGTCCACTACCACCTGCGTGGAACTCTGGAGAAAGAGCTCTAGAACGGTCACACGGTCGTCGTTGGAACCCATTGTCATGGCGCGATTGAAGACAATAGTCTCACAGAATATTGACGCCGTCTCAGCGAGGGTCATGGGGTAGTCCTGGTTGAGGACCGGAAGCTCATTGATCACGAATCCGTGGTAGGCGTGACCGAGCTCATGGGCAAGGGTAAACACAGAGTCAAAGCTTCCGTCAAAATTGGCCAGAACTCTGCTCTGCCTGGCTATGGGAAGGCTCTGACAGAACGCGCCTCCCACCTTGCCCTCCCGGGGCTCGGCGTCAATCCAGTTCTCCTGGAACGCGCGCTGGGCAAAGTCACCCAGCTCCCAGGCAAAGCTTGAGAACTGTTCCACAATGAAGTCCCGCGCCTCTGCGAATGACCAGCTCTTTGTGGTGTTTCCCACCGGCGCAAAGAGGTCGTAGAATGCCAGCCGCTTCAGCCCCATCAGCCGGGCTTTGGCAAGCAGATAACGACGGAACACATCCAGGTTTGCACGCATGGTGTCTATCTGGGCGTCCAGTGTCTTCCGGGTGATACGCGATAGCGTTGCCGCGTGGTCAAGTGGGCTTGTGTAATGGCGCCGTGAATCAAGGGAGACAGTCGTTCCCTTCACTCCGTTCAGAGATGCTGCAATCGGGATCTCGACTGACTTCCACGCTTCAAGCTCTTTTGTGAACGCTTTCTTTCGGACCGAGCGATCCGGATCAAAGGCGAGAGATCTTAGCTGGACTACGGTCTTGCGCTCTGCCCCCTGCCAGGGCCAGTCAAGCGTTGATGAGATTGTGTCCTGCAGCCGACCCCAGGCGTCTGCTCCGCTTCGGGCAAGATCTGCGGCCAGGTTTTCCTCCGCCACGCTCATCTGTTTCTCTGCAAGCTCGCACTGCTCCTGAAGGAAAAACAAGTAGTGCGCAACTGTCTTGGATTTGGATGCGAGTCGCTGGATCTGTTTTCTCAACGGCCTCAGGGCCACTCGGAACCGCACGGTTGCCTCAGTGAGCAGAAGCGCATCCTCATCCAGGCTGTTTATCTCCGAAAGGATGGTGCTGTTGGTGGTGTCGACTGCGTAGGCGCACCCAAGGTAACCACTGAGGTTCTCGTGGAGTCCACGCGCGGTGTCGATCTTCTTCACCAGCAGCTTGATCCACTTCGCCGGGTCCTTCTTTCGAAGGCTTTTGTCATCCACTCGTTTGAGGATCGCCGTGCTGATCTTCACCAGCTCGGCCCGATCGTTTTGGTACGCCTCGCTCTCGAAGCCGGGATAAATTGCATCAAGGTCCCAGCGGGGGACACTAGAACCAGCGGCCATTCCCGTCCTCATACTCTACAATCTCTTCAGAATTGAAGAATAGTCCAATCTCCCGCTCCGCGCTCTGCGGCGAATCGGAGGCATGAATGATGTTCATCTGGGTCTGGGTTGCATAGTCACCACGGATGGTGCCGGGCACCGCCTGGTCCACCTTGGTGGCACCACAGAGGATTCGCAGGATCGCGATCGCCTCTTCGCCCTCGACCACCATCGCTACCACTGGAGCGGACGTGATGTACGCAACGAGATCGCCAAAAAACGGCTTCTCCCGGTGTTCCTCGTAGTGGGTCTCGGCGAGCTGACGGGGGATGCTCATCATTTTGAGCCCGACAAGCTTGAGGCCCTTGCGCTCGATTCGTGTAATGACGTCACCTACAATGCGTCTCTGCAGCGCTCCGGGCTTGAGCATGGTAAAGGTCTTCTGGACAGACATGGTTTCTCCTGGTCAGTGATTATGCTCAGGAGTATACCACGGGCGGAACTGCTGGTGAACCGGAACAAAGCCCGGGCTATCGGGATGATTCTCCAATGAGTGCGGCATTGGTCTCCCGGAATCGGCGCACGACGATCGGCAGAATCTCCAGCGCCACCTCTGGATGGGACTCCATAAAGCTCTTGAAGTCCCAGGCGCTGAGCACAAGGCAGGTTACCGGCTCTTCTGCAATGACGTCTGCGGTCCGCAACGCGCCGTCGAGCACGCTCATCTCCCCAATCACCTCTCCCGGACCGTGCGTGGCAATCTCGAGTCGCTTTCCGCCTTCACTGGTCTTTACGATCTTCACCGTACCACTTACGATCACAAAGATCCCTACACCTGGATTCCCCTGGCGCACGAGCACGCTGCCGGTCTCAAACTGCCGTTCCGTGCAAGCTTTCGCGAGACCCGTGAGAAATCGGTCACTCAGTGAGTGGAACAGGCCTACTGCCTTCAGCGCCTCTACTGCCTTCTTCTGATCCATTGCTCTTTCCTATCACCGCGCTGAACGGGTGTCAATATACATCGGTTGCTCCCCATCAACCGGGGTGCCGATCTGCCCGGCGATCGCACCAAACGAACCGAGGCTGAGAAACCGCTGTATCAGCTTTGGCTCACCAATTGCGCTCTGCTCACGGATCAGTGCCTCCCGAGCCTGGTTTCGACAGGCGTCTGGATCCCGCCCACCGTAGAGTGATCGGAAATAGTGAAACTGAATGAGGTCGCGGTTGGCCAGGAGCACACCGCTGTCCACGAGCAGGATCGCCTCATTGAGGTAGAATCCCACCGCGTGCTCGTCCCCGGAACGGTGTGCGCATTCCAGCAGAATCATGAGAAGCGTCATGACGGGATACGTCGCGGTGTGACGCAGGCCCGCACTCAGCCCGTCGGCAGCCAGGCTCGCGGCACGGTCGGTGTCTCCCTTCCAGAGGTAGCCCATGGCGAGTGTTCGCACCGCGTCAGTGCGGTCGAAATCGTTTCTTATCTGAGAAGCGTTGAACTCTGCCTGTTGCAGGCTCCGCTCTGCGGCTTTCCTGTCGCCCAGAAAGTACTCGTCCAGGCCGATTCTTGCATGAACCTGGCTGATATTGGAGTGGTGGCGCGACGGGCCCTCGAGCACCGCCCGGCAGGCGGCCAGTGACCGCTCCCAGTCACAGCTGAGAAACGTTGCCATCCCCAGCAGCATCTGGGCGGTGTACCAGGTATCGTTCGCGGCAGGCATCGCTTCAAGCGCGTTCACAAAACGGGTGGTCGCACGAGCGTAGTTGCCCGTCACCAGCTCGTTCTCTGCAATGCGAACCTCCAGCCGCGCGCTTGAAAACGTGGACTCCGGGACGCCCTCCAGGTCACGCATTCGTTGAACCAGCCGGTCCACTTCATCCAGGTTGTTACGCAACAGCTCCGCGCTCGTCATGAGCTCAAGCAGGTTCTGATGCTTGCGCACCTCGCCGGGGACGCGGGAGTAGCTTTCAAGCGCCTTCTGGCCGCAGTAGCGGGCCTTGCGAAAGCAGTAGGATTTCATGTTGTAGGCAGTGAGAAGGTGGTACGCCTGTCCAATGGAGAGAAAACTCCGGGTTCGCACCGCCTGGTCAATAATCTCCTTCAGCAGCGAGTCGATGCGCTCTGTCACGCCGTTGTTGAACAGGATCGCGGACTTCAGGAACATCAGGCTCATCTGCCGCTCGTCATTGCGATCGCTCCAGTACTCGAGAAGCCGATCGGCGTAACGCAGGTACTCCATGTTGATGCCCGAGCCCTCCGCCCCCAGGAGTACATCGGTTGCGCGGTCGTATTCCTCAGCACGAATGAGATGGTGCAGCAAGCGGAACGGATGCGGAGAGCCGTTGCGTTCCATGAGGTCAGCAATGACGCGGTGCATGATCTTTTTGTTGTAGTTCAGGAGGCTGCTATAGAGAGCCTTTTTGAACAGGTCATACCGGAAGAGATAGAGATCGTCTTCCCGGATGAGGATCCCTTCGGACAGAAAGAAAGCGACCGCATCTTCTACTATCTGCAGGTCACCGTCCGTCACTTCCTGGATGCGGAGCGCGTCGGTGATACGGAAACTGTGTGCAAAGACGGCAAGCTTCTTCAGCAGGTCGCGGTAGTCGTTGCGGTATGAGTCTATGGATGCAAGAAAGATGTTCTGTATGGTGGTGGGAAGTGCCTGTGCGTCCCTGTTCTCGGATGCGTAGCGCACGTACTCACGAACAAAGAGCGGGTTGCCCCCCGCATTTTCCAGAATTGCCTGCATGATGGGGGAGCCCGGCAGGTCCGGCGCGAGCGCACGGACAAGGGTTTCGGTCTCCTCTCTGTCGAGCGGGGGCAGCTCCACCTGTTCAAGTTCCCCGAACGCAGCCATCGTCTTTGAACTTGGTATGCGATCGGTACAGAGGAAAAATGGTTTTGTGTCGGCGTTGCGCAGGAAGAAGGTAAAGAAGTCCAGGCTTCCCTTGTCCACGAAAAAGAGGTTCTCTATACACAGGAGTGTCGAGTAAGGGGCATCTCCGTGGCGCTCAACCACCGTCTTCAGCATGAGGTAGAGCAGCACGAACGCCTGGTTGTCCTGCTCGGTTGCTCTCCCCGTGACAAGCTCAGAGAAAGCCGTGGCCGTCTTCTCATCTATCCTGAACTCATCTGTCAGCCGCCGACTGATTGCTGGGGCGTCCATGTTCCCGGAGAGCTGAAAGTAGCCGGAGAGCAGGTCGGTGACAACCGCAAAGCTTGCGGTACGGTACCGCTGGCCCCGCGCGTAGAGAACGCCACCGTGAAAGTCCGGTAGCTGCCGCACCCGTTCGAGGACCTCCCGCGCAACCCGGCTCTTGCCCATTCCAGCCGGTCCAGTCAGCACACAACCGTCTGTCTTTAACGGGTTGTGGCGCAGATAGTTGCGAAAGATGGAGTCCGTGATGCTCTTCCGGCCCACAAAAACGGAGTCGTCGTCAGTGGGCACCGTCTTGCGTCCGGTCACCGCATAGGCTGTGACCGCCTCCTCTTTGCCACGCACAACGATCTCCCTGCCTGCCTCAAACTGAAAGTCGTTCCCGGTCAGATCCCGGGTTGCCTCGGAGACAAGAATAGCGTTTGGCTCGGCCTCACTCTGCAGACGGCTCGCAACGGACATGGCGTGTCCGGTAACCACATCGTACTCACCGCGCTTCCCGGTCGTGATCAGACCGGTGTGGATACCTATACGGAACGCAACCGGGGCGGTGTCCTCACGCTCACTGTTGAGCCGGCCTATCTCGTCGAGAAAGTCCACGGCGGCGCTGATGGCCCTGGTTGGATCATCTTCATGCAGATCGGGAACACCAAACACGGCAACAAGCGCGTCGCCAATGTACTTCTCCACGGCTCCGCCGTAGCGCTCCACAATTGACTCAAACCCACCAAACACGCGGGACATAAGAGAATCCATCTCTTCCGGATCCATTCCCTCGCTGAGATGGGTGAAGCCCTGCATATCGGCGAACACGACCGTAACGTTTCGCCGCTCGCCCCGCTTCAGGTATTCGCCGCCGGACATGCTCACTCCTGTGCGGTCACGACTGCTCGAACAGCGCGGTCAGCTGCTCTTTCGCCTGCTTCACAACCGCACCGTACTGCTGTTGGAGATGCTGATTGTTCTGTTCGAGGTATTGAGCAAACTCCGGATCCGAGCTCGGGTCAAGCTTTACGCGCTGACCCGTCTGCTGGGCAAGCTGCTCCTCGCGCTGGCGGACCCGGGGCTCGAACTGCTGGCGCAGCTGCTCGATCATCTGTGCCCTTGTGTCCAGATACTGCTGCAGCAGCTGGCCAACCTGACTCATGACGCTTTCAACTGACCCGGGCTGGCGGACAAGCTGACTCAGTCCCTTCTCTACCGGGCCAAGTCGCTCCAGATCACTCTCTTTGACCGGCAACGCAACCTGGGCGAGCAGCACCTGGAAGGCACCCTGGCGAACACTGATTCGCCGGTCCCGATCGTATGCATCGATCTGTTTCTTGAGATCATTCGAAGGGTCGTCAAGGAACGTACCGGCGAGCTTCATTCCTTCCTGTTTCGCCTCATGGGCAGCCAGCTTCTTCTTGTCACCGGCAACGTTCGCCGTCCGTTCAAGGGCCATTTCCAGGGCGCTCTTTATCTCTCCCATGTTCTTCTCCCCCCTGTCTCTTTTTCTGCCTCTTCTTCTGGAATGTACAACAATCAGGGCCTGATGATCTCGCCACCGCAGACGATCAGGTCCATTCCAACGTCGTGCCCCTCCACCGGCAACTCGTCGAGCATCTGCGCCCGGTAGCTGAGCCCCACCAGCAGCAGGTCATCCCTCACGTGCCTGTCCAGCGATGAAAGAAAGCGGTCGTAGTATCCACCGCCACGACCAAGTCGCGACCCGTCACGAGCAAACGCTCGACCCGGTACCAGGACGATTGTAGCGCCGGCCCGTGCCGTCCACTGACCGCCCCTGATGGGCTCCCGCATTCCCAGTGGGTGGCGCACGAGCGCCTCTCCCCCGGCGCCACCATGGGGAAGGAACTCCAGGGTGCTGCCGGCGATTCTCGGGAGAAAGACCCGCTTGGCTGTGTGCCAGGCGTCCTGCGTAAGATGATCGGTTGAGACCTCGTCCGGCAGGGCGTCGTAGGTGAGCAGAAGCTCAGCGTTGGTCCACTCTGAAAGCGAACGAACCGCCACGGAGATGGCGCGCTCCTCTTCTTCACGCGCAGGCTGAGGAAGGGCAAGAATGCGCTCCTTGATCTGTGCCCGAATCGCCGACTTGGTCGTCATTCTCTAACGGCTCCTCCCGCTATCGGGTGAGGCTGGAGACAAAAATGCCTGCCCATTCGGGCAGGCAAGGGAGAGTGGGGTGTATCGCCGACGGTGTTTCCGGCTATGCCGGACGGCTGAGGGATCTCGCCGACGTACAAGAGCATCGTTACAATGCTCACGAGCCAAATCTATCATAGTGCTCAATAAAGTCAACTGGAAAAAGTGTTCCCGATTGTTTCTTTTGTGATACGGTCTGGTATGACGATAGTTGTGGCGCAACACGTGCCGTTTGAGGGCCCGGCGGCGATCGCTGAGTGGGCGTACGGACGCGGGCACCGCGTAGAGCTCTGCCGGCTCTGGGCCGGAGACTCCCTTCCTGAAGCCGCCTCCGTTGAGGCGCTGGTTGTCATGGGTGGTCCGATGAGCGTCTGGGAGAGCGAGCGCTTCCCCTGGCTTGATGATGAGCGCCATATCATTCGCAGGCTCATCTCCTTTGAGCGACCGGTTCTGGGCTTCTGTCTTGGTGCTCAGCAGATTGCTGCCGCGCTCGGCGCGGCGGTGTATAGGGGTCAGCAGAAAGAGATCGGGTTCTTCCCGGTTGACCTGGAGAGCCAGGCCTGGGGACCGCTTCTGAGAGGTCCGCTGCCTGCGCCGGCGCGAATGCCGGTCTTTCACTGGCACGGAGACACGTTTGATCTTCCGGATGGGGCCGTACGTCTTGCCTCGTCACCTGTCACCATCAATCAGGGGTTCGCCTTTGGCCGCTCGACGGTTGCGCTCCAGTTTCACCTGGAGTCGACCAGCCGCAGCGTGGAGCTTCTGACGCATGCATGCCGCAGCGAAATAGGCGTGGGCACCTATCAGATGCCAGCCGCCGATGCACCTACAATCGTGCTCGAGGCAGAGAGACGCCACGGCGGTTACTGCCGGACCGTGCTGTACCAGCTTCTGGACAATCTCTTTCGGCACAACTAGAATCTGGCCTTGCGCAGCAGCAGATAGCCGTTCTCTGCGCCGTTTGCCAGAGCAAGCGCCCCAGCCGCTATAATGGCGCCGGGGAGGCTCAGACCGGCGGCACCGGCGAACACCAGCGCAAAGAGAATGGTGACATAGAGCCCGGCCCCCTCGGTCAGCACGCGAGTTTTAGAACGGCTGACAAACCGTGCCCGTGAGAATGACCGCAGCGTGATCAGCGCCGGCACTACGCAGAGAATCAGTAGTGGCACGGGAACAAGCGCCAGAAGATCAGGACTGAGCCCGCTCACATCACGGAACCAGATCGTGCGCAGCGGACTGAATGCGATCGCCGACATGGTCACCGAGAGTCCGAGAGCCATACCCCAGGTGAACCGCATGAGCTTGTGGTCGTTTTCCGGATTGCGCTTCAGCAGCGCAATCGCGGTTTCCTGGTAGCTGAGCCCAAGGCTGTTGAACAGAAAGAGAAAGGCGTTGAGCACCGGCCAGACCGCAAGCGAGAGCTCCGGCAGCTGTGAACGCGCAATGCCGAACGTCACAACCGGACGAGCGGCAAGAAACACCACCGTGGTCAGCGAAAGCGGGACATAGAACTCAAGAAGACCGTGCCACCCAAGCCGCTGCTCGCCTTCCTGCGGCTCAGGGAGTCCCGGAAGAACAAGGAGCGCGTTCATCACGCCGGCGGTGACCGCCGCCACCATCACGCCTGCCGTGATGGCTATTGCCGCAAGCATAGCGCCGGAGACCTCCCAGCCGGTGAATCCCAGCGCCAGCACACCACCCACCGCAAAGAGTCTGATCAGGATGGAGATAGGGACAATCCAGGTCTTTCCGTGCCGGATGAGGGTTCCCTGCCAGAACCGTCGGTATCCCACCGCAGCTGAGAACGGTGCCATCAGCACGAACGGCCATCGGCTCGCCTCCAGCACGTGCTGCGGCACGTCCAGTAGTCCCCCGACAATCCAGCCGTAGACGGGGGTGAGACCTACCAGAAGATGAATCACCGTGAGACTTGCTGCAAGAATGTGGAGGAGTTTCAGCAGCATGCCGTAATCCCATCGGTTTCCCGTGAGTGCCGTTGCCGCGCTCAGCATCTGGATGATGGGGCTTTCGGCCACCAGTGCAATAGAGAAGACAACACCAAAGGCCGCCAGGTTCAGTGCCGCGTCCGGCATCCGTGCAATGACCGCTGTCAACAGCGGTTGCTCGGCCGCCATCATGAGCCACATCACCCCCAGCGGGAGCCAGAAGAGGAATATCTGTGGATAACTGACTGCCGCGGGGCGTTGTGCTGACGACATCCGCCTAAGGTACGACGCGCTGTGTGCGCTGTCACTACGGAGGCAAAGACTCTATGGCGGAAGCGGCCTGACCCGTTTTGTGGTAGGCTCCGCGGTGCAGGAGGGTGCATGGAACTGGATGGAAAGGTTGCTGTGGTGACCGGCGGCGCAGGTGGGATCGGGCGGGCTATTGCCAGGCGGTTGCTTCTGGCTGGTTGCAGCGTGGAACTGTGGGACCTGCATCAGGACCGGCTGGATGAAGTCCGGACAGATCTTGAGATCGATGTTGCACAGGCCCGCACCTCCGGTGCCGGCAGGCTTCCATTGTGCACAACCGCGGTGGTGGACATCACCCGCACCGCCGCCGTGGTCCAGGCCGCGTCCGCTGCGATAGACCGCTATGGGGACGTTGACATCCTGGTGAACAACGCCGGTCACATGGCTCCCGGCTCTTTTCTTGATCAGACTCCGGAGACCTGGAAACTCACCGTGGATGTCAACCTCACCGCTCTCATCACCGTGACACACGCGTTTCTGCCTCACTTCTATCAGCGCGGCGCCGCCCACGTGGTAAACATCAGCTCTGCCGCTGCGCTGGTCGGAGTTTCCGGTCTCGCCGTCTACAGCGCCACGAAGTGGGCCGTCTGGGGGCTGACAGAGGCGCTGCGCCATGAGGCGGTCAACCGTGGGCTTAAGCGGGTGCGATTCTCCTCCGTGCACCCGAACTATATCAGAAGCGGCATGTTCGGCGGCGCGGCGATAGGCGGAGTGGGCGGGCTCATCTTCCCGCGCCTGAAGAACCATGATGCGGTGGCACAAGCCGTTGTCCAGGCTGCGCTGCGTCGTGGCAGACGAACCCCGCGGCGACCGCGTTCGTTGCGCATTGCTATGATTCTCCGCGGTCTTCTTCCGGACGCCTGGTTTGCGGCGAGCGCCCGAGCGCTCAACGTTCACACAAGTATGGAGAGTTGGAAGGGCGAACGGTGAGCACGCCTGCGGATTTCGCAGTACCTTTGGGTCATGGCACAACAGACTCAGATTACGCTCAAGGCTCGCCCGCGCGGTTGCCACCTCATCACGCATGAGATTGAGCAGGCGCTCTCCGCATTGGTGATGCCGGACGCAGGGGTAGTGCACCTGTTCATCCAGCATACATCGGCCTCCCTTACCATCAATGAGAACGCCAGCCCGGATGTCCGCCGTGACATGGAGGAGATCCTTGATCACCTGGTTCGGGAGGATGAGCCGTACTACCGGCACACGCTAGAGGGCTCAGACGATATGCCTGCCCACGCGAAGAACTCGCTCCTTGGCGTGAACCTCACCATTCCCATCACCGGCGGGCGTATGAACCTGGGCACCTGGCAGGGTATCTATCTCTGTGAGCATCGCAACCGGGGTGGCGCCCGTTCGGTAGTGCTCACCCTGATCGGAGAGTAGCGTGCTCGCACTCCTGAGCCCCTCAAAGACACAGGACTTCCAGACCGATGTTGACCTGCCCGCCGGCGTTGAAACCTCGTTCCCGCGCATGCTCGACTGCGCGAGCCAGGTGATGGATACCCTGCGCTCGCTCCCACGTGAGGAGCGGCACCGGCGTCTCAGGCTGCCTGGCCGCCTCATTCAAGAGGTTGACCAGGCGATCGAGCAGTGGACCGGTCACGCGAAGGCCGGACGTCCGGCAGCCTTCGCCTATACCGGTGAGACGTACCGTGGCCTTTCCATCCGGTCGTTCACTGCCGGCGCGCTCCTGGCTGCCGGGCAGCAGCTGCGAATCCTCTCTGCACTCTACGGCGTGCTCCGGCCGCTTGACCGGATTGAGCGCTATCGGCTGGACTTTGGGGTGAGTCTCCCAGTTGACGCTACCCGCTCGCTCTACGAGTATTGGCGACAGCGGATCTCCACGCAGCTTGCCCGTGACGTGCGCGAGAGTGGCTCTCTGGCGGTGGTCAACCTGGCATCCGGGGAGTTCGCCCGCGCGCTAGATCCGCAGGTGGTTGGGGTGCCGGTCATCACACCGGACTTTCAGCAGAGAGACGGAGGGCGCGTGAAGCGCGTCACCGTCTTTACCAAGCAGGCGCGAGGCAGCATGGCGCGGTGGATTGTTGACAGCGGCTCGCGCACGCCGCAGGAGTTGGGCGCGTTCGACCAGGAGGGCTACCGTCTGGACGCCGCCGCCGGATCGCTCACTGCACCGGTGTTTGCGCGTTAGGGTGATTGCTCTGGAGGAAGCATGGCACGAATCGAGTTCGGGCATACGTGGTGGGGGCGTCGCTGGCTCGACGCGCTTTCCAACATTGACTACCAGAACCGTCTCCCGCGCGGGGTCCGCTATGCGCGCAACGGGTCGGTGAAGTCAATAGAGACGCATCACACGCGTGTTGAAGCTCGCGTCCAGGGTACAAGACCGTCGCCGTACAAGGTGGCACTCGAGCTCTGGAGTTTCAGTGCTGATCAGGAGCGCGCGATCACCTCGCTGGTGAAGGAGAGTCCGTACTACCGCTCGCAGCTTGAGGCGCGTCAACTGCCCCCGGAGCTTGACGAGGCGTGTATCGGACGCGGGATCAGACTCTTTCCCAGGAACTGGGAGGAGCTTGCCATGCACTGCAGTTGTCCCGACTGGGCGGTGCCGTGCAAACATCTTGCCGCCGTCGTCTACCTTATTGCGAATGAAATTGACAAGAACCCCTTTCTTGTTTTTGAGATGCACGGATTCGATCTGCTCGCAGCGATCCGTGGCGAGAGAGAGGAGGAAGAGCAGGCAATCGTGGGGATCGAGTCGCTCGTTGCTGCGAAGGAGCAGAAGTACAACTACTTTGCAGACCACCTGGAGCAGATAGACTTTGCCACGGTCCCCGACCTCTTTCCGGCCTCCTCACAGCTTCTCACCGAGTTTCCACTCTTCTACATAAAGAACGACTTCAAAACCATCCTGCTTGATGCGTACAAGCGGCTGGCGCGCGCGACCCGCCGTCACGTAAAGCAGCTTGACCTGCAGGAAGAACCTCCCCGCACGCTCTACACCTCATGCACCATCTCCATCCGGAAGTCGAAGAACGCATTCGCCGGAAGCCTCAAAAGGGGTAACGCTGCAGTGAAGTTTGACTCAGATGAGCTTGAGCCTTTTATTGACTATCTGCACCTGCTTTCCGCCGGTGACCTCTCCGCCTATCCTCCGGTGGTCTCCTTCCTCATCATGGTCCACAGCTTCTCCTTGACGCTGCTTGAGCGAAACGCCGCGATCCCCGACATTATTGCAATAAAGAGCGGGACCTACATTGTCAGGTGGATACCCGCACTCTACAACAATGAAGTGAAGGAGATCTTTGAGGCACTCGTGCTGGCGCTGCCCCGTGAGGTTGTCCGTTACGGTACCTCGGCACTCGAGCATCGCGAGCAGGTCCTCTTTCTTGTCTCATTTTTTCTTCGTCACTACCTGACTCTCTTTGAACCGGTAAAGAAGGCGGACCAAGATCCCATCACTGCGCTCTTCTTTTGCGCGGCGGAATACACACCACAAAAGTTCGAGGAGCAGGAGAACGCCCAGACAATCCATCTCTGGCTCGGCCGCTTCTTCATCCGGCCCATCCACCATCATCCGGTCATCCACGTAGAGGAGCGTGGTGAGGACGCGTTCACCTTTGAGATCCGCGTCGCCGACCGGAGGCAGGAGGATCAGCTTCCGGAAACATTCACTACCTTCCTCGCGCGGCCTGAGTCTGAGACGCTGCCGCTTCTGCGTGATCTCAGCCTGCTCGCGACCTATCTTCCCACGGTGAATGACTTTCTCCGTGGTCAGGGTCCGGTGACCGTGAAGGCCGATCCGTTCCTTGACGGCTGGTTCGCCGCGCTCGCGGCGCTTCGTACGCTTGGAGTGCGAACCGTTGTTCCCAAAGCGCTGCGGGAGGTGTTCCTGCCACACCTTGCCCTGGGCATCAAGCGTGCCCCCGGGTCAGATGACAGCGTTGTCTCCTACACCTCACTTACAGAGATGCTTGCGTTTGACTGGCAGGTCGCCGTGGGTGACACGTTCATCTCTGTCGAGGAGCTGATGAGGATTGGCTCGAACTACCGTCGGTTCGTCCGGTACCGGGACATGTTCCTTGAGCTCGACGAGAAGGAAATGGACTCACTCAAGCGGCAACTCGAGCGCGACCCCGCCCCGTCGCCGATGGAGCTCCTGAAGACAGGGCTGACCGGTGAGTTCGGCGGAGCCCCCGTAGTGATGGACGAGCCGACGTCCGCGCTCTTTGACGCCTTCCTCTCGCCACCGGAGGTTGCCGTTCCGGCAAATCTCCACGCCACGCTTCGTCCGTATCAGGAACGCGGTTACCGGTGGCTCTATCACAACTACCGCATCGGGCTTGGCTCGGTAATGGCCGACGACATGGGTCTTGGAAAGACAGTCCAGGTGATCACACTGCTACTCCAGCTCTACAACGAGGGTGTGGTGACCCGGAAGCGGCCTGCCCTGATCGTGGTTCCCGCAAGCGTTGCCACGAACTGGGAGCGTGAGATCCATCGGTTTGCCCCGGACCTGCAGGTTGCCGTCTACCACGGTTCCGGTCGGGAGATCAGTCCTGATGCCCACCTGGTTGTGACAACGTATGCGCTTGCACGTCTTGAAGCCTCAGAGTTTCGAGCTCGCAGATGGTCGGTGGCGGTTCTTGACGAGGCGCAGAATATAAAGAACTCAGCATCGGCGCAGGCAAAAGCTGTGAAGGCTATCCGATCGGACTACTCGATCGCAATGACCGGTACCCCGGTGGAGAACCGGTTGCTCGATTACTGGAGCATTGTGGACTACGTGATGCGCGGCTACCTGGGGACAAAGGGCGCCTTCAAGGAAACCTTTGCCGTACCGATCGAACGCTACCGGGACCGGGCCGTGCTCGAGCGATTCCGTCGCGTCACCGCGCCGTTGATCATGCGCAGACTCAAGACCGACAGGAAGATCATCAATGACCTTCCGGACAAGATCGTCACCAATCGCTATCCGGCGCTCACCGCACAGCAGAGCGCGCTTTATCGTGAGCTTGTGGCGCACACCGAAGAGTGGCTTGCTCATGCCCAGGGCATCAACCGGGCCGGCATCGTCTTCAAGTTGATGACCGGGCTCAAGCAGATATGCTGTCACCCTCATCTCTACGTGAAGAAGGGCCCGGTTTCACCGGATCATTCCGGCAAGGCCCGGATGCTGCTCGAACTTCTTGAAACCATCACCGCGCAGGGAGAGAAGGTCCTCGTGTTCACCCAGTATGCCCAGATGGGCGAGCTCATCACGCAGATGGTAGCAAGCCTTGATATGCCGTGTCTCTTCCTCCACGGTGGTAGCTCGCGTGCGCAGCGTGACTCAATGGTCGACACTTTTCAGACCGATCATTCGTATCGCATCATGGTTCTCTCTATCAAGGCCGGAGGCGTTGGACTCAATCTCACCGCCGCGAATCATGTGATTCACTACGATCTGTGGTGGAACCCGGCGGTAGAGAACCAGGCGACCGACCGCGCGTTCCGGATTGGCCAGCGCAAAGACGTGACCGTCTATCGCCTCGTCACCCGTGGTACCTTTGAGGAGCGGATCAATGAGATGCTCGAAGCAAAGAAGGAGCTCGCCGACCTCTCCGTTGCCGAAGGCGAACAGTGGCTGACCAAGCTGAGCAACACAGAGATCCGTGAGCTTGTAGAGCTCAGTGGGGCGTGAGGTTTACCGCTACTGGTCAAAGACTACCGCAACTTTGCCACACTTCCCGCCGGCCATGAGCTCGTACGCCTCGTTTGCCCTTTCGAGCGGAAATCGATGGGTAACCAGCTTCTCCGGGTGAATCCCCCAGCGCACCAGTCGCTCGACAAGCTCTTCCATTCGCCAGATGCTTGTTACCCAGGAACCGTGGATCGTTTTCTGATCGTGAATGATATCGGGACTCGGGGCAAAGCGTACCGTTCCTCCCTCGCCGATAAAGACGATACGGCCCCACTTTCGCGTCGCTCTTATCGCCGTTTGGCGGCCGGGATCGACGCCTGAACAGTCGACGGCGCGCTCTACACCGTGGCCTCCGGTGAGTTCGAAGACGCGCTCAACGGTACCCGGTCCGGCCGGTACGACGTGGTCGGCGAGACCGAGCTCTCTGGCGAGCTCCATCCGCTCGGCAACCGTGTCTGTTCCGATGATCGTGGTTGCTCCGAGCGCACGGCTCAGCATGAGCGCGGCAAGTCCAACTGGGCCGAGCCCGACGACCAGCACCACGTCGTTACCCGAAATGCCGATCTTCTCGAGACCCTCGTAGACCGTTGCGAAGCCGCACGCTACCTGTGCGCCATCTGTGTAGGTGAGTTCGTCCGGAAGCAGGACCAGGTCCTTCTCCTCGGCGAGTATGTAGGGAGCCATTCCCCCGTCTCGTTGCCAGCCGTAGGCTCGACGGTATCGCTCGCTCGTGCAGCTGATCATGTAGCCTCGACGGCAGTCGTTGCAGACCCCGCATCCGGAGATGTGATAGACGATAACTCTGTCGCCTGCTTCAAAGCGCCTGCATCCCGGACCGACCCGCTCGATCTGTCCGCACGGCTCGTGCCCGGCAATAACTCCCTGGTAGCCCTCCGGACCTTTGCCGACGTGCTCATGGTAGATCGCGCGTATGTCGCTGCCGCAGATGGTCGATGATTTGGTGCGAATCAGGACCTCACCGTGTCCCGGCTGCGGAACCTCGATTTCTGTGAACGCCACCGTACTGTCGCCGGGCAGAACCGCCCCTCTCATGTTAGCCATAACATTAGCGTAGACTCCGCCCTCCTATCGGTCAACTTGTGCGATGCCTCGACAGCTACCGCTCAGCGTAGAGGTAGCAGCGCACGCCCACCTCTCCTCGCGTGTACTCCGGCGGCATTTCGGTTCTGCAGACGTCCATGACGAAAGGACACCGTCCGGCGAACTTGCACCCCTTGCGCTGGAAGTCTTCGCTCTCGGCGTCCGAGAGCTTGACGTCCGACTGCCACTTGCGATCCGGGTCTGCCTCGGGGATCGACTCGCGAAGCAGTTTCGTGTACGGGTGCAGGGGGTTCATCAGCACTTCCGAGGCAGGGCCGCGCTCGATGATGTTGCCCCGGAACATGATCGCGATCCGGTCGCCCACGTAGTACGCGGTAGCAAGATCGTGAGTGATGTACACGACGCTCACGCCAAAGTCATCGCGGAGCTTTCGGAAGAGGTTGACGATCGACATGCGAAGCGAGGCGTCGACCATGCTCACCGGTTCGTCGGCGATGAGCACCACCGGGTCGGTGAGCAGCGCACGCGCGATTGAGATACGCTGCAGCTGTCCGCCGGAGAACTCGCTCGGGTACTTTGTCGCAATGTCCTGGTAGGTGAGGCCGACCGCCTGGAGCTTCTTGTCGATTACCTTGATCGCCTC
The DNA here is from genome assembly GCA_964599075.1 of uncultured Spirochaetaceae bacterium. Taxonomy (GTDB): domain Bacteria; phylum Spirochaetota; class Spirochaetia; order DSM-27196; family SLST01; genus SLST01. The sequence continues at coordinate 431 of CAZREG010000022.1, read as the reverse complement.
CGCGTGGGTCTTGGCGAGCCTGTAGTTCTTCACCGTCTCGAAGAAGTAGCGGTCCACGACGCGAAGCGGATTGAAGGTGGCGAAGGGGTCCTGGAAGATCGCCTGCACGCCCTCGGTCAGCCACACCTGGCGGTTGCGCTCCTTCACGCCACGCTTCTCATTGTGGATGACCTGTCCCTCGGTCGCCTCTTCGAAGCCGAGGATGATCTGCGCGGCGGTAGTCTTCCCGCAGCCGCTTTCCCCGGCGAGTACAAAGATCTCCCCCTTGTTTACGTGGAAGGTCACCTGATCGTTGGCGAGGATGCGGGTCTGCGAGAGCACTCCACCCTGATGGAAGACCTTGCTGACGTTTTCGAACTCAAGTACTTTCGGCATGTGTCTCACCTCCGAGAAGCCAGCACGCCGCGCGGTGGTTCTCACTGACCTGGGTA
>CAZREG010000021.1:0-40058 GCA_964599075.1 uncultured Spirochaetaceae bacterium | reverse complement strand
CATGGTTGTGGCAAAGAACACCATCAGCGCACTGGGAACCCACCTACTCGCTCTACTCGAGCCCGCCGGCTTGAGGGTATCGGCCTGGTGAGCCGCGAGTAGGGCTCACCTCCTGTGCGGGAAAGCCCGCTGTCGATACCCTCGGCAGCGGGCTTTTTTGTTGCCCTGGGGGCATCGCCGGCCGCAGAGCCGTAAACAAACACAAGGAGTCAATAATGCCAAAGTACGCACCATTCAAAACGGTAGAACTGACCGACCGGCAGTGGCCGTCGAAGACCATTACCACCGCGCCTATCTGGTGCAGCGTGGATCTGCGTGACGGGAATCAGGCGCTTGCCATCCCTATGAGCGTCGCCGAGAAGACGGAGATGTTCAAGCTGCTCGTCGAGATCGGTTTCAAGGAGATTGAGGTAGGCTTTCCATCCGCATCTCAGATCGATTTTGACTTTGTTCGAAAGCTGGTCGACGACAATCTGGTCCCTGACGATGTGACGGTGCAGGTGCTCACCCAGGCTCGAGAGCATCTGATCAAGCGTACCTTTGAGAGTGTGCGCGGCGTCAGGAACGTGATCATTCACCTCTATAACTCTACATCGGTCTTACAGAGAGAGATTACGTTTGGTATGGGCAAAGAGGAGATCAAGGGGCTTGCCGTTGAGGGCGCGCGACTGGTCAAGAAGCTTGCGCCCATGCTTGAGGACGAGGGCACCAGGGTTCGCATGGAGTATTCGCCGGAGAGCTTCTCCGACACGGAGACGGAGTACGCGCTGGACGTCTGCGAGGCGGTGATGGAGGTCTGGGACCCCACCCCTGAAAACAAGATCATTCTCAATCTGCCTGATACTGTCGAGTGGATTCCGGCCAACAGACACGCTGACCAGATTGAGTGGTTCTGTCGCAACATGAAGAATCGGGATCTCGCGCTGATCAGTCTGCACACGCACAATGACCGCGGGACCGGGGTCGCCGCCTGCGAGCTGGGCCTGATGGCCGGGGCCGATCGTGTGGAGGGCACCCTCTTTGGAAACGGGGAGCGGACTGGAAACCTTGACATAGTGACGGTTGCCTGCAACAGGATTGCAGACGGCATTGATCCCGGAATCGATCTCTCCAACCTGCCGCACATTCGCCAGGTCTACGAGCGGACTACTCGTATGCAGGTTCATCCGCGCCATCCGTACGCCGGAGACCTGGTTTTCACCGCCTTCTCCGGTTCCCATCAGGACGCAATAAAGAAGGGAATGGACAGACGCGGAGGCGAACATGCGGGCGACGCACCCTGGCGGGTGCCCTACCTGCACATAGACCCCAAGGACCTTGGGCGCTCCTACGAGTCTATCGTTCGGGTTAACAGTCAGAGCGGGAAGGGGGGCGTTGCCTACGTCATGTCCCGGGAGTTCGGCTTTGAGATGCCAAAGGCCATGCATGCTGAGATGGGTGCGGCGATCAATCGTATTGCCGATGAGTGGGGGCGCGAGCTCTCACCAAACGAGATCTATGAGGCGTTCAACCGCGAGTACCTCAACACGAGCGAACCGCTGCAGGTGCTCGACATTGACTTTGACTACGTGAAGAGCGATCCCCGCACCATCCGCTGTGAGGCGAAAGTGCTCCACAATGGTGATGAACACACTGTCCAGGCGGAGGGCAACGGTCCTATCAGCGCATTCGCGCACGCCATCAAGAACGACGGGCTGAAGGACGTGACGCTCACCGACTTCCACGAGCATGCAATTGGTACCGGTGCGGAAACTGAGGCGGTAGCCTACATTCAGGTCCAGCTGGGCGACGGCCGCACGTTCTGGGGGGCCGGGATTGATACCAACATAGATCTGGCCGGCACAAAGGCGTTTATCAGTGCTTTGAACCGGAGCTTCAAGGCTGCGAAGGAGCCTTCCTCTGCTTGAGTACGTACGGGCCGGGGAATCCCGCGGCCCGGTTCTTGTCCTGGCGCACGGCTTTGGCGCCAACATGCACGATCTGTTCCCGCTTGCTGATGAGCTGGCCTCTACCGGTATGCAGTGCGTCTTTCCCCAGGCGCCGTACCAGATGCCCGGCTACCCAGGCGGGTACGCCTGGTTCCCTCGCTCACCTGAGGCGCTCTCTGCCTTTGCAACCGGAGCTGCGTTCTCAGACCTCTCCTCCTTTGATCCGCCCGGGCTTGCCGCCTCCGCGCGGGAGCTGGCCGAGGTGCTCGATCAGCTGGGCGCTCTTGCTGAGCAGACAGTTGTGTGTGGGTTCAGCCAGGGAGCCATGGTCGCTACAGAGCTGGTGCTTGGGGGGCACTGGGAACGACCCGCCGGGCTCGTGATTCTCTCCGGATCGCTCATAGCCCGGGATCGATGGTACGCTCAGGCGCCGTCGCGAGCCGAGGGGCTCGCGGTGCTTCAGTCGCATGGGACCCTTGACCCGGTTCTCCCGGAGCACCAGGCACGAGCGCTTGCGAAGCTCCTTTCAGGGGCGGGTGCGGACCATGAGTACGTCTCCTTTGCCGGTGGGCACGCCATCCCTGATCTGGTTCTTTCTGCACTCAAGCAGTTTCTGTTGCGTGTACGCTGACCGCTGCGCAGTGATACATTCTGAGAATGAGCACAAAATCGACATGGCTACTGTTCTCTATTCTGGGACTCATTCTGGTCGGGTCAGGTTTCAGCGTAGCCGGCGAGGCCGTCATTCGTAAAGCGGCCGGTGAACCGTGGTTCTGGATGGGCACCGCCGGTCTGGTTATTCTGAACAGCGGGCTCAGTTTCTTCGGCTCTGGTATTGTCGCCCGCGTGAGAATGCTTCAAACGGAGCAGTGACCGGTGGGCGCAGTTGCGCGGGCGGGCTTCACGGCACTGCGTGAGCAGCCATCCTCCCGGGCGGAGCTTCTATCGTTCTACGACCATTTGCCCCCGGTTACGCCTGATGGATTGATCGGTGTCTGGCACGGTGGCGACTGGCGAAGCGGTAGTCGGCTTGACGGCCTTCTGTCACAGACCGGCTGGTGGGGTAAGGTGTTTCGCTCACCAGACAACGTTGATGCGCTTGTCTTCAAGCGCTCATGCCAACCGCTTGCGATTGCCAACAGGCTTATGATCTGGCCGTTTCGCCTTCCGGAGAATCGTCTCCTCCTCCGCCACCCCCTGGGCCGCGCGCGGGTGCGGGAGATCCGTTTCCGCGGCGTGGTGTCGGCAGCCATGTGCTATAACCATATGCCCATCATTGATCACTTCCGTCGCGTTGACGGAGGGACGGTGATGGGCGTGATGGACTTCAGCGGCCGCCGTGACCTGGAGCTCTTCTTCTGGCTCGAACTGCAGAGCTAACCGGAAACGAGCTCGGTTCTCCTTTTATCCACACCCAGGCCACTTCCGGTGGTCAGTGTCTCCCAGGAGGCGTAGCCCCCGGTCAGGTTATGGACCTGCCCGATCCCCATCCGTTCGAGCAGCGAGCTCGCGATGGTACTGCGGTATCCGGTCTGGCAGTGGACGACGATCGGGCGGTCGGTGGGGATCTGATCCGCGTGACGCGGCAGACGGCCGGTATGGATATTGAGCGCACCCTCTATGTGCGCCTCATCAAACTCGCTCTCTCCTCGTACGTCGAGAACCGTGAACTTTTGCCTTGCTGCGGCAAGCTCCGGTGCGCTGATCTGTTCCGTCTGCACGAGCGTCTCTCCGCTGTCTACCCATTCGTTTACATCTTCTGTGTATCCGGTGACCTGATCGAGACCGATTCGAACGAGCATGCGCACAATCTCATCCACCCGCTCGCGGTCTGCAATGAGCACGATTGGGGTGTCGAACTCCAGTGTCCAGCCGGCCCAGGTGCTCAGCCCGGAGTCGAACGGGAGCGCTATACTGCCGCGAATGTGTCCTCCGGCCCAGGCGTAGCGTGAGCGGGTGTCTACCAGCTGGGCGCCCCCGGCGATCGCCTCCCTCAGACCGTCTGCAGACACGAGTGCCGGCTCTGGAAGCGTGCCCAGAACCGGTGCGCCGGCGCGGTTTCTAAGCTTCATCTCCTTGAAGTAGTACGGCGGCTCAGGCTGTCCGGCCAGAAGCTCATCTACGAACTCCGACTCGTCACCGATCTGCAGGGCCCAGTTGGTTGCCTTTTCGAACCCGACGGTGCTCGAAGGCACCGCGCCAAGGGCCTTGCCACACGCTGACCCGGCCCCATGCCCAGGCCACACCTGCACGTGGTCGGGAAGAGATCGGAACTTCTGCAGACTTGCAAACATCTGCCTGGCACCGATCACCTTTGTCTCTTTGATACCCGCTGCCTCCTCCAGCAGATCGGGCCGGCCTACATCACCAACGAACACAAAGTCACCGGTGAACGTCATCATTGGCAGCTCGCCGGCTGGAAGGTCGTAGAGCACGAAGGTGACGTGCTCGGGTGTATGCCCGGGGGTGTGCAGAACATCTAGTCGCAGGTTACCAACCGCAATTGACGAGCCCTCTTTGAGGCCCACGTGATCAAACCGATAGGCCCACTCCTCTCCTCCCTCATCACTGAGGTAGATTCCGGCCCCCGTTGCAGCCGCCAGCTCGCGGCTACCACTGAGAAAGTCGGCATGGATGTGGGTCTCTGCAATGTGGGTGATACGCAGCTCGTTCTCTGCCGCTGTCTCGAGGTAGCGTTCGATATCCCGGAGCGGGTCAATGACAATTGCTTCACCGGTCGCCTGGCATCCAATGAGATAGCTGTTCTGCGCGAGTCCTTTGTCAAAGAAGTAGTGAAAAAACATGTTTCCTCCTATTCGGTCTCTCCGTCCCAGTCAAGAATGCCGTGGGCAAGGTGGTAGACCTGTGAGAAGCCCATCTGCTGCATGGCACTGAGCACGGTGCCACTGCGGTTTCCGCTGCGGCAGTAAAGATAGACAGGTTTGCTCCTGTCAAACGTCTGTATCTGTTCAACAAAATCCGGCGCGTACATGTCCAGGTTTTGTGCTCCGGGAATATGGCCTTCGCCGTACTCACCTGGAGTTCGCACGTCCAGGAGAAGCGCGTCCGGAGTTCCACTGAATCCCTCTTTAAAGCTTTGGGAGTCCAGATCTGTCTCTGAGGTTCGATTTCCCATTCCAAACATTGTGATCTCCTTGTCTCTCCTTGTCACTGTCTGTTGCCTGTTATAGCCCTGTTGCCGCCACAACCTGTTGCACCGTCATAAACGCTCCCATCGCCAGCACAAACCAGCCGAACGCCGGCCTGAGCCGTGATCCATCGATCGATCTGCTCAGTGCCATCCCTGCCACAATGCCGATAACTGCGACTCCTGTGAAGGGCAATAAAAACCCCCAGTCGAGCGCCGTCGCCGCGCCCAGATCACCAAGAAAACCGACCAGAGACTTCGCGGTAATGATCACCAGCGAGGTTCCCACCGCCTTCTTCATGGGAAGGTGCCCGATGAGCACCAGCGCCGGAATGATCAGGAAGCCCCCACCGGCACCCACGAGGCCGGTGATTGTTCCGACCACAGCCCCCTCGACCAGTACGAACATCAGACTCTGTTTCCCGGGAGGCTCTGCATGCGGGTCTGCCTCCCGGCGGGCGCACACCAGACAGCCACGGATCATGGAGATCGCGGCCAGCACCATGGTCACCGCAAAGAGGGCGAGAATCAAGGTGTCTCTGGTGACGCTGATCCGATCGAGCGTTACGATCTGTTGCGGTATTGCCGGAATAAGGAAACGTCGGGTGAGGTACACCGCCACAAGAGAGGGTGGGGCAAAGATGAGCGCCGTACGCAGGTCAACCTGCCGTGCTCTCAGGTACCCACCCGCGCCGACAAGTGCCGCAACCCCGACTGTGAACAGACTATATGCGGTCGCCTCAACGGCTGGGACACCCAGAAGGTAAACGAGGACCGGCACGGTGAGGATGGAGCCTCCACCGCCAAGAGTCCCCAGAACCATTCCAATGATCGCCGCAGATATCAGCCCGACTACCAGCATGCCGGCTCCTTATATATCATTTCCTTAATATAACCGGAAACTCCCGCTCAGGAAACCCCCTGATTGTCTTTTGCCGGCGCCTGGTCTCTTGAGCGAGGTTGGACAATCACATACCATGGCGGCTATGAACGAGTCTCAGATCCCGATTGCGGCAAAAGTCATTGCCACTCCCGCAGATGTCTTCCCCTCGCTCGGCGTACGCCTGAGTTTGGCGTTTCCCGTTGTTGTGCGTGTGCGGCTCAGTCGTGAGCGCAACCGCCGCTTTCTCGGGGATCAGTGATGGCGGTCGCGCGGACGCTGCGTCCCGGAGGCCTGACGACGCTTGCAATCCTCAACTTTGTGCTCGGGGGATTCCAGGCGCTCGGTGCACTGATATCTCTGGCAACCATCAATGTGGTGGTGCAGGTCAACGATCAGGTGCAGCAGACCGATCCCCGGCTTTTAGCTGTGACCGTGGTTCTGAATTTGATCATCGCCGGCCTTCTGATTACCTCCGGGGTGGGTTTCCTTAAGACAAGCCGGATTGCCGGACGGCTGATGGCAAACCTCTCCGTCCTCTTTTTTGTTGGAAGAACCGTGTTCGCCTACGCCTCCGGGCTCATGGAGGCGGATCCGTCGACCTTCAGCCTGATCGGCTTCATCTATCCCTTTCTCATCTTTCTGTTCGTCAACTTCGTCTTTCCGGATGTCTGGCAACAACGAAGCGGCGCCCAGCTTGTCAGAGGGCGGGGCTCTCCGGGCACCCCCCACGTACTCCTGATTGGACAGAACACCGTTCGCCAGACTCTTCGTGGTGCTTCCGGTGTCCTGTTCTGCTTCTCCACACTCGTGATTGGACTGTTCCTTACCCAGTTGCTCTTTCTCCCGATCGACTTCTTCCGTCTTCAGGCGCAGACCGAACAGAACGTCACCGACGAGCAGCTGATCGAGCAGCTCGAGACGTTCAGCGTCCCGCTCCTTGGGCAGCTCATTGGCGCGAGCGAGCTCTCAAGTGACCAGACGACGGGATCTTTGGGCCAGATCAGGCCGCTTGAGCCGGCTGTACCGGGCAACGATCCACTGTTGGCAGGTGAGACTCCGGGCATTCGCTGGGCACGCTACCTGCTTCGGGAACGACCGGGTTTCCTCTCGCTCATCCTTCTACTGCTCTGTTTCTTCATCCCGGTCGTAGTGGTGTTCAGCGGTTTCTCCCAGATTGCCGGTGACGCGCGCAACCGTGGGCTGCGCTACCTGCTGCTGCGTACCACACGCCGCGACATCTTCTTTGGAAAGTTCCTGGGAAGCGCGCTTATCTCCGCGCTTCTGATTCTGGTACTCATGATTGCGGTCACCGTCTCCGTGCAACGAAAACTTGGGGTCTACGCTTTCTCCGCCGTGGCTCCCTGGGCGCTCTGGGGGTTCGTTGCGTTTGTTCTGGCAAGTCTCCCCTTCCTGGCCATCAGCATCACCATGTCCGCCATGATCGACAGTCCGTTTGGCGCGCTTGCGGCCGGTTTGGGCATTGTTGCCGTGTTCCCGTTGGTAGTCCGTGGTGTCGCGAGTGCCTGGGAACCTTTTCGAGTGGTAGGCTACCTGGTCCCCCAACAACTCGTGTTCTCCTTTTTTCACCCGAACCCACTGCGGGTGGCGCTTGTAGCGGCGGCAATGCTGGGCTACACGGCGGTCTACCTCGCCGGGGGCTATCTCTACTTTAAGAGGAGAAACCTATGACTGTCACGGCTACAAGCGCTCCGGTCGTTACGCGTGAGGTGAGCAAGAGCTTTGGCACGGTGCAGGCGCTCCGCGGTGTCTCCCTGGAGGTGCCGTCACACTCCATTTTTGGCGTACTGGGACCAAACGGAGCGGGCAAGACAACCTTGTTCAGCATTCTCACCGGCTTTATTCTCCCGGGTTCCGGCTCGGTCTCAGTGCTGGGAACCGATCGACTGGACAGTGTCAGAGGGCGCCTCTCCATTCTGCCGCAGGATGCCCTGTTCCAGTCGAACATTCCCATTATTGATCAGCTCTCCTTCTTCCTCACCCTGATGGGGTGGGAGCGAGCTGCCGCCGAGCCGGAAGTGCTCCGGGTTCTCGAGCTCGTGGATCTGGCTGATGTGGTGTTCCGGGAAGCGGCGACGCTCTCTCACGGTATGTACAAGCGACTCGCCCTTGCGCAGGCGTTTTTGGGAAAGCCGGAGGTGATCATTCTTGACGAGCCGACCGCCGGGCTCGATTTCAAGAGCGCTGCGAGCGTACGATCCGCGATCAAACGCCTGCAACAGGATGCCACCGTGATGGTGAGCTCACACGATCTGGAAGAGATGCACGAGCTCTGCGATCACGTTGCTATCCTGGATAAGGGAGAGCTTGTCGCCTCCGGACCTGTAGACAGCGTGACCGGTGGGGCGTACGTGGTGCAGCTCTCTTTTGACCGGCCGGCAGACGCACGGGAACTGGAGCGGCTGCGATCCATCGGTGGTGTCACGGAGCTTGCGGAAAACGAGCAGGGCTACGAGCTTCTGCTACATGGCGAGGATGCACCGGATGACCGGACGGCGGACCGAATCGTCAGTGAGGTGCTCAAGGTGTCTATGGGCCTTGGTCTCTGCCCGCGTCAGCTCACACGTGAGAACAGGCTCAAGCGCCTCTACGTCAGCGTCACCCGGTGAACTACCGGAATATCTCGCTCACGCTGCGGTTGTAGTGAATCCGGTTGATCGTCTGGCAGAGCACATTTGAGAGGCAACGGGTGTTGAAAAACTTCAGTGACGCGAACTCGTCCGTCTGCGGGATGCTGTTCGTCACCACCACCTTAGAGAGATTGTAGCGCCTGTGCAGCTGCTCGAGCCGCTGCCGCGTCTCCGGGAGGCAGAGATTGTGGCTCGCGGCGAGCTGCACCTCCTCTATGCCCTTCTCCTCGACGAGTGACTGAACCAGTTCGCTGATTGTCCCGGCACTTGCGATCATGTCATCGAGCACAATTGCTGTTCGTTTCTTGCGAAAGTCACCAATGATGTCGGTAATGGTGGCTTCCTCCGGTCGCAGCCGCTGTTTCGACGCGATGGCTGAATTGATCCCCATCTCCCGGCTGAAGTGAAGAATGAGTTTTGTGGCCCCGGCATCCGGGGCTACCGCAATCACATCATCTCTCCCGCGGAACTCCGCGAACTCCTGCGTGAACCCTTTCAGCGGATCCAGCATGTGGACCGGCATGTCACCAAAGAAACCGTGGATCTGGTTGGAGTGAGGGTGCCAGGAGACCACCCGGTCCACGCCGGCAGCAGCGGCTAGATCGCACACCAGCCGTGCGGAAGTAGGCTCGCGCTGAAACTTGGTCGGTTTATCCTGGCGGGCATAGGTCAGATAGGGGAGCACTGCGGTTATCCGGTTGGCGCCATGTTCACGAAACGCTCGGGCGGCAATGAGGAAAGCCATGAGGTTATCGTTCGCCCGGTAGCCGACCGCAGGGTGCAGGAGCGATTGGATTAGAAAGACATCCGCTCCCCCAATGTGCGCGGGAATGCGGACGGTGAGCTCAGTATCCTTGAAGGCCGCGTCTATTCCCGCGTGAAACTGCACCGTCGTGTCGCTTCCGGCACGCTCAAGCAGATCCTGATAACGGCCTACAATGCGCTCAGCCATGTAGTCTCCGGCCGTACAGCTTGCTATGACCAGCTGCCCCTCCGTCGACTCCATCCGACGTGCCTGCTCGGCCACGAACTGCTCCGGATGGACGAATCCTGCATCAGCGAGCGTCATTACCGTTTTCATCCGTTGTGCTCCCTCACTTTGAGTAAATACTACGCAAAATAGACGAATCCTGTGGGCTTTCGCGCAAGAAAGCGTGCGAAGAGCCCAGTGAACTGTCGTGGCACGGGCCTTGCACCGTTGCGAACAGGGGGACAGATGATCAGTGATTTCGTGTCCGGCTTTACCAGTTCGCCTCTGGAGGTATCCGTCGTCCTGGCGCTTATGATCATAGGTGTCATTGCGCTTATTGTAACCGCTCGCATCAAGAGCCGGAAGGAGCGCAGGAGAGTGGAGCAACACGGTGAGCGGGCTTTTCAGGACCTTGTGCAACAGTATGATCTCTCCGAATCTGAGGTTCTGCAGCTTCGAACGCTCGCGCAGGAGCTTGAGCATCCACACAAGCGCTACCTTCTGCTGAGGAATCAGGCTCTGTTTGATCGCGCGGCGATTCTCGCTCAGGAGACAGGAGCGATCGATGCCTCTGCGATAAGTGCGCTTCGTGTGCGCCTGGGCTACGCCGGCTCCCGGGCCGGGGTACGGCCGGCTGCAACCACGGAGTTGCCGGAGGGCGATGCGGTTATCTTGAGACCGGAGTCGGCAGATGGATCCTCCCCAACCTGGCAGGGTACCGTCGTCCGGCAGACCCGGGAGGCACTCGCCGTGTCACTCGAGAAAACTCCGGCAGACCTGGACCAGGGAGCAGCAGTTCTGCTCTTCTACTTCGATCATTCCGGCGTCTACCGGACGGCGACGCGGGTGGTGGGGGAGTCCGGTGATCTTGTGTACCTCGCCCACACGGAAGGATTCGCCAGACTTCAGCGCCGACAGTTCGACCGGGCGGATGTCCAACTACCAGTCACAATCCGATCCGTCGGACAGGAAGAGCGCGAACCGCAACGCGGTGTACTGCTTGACGTAGGCGGCGGTGGAGCACGGGTGCGGTGTCCCGGGGCCAACCTCCGCACGGGAAGTGAAATTGATCTCTCCCTTCATCCAGATACAGAGAGTACGCTCTCTGTAAGTGGAACCGTGATTCGCATCTCCTCCGGAGGGGCGGTTTTTCACGTATCATTTAATGATGTAAAGCAGAGCAAACAGGACCGGTTGTACAAACTAATATTTGATCTGGAACAGCAAGTCTCTCAGTCACAGGCACCTCCTGCAGAGTGAGCGAAGCGCCAGACCCCAGGCAATAAACCCAGGTGATAAACGCCTGCAAGAAAAGGGATGGGTTATAGTCTTTTTCCGGCGACTGCGATACTCTGGCAATCTATGGCAGAAAAGAGAACTCCCTGCGAACGCTGTGAAGTATTGCCCCACCAGTTCGGTGATGAAATGGATCTCTATCTCAGTACCCCGGTGGCTACCACACGGGACACGCTCATTGCTGCTCTTGATGAGCTGGGCCTTCAGACATCCTATCTGGACGACATCCTCCGGGTGCACGTGCAGTCCAACATGTTCGCACGGCTGGCTGAGGTGGCCCGGGAGCGGCTCGCTTCCAATGAGCTTGAGGACACCCGCGTTCTGACCAAGGAGCACGGTGAGGACCCGCGCCTCTCCGACTTTGTCTCCATGCGATCTCTTGACTCAGTTATAGCCCGGATAGAAGGTGAGAGCCTCATTAATATCCTGGAGCAGAACTCGCTTGTCACGCATGTACAGCCCATCTTACATGCGTCCTCCGGGAACGCCGTCTTTGCCTATGAGTGCCTGACCCGTGGTGTGGATGAGAACGGTGAGACGATATCCCCGGCCTACCTCTTTGGCACGGCACGCAAGGCGGATCTGCTGTTCTACCTGGACCGGGAGAGCCGCATGACGGCTATCCGGAGTGCCGCTCCGCTGGCCGACCGCGCCAAGATCTTTGTGAACTTTAATCCTACCACGATCTACAGACCGGAGTTCTGTCTCGCGAGTACCATGAAGGTTCTCGCGGAAACGGGGCTCACCCAGAGTGACGTTGTCTTTGAAGTAGTGGAGAGCGATCAAATCACGGATGTCGAACATCTGCGTCGTATTCTTAACTACTACCGTGAGCGAGGGTTTGAGGTGGCCTTAGATGACCTTGGAGCCGGATACAACAGTCTGACCAGCCTGAATGATCTTCGTCCCGACTACATGAAGCTTGATATTGATCTGTGCCGCGGTGTAGACGTTGACCCGTACCGCGGGACGATTGCAAAAAACCTGATAGTGCTCGCGCGGGATCTTGGGATCGGCACGATCGCCGAAGGAATTGAAACAGAGGGAGAGGCGACCTGGTTTGCCAATGCAGGGGTGGATTACATCCAGGGCTACTACTTTGCCCGCCCTCTTCCGGTTGCAGAGGTTCTCAGCGGTGAACTCTCATCATGACTACCGTGGCATCCTGCCTCCCGCCGCCACCAGCGACGGCATACCACGCCCCCATTGATTGACTGCTGCAACCCGGTAGTAGTAGCTCTCACCCGCCCGCACTCCGTCGTCGTTCAACTGTGTCTGTGAGACCGCGAACACTGCCTGTGCATCAGCCGCACGAAAGAACGGTTCCCTTCCCCGGAGTACCACGTACGACTGGGCATCTGCTACAGGCTCCCAGCTGACGGTCGCCGAGCCACGCTGAAGCGCCACGGCAGGTGACGCCGGCCTGCCGGGCGGTTGGGTTCCGGTCGGCAGGACCGTGTTCACCACGTAGAGATGGATTGACCCGGGTGGCACCGTGACGGTGCTCTCTCTGCGAAGCAAATGCTCGGAACGTTCGATCTGCACGTCTTGTGCAAAACGGTTCGTTGCTGCGGGATCACCATCAAGCGCGTAGAGAACGGCAGGTCCGCGAGCATCAGCTGGGAGCGTGAGGGCTACATCGATCTCATCCTCAAGGCCTCTGTTGAGCAGCACCAGCGCAATCTGAGAGCCGTCACGGAACGCGTATGAGCCGAGCAGCGGAAGCTCTCCAGCCGCCCATCGCATGGTGGGCGTGGCGGTGACCTCCGCAGTGATCATATCCCCGGTGGCGTACCGGTTCGCCATCATGAGCGCGAGCCATGGTGCGTGCCGTCTAAAGCCCATTCGCACCGGGGTGTGGCTGTTCCAGTAGTCACCCTGTCCAAAGCCAAGAAAAGCCATCTCTGAGAATCCCATCTGGTAGGCCCCAAGCCAGGCGTCCAGCGTCGCGACCGCCATTGCCTGACTCTTGCCGTACCGTTCAGCGATCTCCACCTGATCCGCTTCCGCGGTGCCCGGAAGCGAGTAGCCGCTTGGTCCGCCTTCGTAGGCGTAGAGCTGGTAGGGCCGACCTGCCGCCGCGTGCTCCTCTCTTACCATACGATAGCGGTCAAACTCATCGTCCAGGCCGCCCACGTAGCCGAAGAGGGTCGCCTGCAGACCATCCTGGTTGTAGGTGAGAATCTGCTTCTCACCCTGTTCCCAGCGTGGACCCACGTACGTTGTGTGTCCGACCGCGCTCACCTCAGACGTCAACGGCAGCGCAGCTTCAGCGTAGTCCTGGTAGTTGCTTCCCATGACAAGCTCCAGCTTGCCGGAGTCCCGCGCCGCAGAGAACCACGGGGAGCGCTCTCTGAGATGGCGTCCCATGAACTGCGCCCAGAGGCCGAACTCCTGACTTCCCTGATGGACCCAGTGGTAGCGGTGCCAGCCGCGCCATTGATCCTCTACCGCCCCGTTGTGCCAGGTTTCATTCGCAAACTCTACGATGATCTTCTCAAACTCTTCAGTCCAGGGAGTGGCAACACCACGCTGCCGATAGCGAAGATACGCCCAGGGTTTCCGGCGGACGTCGGCAGGGTCTTCGGGATCGATGGGCGCGGCCAGATACTCCATGAGCATCTCCCACTCTTGCTCTGAGGCAAGGGTGGAGATGTTCAGCCACGGCTTCATGCGTTCCTGGGGACTCCCACCGGTACGAAGGGCGTAGTCAAGGAGTCCAGGCAACGTCATTGTCTCCCCGGTCCCGACCTTGATGTACCAGTCGTAGACGATCTCGGCGTCCCGATGGGGAGAGAGCAGACTCTCCATGGAGGCGTTGTTCATCATGACGTACATGCTTCGCAGAATGCCTTTCTCACCGTTTCCTGGCTGGCTTGCCATGAGCTCGTCAAAGACGAGAGGACTCGGTGCAAAGAGCTCGGTCTCCTGACCAGGAGCCACCGCGAAGAGTCTGATATTGTCCACCTCCAGTGTTCCCGGGCCGGTGAATCGGATAGCAGGTCCGGCGTGCCAGCTGTTGGTGGTAGGCCGTTCGGGAGCCGTGAATTCGAATCCAACCAGCGTCCACTCGTCGCCTACGGTAAAAGTCTCTGAAATCCCCTCATAGAGCATGAAGAACCCCAACTCAACCCGCCCGCCGTCGCGGAGCCCCTCCTGCCTCATCCAGGCTTCGTAGCGGTAGGTCTGCCCGGGCTCCAGCGTCCCGTACCAGTTTCCTTCCGGGTTCTCGTTTACGGGAAAGAATACGTAGGGCCCGTGGATCGCCTGCCTGCCGACCTCACGGCTGATCACGTGGTAAGAGGTCTCTCCGGGGAACCGCATCTGCGTGGGAGGCTCGCTCCCGTGTGGACGTCGCAGGAGCTCGATTTCCGCATCCTCGAGTCCCCAACCCGGACGCCACACCTCTTCTACGGTGTCTGAGTGACCGTTGCCGTCAAGCCGTGGGTGTGACCAGTCCGGGTCCGGGTCAATAGTCTGTTTTTGGAAGAATATGTAGTCCCAGAGCTCCGGGGCCGGCCCATCAAGGTAGATCCGCTGCTCCCCCGGTTCGTCCACGAATCCGCCAAGCGGCAGGTTACGGGCACCCGCCTCAGGGACGTTGCCGGCGCCAACACGGATGAATCGGTCAGCAGAACGCAGGTCCAGATAGTCGCTGCGAACGGGTAATGTTTGCCCCTCGTCGTCAACAATCCGGTAGAGCCTGTAGCTCGCACCGTTGAGGAATCCTGTTGTGACAAGATCCCAGTCGGTCATGCCGCCGCCGTCCACGCGAATCCACCAGTAGCCCCGGTCCCGACCGGTCTCAATGACCCGCCAGTAGCGACGGATCGTGATAGGTTCAAATCCGCCTCCAGGAATCAGATTGCCGGCCGAGTAGCGGATTCCCCCGCTATCTCCAAAGTCGTTGACGCCAATTGCCGGTGTGTGCTCCGCCGACTGCTCGAGGCGAACCTCAACTGCGGCGTCTGTTCTTCTCTGCGCCGAGAGCGGGACCACGAAGAAAACGATACCAAGCAGAACAAGAGCACGTCGCATTGCTACCTCACACGCTCAAGTATAGGCGCGGCTTCCGCGAGAAATCACGGTCGTCGTTACTCTTGTTCCCAGGAACGCGCAGTTCGCGAACGGAATCTGTTTGCCTCTGCGTCACCTGGAAACTCTTCACGGTCGGGATCCCAGATGAGCGTTCGTCCAAGCTTCACGGCAATATTTCCAAGGTGGCAGACGGTGGCACTTCTATGACCGATCTCTGCCGGCGCCACCGGGGCGTCGCGAGTCCGCACCGCCTGGAGAAAGTTCAGGTAGTGGTTGTCACTCGTAGGCAGGCGTACGGCTGCCGAATCGGGTTCCTGGTGGAGCAGCGACTCCGGCACTGATTCCAGTTTCCCTCTTCCAACCCAAACCGTTCCCTCTTCTCCGCGAAACTCTATGCCGGTCTGTCCGGTGCCCGTCATACACCGGACAGATACCCCGTTTGCATACCGGTAGCGAATGTCAACGGAGGTCGCCGTATCA
This sequence comes from uncultured Spirochaetaceae bacterium, assembly GCA_964599075.1. GTDB lineage: Bacteria > Spirochaetota > Spirochaetia > DSM-27196 > SLST01 > SLST01. The sequence continues at coordinate 24,667 of CAZREG010000021.1, read as the reverse complement.
AACGGTCCCGACGGATGAAATGTCCCGGTGCCTGCAATCTCTACGGGCCCGGAGCTATCCATGTCGAGTGCCCACTGAACAATGTCCAGATGGTGGGCACCCCAGTTCGTCATCTGCCCCCCGGAATAATCGCTGATGAACCTGAAGTTGTAGTGACAGAGCTCCCGGTGGTACTCCCGCCACGGCGCGGGTCCCAGCCACATTTCGTGATTGAATCCGTCCGGTATAGGGGATGAGCTGAGCTGTGGTGGGTCGATATTGTTGGGCGGAAGGGTAACCAGGATCTCCCGGAGCCGACCAAGTCGATTGTTCCGCACAAGCTCAGCGGCACGACGGAACTCCTGGCTCGATCGCTGCTGCGAGCCTGTCTGAACGATTCGGCCTTCGCGTTCGGCGGTATCTGCCAGGCGCCGACCCCCTGCAATAGTGAGGCTGAGCGGCTTCTCCACGTAGACGTCCTTCCCGTGTTTCATAGCAGCAACGGCAATATCAACGTGCCAATGGTCCGGGGTGCTCACGACTACTGCCTCCACGTCCGGGTCAGCGCAGAGGGCGCGAAAGTCGGCGTGGCGTCGACTCTTAGCTTCACCTGATCGGGTCGCGACGAGCTGCGCTGCGCTCTCCAGGCGCTCTTGATCAACGTCACAGAGGGCAACAACAGACGCCGGAAGATCCAGAAAGCGCTCCAGGCTGGCGCCCCCCATAAGACCCAGACCAACAAATCCCAGGCGGACCGGCTCAAGATTGATCTGCCCGTCTTTTGCCTCATTCTCATCCGTGTCGGACGGAGAGTTCCAGAAGTAGCGTGAAGTGTCCATAGGTCCCATCACTATACAGAACTGGAGGAACAAAAAAAGGGCGCCCCGCGCGCTTTGCTCAGAGGCGACCGGACGCCACGCTGCTGACGCGCTGTTAGGCAACCATCTCCTTTAGAACCATCTCTGTTAGAGAGTCGTGTTTTTTGATATTCCTCATCATTTTCAAACATTTACGCAGTATAATCTCTAAAACCTCTTGGGAGGGGAATACAACGGTGTCTGCGCTCGGTTTCAACCGGCGGGACGCAGGCACCAGTGGAGGTCTACTGTGAAACGCCTGTCCTACTCGCTTGTTCGCGAGCGCCTGTCAGCTTCAGGTGGCCGAGAGAGCCGCAGTGCGCTCATTCAGCTGGACGCGATCATTGATCCGCGCCCACGCAATCTGGCAATCTATCGTGCAGCCGCCGCCGAGTATCCGGAGATCGAGCCTGTCCTGGAAGCCGCCGAGTGCGGCACCATCTCCGACTCTCTGATCGGTACCCTGCAGCAGGAGGTTCCGCTGCACCCGGCGGACCGGGCCGCGCTCTACGCGTTCTGGCATGCTCGTTATCATGAGGATAGCTGGCTGCATTACGACCAGCTGTACCCTGGGGCGAAGGAGCTGCTCGAACAGCTCGTCCACGACGGATTTCACCTCATCTACCTCTGCGACCGGGACGGACCGGATATGGCGATGGGTACCCGCTCTACGCTGAGGCGACACGGTCTCCCGTGCGAACCAGCGGCGGAGTTTCTCTTTCGCCCTTCCCGGGAGATGCCGGAGGACGAGTTCGTGGAGCGGGCATTGCGTCCGTTTCAGAAGTCGGGGATTGAGCTGGTGATTGAGAACCGAGCCACACGGGCGAATCGCATTCATGAGATTCTGCCACGAGCAATGGTAGTCCTTATCAGGAATGAGCTTCCCGCGGTGGGCCGGAACCTCTATCCGTCCATCTTTACCTGTGAGCGATACGCCGAGAGCATTGGGTAGGCACCGTCGGGTCCTTCAGGCTGCCCCGACCGGGGTTCCCGGTATTGCCGCCAGCCGGCAGTCGGATATCCACGCTCTGTTGTTCGAGCACGCGGTCGAGGTGACCCCGCGGACCACAGGTTGCTCAGTAGCGGTAGCGCAGAGCCGTCTGTCCGTAGAGCTGAACCCGGATGGCACGGGAGAGGTCAGGCTCGGTGACAGTCCAGGTGGCACCATAGCCGAACTCGACCGGAATGGACAGGTGGTCGTAGAGAATCAGCTCTATCCCGATTCCCGGCCCAACAGTGATTTCGGCCTGGAAGGAGCCGCTTGAGTAGGTGACCGGCTCTGATTCCGTTATCTCCACCGGAATATAGCCACGATGATTGGCGCCGGCGAACAGGGAGAGGTTGCCGCTGAGCCAGGGAGCGAACCGATCCCCGTAGAGCTGCCACTGTATCGCGCCGCCCAGATTGTAATCGAGTGAGATTAGCCCAGGACCTTCTCCTGGAGGAAAGTAGATGATGCCCCCGGTAAACTGGTATCCCGTTGAGCCTGCCCATCGGTGGTAGTGGAGTCCAATACCGGTGATAGGCCCGAAGGCGGCGCCAAGAGCATTCGGGTATGTGTCTTCTGCCCGGAGCTCCCGGTAGGCAGGGGGCGGAGACGGCTTCTCCGGTTCATCGATCGCTGTCGCCGCAGAGATAACGCAGAGACCCATGATCAGGAGCGCCAGTGCTCTCTGGTGTGCGAAACTCTTCATAACCGTTCCCTCATCTGAACTGATAGTATTTCTGTTCTCTCAATGATACCAGGATTTGATACGGGAATCACGTCTGTGAGAAGAGCGAGGGAGAAGCCGGCAGCGCGGGCTGCCGGCACCGGTGCTCACGCTGTGATTTCGCCGGCGTATGCCGCCTCGTATATCTCAGCGAGGTCCTCACATCCGCCCTCTCGGGGATTGGTCAGCGTGCATGGATCCTCGCAGGCGTGCTGCGACATGTCCGCGAGTGCGGCCCGGAAGTTGGTCGCTGAGATCTCCACCTCACCGTTGTTTGCAAGTGACGCCGGTATCCCAACCCGTCTGTTGAGCTCGCGGACGGTCTCCGCCAGATCAGCTACGCCGAGCGCCTGCTCTATCTCTGCGAACTTGGGGGTGGCTTCGCGGTTGAACTCAATGACGTAGGGAAGCAAAATTGCGTTCGCAAGGCCATGAGTGATGTGGAACTTCCCCCCAATCTTGTGAGCCATCGAGTGAACACACCCAAGGCTCGCGTTGGTGAACGCCATACCGGCGAGTGTGGACGCGTTATGCATGGCCTCACGGGCCTCCATGTCTCGTCCGTTCTCATACGCGCGAGTGATGTTGGCGACCGTGAGTTTAATTGCCTCCATGGCAAGCGGGTCCGTGTAGCTGGTGGCCGCCTTGGAGACGTATGCCTCCACCGCATGGGTAAGTACGTCCATCCCCGTGTGTGCCGTCACGTGGGGCGGCATGCCGGCTGCCACCTCAGGATCCAGGATGGCTATGTCGGGTGTGATCTCGTAGGAGACTATGGGATACTTGATCTCCTTCTCCGTGTCGGTGATGACTGAAAAGGCGGTGATCTCGCTGGCGGTCCCGCTTGTTGACGGGATGGCCACGAACCGGGCCTTCTTGCGCAGTGTCGGGATGCTGCCTACCGGAATGATCTGCTCAAAGGTCAGGTCCGGGTACTCGTAGAAGACCCACATGATCTTTGCTGCATCAAGGGCCGAGCCGCCTCCGAGAGCTACAATGACGTCGGGCTGAAACTCCAGCATCTCCTGTGCCCCTCGTCTCACCGTCTGCACTGAGGGGTTCGGTTCTACACCGTCTACAATGCTGACCTGCATGCCCCCATTCTCAAGGTGCTTTCTCGTCTTCTCTAGGTAGCCGAGCTTTCGCATTGAGCTGCCGCCGGTCACGATCGTTGCTCGTGACCCGGTCAGATCTTTGAGATACTCGAGTGTGCCCTGTCCGAATACTATGTCCTTTGGGACGCGAAACCATGAAAGGTTCATAAACCCCTCCTTAAGCTTGAATAGATATTAACATATCGATAATTAAAGTACTATATTTATTGGTGTGCTTCAAGGGGAGATACCGCACTTACGGTTCTTTTTTTGTTCTCACAGCGTTACGAGTTGTTTTGCGAGTCCATACCCTATTGACATCAGACCCCCGGCTTCAGATAGATTTATCGTGTTATGGGAGGGTCGCGAACACACTACCAGATTCTGGATGTCTCTCCTCAGGCGAGTGTTCAGCAGATCCGGGAGGCGTTTCGTACAAAGGCCAAGCTCTATCACCCGGATCGGGCTCCAGCAGGATCTGAAGAGCAGTTCCACCTGGTGCAGGCGGCCTATGAGGTCCTCTGCGATCCGGGAAGTCGTCGTGCCTACGACGCGCTGCTGCGCAGCCGGCGGTCGTCGGCTCGGCACCGGAAGCCTGCTTCCCCTACCGCGCGATCGGCCGCACCTGATGCGTCACCGGAACGCCGCCCGCACGCTTCTGCTCTCGATGAGTTCCTCCGCATGTTTGTTGGTTCCGAGCCGGATCCGGGTAGGGAGTTTCGGGCGCGTCGCCGGCCGGCGGTCGACCCCTCCTACTCAGACGAGGGGACTGATGCGGGACGGTACAAGGATCTGGACAGAGACGATGCAGACTACGATATCTACCTCTCGGCTGCCGAGGCAGCCTCGGGGGTGAACGCGACACTCGCGACAGAGTGGGGTGAGCGTGTTGACGTTGAGATCCCGGCGGGAGTCTACCATAGCGAGATCCTTACGGTGAGGTACCTGGCCGGCAGACGCCCTGGAAGCCTTCGTCTGCTCATTCACGTCAGGTGAACTCAAGTTTCGGCGGCTGAGACCTGCTGTAGCCTTCGTTGATGAGATTTGGTCCATTGGTACGAAGGATGGTCTGACGCTCACCGTTTTCCGGTGCCCGGTACTCTATGTTCCCGAACGACACCATGGCCCCTTTGTAGATCGTATCCTCCACCACGACCATGCTCTCCCGCGCCGCCTGCAGGCGATCCCGCAGCTCGTGGACCGCATGGCGCGCCTCCGCAAGGCTGTGACTCAGCTCGCCCAGCTCGCTTTCCAGCTGCTCGAGTGCCCTCCGGACCTTCTCACTCTCTCTGCCCTCACGAACCAGGTTGTGAAGCTGCTCAATCTGGTGAGAAACCGTATCCCTTCGATCGCTCTTCTGTGCCAGCTCATTTTTTGCGCTCTGGTGTGCTTCAACCACAGCCGGCGGAATCCCGACGCGCACGGTGACCGGGGCCTCTGCGACACTTCCCAGTTTCTTGCACCAGAGACTCGCTCCCACGACGAGCTCAGAGGCAATAATCTCCGACCGTTTTCCCGACAGCGCGCAGTGCCCCCAGCATATGACCTGGGAGTGCATGATTGCCTCTTCAACAAGCAGATGACCGCGGCAGGTGACCTTAGCACTCTCTACGTATTTGGCCAGAATGTTTCCTTTGCACTCAAGTATCCCTTCGTGGCCACCGTTGATCCCGGTCTGCAGAAGAAGATTTCCACCACAAACTATATGAGCGCGTCCAACACCGTTCGCTACCTGGACGTCTCCCTCCGCCTCCACGGTAAAGCCGTCTGCAATCCCGCCCTCAACAACCACCGACCCCTCAAAGTGGATGTTCCCGGTGGAGTAGTCAACATTCTTCACGGTCACTACCGGCTCGACAATGATGGTGCCGTCTTTCAGCCGCACATTGCCGTCCGCCGTTGCAAAGATACGCGTCTGCTCAAGGTTGACCTCAGTGTTCATTCCGCCGCGAAACGCATCATTCGCCGCATCTGTCCGCGCCTGAAGTGTCTCACCAGTGACGGTGAATCCGTCGACCGCATCCACCGGTGGCAAGAGCTCGGCAAGTAAGGCACCCTCTTCCACGTACTCTATGAAGTTCAGCTCTCGCAGATTGATCCGGTCAAACTCCATGGTCAGATAGGGTTTGCCACGGTCCGGGTTGAAGCGGTAACGAACGGATGCGGCCTTCGCGTCTGCCGGCTGCTGTCCGCTTGCCACACCTACCGGCTCATCATAGCGGTGGTTGAGGATGAGCTCGCGTATCGCATCTCTTTCGATTCCCCGAACGACTCCCTGCCGGTCGAGCTCCCGCACTATCGTCTCGACCGTCGGCGGAAGCGCCCCCTTCTTCGGTGGTGTCACACAGACGGTTGCCTGCATTCGGTCGGCAGCAACCGTAACGGTGACCCTTGATGCAAGCTGAATCCCCTCCGGCCACTCGACGAGCCGCTCTGCCACACCGGTAGCCTCATCGGCGATCGCTCGTATCCGCGAAGGATCAACCGACGGCACTCCCAGAAGCTTCATCCTGTTGCGTATGTCATCAAGGTAAATCGGCTTACCACCGTTGCTCGGCAGTTCAACTTCCAGATACGCCCAGCCATCGGCATAGTAGAGCTCAAACCGTCCGTCGCGTTGTTGATCGCCCATGTTGTAACCAACTTACCACGACTCAGCGCTGATCATCAGTGGCGCGAATCTTCTGGTACTCGTACTGGATCTGCCCTTCATTGAGTCTTTTGCATGCCTGAGCTACCAGGAGATCCAGGTCCGCCTCCTGGCCGGTCGTTACCGGTACGCCCAGCCGCTCATTGAAGTGGCGCAGCGGTTTCTGATCCTGCTCGCGCTGCGCTGCGAAGCGGCGGTGCCTTTCCAGACGCCGAGTCTGCATCTCCGCCGCCTGGGGAACAAACTCCATCAGCTCCTCCTGGGCAAGGACATGGAACTGTTGCTCGAGATCAACACTTATGCTGTTCCTCGCCAGTGTTGCGGCCGCCCGCGCCGTGGTTCCGGTTCCGGAGAAGGGGTCGAGCACCGTATCGCCGCGGACACTGTACATGGAGATCAGTCTGAATGGTAGCTCGAGCGGGAACGCTGCGCTGCGCGAGCGAAGCCCCTCCCGCCCAACTCTCTGGCGGGCCGAACCGATCGTCCAGCGGTCGGAAAACCAGCTGTTTCGCTCTTCCCAGAAGTAGGCGCTCTCTCGCCGCTCGACCCGCAACTGTCCCGGGAAACCCCGTTTCTCACCGTTTCGCAGAATAAGTATGTACTCGTGTTCGAGCGTGACGTACGCGCCCGGTGCAAGCATGCCGGAACCCATGAACTTGTTCGGGGCGTTAGTAGGCTTGTACCAGTGAATCATGGGAAGCGGATTGAGTCCGAGCTGCATACACGCACTCATGACCCGCGTGTGGTTGGGATAGAGTCGGAACGAGCGCTCCACGCTTCGTGTTGCGTCACCAATGTTGATACAGAGCAGCCCACCGGGGCGCAGTACACGGGTGCATTCGCTCCACGCCCGGTCAAGCTGCGAGTGCATGAGCTCCCAGGCCGCCGGGCCCTCCCCGTCGGCGAGCGCTCCTGCGATCTGCGGATCGCTCTCTGCAAACTGTTCGTCCCACATTCCGACCATCGGGTAGGGTGGGCTGGTGACAATCAGATCGCATGACTCGTTCTCCAGGAATGAGCAGTCGCCGGCGTTACCAATGACAAAACGATGTACGGTCTTCATACCCAGGATGTCCGGCTGGCGGACTCACCTCCCCTCTATCCGGCACTCTGGACTGAGGGCAGAGAGAGTGCAAGCAGGCTCCCTCCGGCCAGAAGGAGCACCGTGGCCGCTACTGCCCATACCGGTCCGGCCAGCTGCGCAACGAACCCAAGCCCGCCACCGGCGAGCATGCCGGCTCCAACAAGGGTATTCGCCAGGCTCACGTAGAGAGGACGTTCCTGTGAAGGCGCGTAGTCAACGAGGTAGGTCTTGCGCCCCAGACGAATCCCGGCATAGGCAACCGCATTGACCACGAATACCGGTGCAAAGAGGTAGAATTGCTGGAGCGGTTCCGGGAAAAAAGAGAAGGCAAACGCGTAGAGCGCAACCAGTGTTGCCAGCACTCCACCGAGTACCATCGCCCGGTGAGCGGCCCGATCGGCCAGTCTTCCCCAGATTGGTCCCCCAAGCATTCTGCCCACACCGGCGGCTACGACAAACAAGCCCAGCGCCCCTACAGACTCACCGGTCATCTCCCGGCTTATGATCACGTAGAACGGCTGAACAAGCAGTACGAACAGCAGAAGGACCCGTGCGCCCACAAAGCGGCGAAACGGAGCATCTGCACGGAACGTCTGCCACGCCTGGGCTAGTTCCTCCAGCGGCGTACGTCCACCGGAGGTGGCACCAGCTTCCTCTTCAATTCGGGCAAAGAGAATCACGGATACGGCAAAGAGCGCGGTTGCGCCACCGGTGAGCAGCAGGTACGGTAGCCGTGTATCGACACCCTTGAAACCCAGAAACAGGAAGAGCCCCGCTGCCAGCGTGAGTGCGCCTCCCACCGTTGATCGAGTAGCAAGCAGTCGCCCCCTGCGGCCCTTTGGTATGGTCTTTGCCAGCACATCCTTGTACGCTACAGACTCGACACCGCTTGCAAGGCTGAACAGGAGCATCAGCCCGGTCACGGCAATCCCGAGAGCGGATTCCGACAGCGTTCCCGCAGCGATGGTCATCAGGGCGAGCGAGACGGTCTGCACGATACCCGCAGCCACCCAGACGCGCTTGCGAACGGGTATCCGGCGGATCATGCCACTTGCTGCCAGCTGCGGTAACAGGCTCCCGGCCCGGCGTATTGGAACCAGAAGACCGCTGAAGACGACCGGAGCGCCCAACGCGCTGAGCATCCAGGGAATTGTGAGATCAGGACTTGCCAGCTGTTCACCCAGCTTTGTGGCGGCACCATTGGCCGCGTTGAGAAGAAAGTTGCGCGGTGCCTCGTGACACTCGGTCTCAGAGATGTCGGCACATGCCTGGTCCTCAGACTCGTCGAATATGGTCTCGTATACCTGTTGAGAGATAGGTGCCATACCGGAATGATACCTCCGAGCAGGTCATCCACCAAATCCAGCCGACTGCAGCGATGCAATCAGCGCCTGAAGGGCGCTTTCCTCGTCATCTCCGGCGATCCGGTTTGCCTTCAGCATTCCACAGCCGGTACAGCGATGGATCACGCGCACCTCCCCGCTCTTGTCCGCCCAGAGCGTGATTGGCTCCATCGGGGCGCGACAGAGCGAGCTTCGGTCTCCAGGCCGGATATCCACGTGAATACTCCAGAGACACCGGGGACAGTGGTTGCGCTGACCGGTGCCCGGAGCGTTCTCCGGGATGGTCGCTCCGCAGTGGATGCAGGTGAAGCTGCCACCGGCAACAGTGAACTGAGACGGGCGGGAAGAATGGTCGCCGCGTGTGCCGCGTTGTGGTCTGCTCATACTCCGCCCCCGCGACTGTGTCGCGCCATGCGTGACTTTCGTGCCCGCCGCCGCTCGTTCAGCCGCTCTCTCTTCTCACTTCTGTCGCTGCCGCTGTCCAGCTCCCGTCGCAGTTCCAGGTAGCTCAGGTAGCGATTGTGGGGAATCTGCTCCTGCTGCACGGCTTCGCGTACCGCACAGCCGGGTTCGCTACGGTGTGAGCAGTCGGTAAATCTGCATGCTGCGGCAAGTGCCGCAATCTCGGGAAACGGCTGCTCGAGCTGCTGGTTCGGTGCACCCTCTGTCCATAGCTGCACCTCGCGGACACCGGGCATGTCGATCAGTAGGCGGTTTCCGGGAAGCCGATAGCTCTTTCGGGTAGTCGTAGTGTGGCGACCGCGCGTATCGTTCTCCCGGACGCCACCAACGGCGATCTCCTCCTCCGCAAGACGACCAGTCAGCGTGCTCTTTCCGGTTCCCGACGACCCGGCAATCGCAATCGTTGCCTCCGTGGGCATGAGCTCCATGAGCTGTAAGAGCCCGGTGCCCTCAGTTGCGGAGACCGCGATGACGCATGTTCCGGGAAGCTGCGCCCGGGTGGCACCCACAACCGCCTCGGGTTCCGCAGAGAGATCAAGCTTGTTGAGCACCACGATCGCCGGTATCTCACCAGCAAGGGTGGCAAGGAACCGTTCGAGCCGCCGGATAGAGTAGTCACGCTCCTCAGGTACCGTGGTTACAAAGAGCGCCATATCGATATTGGAGGCCAGCGTCTGGGCAACCGATCGCTCTCCGGCCTCCTTGCGGGTCATCCGTGTGGCGCGCGGCAGGACTCGATCGATACGGCCATCAGCACCATCCAGTTCAACGTAGTCTCCCACCGTTGGGGGGGGTACACTCCCAAGGTCAATCTGATAGGTCAGGCGGCCCGAGGGGCGAGTGCTGAGCTCACCTGCCGGAGTGACGACAAGAGAGAGCGGTCCCTCCCGGCTCACAATGCGGCCGGGGAAAGCGTTGGAGGAGGGCGGCGTCTGCGCGGTAAAAAAGTGTTGCGGAAGAGATTCGTAGCGAAGTCTCGCGATCGTCTGAATGAGATGCCAGTCGACGGAAGCCATAATGCCCCCTTTGCGTGCTCACCCGAGAGTACTATCATGCACCTTGCATGGCAACCCTGAAAGACATAGCAGAGGCTACCGGTGTCTCTGTTCGAACCGTCACTCGTGCTCTCGGAGAGAACGGCTACGTGAAGGCGGAGCTTCGAGACCGCATTCGTGGGACTGCGAAGAACCTGGGCTACATGCCCGATCCGATCGCGCAGTCGCTGCGACTTGGCCGCACCCGTGAAGTGGTGGTCATTGCCACCACGGTTGATGAGCTTCACATGGCTCGGATAGCGGGTCTTGAGCACTTCCTCCGGGATGAGCACTACATCACCGGCATGCTTATGGTGCGCGAGTCTGATATCACAAGCCCTGACGCGCTCATTGAAGAGCTCCGGCGCCGAAGACCGGCCGCTGTAGCGATCGCTGCCCGGCTCGGGCTGCAGGTGCAGGGGCTGGTTGCCGGACTTCTGAGAGACGGAGTAAAAGCCGTCGCGATTGACACTGATGTCGCGGTGCCGGCTGTGAGGATAGACCGCTCGGCAGGAGTGGCAGAGGCAGCTCGCTACCTGCTTGAGAGTGGGAGGCGAAAGATAGTCTACGTTGGCCCGGTGCACTCCCGCGAGCGGATTGACGGCTACGAACAGGCTCTTGGCGACGCTGCGATAGAACCGCAGATCTTCACTCCACCGGCCGACCGCAGGCAGGCGATCTCTGAGCTCTTCACCCGGCACCCGACAATTGAAGCCATCCAGGCGTACAGCGATCAGTGGGCACTTGAGCTCCTTGCCGGCCTGCACGATGCAGGGATCCGAGTGCCCGATGATGTGGCGTTGATCGGCTTTGACGATCGTTGGGCCGCCCGCTTTGCCTGGCCGGCCCTGACCACCGTGGCCCAACCGAGTCGCCAGGTGGGAGCGGCGGCCGCCCGGTTTCTGGCCGACGGGCAGAGACAGATGTGTGACGAGTGGATTCCCGCGAGGCTCGTCATCCGGGAGAGTGCATGAAGCGAGCGCACGGCTACCCCAGACTCACCGGCGAGCCGCTGTTCGCCGCCCCGCAGGAGTGGCTACATCGATATTTTGTGAACATCAGGCAGATTCAGATCTACCCCTCTCAGCGGGTCTACCAGGAAGGGGTGACGGCAACTCTTCGTTCCATTCATTGCGTAGAGGAGGCGCTCCCATGAGCGAACAGAGGTATCAGTTTGTGCTGGATTTTGAAGTCCGCGACTACGAGTGTGACATGGAAGGGATTGTGAACAACGCTGTTTACCAGAACTACCTTGAGCATGCGAGACACCGGTTCTTTGGATCGATTGGCAAGAGCTTTGCCCGGGTGGTGGCAGACGGCTTCGTACCGCTTGTTGTTCGGGCGGAGATCGACTACCGCCGCTCGTTGCGAAGCGGCGACCGGTTTACCGTACGTCTGCGTGTGGAGCGTGAGGGGCGGCTGCGAATCGTTTTTGTCCAGGATATCTTTCGCGAGGGAGAGGAGGAGCCGGTCGTGAACGCCCGTATCATCTCCACCATCACCAATGGGCAGGGGCGGCCGCTGCCGGTGGAGAAGGTAGATCCGGTATTTGCAGCGGCGCTGCTTGGATCGAGCATTGCATCGACACCTCAGGAGTGATAGGCTCTCATTGTGCCATCGATGGCACAATCCGAAGGCAGAGTCTGAAGGAACAGTCCTGGAGGAACAATGCGACGCTATGTAGTAGTTGGGACCGGTGGCCGGTCAGGGATGTACATCAACGCGATGCTTCGTGACTTCGCCGACCAGGCGATGCTCGTGGGACTCTGCGACCTGAACCTTGGGCGTGCCCGGCATTACCAGGCGCAGATAGAGCGGGAACACGGGCTCCATGTACCGGTCTACGGTGCGGATCAGTTTGATCTTATGATCAGCGAGCAGGCTCCCCACCGGGTTATTGTGACCACCGGTCCCGACCGGACGCACGCGGAGTACATCACCCGCGCCATGAAGGCAGGGCTGGATGTGGTCACGGAGAAGCCGATGACCACCACCTCTGAGCTCTGTCGGGAGATCCTTGAGACGCGGGACCGAACCGGCAAGGAGCTTCAGGTCACGTTCAACTATCGTTACTCTCCGCCTCGCAGCCAGGTTCGGGAGATGATACTTGACGAGGCAATCGGCGAAGTGCTGAGCGTGGACTTTGCCTGGTATCTGGACACGCGCCATGGGGCCGACTACTTCCGGCGCTGGCACCGCCGGAAGGAGAATTCCGGTTCACTGCTGGTGCACAAGGCGACGCATCACTTTGACCTGGTGAACTGGTGGATAGACGACCGGCCTGCCGAGGTGTTTGCGCACGGATCACTACGATACTACACGCCGCAGCATGCACAGAAGCTGGGACTTGCCGATCACGGTGAGCGCTGCCACGGCTGCCCGGTCGCAGAGAAGTGTCCCTTCTTCCTTGACCTGGAAGAGCACGAGGGGCTTCGAACGCTCTACCTGGAGAACGAAGAACTTGACGGCTACTACCGTGACCGCTGTGTGTTCAGCGACCAGATCGATATCTGGGACACCATGAGCTTGAGCGTGCGCTACGAGCGCGGTGCCCTGCTCACCTACCAGCTGCACGCCTACAGCCCGATTGAGGGCTATCGCATTGCGTTCAACGGGTCAACAGGCAGGATTGAACACCACGCGAGCGAGAACACCTACATCAACGGTGACGGCTCGGTTCCTGGAGAGCTCGAGCGGGGCAATGTGGGAATCACCCTGATCCCGGAGTTTGCGCGCCCCCGGCAGGTCGAGCCGGACACCGGAACCGGCGGCCACGGGGGTGGAGACCCGGTGCTGCTGCGTGATGTGTTCGCGGACAGGCAGACGCCCGACCGGTTGCGCCGTCGCGCAAACCAGGTGGATGGCACTTACTCCATCATTATCGGAGTGGCTGCCGTGCAGAGCATTGCAGAGGGGCGACCGGTACGCGTGGATGAGCTTCTTGGGGACGCCCCCCTGGGCAAGCGGTGGTAGCGGGGCCGCAACGATCCCGGGGTCCGCTACACTGCGGACATGCCACGTATGCGGATTCCCAGACCAACAAGCGAGACTCCCGCAAGCAGACCGTAGATTCCTATAAGGACAGTAATAAGCACCACACCCGTGCCTGGAGATATGATCATTGCCAGGCCAAGGAGAACCGAGAGCGCACCCGCGCTGCCGAGCAGCCAGGCGGAGCTCATCTGAGCCCGCAGCTGTACCGCACTCGCTATCTCGAGCACACCGGTGACCAGCGCCCACACGCCTACCAGCACGGCAACCACCCCAAGTGCAAGCTGAGGCGCAAGCAGCGCTATCAGTCCAATTATCAGACCCGTACCGCCTTCCACTGCACCCAGCGTGACGCGAGACCGGTCCCCCCTTGCCCGAACAGCGGCAATGAGGGTAATCAGCCCATCTACCGCAATAAAGACGGCTATGATCAGGATCACCGTTGTGGCGGTCACCTCCGGCCAGAGCAGTGCAAAGAGGCCCAGAAGAATCGACAGCGTTCCACGCAGGACCACGAACCACCAGTCACTTTGAAATGTTCGAATCATTATGTAGCTCCTCTGCCAGGAGATTGCAAACCCAGTGCCAACCTCTGTCTGGGTAAGAATGCAACAGTCGGGTGTCCGGTCAGTGTCTGAAGACTCCTTGGCATGCCCTTTGCATCTGATCACGATGGAGGTTCTATGTCAAACGAAGACAAGACAGCTTTTGAAAAAAAGATGGACGCGCGAATCCGTGAGCTCGACGCCCGGATGCAACTCCTTCAGGCAAAGGCGGATCAAGCGGCAGCCGGCGCTCAGGAGAGTGGAAAATCTGCCATAGACGACTTGCGCAGCAAGCGTGATGAACTCGGCCGGACTCTTGAGTCGTACCGCAACGCTACCGGCTCGGCAATCAGCGAGCTCAAGAGCGGCGTTGAAAATGCGGTTGAGCGTTTTGCCCAGTCGCTCGAGAACACAGATAAAACCGATAGTGCGGAGGACTCTGAATGATCTTCGCCGACGTACTACTTGCACTGGTCTTTGGGGTTCTGTTCGCTCTTCTCTTTGGTGCGCTCTTCAACGGGCGTGACGGCGCTCCGGGCTTTCTCTTTGTCTTTCTGCTCTTCTTTTTCTTCGCCTGGGCAGGAGGAATCTGGGTCGGACCGTTTGGCCCGCCCCTGTTCGGTCTCTACTGGCTGCCGGGGCTCATCGTCACGCTTCTTATCTTTCTGCTTATTGCGGCACTCGCATCAAGCAGGCCGCCCAAAAGCACCGCCGAAGCAAAGGCGGAAATAGAGGCGCGACAGACCACCGAGACGGTTCTTGGACTCTTCTTCTGGGTCCTTATTGTCGGGCTGATTGTTGCGATAATCCTCGCATACATTCTATAGAACCAGAGGGCGCGAGGGCTGGAGGAGGACCGGCCCAGCGCCTCTGGTGTCCTTGCGAAGCAGCAATCCTGAACGTCGCGGCTCCCCTTGCGGGTGACTATCCTTTGACCGAACCTGCCATCATTCCCCGAACGAAGTAGCGCTGGAGAGAGAAAAACACGATAAGGGGCATCACCATGGTGAGGAACGCACCTGCGGTCAGCACGTGCCAGTCCTGGCCCCGCGAGCCGACAAGCTCCGCAAGCCGGGCTGTGAGCACGCTCTTTGATACCTGGGTCCCAAGGAAGACGAGGGCAACCAGCAGATCGTTCCAGACCCAGAGAAATTGGAAGATAGCGAAACTGGCTATTGCGGGCATGCTTAGCGGCAGAACAAGGCGGGTGAACATCATCCACGGCGTTGCTCCGTCGGCGTGCGCGGACTCAATAATTTCCTTCGGTATACTTGATATGTAGCCAAACAGGATGTAGGTCGCCAGCGGCAGTCCGAATCCGGTATGCGCAAGCCATATACCGACAAATGTGCCGTTCAGGCGAGCCTGCGTGTAGAGGCGCAGTATAGGGATCAGCGCCATCTGCAGCGGTACCACGAGCAGACCTACGATCATGACAAAGATGAGCTCTCTGCCCGGAAATTTCATCCAGGCTATACCGAAGGCTGCGAACGCTGCAATAGTGATGGGGATGACCGTTGCCGGGACGGCGACGAGCAACGTGTTGATAAACGACGTTCCCATGTTGTCGGCAAAGATGACCCGTTCGTAGTTACGGCCGGTCCACTGGTTCTCTGCACCTGGGTTGGCCAGAGCGGTCCACCACCCCGTATCTGAGATTGCGCTCGCCGGGCGGAATGAAGTGACCAACAGCCCAACGGTAGGGAGAGTCCAGACGAGCACAATAAAGATAAGCACCGCACGCATGGGGATGCCCGCAGCAAGCTTCTTTATCTTTTTTGCCTTATACGAGCGCTGCGCAGCCTCTTCCAGTCGTCCCTCATCACTCTCTTCCGAGGTCTTTTGAGCTTCCGCCTGGTCCTGTTGCTTTAGTTCAGCGAGTTTATCACTCATGGTTATCTCCTCTGCTCCCGCATGTTGCGGATGTTCCGGATCATGACCGGAATGACTACGAGGAAGAGGAACACGGCAAGGGCGCTTCCTCTCCCGTAGTTTCTGAAGACAAACGCCTCTTCATACATTCGACTCGCCACAATACCGGTGTCAAAGTCTCCGCTCGTCATGACCCAGACAATGTCGAAGATCTTGAGAACGAGGAAAAGGATGGTCGTTGTGACCGTCAGAATTGTTCCACTGACGTAGGGAATGATTACGTTGAAGAAGACGCGGATCTCGTTGCATCCATCTATTCGAGCAGCATCCAGAAGATCGCGGGGGACGCCTTTGACGGCCGCCGAGAGGATGACCATGGCAAACCCGGTTTGGAGCCAGATCATAATAAACAGAAGGAAGAGGTTATTCCACGGCCGGAGGGTGATCCATGCTGCAGGGTCGTTTCCGAATGCAGTGACAATTGCATTGAGAAGGCCAATCTGTTCCTGGCCTGGCGGCCGGTACGCGTAGACGAATCGCCAGATGACACTTGCGCCAACGAATGAGATTGCCAGGGGAAGAAAGATAAGGGACTTGGTTGTTTTCTCCCAGAATTCGGAGAGCTTGTCCGCCATCACAGCAATTATCAGTCCCAGACTCACGGAGAACGCCGGTACCAGAATGACCCACATGAGGGTGTTCCTGAGGATGATCAGCATGTCCTCATCACTGAACAGGAACAGGTAGTTGCGAAGGCCAACAAAGCCCTCCGACCTCCTGTCAAGAAAGCTGATCCAGATGGTTCTGATCGCGGGGAACACTATGTAAGTTCCCAGGATGATGACTGCAGGCAACACGAACACCCACGGCCGCAGGCCGTCTCGTACTCGCTGGGGAGTTACCTCAACAAGATTGGTAAGTGATGCAAACAGTGCCCAGATGCCACCTATTCCCACCACCAACGCCACCACTGCGATTGTGAGCTTTGAAGCGTCGCTGTCCCGCATGAACAGGAACGCCCAGCGGAAGACAAAGAACAAACCCACCACCACGGTTATGGCAAATATGGTCCGTCCAACGCGGGACTCCTGAATCCGGACCAGCAGTGTGTCTTTCTTGACGCTGTCGGTCATTGCTACCCCCCTATTCTTCGAGGATCGTCTCCCCATAATTATGGTAGGTGTCGCATGGCCCGAGAGAAATCACCTGGATGGATTATGAGTGGGTTTGCTACACAAAAGCCGCACCCGCGTTCCCAACGGCAGTTCGAAGCGTGTGCCTCCACAGACCGCGCCCATCTGCGGTCCTTCACGATTCAGCCGGGTCACGTACGCGACAGACTCGTCGCCCTCCAGCTCTACCTCAACCCGAAGCAGCGCTCCCTGGTTTTCCACCGTGAACGCCATGCCGGTCCAATTGTCCGGAAGGCGCGGTTCGAGAGAGAGATGATCCCGGAACAGACTTATCCCGCAGAACCCGGAGACAATGATATCTATGGATCCCGCCATGACGCCACAGTGAATCCCCTCCAGTGTTGTACCCCCCTGGGTGTCGTAGACATCGCTCTCCAGACACTTCACAAAGAACTCCCACTGCTCACGCTTGTGCTCGTCCAAGTAACTGAGGATCGCTGAGTGCACGATCCAGCTCAGCGTGGAGCCGTGACTCGTGCGCTTGACGTAGTACTCGTAGTTTCGTTTCAGCAATGCGCGCCCGTTCTTGCCTGGATATCCCATGAGCTCAAGAATGTGAGAAACCTGCTCAGGGCCGAGCAGATAGAAGAGCATAAGCACGTCTGCCTGCTTTGCAACCTTGTACCGGTCAGGCGAGTCGTCCTCTGCTTTCAGAATGCGATCCATTCGTCGAATGTTGCCGTACTTCTGTTGATAGTGATCCCAGTCGAGCTCCTTGAGGTCCATGTACCCCTCAAACTGGCTCATCAGCAGGTCGTCCACGAACGCCACTTTCATTCGAGAGACAATCCCATCCCATTCGTGGGTCTCACTGTCGTGGAAGTCAATCTGCTGCTCCAGCTTCTTCTTTTCCTCTTCCGGGCAATGCCGGTAGGTCTCGGCAATTTTGTGGAGCAGCCAGGCAGCCATGACGTTGGTGTAGGTGTTGTCGCGAAGACCGCCGGCTTCAATTGAGGCATCGGGGTACTTCTCATGGAACTCGTCGGG
This sequence comes from uncultured Spirochaetaceae bacterium, assembly GCA_964599075.1. Taxonomy (GTDB): domain Bacteria; phylum Spirochaetota; class Spirochaetia; order DSM-27196; family SLST01; genus SLST01. Next base: position 6,864 of record CAZREG010000021.1, on the reverse strand, counting down.
ACCCATCACACCAGTGATGTGGTAGCGATCGTCTTCCTGCTCGTAGGTCGCGATGCTGGCCCAGAAGCGACCTATCTCCAGCAGCATCTCCATTCCGTACGCTCGGAGGAACTCCGTGTCACCGGTTGTGGAGAAGTACGTGTAGACGTCGTAGCCGATCGAGATACCGATATGACGCTGAAGGTTGCTGAGGTCGGGATCCCACTCTCCAGACCGCGGGTTGTAGTGCAGCTCCTGGCTCTCCGGACCACCGCTGTCCGCGCTCTGCCACGGATACATGGCCCCCCGGTAGCCGTTTTCCCGGGCAAGTTCTCGAGCAGCCTCCAGCCGTCGGTAGCGGTACATGAGGTGACTCTTCGCAATCTCCGGAAAGCGTATGGTGAAAAACGGCATGATAAACAGCTCATCCCAGAAGATGTGCCCGCGATACGCCTCGCCATGCAGCCCCCGCGCCGGGAGGCCGGCATCAAAGGTACTGTTGTGGGGGCCGGCCGTGCACAGCAGGTGATAGGCGTGCAGGTGGAGGATCTTCCGGGCAAACCGGTCTCCTTCCACGGTGATGTCGGCTCTCTTCCACAGCTCCGCCCACGCGTCGGCGTGGTAGACCTGCTCTGTTCGAAAGTCGGTCAGCTGCGAGAGGTCGCGGTGGGCGGCAGATTCCGGATCCTCAGCGTCGAGATCCTTGTCTGTGTAGATTGCGACAAACTTCTCGAGAACGATCTCTTCATCTGGCGAGGGGGTGCAGGTGAACTCCTCGGTGACTGAATCGTCCTTACGAGACGCCGCTCGGGTGAGCGCCATGCCATCGGCACTGGTATATGCCCGCGAGATGCCGGTCATGGAGATCACGTAGTCACTGTCTCTGGTCCTCGCCTGCAGGCGCACCAGATCGTCTCCAGCTTCCGTTCGGGTGACCTCAAGATGATTCTGCTCGAGCTCCCGATAGCGACTCACCAGGTAGTTACAAACCGCTCCGTCTATTGACGTGCGAATGGTGATCGGCTCGCGATGATTGAGTGGTTGTACCGAGACTCTCAGCGCGGCAATGTGAGGATGGACCATGCTGGCGAATCGGGTGGAAGTGACCCGCGTGAGGTTTCCGTCCCCGTCCCGAAACCACGCGGTCTGCCGCACGATCGCCTGACGGGTGTCAAGCTCGTGCTCATACTGCTCGATCTCGCAGGTCTCCGGGCTCAGCCGCTCACCACCCGCTACGTGGACCGTGGTCAGCGCCCAGTTTGGACAGTTGACAAAGTCGTTATTTTTTATGGTTCGACCGTGCACCTCGGTGCCGGCACAGTTGAACAGATTGTGGATATAGGTGCCCGGATTATGGGTATCGCCGTGGATTCCCTCGCTCACCAGCGAGCCACGCGTACCAAAGTAGCCGTTACCCACGGTGGTCAGCGCCTCGCGAAGGCGCTGCTCATCCGAGGAGTATCCGTGGTATCGCAGCTTCCAGCTGTCCGCCTCCAGGCCCTCGGTAAACCACTGTTCAACGTCGCTCAGGGTGAGCTCTGATAGTTCTTTCACGGCAATATCTGCTCCGTGTGCACGCAAACGCTCCGTCTCGCCGTCTTTTGCAGCGCCCACCACCAGTCCGAATCGTCCTTTCCTGCCCGCCTGTACGCCGGCAGTCGAGTCCTCTACCAACATGGTTCGGGCCACCGGCACACCCATCTGCTTCGCCGCGAGCAGGAAGATATCCGATTCAGGCTTGCCTGCATCTTTGAGGTCCGCGCTCACCTTGCCATCGATTACAGACTCAAACCGATCACTCAGCCCAGCCTGTTCCAGGATAACAGAACAGTTGTTACGTGAGCTCGCTACACCAACCGGAATGTTGTGCCGCGCCAGCTCGTCGAGCAGAGAGAGCGTAGCCTCGGCTATGTGCTTTCCGGCAGAAGAAGGCATGGCTGGGGTTCGCGTGATCAAGCAGTCGAGATCAAACACCGCTCCCTGAAGATGATGCGTTCTCATCGTGCCTGTTCCGACGCCAGTCGATTGAGTGCAACCACCAGAACGTCGGGCGAGTCAACGAACCAGTGATCGCCTGCCACGGTGCTCACGCGCCTGCGAAGCTCGGTATCCGTTGTCACGAAGACCGTTGCTGTGTTGGCCGCCCCCGCGCGTGCGATCACCTCTTCAAGCATGGGAACGTCTGAGCCGGTATCACCACAGACCAGTGCGCAGCTGCTACCATCAAGATCAAGGGGTAGCTCCTCAGCCAGAAATGCCACACCGTCTCCCTTGCTGAACTCCCGTTCGCCCTCAACGGTGAGCATGATTTCAACATCCTTGCCCGTGTCTTCAATCTGAAAGGTGGAACCGCTCGGGTCGAGCTCTTGGACAAGCTCGGTGACCGATTGGAGAAACCGCTGTGACTCCTGCGCAGCAACCGAGCCATGGATGTCCTGTCTTGCAACCGTTGTCTGGCCAAACTTGTACTGCAGACCTGACCCGATCAGGGCGAACGGCCGGTTGCGCTTGTGTTCAAGCAGCTGCTCAAGGCGCTCGTTCAGCGTCTGTAGCGCCTCTGCCTGCCCCGGGGCGATCGGTTTGCTCGCCCGCCGTCCGTCGGCTGTGAGCAGCTCTCTCCCCTTGCTGCCGGCGAGGGTTACGGTCCGCTCAGGCATGGCGCTGAGATCGATGATGCCATGGGGTTCGAGCGGGGCGCTGGTCAAAATCACCGCCTCAGAGGTACAGCGTCTGATGAAGTGAGTGAGGAATACGGCGTTGTAAATTGACTGATGACTCGAGCGGTAGTGCCCACAGTAGTTATTGATAGTCCCGTCCCGGTCGGTGATGAACGTGTGCATGTCGCGATCGCGGAGAAACTCCAGACACTCTCCCACCGACTCGGAGAATCGCTGGTGGTCATTGGCCAGAGTCTGGTAGAACTCCTGGATTGGACGGTCGAGAAACACCGCGTCACGCTCGAGCTCCCGCCGTTCATAGTCGAGCTCCAGATCAAGCGTGTTGCCGTCAATTTCCAGTGATCGGGTATACCCGGAACCAGGGAGGTTGTCGATGACCTTGATGGCGTTCTGTATGACGCCGATATCTTGCGGGTCGTTGGTGCGAGAGAGGCACGAGGCCACGATACTGCGGCGAGCTGTGTGCAACCGTTGCATAAAGTCATAAAACTCTTCAAGGCTCTGCATATAGCTACAACCCTACACCGGCACTCCGTTCTCGCCCATAGCCCAACTGGGTGTAACCCAGCCAGGCTATCCGTTGAGGCTTGAACCTTCCATACATTCATTATGTATACGGAGGCACTATGAAAACTGTATTCGCCTTATTCCCTCAGCCCACGGACGCTGACAACGCGATAAGCAAACTCAAGGAGGCCGGGCTCGACACAGGGAAGGCTCGCATCCACACAAGGAAAACCATTGAAGACTCAGTATCCGTCTCACCGATGGCGGGCTCTGCGACCGGTGCATCGGCCGGCAGCGGCACGGTCGCCACCGGGGGCACGACTAACGCTGCGGGGGTAGGTGGCGCGTTTCTCACCGACGATAGTGTTCAAAGCTACCTGGATAAAATTGACGTTCCCGGCGATCAGCAGCAGTTTTACGCGCATGGGATCAAGGAGGGCGGCCATCTGGTTCACATCCAGGTCCCGGATAGTGACGCCGACAAGGTTCTAAGCCTGCTCAAAGAGGTCGGTGGACGCGCTCCCAACGTAGAGTAGCCTTGATCGACATATCTGCTCTTGCCCGATCGCTCCAGGATCTGCTGGTGCCGCTTGCCGTGACAGGCGCCGCCATCCTCCTGGGGCTTCTTTTTGCCGTTCTCTTCATTGGCGTTGTTCGCCGCCTTGTCAGACGGCGTAACCGTGAGCTTGCCGGCGAGCTCGCCGCGCATCTACGGTTGCCGGCGCTGTTCTTTTCTCCATCTGTCTTCTTGGTTGCCACGATTCCTCTCTCCGGTTTTCCCGATACAGCCAGTTCATGGATCCTGAATGCAGGAGAGGTCCTGCTGATTGCAACCGGCTCCTGGTTGGTGATGCGGTTCTTCTCGCTGATCGAAGGACTTGTTGTTGCCCGGTATCCCGTGCAGATTGAGGACAATCTCAAGGCGCGCAAGGTGCACACTCAGATTCGCTACATACGGCGCGTTGCAAGCTTCCTCGTTGGTTTCGTGGGGCTTGGAGCGATCCTTCTGATGTTTGATGGGATCCGGCAGCTAGGGACAACCCTGCTCACTACCGCCGGGGTTGCTGGAATCGTCATCGGGTTCGCCGCGCAGAAGACCCTTGGGATGGTGATTGCCGGGTTGCAAGTGGCCTTCACACAGCCGGTGAGGCTCGGCGATGCGGTGATCGTTGAGAACGAGTGGGGCTGGATTGAAGAAATCACGCTCACATACGTAGTTGTCAAAGTCTGGGACTGGCGACGACTCGTCGTGCCAATCAACTACTTCCTGGATAACGTCATCCAGAACTGGACACGATCGAGCAGTCGGTTGATCGGTACCGTATATCTCTCAGTAGATTATGGATTTCCCGTGGATGAGCTTCGTCCGGAACTAAACCGCATTCTCGAAAAAACTGAACTGTGGGATGGGATGGTCTCCGTTGTGCAGGTTGTCGATGTGACTGAGAAGGCGCTCTCAATTCGCGTACTCGTCACGGCCAGAGACAGCCCGACGCTCTGGGATCTTCGGTGTCTCGTCAGGGAGCGACTCATTGGATTTATTGGCATCCACTTCCCTTCCTACCTGCCACGACTTCGGGTCCGAATTGGGGAAGAGAGTCACTCGCCCCATCGCCGCGACTCGTATTCAGATGATCGGGACAATGAAACGAATGGACCGATCGCTCAATCGTGAATGACGACTGCCGGCAAGACCATCTCCTCTTCACCTGCCAACACTATGGGTACCGACATTCGAATCGCCTCAGCCGCGACAACGTTGTTGAGATTTTCGAGTGCCCCGCCGCTATCTGCCGGAACCTGATGTACCTCACCTGTGGAACGATCGAACGTGCCACTTATGACCATGGCCGGATCAATGCAGCAGGCCGCTGCGCGCCCTTCCGTGAGAGCAGAGAGGACACCGTGTACCCCCGAACTGCGATGGCTGGAGCTGCGAACCGTATCGAGCATTTCGATCCGTTCCTGCTCAACTGTCGGGCTGATAACACCCCAGCTTCGCGTGAGAAGCTGTTCTGTGGTCAGCGAGTGCGGATCTGCTTGTACCGATTCCTGAACCGTCAGCGGATAGTCCACCTTTGCGCGGAATCGTCCGGTCACCTCCCCGTTTCCGACCAGGACAAGTGGCAGTTGCTCGCGATTTAGAATGGACTCAGTTTCACGATGAACCGCATCCACGAATCGATTCACAAATACTTCATGTTCGTCCTTGCCCATACCGTGGCCGTGGATGCCACCGCTCTCATCCCCACGCGCAGTGGAGTGAGGCTGGAGGCTCTTCTCGAACTCGTCGTAGCGAAGGACATAGCAGAGGTCTTCCGGGAGCGAAGGGATATTGACAAAGGAGAGTTGATAGCGCGTTGCTCGGTAGAGGCCTACTCCACCGAGTGAGAGAGTGAGAATGAAATAGTCGCGATTTTGGATCGCCGGCCTGAGCAGCGGCAAGACATTTGGGTACGATCCAGCATCTACGTGCCTATCGAGATCGATTGGCGTCTGGATCTCGTCGTAGCCGTCACTGTGTACAAAGAGACTCAAAGCACCCTGCTGGTGCTGCATTGCGTTGTAGTCATCACTGAGGGAAGCGACGGGGCTGAGCAGTTGACGCGCCTCCTGTTCGGAGATCGAGTGGCGTCCGAGTTTCTCAATTGACTCCTTCACTGCATTCTTCAGGCGAATCCGATTCTGTTCGACTTCCGAGCCCGCTTTTGCCATTGGTGTATGGATGGTAATCTGTGGGAAATCGTTCCGGGACGCGATCTGCTTCATGGTATGTGGTGATAGTTCGGCCATACTTTCAAGGTGCCGAAATATCGCCCGGACTCACATAAGCCGGTTGGGCTATCAGTACCACCTACTATAACGTGATGAGATTGTGTTGAGCAGCGTATTTGACCAGGCCCACCTTGGAATGAATCTGAAGTGCCTGCATGATGTTGTTCTTGTGCACGTGAACCGTGTTGTGGGATATTCCAAGCTCCGTCGCGATCTCCCGTTCGGTCTTGCCCTCGCATATAAGGCCGAGGACCTGAACCTGTCGGGGCGTTATCGCCGTCTCAAGATTTCTCGTGGACGGATTTCTTCGCTGGTAGCTCGCTATGATCTCAGCCGGCAGACCGCACTCGTAACAGCTTTCACCAGCCTTCACCCGATCAATTGCTCCAATGAGCGTATCAACGGGTTCTGTTGTCAGAACGAATCCACGCACCCGTTTGTTAACTGCACGCTCTACTTCCTCTGCGTCCATTCGGTCAGAAATGACGATGCTTTGGATCAATTTCCATCGGTTGTTCAGCCGGGCTGCGAGCTCAATCCCATCGATGTCCGGCAGTGCAACTGAGATGAGCAATACGTCAATTCCCGGCTGCTTGCTCTCATGGTAGCTTTCGAGAATCGTGAAGGTGTCTACCGCAGACTCCGAAGTCAGGACCACCTCATACGCCCCATCGCTTTCCCTTAGACTACTCATGATACCGTCCCGCATCAGTTGGTGACTGCTGATGATGCCAATGCGTGTAGCTATTCCCGTCATTGTTACTCCTTTCCTAACTCGCATAATGCAAATGCCGTGCCAGAGTGCGTTTTGTTTGTGGTTTGCGCGTTTTTTCTACACCAAACGGACTAACGATCCTTTTTTACCCAGCGGTATCAACAACCGTGTTGGTAGCAGCGGCGTTTATCCGCAATAGCGAACCGAGGC
>CAZREG010000020.1:0-41560 GCA_964599075.1 uncultured Spirochaetaceae bacterium | reverse complement strand
TATGAAGGGCAAGTCACTTCCCTGGTTGCAGGAACTTGACCCGGGAACCTGAGGGTAGTGTCACGGACCTTGCGGAAGAGCAGCGCCTTTCAGTTCGAGTCTCGCACATGCGGGGCGATGGACGGCTTTCGGCTCTTGCCGCGGGTCCTCCAGCGTACCGGCGGTGCAACTGCGGCTGCGATTGGCATCATTCGCGCTACCCTGGATACCGCTTTTCCAGTCGAGTGACCATCTCTCGGAAATCTGAAGGACTCATCCCTGTGTTCTTCTTGAAGGCTCGTCTGAACGAAGTGTCGTTCATATACCCGCAGTCGAAAGCAATCTCACTAATCGGTCTCCTGGGCTGATCTTGAAGGACCTTCTCCGCCCGATGGATACGCTTCTTCTCCAGCACGGCATAGAAGTTCCGGTGGAACAGCTTTTTGAATAGCGCTGAGAAGTATGACTCCGAAACACCTACCTCTTCGGCTATCTGTGGGATGTTCAAAGAGGGGTCAGTGAAGTGCCGGTTCAGATAATCCTCTATCTCGATTCTTAGAAGTGTCCGGCGGTCATTAGTCTGATCTGAGACGCTTCGCGCGAGATCCGTGATCGCCTCGCGGATCTCTGCAAAGATATACTGCGGCTCGTGCTTGCGGACGTGTTCATCACTAAGGAGCATTGCGTTGAGGTCGGCAACATCGACACCTATGGAACCTCCAACCCGCCGCAGCGTGTTAATGAGACTCTCAAGCAACGTGCGAGCATCTTTCTCATCCAGCTCAGCGGTCAGAAAGTTCTCCGCGTAAAGCCGATCCATGCGTCGGGCAATCTCCTTTTCGTTACCTGAGATGCAGAGATTGTGAATCTGACTCTCCATTTCCAGGGAGTATGTGTGGCTTGTCCGCTGCATCTCTCGAATGGTGCTGTAGAGAACAATTGGCGACCGCTCGGCAGTGCGGTCGGCCCACTCGAGTGCCTCTCGCGCTTCGTGGTACGCACGTGGTAACCGTGCAAAGCTCTCGTGAATATCACCAACGAATCCCCTGACGCCAAGCCCGTAGTCGTTACGGAGCTCGGCTACGATCTCTTCCGCGAGTCCTGCTACGATATCCGTCAATATAGACCGAGACGTGGATTCGCTGAAATAGAAGAGTGTGACGTTTCCCTCTGCGTCAGGATGTGCAATTCCTCTCCTCTCAACGTGGACGCCAATCAAGCGACTCACAACTACCGTGGGAATAGCTCGCTCAGTATCCGAGGTGTCAGTGTACCGGCCGCGGTCAACAATCTGAAAGATCACTGCCGTCGCCTGCCGGAACACCCGGCTTATGCCAAAGCGAGTGAGAATACTATCAAACTCTTCTGGCTTCTCGACCAAGCCTAACCGAACCTTCTCAAAGAGTAGGGAACGCATTGTCACTTGTTGCTCGGAGACCTCCTCTCGTAGTTGCTGATTGGATTGGAAGAGGATCTGAAGCGTCGAGGAGATTAGCTTGAACTCATCCTGATCGGGCTCGGTCGAATGACGGCTGGTGAGATCCTTACGCGCTGCGTGCACGGCGCCAACAAGGTTGAGGATCGGCCGAAGGTTGAGATTCGTAAGGAAAAACGCGACAAGAACACCGATTGCAGCCACTACGATCACGACCGAGAGAAATATGCGCCGGATGTAGACCAGTGACTCGAACACGTAGGGTTCCGGCAAGCCGATCGTGAAGAGCCAATCACCCGCAGCTGATGCCGAGCTGATCAGCACGGTCGGCTCGCCGGCAACCTCAGCTTCAGTCACGGTTCGTTTTCCGGCAATCGGCTGTTCCACGGAAGCCCGAACGCCGGCAAGATCCGGCGCATTAGCAGTCAAAATCCTGCGACCGTCGTATTCCAGGAGAAACCAGCCCTCCAGGGGCAGATTCGAATGTGTGACCAGAGATCGAATTTGTCTGCTGTCGAGAAAGATAACGATCGACACGTCTGAGGCGGAATACTGCTTTGAGTTTAGCGGGAGGACGTATGGCAGTGCCATCACTGCCTGGTCATCCGCATTGAGGATAGATTCAGGATAGAACATTTCTAGCGCAGGCCCGGATTCAAGAATTGAGAGTAGCTGGCTACCGGCGCTGTTCATCCCGCGAGCAAACTCTCGTTGAAACTCTCCGTCAGGGTAGCTCGAGCGATTCGTGATCACGAGTTTCTGCTTCTGGAAGCTGATAAGAATCAACTGGGCGTAGTCGTTCGTTGCGACTGCCTGGTTTAACCTGTTCACCGCCTCCACGATGTCGTATCCGTGAGCGGGGTACAACTGATTCGCCGCGCGCAGGAGTTGAATTTCCTGGGTTGAAAGAAGAAAGTTCGCCAACTTCCGAGCTTCGAGGAACCTGCTTTGGAGTGACTCCCGTATCTGTTCAAGCGTTCTTGAGTGGCTCCTGACCACCTCGTCTCGAACGACGTGCCGGGTCTCAAGATAGATGCCAATCCCGGCAAGGATGGGGATGGTGAGTACTACGAGATAAGAGACCAAAAAGCGTCTGAATACTCGAGACTGCCGACGAACCATTCGAGATGGTACCATGCCCCTGGTCATCCCGGCAAAAGAAACGTCGAGAGCTTGTTTTTCGTCCGGTGAAACGGAAAGTGTATGCTTTTGTAGGTTTCGTTGCACCATATCACGGAAGTTGTTTCTTGCGTCAACCACGATCCATCGTAGGCTGTTGAACAATGAGTACGCAAACCGTGGTGTTGAATCAGCACACCAAATGGCAGGACTTACGAACGCGTTTCTATAAGACGCGGTATCTGCAGCTGCTGGCTTTGCCCGGCCTGCTTTATTTTCTGGTTTTCCGCTACCTGCCTATCTATGGGATAGTGCTGGGATTCAAGAACTATCAAGTTGGCGAGCTCCCTTGGCAATCCGACTGGGCAGCGAACGGTGGGTTCGAGCACTTTCTGAGGTTTTTTAACTACGTCTATTTCTGGCGCCTGATAAAAAACACACTTCTTCTGAGCATCTATGGAATCGCTTTCGCGTTCCCGATACCTATCATCCTCGCGTTGCTGCTGAACGAACTGAGGAGCAAGTACTACAAGCGCTCGCTGCAGACCATCATGTTTCTCCCGCATTTTATCTCTACGCCGGCGATCGTTGGGATGCTTTTCCTACTGCTGTCGCCGCAGTCCGGTGTGCTGAATAGTCTCCTTGGTGTTATTGGTATTGAGCCTATCTATTTCATGGCGCGTCCTGAGTGGTTTCGACCGGTCTTCATTGGGTCGAACATCTGGCAAAATGCAGGGTGGGGTGCGATCGTTTATATTGCCACCCTTTCCGGAGTGAGTCCGGAGCTCTACGAAAGTGCCACCGTAGACGGTGCGAACCGTGTTCAGAAGATGTGGCACATCTCACTCCCAAGCATCCTCCCGGTTGTCATGCTTCTGCTGGTTCTCCAATTTGGGAGACTATTGAGTGAGAATACGCAGAAGATCCTGCTTATGTACTCAGAGCTCAACTATGAGACGGCGGACGTCATAGGAACCTACGTCTACCGTCGCGGCCTGCAATTCGCCGAGTACAGTTTTGGGGTTGCGGTTGGCTTGTTCAACTCACTCGCCAACGTCATCATGCTGATCCTCTCTGATCGCGTCGCGAAGCGATTGAGCGGACACGGACTCTGGTAAGGGGCACGGTATGTCACGAAGCGTTCGATTGCACCCGTTCGGCGTTCTTGATGTCGTGGTCAACGGCGTCCTGCTGCTATTTTGTCTTGTCACCTTACTGCCCGTACTCCACATTCTTGCGGTCTCTCTCAGCGGTGCTGACGCGTTCTTCGCCGGCGAAGTTGGCATTCTTCCAGTAGACTTCACTGGGCTTGCCTACCGCATCCTGTTTAGGAACGGGCGCCTAGTACGGTCATTCTTCAACTCGATACTCTACACTACCGTCGGAACGGCCGTGAATATGCTACTCACTACCACACTGGCGTACGCGCTCAGTAAGCGACGCCTGCTGTTTCGGAGCATTTATACCAACATGGTCATCATTACCATGTTCTTTTCAGGTGGACTCATCGCCACCTTCCTCCTGGTGCGAGCGCTTGGACTCGTAAACTCCATGTGGGCGCTTGTGCTTCCGATGGCCGTGAGTCCATTTTACCTGGTCATCATGCGGACCTTCTTCCGAACGATTCCGGACGAGATTGAGGAAAGTGCATTCATGGATGGCGCCAATGACATCCAGGTGTTTTGGAAACTCGCGATTCCGCTCTCCACAGCTTCGCTCGCTACGGTGTCACTGTTCTACATTGTTTTCCACTGGAACGACTGGTTCCAGGCGTTTATCTATCTCAACCGGGTAGAACAGTTTCCTCTCCAGCTGATGTTACGGCAGCTGGTCATAGCCAATCAGGTTGAACAGGAGATGATGCAGGCGTCTACCATGATGGACAATATACGCTCCACCTCCGACGAGAGCCTGAAGTACGCAACGCTCTTTGTATCGATCGTTCCTATGATGCTCATTTACCCCTTTGTCCAGAAGTACTTCGTGAAGGGGATGATGATTGGATCACTAAAAGGGTAAGGAACCTGGACATGAGTTCAGGTACAGAATTTTAATAGGAGGTGTGTAGATGAGACGCTACGCCCAATTCTTGATGATCCTCATGCTCCTCGTTGCAATAGTTGCAACTGTCGGGGCAAACGGATCCGCAGAAGAGACTTCGCCAGACGACGGGTTCGTCGAGATCGATGCAATCTGGATGGTTGCGCAGGGACGCTATGTCGACAAGCCGAGTCTCTTTGATGAGGCAGCCGAGGAGTTCGGCATCAGATTCAACTGGCAGGCAGACATTCCGGACTCAGATGCCGCGCAGAAGATCAATCTGCTGTTCGTCACCGGTGATTATCCGGAGATGTTCACTGAGTTTAATGGCAGTTGGGGCGGTGGAGCCATGCTGGAGACATACAATCAGCTTGTGGAACAAGATCGACTTCTTCCAGTGAACGACTTCCTTGACCGGATGCCGAATTACAGTCAGGAGTTTTCCGACGAAGAGTGGGACATTCTCTTTAGTACCGGTGATCCGAATGGAAACATCTACATCTGGCCGGCGCGGAACTACCGGACCGCATCTCAGGCGTGGGTCTATCGGGCAGGTGCGTTCGAAGAGCTCGGACTTGATTTTCCAACAACCTTTGACGAGCTCTTCGATACGATGGCTGTTATCAAAGAGAATGACCCGGATGCGATTCCTCTTTCGACCCGAAACGGCGTCCGCTGGCTCACCCGGGGTTTCCTCCTCGGTGCAGGGGTTGAGTTCGGCATGGACTCAATGACCGGCGAGTACATCTCGCAGGGACTTATGATCCATCCCCGTACGCGGGAGACACTGCAATTCCTTAACCGTGCATACGCAGCGGGATTTATTGATCAGGAGTTTGCGACCGCAACTCGCGAGCAATGGACGCGTAACTTTACCTCCGGGAGGGCGTACATCATGTGGGAGTTCGCTACTCGAGACGCCTGGGCCAATGATCAGATGTCGGAAGTTGACCCGGACGCGAACTGGCAGTGGTCGGATGAGCTCATTTCTCTCGATGCCGAGACTCGCCCGTCCTACATGCTCGACCTTCCATCTTTTAATCAGGGGCCGGTCCTAACGGACAAGCTTGAAGGGGAATCACTGGATCGAATCATCGAATTTTTTGACTGGGTAGCAACGGATGAAGGTTCACGCTGGATGACCTTTGGGAAAGAAGGCGTAACGTATGAAGTTGTGAACGGCGCTCCCCAGTATCTCGATACCATTGACGCGAACAACGACAATCCCGAGGGAACACCACTGTGGTCATACGGTGTTTACGGCGGAGCAGCGATTAACCCGTTTATCAAAATGGACCGTGCTTTCTACGACCAATACGGAGCCACCATGGCGGCAGTCTCTTCCTGGGTCGAAAACGCTGAAGAACCGTTCTTTTTCTACGCTCCATGGATCGGCATCAACTATCCAGAAGAAGAGCGCAGACGTCTCAATGACCTCAGTGTCGTCCGTGACGTTTACGAAGAGAACATAACGAAGTTCATTATCGGTGTTCAGGATCCATTTTCGGATGAAGAGTGGTCCCGGTATGTGGACACGATCAATCGCGCCGGATTACAGGAGATGATCGAGATTGAGCGCGCGGGTTTTGCCCGAAAAGAAGCACGATAGGAAATGTATCCGGGCGGCGGCTATCGTGCCGCCGCTCAGTTTTCATTGGAGCACGTTATGAGACTCACCCCCGCGGCGGTACTCTTCGACACAGACGGGGTAGCCGTTGCAAGCGGATCAATATCAGTAGTCCTGGATGCAGTTGCCGAGCGTGTCTCCACCCGAGCCGTTGAACACCTTGTGGTGAGGATTGCTGGCGGGGCGCATGAGCTCCGCTCGCCTCTCAACATTCCCCCGTCCATGGTACCACTCAACGGGTCGTTGCGCTTTGTCGGTGACGCAGACGGTTCAACCGTTCTCGATGGTTCCTCCTCTGTGGAAGTCATCCGGGTCGACGAACAAGGGCTGTGGCACTGCAAAGCCAGCGCTTCCGGGCTCAACCCTTCGGAGGTAACGGGCGCACGGGAGCTCTTTGTCGCCGGGAAACGACTCCCGGTTGCAAGGATGCCGCGAAGCGGATACTACTCCGTCGGCGGAACACTCAACCCGGAGCTCAGAGACGCCCCGGAGAACGCTTCCGGCTTCAGGTTCACTGGGGACGAGTTTGCAGACGTGGATGTCTCCGTTGCCCAGTTAGTAATTCTTCACCGCTGGGACAGCTCACGTTTGTCCATTGCATCTGTTGATCTTCAAAAGCGAATCGTTCGGCTCGCTCGCAATGCCCAGAGACCGATTATCTCTGATCGTCGCTTTCAGATAGAACATGACGCCCGAGGTCTTGTGCCAGGATCCTGGTGCAGAACGTCTGACAGTGAAGTATTCCTCTATTCACCTCGAGAGCGGGATGACCCCGACTCAACGGTGCTTCGAACTACAGTGTGTGAGACGCTGATCAGCGTGTCCGGAACACAGGGTAATCCGGTCCCCAATCTCTCTTTCGAGTCAATCACGTTTGCTCGGACGAACTGGGAACACGAGATCGGTGAGATCGAAGGGGAACGCAGATACAAGCAGGCTGCAGTGCTTGCTCCCGCCACTGTGTCGGTTCAGTATGCACGCGATATTCTCTTTCATTCGTGTCGCTTTGAGGATACCGGCGGATACGCGCTTGATCTAAGCAGGGGCGTGGTTGGATCGACTGTAGAAAATTGTACGTTCGAGCGGACCGGCGCCGGTGCCGTACGGGTTGGCTCCCGGTATTATCCGGAGCTGGAGCAGGACAGCACACGGAGCTTTGTTATCTCTGACAACGCAATAACTCACGTGGGGCAGGTATATCCCGATGCCGTTGCGGTTCTTGTCCTTCAGGCGAGTGACGGTCTGGTAACTCATAACGATATTGGGTACACCACGTATACCGCAATTTCGGTTGGCTGGGATTGGACGTTTTCCCGCAGCCGCACCCACCATGTTCGGATCGAGTGCAATCATATCCACGACCTATGCCAGAACGTTCTCACAGACGCCGGCGGTGTCTATATCCTCGGTGTACAGCCGGGAACCGTGATCCGGCGCAATCATATCCACGACGTATCGGCCTACGGTAAGAATTCGGGAAGAGGTGTCTACCTGGATGAAAGCAGTTGTGGCATCGTGGTGGAGGAGAACCTGGTTCACGATACCTCGGGGCCATGTATTCGCCTGCAAAACGGTACGTTGGGGAACATTATTCGGAACAACATCTTTGCGTTCAGCGAGACTGCTGTTCTTGGATTTGATACCGATCGGGCGAACGTCTTTCAGTACAACATTGTCGTCTGCGGGGATTCCAAACTCTTTCGACGTGAAGAGTGGGTGAACTTTGACAAGGTGCATCAGAGCAATCTCTACTGGCGAACGGATGGTGCCCCGGTAGAGTTCCTTGGACATACTCTGGATCAATGGCAGCAGCTGGGTCCTGAGCAGCGTACTTTCTGGCGTCCCGAGCGAATGGATGAGGCGAGCGTCGTCGCAGATCCCCGCTTCCGATCCCTGGAGGAACGCGACTTCACGCTCTTGCCCAGCTCCCCGGCGCCGGAAGTTGGTTTTCGTTCCTTTGATCTTACGACCGGCCCGCGCTCCAACTCTACAAGGAAACCATAGAGTGACAAGAGAAAAGACTGAGTGGCTGGAAATTCGCACGTTTGACGCGAAGCTGATGGATGTCCCGCGTGTTCTCCTCGTGGGAGACAGTATAGTTCTGGGATATTCAGAGGAGGTCCGATCGATCCTTACCGGAGTCGCGACGGTTACACGCTTTGCAACGTCCAAGTGTGTCGGTGACCCGCTCTTTGTAGAGGAGCTCAAGCTGGCGCTTCGGCAGGGGGAGTTCAAGGTTGTACACTTTGCTAATGGACTACACGGGCTTGCTTTCATTGACTTGCAGACGTACCGCTCAGGTCTCGAGGTTGCAGTTTCGTTCCTCAGAGAGACCTACGGTGAGGTTTCGCTCGTGCTCGCCACGAGTACACCTCTGGTTGTCCCTGGGGACCCCGGCTGTCTCCGCTCGCCGGCAAACGAAACCGTCATTGAGCGGAATGCCGTTCTTTGTGATTTGGCCGCTGCGGCAAGCGTTCCGGTGAACGATCTGTATGCAACCGTACGCGCTGCCGGCGCAATCTATGCGCCTGACGGTACCCACCTGTCAGAGGGGGGCAGTTCGATGCTTGCCCAGAGAGTGTCCGAGATCGTTTCTGCCTTGCTGGATTCCCGGTTGCGAGGGGAGGGTAGCCTGTGAGACTTGGCGCGTTCTTTAGTGATCATATGGTTCTCTGTTCAGACCAACCGCGTATCGCTGGATCCGCTGCTCCCGACGCGAGTCTTCTTCTTCGCATCAGCCACGAGAGTGACCGGGCTCATGTAGCGAGCGAGGTCAAGGGTAACGCGGACCCAGCAGGACGGTTTACACTCACCTTTGATGTCCCCACAGGGCCCGGACCGTGGAGATTGGAGCTTCTGGAGTTTGAGGGAAAACGGATCGCGGATGAGATGCAGATTCGTGATGTGGAATTCGGGATGGTCTGGCTCGCATCGGGGCAATCGAACATGGGACGCCCGCTTCATATGACCGGCGAGCCGAATGCGATTACCGGTGAAGTGCCTCGTATCCGCCTGTTCTCCGTTGATCGCCGCCACAGCTGGAACCGCCTGGACGAACTTGCCGGAGCTTGGAGCGTCTGCAGCCCGGAGTCAGCCGCTTTGTTCTCTGCGGTCGCACTGTTCTTCGGGCTTGCTATCAGCAAGAGCACCCCCATCGGACTGATAGACTCGTGCTGGGGTGGTTCACCCATTGAGTCGTGGATAGATCCGAGTGTTCTGAACGCGCTGCCCGCTTTTGCCAGCCGCCGGGGCTACTGGGATGCCATCTACCGAGAGACTCAGCCGGAGCGAGATTACCCTCAGATGGCTGAACGATTTCAAGCTATCCTGGATGACTGGCGCACAGCTCAGGACAATCATAGGAAAGAGAACGCTGCCGCGAAGAAGCCAGGATCAGGGCCGCCACCAAGACCAAATGGGCCCGGCGATCCGCATACTCCGGGCGTTCTGTTCAACGCCATGATCGCTCCGCTGGCGGTGCTTCGCCTGACTGGTATCATCTGGTACCAGGGTGAGGCCAATGCGGCGCGACCGGACTCCTACGCCGCTCTCTTTGCCGCTCTAATTACCCATTGGCGGCGTCTTTTCGCCGACCCGAAACTGCCGTTCTGCTTTGTCCAGCTTCCAAACTACAATCCTGCCGATCCAATTGTGGCTGCCGGATGGCCACGAATTCGCGAGGCTCAACGGCTGACGCTAAACGTGGACAGAACTGCCATGGCCGTTACTATTGACGCGGGCGATCCGCAGGACATCCACCCGGCCGACAAACGAACAGTCGGTGAACGGCTCGCCCGTGTTGCTTCGCGGCTGTTGGCAGGCAGAGTCCTGCAGGTGAAGCCCACTGCAGCGTGGGAGAATGGTCGCGTTTTACTC
The DNA here is from genome assembly GCA_964599075.1 of uncultured Spirochaetaceae bacterium. Taxonomy (GTDB): domain Bacteria; phylum Spirochaetota; class Spirochaetia; order DSM-27196; family SLST01; genus SLST01. Next base: position 31,484 of record CAZREG010000020.1, on the reverse strand, counting down.
TCACTAGGCGTACCGGTCACTCCGTGCTCGGAAGCCGCTATTGAGGACCTTGATGGCTTTGAGGTTGAACACACAGACGGTGTCTGGGTGCCCGCAGCTGCCACCCTGATCGAAGGTGCGATTCATGTTCAGCCGGCAGCTGTAGCCAAGCCCCACAGCGTCCGATACGCCTGGGCTGCTAATCCCGCATTCTCCCTCTGCGACGAAGACGGAGCCCCGCTGACTCCTTTTTCCGTCGCCGTCGACTAGGTCCACTGTACTCGGCTTGATACTACACAACCGTCAGCTGACTCACACGAGACGATCCAGCAGGTTGCCTCATTCTCTATGGGTGCTTGTACTGTTCTGCCATCCGGGGACGGCAGCTCTCTTGTACTCCAGGAGCCATTTGCTTGCCGGTGCATAAGGAATCCCCGTGTAAGCTCTTCTCCGGTGTCGAATCCGGCGCTCATCCGTAATCCGTGTCGATCTCTCTGCTCCCAGATCACCACCGGTGGCAGCGGACTCCTACGATCGGTAAGACACGATTGGATGAACCTCTTGCCTTCAGGGATGTGCATGGCAACCTTTGTGCCGTGGACCAATTCAGGCCTGAGTGAACGAAAGACCACCGCTTGATTCGGCGCAATGTCTGCGGTCAGAAGCCAGGCGGATAGCGGAAAATACGGGTCTTCTGTTCCGTTGATCATGAGAAGCGGTGATCGGCACCGTTGCAAGTGGTTAGAGGGATCCCATCGCTCCGTCCATAGAGAACCCGCGTCCTCGGTGTCGTTGATCCGGGGAGCAAAGGCCGGTGAATCCCGCAGGTAACCAGAGCCGTATATCGCTACAGCGGCCCCGAAATCGGTCACGCTGGAGGCAAGGAGAGTCAAGAAACCACCCCAGGAGATGCCAACCACCGCGATTCGAGTCGAATCAATTCTTTGTACATCACGAAGATAGTTTCGACCGGCAACTACCGCACCAACCGCATGAAACACCCAGTGATCACGAGGATTTGTGGAGTGGGTTTCGAAGCCACCCCATCCGTCGGGTCCAGCCATCTCATGCCTGATTCGCGCGGGCCGTCCGTTGAGAACTTCCGTTCCTGGAAAGGCTCCGCACGTGTCTACGGCCAGTGCCGTGAACCCCCAGTCACGCCATTGTTCCACCCATTCACGGTATACGGTTCCGCCACCGCCGTGGACCAGAATGATACCTGCTGGTTCGCCATGAGGAGCCTGAGGGATACCGCAGAGTCCGTACACGCCGGTGTCAGATCCGGAGAGCGGTGCTCCGCTGAGCATTACCGGTTGGCATGTGCCGGTGTCGGTCCGTGCGAGGATAGACGGAGACACCGGCAGGGGACGCCCAAGAGAGTCTAACTCTCTCAGGTGGCAAAGTGCTTCCATGATTTACGGTATCACAGCAGGCCGGAGTTTCGTGCAAAAGCGCGCCTATTGTACGACGGCTCGGAAATCGACCGTCATTTACCCGTTCTTTGTGTGGCGCCCCGCGTCCGGCTCGGATACTCTTCGGCGGTGCGCGCACAGCTCGCTCCATCATGGCGTGAACTCTCTCGTTTCTACATCCCGCTTGCGCTTCAAACGCTGACCCAGAGCATCACCCATCCGTTCAATCAAATCGTGGCCGCGCGGGGAGCGCTCGGACCGGCCGATCTGGCCGGCTACTCACAAGGCAGACTTCTGCTCTTCATGATCGGGTTTATTGGTGCAGGGTTGCTCACTACCGGGCTGGTACATGCTCGCAACAGATCGCAGTGGCGTCGATTTTCAGCGGTTGTTGCCCTTACGATTGCGGGAATCATTCTTATTCATGGGCTTGTTGCGCTTCCTTCTATCTCTCGGCTTGTGTTTGGTTCCGCTTTGGGTCTCCCGACCCAGGTAGCCGAAAGAGCGATAGTGAGCTTCCGACTCCTCATGCCTGTCCAGTTTTTTCTGCTCCTGAGAGTCCCTTTCAAAGTTATCCTCTACAACAATCAACGGACAGGGTTGGCGTACTGGGCGACTCTTGCTCGTGTAGTGGGAACTGTGACCATGAGCCTTGGATTCGTGCGGCTTGGCCTAGTAGGTCCCGTCTACGCCTCAATTGCGTTCTTGGTTCCTCTGATCCTTGAAAATCTGGTCGTGATTGGGTTGGCTCTGCCTGTCCTCGGGCGAATGCCGGAGGGTCGGACGGAAGAGCGAATACCTTCGCTTCTGGCTTTTTCTCTCTATCTGTCTGCAGGACAGTTCATCCTTGTATTTAGTCGCAATCTCGTGACTATGCTGATCGCCCGCTCGCCGGACCCTGAGATCATGCTTGCAATTCACCACTCCGTGGATGTCATTGTGGGCCCACTCATCGCGGCGACCTCCGGCATGATCGGCCTGACCATCCAGTTTCGTGGAAATCCGGCTGCAAACCATCGTATCCGCCAGTTCACCGTTGTTAGCGGTGCCGCCGCAAGTCTATTGACCGCTCTCATGTTGGCGCCGTCATTTGTTAGGCTCTATTTCGTGTATGCGCAGGAAATTCCGGAGGCGTGGCTATCGTTGATCCGCGCTAGCATACTTCCTGTTCTCATCATTCCGTTTATGGCAAGTGTTCAGCATCACCTGGAGGGGGTGGCTACCTCTCTTAAACACCCTCGCTGGGCGTTAGCGGGGAAGGTCGCCTACAGCACAGCACTCTTCGTGGGGGCACTCATCCTCCTGCGAGTGGGAGTGCCGGGCAACCTACTCGGGCGGCTGAGCATGTGGCCGGCCTACGGTGCCGGCATTGCTGCTCTCACTATCCTGAAGCGACTCAATGCCCAAGGAGGGGCCGTTGCATGAAATACACTGATCTGATCTCAAGCGTCCGCATTACCGGAGGATTCTGGCAGGAGAAGCAGCAGCTTGTCGCCGAGTGCGCCCTTCCGGACCAGTATGCCAAAAACCATCAGACCGGTAGAGTCGCAGCTCTCCGTCTTGATCATCCGCTACCTGCCACACCTCACCACTTCTGGGATTCGGATGTTGCGAAGTGGCTTGAGGCGGCCTGTTATGCCTGTACTTTTGCGCCCTCTGCCGAGTTGCGGGACCGGATAGAGGAGACAGTGACTCTCTTTGAGGCAGCACAATGTCCCGATGGATATCTGAACAGCTTTTTCTCTCGGAAAGGACTCGACGGGCGGTGGCGGCAGATGAACGGTATGCACGAGCTCTATTGCGCCGGCCACATTATAGAAGCTGCAGTTGCTCACGAGACGATTCTTGGCGGTGGTCGTATGTTGCGGGTTGCCACACGACTCGCGGACCACATCTGCACTGTATTCAGTCCTGGCGGACCACTTGGTCGGGCTGTCCCCGGTCATCCTGAAATCGAACTGGCCCTGATGAAGCTTGGGTCCTACACGCGGGTGAATCGGTACCTCGATCAGGCGGCGCATTTTATCTTCAACCGGGGAGTACCACCTTTTTATCAATTCACCGAAGAGAAAGAGGTTGATCTTCGCTATTCTCAGGCGCATCTGCCTCTCGTAGATCAGAAGACGGTTGAGGGTCATGCAGTTCGCGCAATGTATCTCTTTACTGGTGCTACAGAGGTGGCGAGGGAGCGAGATGATGACGCATTGTCCAGGGCTTTGCACAACCTTTACGACAACCTTGTATCAACCCGTATGTACGTGACGGGTGGGATAGGTTCGGCTGCGGAGGGGGAGCGATTCACGTTCGACTACGACCTGCCACAGGAAAGCGGATACGCGGAAACCTGTGCAGCCGTCGGGCTGTTCTTCTGGTCGCAGCGGATGCTGGAGATGTCACGTGATTCACGCTATGCGGATATTGCGGAGCGGGTACTCTACAATGGGGCGCTTGTAGGAATGGGAGCCGACGGCACCCGTTATTCCTATCAGAATCCATTATCAATTTTTCCGCAGGCGTACCGCTACCGTGACACGCTGGTCCCACCACCCCGAGGCAGGCTCTCAGATAGCAGACAGGAATGGTTTGAGGTCAGCTGCTGCCCGGCCAACCTCTCTCGCCTGATCGCCGCACTGGCAGGGTCTCTCTATCTCGATGAGCCGGATGGCATCTCCGTGGTTCACTTCGCTGAGAGTGAAGCGTCTTTCAGTCGAAACGGGCACAATCTAACTATCTCTCAGCGGACTGCGTATCCGTGGCATGGCCGCATAGAGCTACACATAGAGTCTGAAATTCCAGCGCCTGTGCGCATAGCGGTCCGAATACCGGAGTGGGCAATCGAGTGGTCGCTTCTGGTCGATGGCGAAGCGCACCAGGTTTCTGTAGAGCGTGGGTTCGCGAGCGTTGAGCGATTGTGGACAACCAATACCGTTGTATTGGAGCTTACCATGCGTCCGTTCCGTATCTATCCGAATGTGAAGATTCGGCAGAATCAACAGCAGGTAGCGCTTGCCGCCGGGCCGCTGATCTACTGCGTTGAGTCATGCGACAACGGTAGTGAACTGGCGGCTCTGCGTCTTTCGGACGACAGCCATCTGGAGATGGTTGAGATGCCGGGGTTTCCAGGTCCTGCACGGGCTATTCGTACCGCGGGCTCTCGTCTGGTGCCCCAGGGGAGTTCTCTCTACGTGCGGGAGCCGCCGGAGTCGCAGGACGTCACGATCACTGCTGTTCCGTATCACCTCTGGGGCAACCGTGATCCCGGCGAGATGACAGTCTGGCTGCACAGGCGCCGGTGAGTGGGGCGGTTCTAAAACTCACACGCCGCCAGGTGTGACCGGCCGCCTCCGGGTCTCTTCTGGTCGCGGTGTGGCTCTCTGCGCCCCCACCGGCATCACAGCGGCGCAGTGACTTCCACGCTCTCTACTGGAAAGTATACGTCAACCCGGAGGCCGTCCGGCCTGGTGGAGCGGGCTACGGTACCGCGCTGCTGGTTGACAAGCTGGTCGACAAAGATGGCACCAATTCCGCCTTGGAAGCCGGCAGGGGAGCCGGGGCGGGAGTCACGTACGGTGAGGTGCAGCTGTCCGTCTCTCTCAGTCAAGGAGACAGAGATCCGGGCTTTGGGCCCGCCGGGTACGCTGCCATGAACCGCCGCATTTGCTATGAGCTCGGTGAGGATGATGGCGAACGAGAGCAGAAAATCTATGTGAGCATTGAGCGTGGTCTCAACCTTCGCATCTACTACTGCACGCTCTTCGTATCGGTACCAGGTGGATGAGATCTGCTCGAGCGCGAACTCTCGCAGGGGGATATGGGTCAGGTGATTCTGCCGGTGAAGCTGGGCGTGGACCTCCGCGATCGCATGGACCCGAAGCTCAGTCAGCAGAAGCGCGTCTGATTGCTCCTGCTGTAACTCACCTCTCTGCAGACGGACGTAGCTTTCAAGCAGCTGGAGGCTGTTGCCTACACGGTGATGGAGCTCACGGATCACCTCATCCCGTTCTAACACCGCTACCCGCAGCTCACCGGTTCGCTCCTCTACCATTGATTCCAATTGCTCGGAGTAGCGCCGGCGGATCATAGCCTGACGGTAGGTCACGAGCGCGAACAGCAGGACAATCTGGCCGGTAAAGACGGTAGCGGAGAGCAGATAGAAGACCGGCTGGCGAGTGTCCAGCTGGGCGGTGATCACAAAGATTGCCATATAGGCCACGCCGATCGCCAGGGAAGGGATGAGGCGGCTTTTCGCGTTCGCGTACTCGTTAACCAGGACAATGCCGTAGATTGCAAAAAGCGCGCTGGTGATGTTGCCCGGAACAGATCCTATGGCGGTGGCCACACCGCCGAGGAGGAACGTGCAGATCTGCACGCCACGGAGCATGGCGCTGTCCTTCCATGCCGTGAGGAAAAAGAACCCCGAAAGTAGCAGTATCGCGCTTACTCCCGGGGTGCGGATGGCGTCAAAGGCGGAGAGATCAGTGGCGCCAACTATCGAACCAAAATTGAGGGCCGCGACCACAAAGGCCCCGGTCCCTCCAATTGAGCCGACCCACTGCTGAAGCGAATACTTGCTGTAGCTCTCGTCAAGTATTCTCAACGGGGGCCTGCAGTTTCGCGCCTAGAACCAGCCGTCCCTGGCCACTCCGGTCCACCAGAAATTGTCGACAATCTGGTGCACCTCAACAATCTCATCCATCTGGGGGCACTCCACCGCTTCAATGGTAGATCGCAGCTGTGCAAACAGCTCATCGTAGTCCCATGTCCCATTCGCGATTGGGTTGTGCTTTCCGTTGGTAAGGTCCCAGACAACATCTCTCTTATAGTCGGCAATCATATTGACGGCCAAAAGGCTGATCCCGCGATCAATGATCGCCTGATCACCACCCTCGAACCGGGCAAGGCTCAGACGTGCGAACACGCTCCTGTCATCCTGTGGCGTGGCGTTGAAGAACGCTTTGCTCTCGTTTACTGACATCATGTAGATGGCCAGATTTGAGACCGATGTTCGTTCAGGATTCTCACACCCGGCCAGGAATGGGATGGATGCAAGAAGTTTTGCAATTCGGCTTTCCAGAAGGATCTTCGACTCCTGGTCTGTCAGCCTGAAGGAAGCGGCGACATGGCTGGCGATATCCAGCCAGGTGCTCTCAGTGAACTGAGAGACACGACTCTGTGTGTCTGTCTGTTTGGTCATAAGACCCTCCTCGTTGTTATGCGAATATTACACTCCGGACGGGTTTGACGCAACGGCTTTCGCACAACAATCTGAAGTTTTCTGCCGCACATCCGTTTACTCCTCCAGGGTTGCCGCACTACGGTTTTCGCGAGGTGCTACCGGAGTGCGCAGGAAGAGCACAATGCCCAGTCCAAAGAAGAGCAGCAGGGAGAGGATCCCGAAACGGGCCGGGTCAGCGAGGCCGGCGCTTCGGGCAAGGGCTGTTGTTCCGGCAATGAGCAATGGTCCGAGGAAAGAGCTGAACTTTCCGGACATGTTGTAGAACCCAAAAAAGCGTGCGCTCTCCGCTTTGGGTATGAGCTTCCCAAACGTTGATCGGCTCAGCGATTGTATCCCTCCCTGGCTTGAGGCAAGCAGCGTTGCAAGCAGCCAGAAGACCACGTTCCGGGCAGTCGGGCTCTCGAACTCCGGAATAAAGAACGCCATGATGACAACAATGATATAGACAACGATCCCGACGAGGATCATAGTGCGAGCGCTGAATCGGCGGGCCAGGCGACCAAACAGCAGCGCGAACGGCCAGGCTACGATCTGGATGTAGAGCAGTACAAGGATCAGAAACGTCGCCGTGAAGCCGAGCTCCACCGCAATTGGAGTTGCCATGCGAATGATGCTGTTGACCCCCTCAATATAGAATAGATACGCGATGAGGAAGGTAAATGCGGCCTTCTCCTTCTGGATATCCCGCAGGGTGTGGCCCAGGCGCACAAACGCCTCGCGGACGGGGTGCCGAGCCGGCTCCTGGTGAAACGTCTGTTTCGCGCGCAGCAGGAACGGAACGGTGAAAGCGCCCCACCACAGAGCGGTGAGTGCGAATCCTGCCCGGAAGGCTGCAACTTCGCTGAGAGCCTCAGAGCTCTGGGCAAAGAACACCAGCCCGATCACCAGAATGAACGGGACTACGCTTGCAATGTACCCCCATCCGAAACCGGCAGCTGAAACCTCATCCATGCGCTCGTCGGAGGTCACATCAATCAGGAACGCGTCGTAGAAGAGGTTCGCCCCGCTGAAGCCGATAGCTGAGGCTACGTAGGCAGCCAGTGCCGGGACCCATTGTCCGCGACTCATAAAGAACAGCGCCAGCGTACTGGCCACCCCAAGGCCAAAGAACGCACCAAAGAATCTCTTCTTGGCAGACCGATAGTCAGCCAGAGTTCCCAGAATCGGGGCAAGCACCGCCACCACGAGACTGCTCGCGCTGTTCGCCAGCCCCAGCCACTCGGTGGGAGATGCGCCCTGCGCAATCGCCTCGAAGTAGAGTGGGAATATAGCCGTGGTCACAATGATGGAGTAGGCGCTGTTGGCGCAGTCGTAGAGTATCCAGCTGCGCTCAAGTTTCGTTGGCTTCATCTACACCTCCGGCGCAATCGTCGCACGGGTCTGTTAGAGAATGGTTTGGATATTGACAAATGGCCCTGTTCGTGAGAAGAGCTAGGCGTGCGAAGCGTTTTTACTTCTTTTTTTCTTATCCTTGTGGTTCCGCTTGCTACTTTTGCCTCTGATTTTGGGGTTGCCGCCACCAGCGAATCGGGCATCAGCGGAGCGCTCGGGCGCTCGGTGGAGTTCTCCCAGGTTGGACGCGCTGCGCTGACACTGGTTTTGACCCCGGCCGAGGAGGTCGCTTTCCGGGTCCACGGCGGGTACCAGTACACGCTATCAGACCCGCTCCCTCTCGATTGGGACAACTTCTTCGTAGATGAGCTCTCCTACACGCTCGGCGCACGACGTGCGGACGCACGACCTGCCGACGCGCGGTTCTCAATCACCGTGGGTAGATTCCCGTTCTCAGACCTCACCGGATCTATCTATGAAGAGCTGCTGGACGGCGGCCGGATCGCTATGAGTGATCAGCTACGCTCTGTCTCTGTGACGGCCGGCTACACCGGGCTGCTCTTTGCTCACGATACCACGGTACTTGTGAGCAACGCAGATGCAGCGGAGCGGGCGGACGCGGACCCGTTCGGCCCCCCACGCGCGGTCGCTGAGCTCGTGGGCCGGACCCGATTCCCTGCAGCTGGAATAACGCTCAGCGTTGCGCTGCTTGCCCAGTTCGATCTCCACGACCCATCCACGCTTGCGCAGCCGGGAGACACTACGCTCACAGTCGGTGGTCCTGTTTCTACACAGTACCAGAGTGTTGCACTGTCCGGTCAGTTTGCGCGCTCATTCTCCTATGTTATTGGCTCCACTCTTACCAGCGGACGCACGCTCTCCTTCGTTGACTCCGAGTACGGAGTGTCCCCGATTCGTGCGCTCCTTGCCTACGGACTACTCGAGTATGCGCCGGTGACTCCGCTTGAGCCGATCCTGACGCTTGATCTCCTGTTCGCCTCCGGAGACGCGGATGCAACGGCGATTCTGGAGGGAAATACGGCCGGCGCGGCCACAGCCTTTATCCCGATCACCAACCGGTCCCTTGGATTCGTGAAGAGCCCGGTACTCTCCAATCTTGCCCGGTTCAACCTTCGTGGTTCGCTCCGGCCGCTTGGCGGGATGCAGGGTGCGAATCTTGCCGACGCATTCGTAGTGTCCGGGTTCGGGTCGGCTTACCTTCAGCCTACCTCTGGTGTGAGTCCGTTCGCAGACGGTGCATCCGGCTACACGGGGATCTACCTCGGAAGTGAGGCGGGGGTGGGGCTGACGGTGATACCGGCCTCGTTTCTGAGTATCGGAGTTGACGGGGCACTCTTCTTCCCTGCGGCGAGCGCATTTGGTTCCGGGGATCTGCTCTATCGTGGAGTTGCGACGGTACGCATCGCCTATTAGGGCTATTCGACTGCCTCCGCTCTTATCGGTATCTTCTATAGGGAGGTCATATGGCACAACTCTATTTTCTAAGCGTAGGAGCCCTTCTGTTCACCGGGCTTTTGCTTGCCGCGCAGTATCTTTCGACTCGATTCGCTGCGCTCGAACCGATTGCTGATCTGGCTGAGAACCGCAGTGTCGTCATCACCGTTGGAATAGTCACGCTGGTTGTTGGCTTTCTCAAACTCTTTGTCCGGGCTCCGTTAGATTCTGTGGTCTTCGCCGGCGATCTGCTTCCGGCGCTTGTAGGGATTGTCACCGGAGCACTGCTGGTTCTCACGCGAGCACAGGGTGGAGAGACCGTATCCCGGGCTAAAGAAGTCGCAGACAACGTACTCAACTACCGGACGGTCATTGGAGTCGGAACCATCGTGGTGGGATTGCTCCACTTCCTCTTTCCCGCGGCCGCAATTCTGTAGGCAGTATGGGTCGCGCGCTCTTCAGTATCATCAGCCTTATTGCGCTCGCCGTGCTGATTGTGCTCAACATCAATTCCACGGCGAGCTTCAATCTGTTCGGCTGGCAGTTCGAAGAGCTCGCGGTACCGGTGCTCGCTATTGTGAGCTTTGTGCTCGGCGCGTTCTACACGTTTCTCTTCTACCTCTCTGGCTATTTCTCGCGTCTGAAGAAACGAAAGCTCGAACGCCAGAAGGAGAAGCTGAAGAGTCAGGGGCAGAGCGTCCGCCAGGAGAATCAGAAATTGCGCAGTGAGAAGAAGTCCCGGGACAAGGATTCAGTTCAGCCGCGAACCGTGCCGCAGCCCCGCCGCCAGGCCTCGATCGAGGATCGTACCGGCTCAGCTCAACCAAACGTCATCCCTGACAGGTCTACCGCCGCCTCCAGCGACGAGGCCGGCTCTGCCAAGGAGCCGCCTCGCGGCAAGAAGAGAGGGCTGAAGCGCTTTTTTGGGGCTTCATCGAAATAGTAAAAAAACTCTTTTTTTATGTTGCATGAATTAGAGTTTCATGGTTTAATAGAGATGTAGTCAATCGGGTACGATAGGAACGCATGGGTGAGGCAGCACCTCGAACCCCCATCGCGATCCCGCGCGATACTCCTCGTGACTTCCCTGCACGAGTGTGTCTGTTTCGCCTGTTCCTATCTGCCCGAACTGACTTTTCCCGTCTCAAGAAAAAAGTCTGAGATTTACCACAACTTGCGATAGTATTAAACGGTGAGGAAGTGGCCACAGGCAACGTCCCTACCCATAGAAAGGCGATCAGAAGAAGAAAAATGTTGTAATTCATTCTTAAGGAGGCGGTCATGAAACAGATACTGTTCATAGTGACTGCCACAGCGCTTGCTTTCGCAGGGTGTCAGGCGGGATTCATACCTGATGGAGGGGAAGGACTCACCTCCCAAACGATCAATGACGTGCTTCGGGACGCTGAGTTCGACTATTCAACCATGGTACCCGTAGGCGTCACCCTCTCGGTGAACCTCTCAGATGGGACCGCGACTCGGTCGATCACCGGCGGCACGCTGGCCACGGTACGGGTGGAGAATGCTTCGGGGGAGCTGCTGTTTGCAGCAGGCGCCGAAAGTGGGGAGACGGTGGCCGGTGAGATTCTCGTCCCGGTTGATTCGGATCCACTGACCATAGAAATCGCCGCCTCCGGGCACGCGACCTTCAGCGTGGCGGTCGATGATCCCCAGCGCTACCTCATGCTTGATAGAACTGTCTCGCTTGCCGAATCAAGCGCGACCGGTGACTACACTGATACCGACGGTGACGGAATAATCGATTCCTACGACGCTGAGCCGTTGAATCCTGAGGTGGCCTTTGTGCGCTCGATTCCCGTGGGCGGAGCGCTCACCGTGGCGTTCGAGGACAACTATCCAGAACTGGGAGACGGCGACTACAACGACTTTGTCACCACCTACTCACTGACGGAGTATCGCAGCTCACGCAACAAGCTGGTCAAGGTGCGCGGTCAGGCGCAGGCGCTGGCTCGCGGTGCGGGGTTCGAGCATGAGTTCGGCCTTGCCCTTCGATTCGACGGGCTCGATGCAGCGGGCACCGTGATCTACGACGCGCGTTCGGGGCTGAGCGACCTCCAGGTTTCAGGTTCCGACCTGGTAGTCCTGCCCCTCTTTCCGGCTACCAGAGAAGCGTTCGAGCGGACCGGAGCTGGAGACACCATGGATAACGTCAAACTTGCCGGCGAGACGTCAATCGGCCATGTCACTAATTTCACGGTGACTTACACCGCCAATTCCAGAAAGCCGAGTGCGGACATCTGGAAGCCGTACGACCCCTATCTTCGGGTGTTTCATCCGGACGGTCCGGATGTGGACGTGCACCTGATCGGCCAGCCGCCGTTGCCCGACTCTGAGAATCATCTTCTCGATCCTGCTCCAGCATCTGGTTTTAGAGACGAGAACGGTTTCCCGCGGGCCTTGCTGGTACCAGGCAGCTGGCAGTGGCCCCTCGAGCACTCCGCTGATTCTCCGGTCATTGAACAGGCGTATCCAGAGTTCGCAGCCTGGCGCGCCTCTCTGGGGACTACCCATACCGACTGGTATCTTCGCCCGAACAGCGGCCAGGTGTTTCTCAGGGATTAGGGACCGATTTTACCTGCTGAGCTCTTGTGAGACCGGGTGCTGCTCAACTCTGTTGCGGCCCCGGTCTTTCGCGGCAAACAACGCGACATCCGCCGCATTCAGCAGCTGCTCTGCATCAGGATCGTGCATGCTCTGCGAGCAGGCGAACCCTATACTGACGGTCACGTGGCGTGGGCCCGCGCTGCTCTGGTAGGGGATCGCGAGTGCCTCAACCTCTGCGCGCACGGACTGCAGCAGCTGGTGTGCCCCGTTGAGGTTCGCGCCGGGAAGAACAATCGCAAACTCTTCCCCACCGAACCGTGCCACGTAGTCAGCCGGGCGACGCAGGGTCTCCCTGATGCTCCGGGCTACCTGAGTCAGGCACTCATCACCGGCGAGGTGACCGCACGAGTCGTTGAACTCCTTGAAGTGATCAATGTCAACCATCGCCACCGTCACTGCTGATTTCTCGCGCCGTGCCCGAGCGAGCTCCGCCGGGAGGCGGTTCTGCAGGCTGCGCCGATTGGGCAACCCGGTCAGCGCGTCTTCGAGCGAGAGTGTTCTCAGCTGTCTCTCCAGTGCAATGCTGTCGGTGATGTCGAGTCCGTGACAGACAAGAAGCACCGGCATAGCATTATCGGTCTCCGGAACAGGGAGCGGGGCAATATGGAGTCGCCACGTGCGTGCCGAACCCCGGAGTGAGTGCACCTGTACCGTCTGTTCGACCGGCCCGTTGCACGCCTGTTCCAGAGCGCTCTTGACAGCCTCCGGGTCTGAGAAGGTTCCGAACAGCAGGGACTCCAGGCTGAGTCCCTGTATCGATCGCAGGCCGAGTGCTTCGCGCCACGCGCCGTTCATCTGATGGACCGTTGCGGCGGAGTCTACCAGCAGGGTGGGCACCGGTGACGCACGGAGGGCGGCACTGAGCTTTCGGTCGGCATCCAGAAGCTCCTGCTGCAGAAGACGCTCCTTGCTCCGTATGGAAATTCGCTCCACCACGTTGCTTACCACAACCGGGAGCATCTCCAGAAACTGACCCTCTCCGTCTTTGCTCAGATAGTCCAATGCACCGGCACGCATTGCCGCCACCGCGAGCGACGTCTCTGTCAGTGCCGACAGCATGATAAACGCCGGCTCTGCGTCTGCCCGGGCGTAGTGCTCAATGATATCAAGGCCCGAACCGTCGGGTAGCCCATGGTCCACAAGCACTACCTGGTAAGTCTCCCGGGTAATCGCGGCCTTGAACTGCTGCGTGTTATGCGCCACATCCACGGCAAAGCCGGCCTTCGAGAGAATTCGCCGCACAATGAGACAGAGGTCGTCGTTGTCATCGACACACAACGCCCGTGGTAGCTTTGATAGGTAGTCTAAGGGTCTCAAATCAGCGCGATTATGCCCGAGAATCCCGATTCCCGCAATCAGCAGTCGGGAGGGAACTCGCGCGCCGCGGGTCCGGACACGTATGCACAGCGGTGAGCGTGGGATATGATAGTGAAACTCTGTACTCGGGAGCGTTCCTATGAAGCACCGCTATTCCGTTCCGTTCGTTGCAACCTTCGTACTGGTCGTTGGGCTGCTCTTCTCCTGCGCCTCCGGCGTGACCGACGATCCTGATCCACGAATAGTCGAGGCCTACACGTCCGGGGAGATCTCCCGACACAGCACCGTGCGAATTGTGTTCACCCGTCCGGTTGGTCGGCAGGCCGGTCAGCCGGCCGTAGATGCTGCGGTCCGGCTTTTCCCGTCAGTTGCCGGACAGACGCGTTGGGTGGATGCCTGGACACTTGAGTTCATGCCCGACCGGCCGCTGGAAGAGGGGCGGGAGTACCGGGTACGCTATGAACCGGCTGCGGCTCTCGCGGTGAAGACCGGACCCTTTGACTTCTCTTTTTTGGTGGTTCCTCAGGAGATGGAGCTCCTCCCTCACGGACTCTATATAGTGAATCCGAGTGCGCCGGACCGGATGGAGTTCCGTGCCTCACTTCGCTTTAGTGACGTGGTGACGCTGGAGGAGGCTCGCGCGGCAGTTGCGGTACGTCACGATCGCGCCACTGTTGAACATGTGCTCGACGGTCCAGCTCGCGGAAGGAGCTTTCTGCTTCGAGTGCCGGCAATCACCCGGCGAGATGCAGAGAGTACGCTCAGACTCAGCTGGAGCGCCTCTGCCGGTCGCGGCGGAAGAGAGCAGTACCAGGTTTCCATTCCGGCTGTCGACAGCTTTGAAGTCCTCTCGGTGCGCCCGGTGAACGAGCAGGAACAGTACGTGGAGGTGACGTTCAGCCAACCGGTCGACCGCAATCAGAATCTCTCCGGTCTGTTCTCCGCTGAAAAGATGGCGCTGGACATTTCCGCGCGCAGTAACGCGGTGCGCCTCTACGCCGCCGGTGGCTGGCCGGAAGTTGCCTCACTGGTGATTGCCTCCACCGTCCGCAGCATGATCGGCCAGGTACTTGCACACTCTGTAACGAATCAGGTTGCGTTTCCCAGTGAGCTACCGGAGGTGCGGTTCGTCGGTGATGGGGTCATTGTTCCAACCAGTCAGGGCACTACGGTTCCCATAGAGACCATGAACCTCAACGCGGTGATGGTTGAGGCGGTCCAGATCTACGGTACCAATGTCCATCAATTCCTTCAGGTGAATCAGCTGGACGGAGACCGTGAGCTCTACCGCGTGGGTGAGGTTGTCTGGCGGAAGATCATTGAGCTTGACTGGGATGAGACCCATACAGACCGATGGGTACGCTACGGCCTGGACATCTCGCCGCTTCTGGAGTCCGACCCCACCGGTCTGTTTCAGCTCAGGCTCACCTTCCGCAGGCCGCACATCCAGTATCCATGCTCAGATGCGTCGGAGGCAACCGCGGATTTTGGCGCTCCCGTGACCGGCCCTGCCGCGACGGAGGAGAGCTACTGGGACCTGGTCAGCCCTGACTGGCAGTACCGCCGGTTCCGCACCGACCCGTGTCACCCGGCCTACTACATGCCCTGGTACGACCACGACATAACCACGACTCGCAACGTCATGGTCAGTGATATCGGGCTTCTCGCAAAGCAGGGTCAAAGCGGTCAGATGATGATCGCTGCGAGCGACCTCAGGACAACGGAGCCGTTGGCGAACGTGGAGCTTGACGTGTTCACGTTCCAGAAGCGGTCGATTGCGTCTACCCGTACAAACGGTGAGGGGCTGGCAGACCTGCCGATGGAGCGTGACGTACCGTTTTTTGTGCTTGCGCGCCGCGGCGGCCAGTTTGGGTATCTCCGGGTTGACGAGACAAGCGCCCTGAACACCAGCCAGTTCGACACCGGCGGCGCAAGTATTGCCGGCGGCATCCAGGGGCTGATCTACGGAGAACGGGGAGTCTGGCGACCCGGGGACGATATCCACCTGACCTTTATTCTCAACGATCCCGATGATGTTCTGCCGGAAGATCACCCGGTGCGCTGGGAGATCTACGACCCCCGCGGACAGCTGGTCTCCTTCCGGACGGATACGCACAGTGTGGGTGGCATGTACTCCTACTCCACCAGAACGGCAGCGGAGGCCATAACCGGAACCTGGACCGCCCGGGTGGCGGTTGGCGACCGGAGTTTCACCAGGCCGCTTCGAATTGAGAGTGTGATCCCGAACCGGCTCAGGATTGATCTCGGTTTCACTGGAGACCCGGACTACCTGGAGTCCGGACGGGTCACCGGTGATCTGGCGGCAAGCTGGCTCTACGGTGCCCCGGCCCCTGGACTTGATGCGGACATCCGGGTGAGCTTCTCACCGATGGAGACCACCTTCAACGGATACCAGGCCTACACATTCACCGACCCGGCTCGCGAGTTTCGGGCGGAGGAACAGATCATCTTTGACGCGACCCTGGACGAGCAAGGAACGGCGCGGATATTCAGCAATCTCACCGTTCGCGACGCCCCGGGAATGCTTCGGGCAAATCTGACCACGCGGGTTTTTGAGCCTTCGGGGGCATTCTCTACCGAGTACGCCTCTATTCCGTTCAGTCCGTTTGACCGGTACGTCGGGATTCGCACGCCCCGCGGTGATGCCACTCGCGGGATGCTCCTTACCGACACCGAGCATACCGTCGACATCGTTCTGGTGGATGAGGAGGGTGAGCCTGTTCCTTCCGGCCGCGTTGAGGCTGAGATCTTCAAGGTGAACTGGCGCTGGTGGTGGGAGAACGATACAGAGAATCTTGCCGCCTACGTCTCACGCAACAACCTCCAGCCAATCGAGTCAGACACGGTTCCAGTTCGGGATGGAAGAGGCCAATGGACGTTCCAGATCAACTATCCAGACTGGGGCCGCTACCTCATCCGGGTGACCGACGAGAACGGAGGGCACAGCACCGGCACCATTCTCTACATAGACTGGCCGGGATGGGCAGGGCGCGCGCTTGATGAAGGGGCGTCGGGGGCCACCATGCTCGTCCTGCAACCCGAGCAACAGCGGTACAACGTTGGCCAGGAGGTGAATGTCCAGCTTCCGGTCAGCTCGGTGGGCCGCGGCCTGGTTACCGTAGAGGCGCGGGGAGAGGTCCTTGAGGCTCGGTGGATCGAGGGGCAGGGAGAGAGCACCACGTTCAGCTTCACGGCTACGCCGGAGATGGCGCCCAACGTCTACGTTCATGTAACGTATCTTCAGCCCCATCTGCAGACCGCGAATGATCTTCCCATTCGCACGTATGGCGTGGTGCCGGTGGATGTCCAGGATCCTCAGACGCATCTGGAGCCCCGCCTTGATACCGCCGAGCGCTACGGCCCGGGTGAAGAGGTAACTGTCCGTGTGAGTGAGGAGGGCGGTCGCGCCATGAGCTACACGGTCGCGATTGTTGACGAGGGCCTTCTTGGTCTGACCCGCTACCGCGCACCCGATCCGTGGGACCACTTCTATCAGCGGCTTGCCAGCGGCCTGATGAGCTGGGACCTGTACAACTTTGTCTCCAGTGCGTACACCGGCCGGCTGGACACACTGCTGGCCGTTGGAGGTGGCGATTCCGGTGAAGATGATGGTCAGCGGGACCGGAATCGATTCGAACCGGTGGTGATCTATCTTCCTCCCTCTTATCTCGCAGCCGGCGCGACGAACACGCACCGCGTGACCATCCCACACTACTTTGGCGCGGTTCGGGTGATGGTTGTTGCGGCAAGTGAAGACGGAGCGTTCGGACGCGTCGAAAAGGAGGTGCCGGTTAGCCAAGACGTTATGGTGCTCGGTACGCTTCCGAGAGTCCTTGGAATCAATGAACAGCTTGAAGCCCCGGTGACCGTCTTTGCGCTGGACCCTGCCGCCCGCCTGGTCAGCCTGGCGGTTGAGACCGAGGGACCGGTGGAGGCAGTGGGCGATACGCGTGATTTCCTTCGCTTTCCCGAAACCGGTGAGCAGACCTACCGCTTCTCTCTGCGAACCACCGGAGAGCCGGGCGTGGCCGTTGTGAGATTCATAGCTGTTGGTGCAGGCGTCCGGGCGGTGGACGAAACGGTCATTGAAGTACAGGTGCCGGGTGAGCCAATCACGTCGGTCACTCCGGTCTCACTCCCTGCCGGCGGCCGCGGCAGCGTTGATCTCACCCTTCCCGGCATTGCCGGTACAAACACGGTGATGCTCGAGCTCTCCCAGATCCCACCGCTTGATCTGGAGCGACGGCTGCCCTGGCTGATTCGCTATCCGTATGGCTGCATAGAACAGACAACCTCCGCAGCGTTCCCCCAGCTCTACCTGGATCGGCTTGTAGACCTGAACAACGCCGACCGCAGGGATGTCCAGGCAAATGTTGTGGCAGCGATTGATCGAATTCGGCGATTCCAGACCCCTTCGGGGGGGATCAGCTACTGGCAGGGAGAGACAAAGGTGCACCAGTGGGCAACAAATTACGCCGGACACTTTCTGCTTGCCGCAGACGCCCGTGGCTACGAGGTGCCTGAAGAGCTTATCACTCAGTGGACGGCGTATCAGTCCGCCGCTGCGAACAGCTGGTACTCAGCGCAGACGAGCGAGATGCTCACTCAGGCCTACCGTCTCTACACGCTTGCCCTGGCACGCCGGCCGTCTTACGCAGCCATGAACCGACTGCGAGAGATGGACGGGCTGCCCAACGTGGCTCGGTGGCGGCTTGCTGCAGCGTATGCGATTGCGGGAAATCAATCGACGGCGGTATCTCTGGTGCGGCGCGCGGGCATCACGGCGTCAGTCTATAACGAACCGGGCGAGACTCTCGGGGATGAAGTACGCGATCTTGCCATGATTCTGGAGGCACTCGTTGAGCTTGACGACTCTCGTGCGCAGGAGGTGGCCGGACGCATCAGTGAGGCGTTGACGGCTGATGCCCCCCTGAGCACCCAGTCTGCGGCGTACGCACTGCTGGCGATGGCGCGCTACGCGCAGCTTACCGGGGAGGATGACGAGCTATCGTTTACCTGGTCATGGAACGGCAGCAGATCAGAGGCGGTCCGATCGGCTACGCCGGTGGTTCAGCTTGAGCTTCCGGTGGGTCCGCAGGAGACCGCTGGGAGCCTTGAACTGGAAAACCAGACGCAGCGCAGGCTCTTTCCGCGATTAATTGCAACAGGGCTTCCGCAGCCGGGCACTGAGCGGCGTGAATCCAATAACCTGCGGCTCAGCGTGAACTATCGTGTTGATGACAGAGCTGCGAACCCACGGGAGCTCGTCGTAGGGGACGACGTAGAGATCCAGGTTCGGGTAACAAACCTTAGCCGGAGCCGGCGCTACGAGAACCTTGCTCTGCGCCACCTTCTGCCTCCCGGCTGGGAGATTGCAAACGATCGGCTTGCCGGCGCTTTGAACAGTGCGGAGTTCGACTATCAGGATATCCGCGATGATCGGATCTACACCTTTTTCACGCTCGAGGCCGGGGAATCAAAGACCTTCACGGTGCGCGCTACCGCCGCCTACGCCGGGAGCTACTATCTTCCCATGATAGTCGCGGAGGCTATGTACGAGCCGGAGGTGAACGCCGTGGAGCCGGGATTTACGGTAGAAGTGCGCGCGAGGTAGGCGAAGTGCCCCCGAGGTAGGCGGCAACCTCTACCGCCCGGCGGGGTTACGGTATCTCACCTCGGGTACCGGCCGCTGATTGCGATACGTGTAGAGCAGCTGCAGATTAATCATCTCTCCGTTGTAGAGAAGGAAGAGGTTTCCCCAGTCGATCGGCTCCCCGTTGAGGAGCAGGTCGTACCTGTTCTGGTGATTCTCGTACGCCTGGGGATCAAAGCCTGCCCAGTAGCTGCGTACGGATTCCACCGGTACTATGCGGGTGCTTCCGTCTGCGTATCGGTACTGCAGAAGGCCGGCCCGCCAGATAAGCCGTACCGCATCAATTGCGTCGTAACTGTTTACGGTGAATGGCACCGGTGAGGGAACCAGCGGCGGTTCCCAGTCCTCCTCAGTAGCCATAAGGACGGTTGAGCTGAGGAATAGAGAGAGGGCGATGGCGTACATTTTCCGGCTATGCCACCGCCGTTTCTTCAGCGCTCCATCCATATCTATGAGGTCGGTTACTTTGCCTTTGCAGTTGACGCACTCTTCTTCCGGCGTGATCCCTTCTGCTGAGGGCTTTTGTGCTCCTCATTCCACTCCTTGAAGAACTGCTTCACCCCGTCGGTTCCGTTCTGTTCAAACGCCTCTACCCACCTGCGTCGAAACTCTTCCGCCATTGCACGCGCCTCATCACTGTTTCTCTTGGAGCCGTAGTAGAAGCGTCGAGATCGGTGGGTGCGTTTGCCGTCCGGGCCAATGGAGTAGTGGGCTGCCCAGTAGCGGTGAACATTACCGTTGCGAGTCAATTTGCTCTCGTGGACACCGGGAGTACCGCTCATGTTGTTGATCTGGATGCCCTTTTTTGGGCCGAACCGCTTGGGCGCGTAGCGCTCTCCCTGACCCTCAATCCACTCAAGTGCCGCTTGCTTAGCCTTCCGCTTTCCGCCACACTTACGGTCGCTGAACAGCTTGGACCGGTAGCCCACCTGTGGGCCAATCCTGGCCTGATATCCGTGTGTTCCGCCCGCATCGATTCTTACCAGTGCTGCCATGTTACTCTCCGGTAGCAAAAACTTTCTTATCTACTACGTTACGATCAGACAGGCGTTGTGTCAAATGTGCTAACACTACTCTCACATTTCAACTCTCGCTTGCAGGCCGATCACTTGCAGACCGATCATACCAGGAGTAGAGTCACAGACAGGCGACAATGACGTACTTTTTCACGCATAGACGAAATGCCGCGGTGAGAACGGTTCTTCTTTCAGTGCCCTGGATTCTTATTGCCGCGCTCTTCTTCCTCTGGATCGTCTGGACGCCACCGGAGCTTTTCTCTGCCGACTACTCCCGGGTGGTGCTCGCCGGCGACGGCACCCTTCTCTCCGCCCGAATCGCGGCGGACGGCCAGTGGCGTTTTCCACCATCTGGACAGGCGCTTCCGCCACGCTACGTCTCCGCGCTCCTTGCGTTTGAAGATCAGCGCTTCTACGCGCATCCTGGCGTGGACCCGGTGGCGATCGTGCGGGCAGTTGGGGCGAACAGACGGGCCGGACGTGTTGTCAGCGGGGGCTCAACCCTTACCATGCAGCTTGCCCGGCTCGCCCTGGGGAATAATCGACGAACCTATGCTACGAAGATTCGGGAGGCGTTGCTGGCGCTTAGAATTGAGGCCTCTCACACCAAAGAAGAAATCCTTCTTCTGTTTGCCCACAATGCGCCGTTCGGTGGCAACGTGGTAGGGCTTCAGGCTGCTTCCTGGCGCTACTTCGGACGTCCATTTTTGTCCATCACCTGGGCGGAGGCGGCACTGCTGGCAGTCCTTCCGAACGCGCCGGCGCTTATGCATCCGGGGACCGGCCGGGAGGCGCTTACAGAGAAGCGTGATCGACTGCTTGCCCGGCTGCACGCCGCAGGGCAGCTGGACGCGACCGAGTATGCGCTTGCCCTCCAGGAGCCGGTTCCGGCAGCACCACAGCCGGTGCCGCAGCAGGCATTGCATCTCCTTGGTACCCTGAGCAGGGAACGACCGGATGCGAGTCGCTTTGAGACCACACTTGATTCCTTCCTTCAGCGACGCAGCAACGAAGTTCTCTCACAGTACGGAGGTGCGCTGCGCCAGATCGGGGTCTCCCACGCCGCTGCTCTTATTGTGCACGTTCCCACAGGCGAGGTGCACGCATACGTGGGTAATCTGCCTCCGGCGACCCCCGCCGGCCACGGTGACTTTGTTGATGTGGCTCGCGCTCCCAGGAGCACGGGCAGCCTGTTGAAGCCGTTCCTCTACGCAGCCCTCATTGACAGTGGACAGCTTCTGCCCGCTCAGGTGGTAGCGGACATACCCACCCGGATAGGCGGCTACATCCCGGAGAACCACACCGGCGTGTTCTCAGGTGCGGTCCGCGCGGACGTAGCACTTGCGCAGTCTCTCAACGTGCCTGCGGCACGGTTGCTGCAGGAGTACGGCGTCTCACGCTTCTACGCGCTTCTCAAGGATCTGGGAATGGGCACTCTCTTTCGCCCTGCTGACGACTACGGGATTCCTCTTATTCTTGGAGGTGCGGAATCAACGCTCTGGGACCTGACCGGGATGTACGCATCCGCAGCCCGTGCTGTGGTGGGGGTGGCGGACGCAACCGCTCCGTTTGCCCCACCGCATGTTCTTGCGGATGCCGCCCCGGTCGGCAATCTGAGCCCCCTCTCGCGTGGCAGCCTCTACCTGGCGCTCGAGGCGCTGCGAGAGGTAGAGCGTCCGGTGAGTACAACCGGCTGGCAGCATTTCACCGGATCAACCCGTATTTCCTGGAAGACCGGCACAAGCTATGGCCTGCGTGACGCATGGGCGGTTGGCGTGACGGAGGAGTACGCGGTGGGGGTGTGGGTGGGAAATGCTTCCGGGCGGGGTGCCCCGGGCCTGCGTGGCAGTGCAACTGCCGGGCCCATACTCTTCCGGCTCTTTGAGCTGCTGGAGCCGGTCTCCGAGTTCAGAAGTCCAGGGGGTATGCAGCGCGTTTCGCTGTGTGCCTTCAGCGGGATGGCAGCAGGGCCGGACTGCGCCGAACAGACTACCGGTCTGATCCCCCGGGGCGTGCATGATCCGCGGGTCTGCACCTACTGCCGAACGCTTCACCTGAACGCCGAGCGTACTCTGCAGGTAGCGGCATCCGTCTATCCTGTCTCACAGATGGCCCACGAGCGCTGGTTCGTTCTTCCCGGCGCCATGGCATACTACGCCCGGCAGCTATCTGCAGCGTATGAGCCGCCGCCACCGCTGCATCCGGATCTTGCCGGACCAGCAGCGTCACTCTCCCTGGAGTTTCCGCTTCCGGGTTCACAGGTATATGTCCCGATTGAGATGAGTGGAGAGCGGGGCAGGATGGTCGCTCGGGCTCACCATGGTGAGCCAGGAGTACGGCTGTTCTGGCACCTGGACGGCCGGTACCTTGGAGATACCGAGCGGGTCCACACCATGGAGCTCTCCCCTGGGGAGGGTGAGCACCAGCTCACCGTTGTCTCCGAACACGGTGAGCGGATCGCCACTACATTCTCTGTGCTCTCGACTCGTTAGTGCGCGAGCCCCAGTATCTCCAGCACCGCGTCTGCATCAACTTCCTCTTCATCCAGCAGCTTGTGAGCAAGCGTGTCGAGTTCCTCACGGTGCTCTTCAAGTGACTGCTTCGCACGCTGGTGCGCCTGGCCAAGGATCTCCATGATCTCCTGGTCAATGTCTCTCGCGGTGTTCTCCGAGTGATCCTTCTGTTTTGACAGCTGCTCGCCAAGAAACACGTTTCGCTGGTCACCGTTTGCCGAAAACGCTCCAAGCTTTTTGCTCATGCCCCAGCTCTCAATCATCTGACGTGCGATCTTTGTGGCCTGCTGCAGATCATTTTCCGCTCCGTTGGTAAGGGAGCCGTAGACAACCTCTTCCGCTGCCCGTCCGGCAAGCATCACCGCAAGCCGATCGTGCAGATACTCTTCGGAATACAGATACTTCTCCTCGCTTGGGAGTTGTTGGGTCACGCCCATCGACTGCTCGCGCGGGATGATAGTCACCTTCAGCAGCGCGTCCGCGTGTGGGAGCAGAGTTGCGGCGATTGCATGACCCGATTCATGGAATGCCACCCTCTCGCGCTCATCGGCACTGATAGTGAGGTTCTTCCGCTCAAGGCCGAGCATCACCTTGTCTCGCGCCTCATTGATGTCCGGTGCTGATATCTCTCCCTTCCCGCCCCGGGCCGAGAGAAGACTTGCCTCGTTCAGCAGATTCGCAAGGTCCGCCCCACTGAATCCGGGCGTCCCGCGGGCGATCTCCTCCAGATCCACAGAGTCATCTATCGGCTTCTCCCGGGCGTGAATCCTGAGGATTGCCGTCCGGTCCTTCACCGAAGGAAGGGAGGTCGTCACTTTTCGGTCGAATCGGCCCGGCCGGAGAAGCGCCGGATCAAGGATGTCTGGACGGTTGGTCGCCGCAATGACAATGACGCTCTCCTGCGGCTCGAACCCGTCAAGCTCTGAGAGAAGCTGGTTCAGCGTCTGTTCGCGCTCATCGTGACCGCCGCCAAGGCCCGCGCCTCGGTGGCGGCCAATGGAGTCCAGCTCGTCAATGAAGATGATGGCCGGCTGTTTCTTCTTTGCATCCTTGAACAGGTTGCGGACCCGGGAAGCCCCCACCCCAACGAACATCTCCATGAAGTCAGAGCCGGACATGCTGTAGAACGGAGTATCGGCTTCGCCGGCCACGGCCCTCGCCAGCAGTGTCTTGCCGGTTCCCGGCGGACCAACGAGCAGAACGCCCTTTGGCGTTCGGGCACCAAGTTTCCGGTACTTTTCCGGATTTTTGAGGAAATCAACAAGCTCTGTGACTTCCTCCTTGGCACTCTTGAGTCCTGCCACATCATCAAAGCCCACCTCAATCGAGTCCGATTTTTCGTAGAGTTTCGCTTTATTCTTTCCCACGTTGAACATGCCCTGTCCCCGTTGCTGCATGCCCTTGTAGAATCGGTAGCCGATCCAGATGAGGAGCAGGAACGGCAGAATGTTAAACAGAACTCCCAGGAGAGAGGTCTGCTGTTGCTCCGGCCCCGTGAAAATGCGGGTGTCGTTGGTGCGGAGAATCTCCACTACATCGGTCTCACCGGGTGGCAGGTACACCACGAATGACTGCACCTGCGAGCCGGACTCGCCATTACCAACGGTCACCGGCTGCGAGAAGTCGCCCCGAACTCGCGAGCCTTCAATGGTCACCTGGGAAACGTTACCCTGTTCAGCCTGTTCGCGAAAGACGTTGTAGGGCACCGCGGATCCGCGCCCACCGGTGAACAGTGCAATTATCTGCGGGAGGAACAGAATGGCCATGATGATGAGCCACCACCAGCCAATACCACGGCTATACAGGGAGCCGGGTTGTCCGTTCCGGCCCTCCCCATTCCGACTGTTCTGATCATTGCGAGAGTTGTCACTCATATCCGTTGAAACATGGAACTTGCCGGCGGTCGAATCCATGATCTGTTTGGGCTACCGCTGTCCGGGTGACGTGACACTCGTTGCCCGTGCTGCGATAATGGAGAAAGAGGGGCAGGCATGGCACAGCAGATCAGATGGGGCATTCTGGCACCGGGAAGAATCGCGCACAAGTTTGCGAAGGGACTGACCGGCACCGACTCAGGAGTTCTCCACGCGGTGGGATCGCGCTCGATGGAGCGTGCGCAGTCGTTCGCCACAGAGTATGGAGCGCCGAACGTCCATGACAGTTATGAGGCATTGGCTTCCGATCCGGATGTGGATGCTGTCTACATTGCGAATCCACACAACTATCACCGGGACGCGGCGGTCCTCTGTCTCGAGCATGGGAAGGCGGTCCTCTGTGAGAAGCCGTTTGCCGTGAACGCCCGAGAGGCACGCGAGATGGTAGATGCGTCAATAAAGAACAGTGCGTTCCTGATGGAAGCCATGTGGACCCGGTTTATGCCGGCGATGCAGCAGGCGAGAGCGTGGATAGATGCCGGGCGAATCGGTGAGATAAGGCGAATTGACGCACACTTCGGATTTCGCTCGGGATGGGAGCCTGAAGGTCGCCTGTTGAACCCCGCGCTTGCCGGGGGAGCGCTCCTTGACGTTGGCATCTACGTTGCCTCGTTCGCGTACTGGATGATGAGAGAGGATCCGGTAGCAGTGTCCGGCTACGCCTCCATCGGTGAGACCGGAGTTGACGAGCAGAACGCGCTCCTGTTCCGCTACCAATCGGGCGCACTGGCATCCCTATCGAGTGCGATTCGCACCGCGACCGATAATCGTGCTGTGGTCTTTGGAACTGATGGGCGAATCGAGTTTCCCGCGCCGTTCTTTATGGCAACCGGGTGCGTTCTGCATAGTGGTGAGCAGACCGTTGAGTTTGAGCAGCCGTTCCTCTCCAACGGGTATGAGTACCAGGCGATTGAGGTTGCCAAGCGCCTGCAGGCCGGGGAGAACGAGAGCCCCATACTTCCTCGTGATGAGAGTATCCGGATCATGGAGCGTCTTGACACGCTTCGTGAGCTGTGGGGTCTCCGCTATCCGTGTGAGGCGTAGATGAAGTACGCAACTATTCCCGGAATTGACAAAGAGATCAGTCGCATTGGGCAGGGCTGCATGATGCTCGGCGACGGTGAGAGACAGACAGAGGCCAATCGTATCCTTGATACCGCCCGGGCCACCGGGATCACGCTTTTTGACCATAGCCACGTCTACGGTGGGGGCGCCTGTGAACGTGCCTTCGGTGTGTGGCTGCGTGAGCATCCTGACCGGGACTCTATTGTCATACTGGACAAAGGCTGCCATCCGTCCAAGGGTGAGAAGCGGGTCACCCCTTCCCACATCAAGGCCGATGTTGCCGAATCGCTCTCGCGACTTGGTGTGGATCACATCGATCTCTGGCTGTTCCATCGTGATGACCCCGATCAGGAGGTTGGTCCGCTCGTTGAGACCCTCAACGAGCTCAAGAGCAAGGGAACCATCAGCGCCTTCGGCGGCTCGAACTGGACCCACCACCGGATTGCGGAGGCAAACGAGTACGCGGAGAAGCATAATCTTGTCCCGTTTGTGGCCTCGAGCCCCAACTTCAGCCTGGCAGAACAGGTTGACAGCCCCTGGGGTCCCGACTGTGTCACCATATCCGGGCCGGCGAACGCCGAGGCTCGGGATTGGTATGCTCGCTCGGAAATGGCAGTGCTCAGCTGGTCGAGCCTTGCCCGCGGCTTTCTCAGTGGTCGTCTGCGGCGGGACAACTTCCAGGCGGTGAAGGCGCAGTTCGAGGAACACACAATCCGCTGCTACGTGACGGATGACAACTGGAAGCGCCTTGATCGTGCTGAAGAGATTGGATCAAAGCATGGCCTTTCCATTGCGCAGACGGCCCTTGCGTTCGTTCTGCATCAGCCTATGAACATCTTTGCGCTTGTGGCCGCCTACAGTGAGGAAGAGGCGAAGGCAAACGCGCAGGTCCTTGATACCGTGTTCAGTCGGGAAGAGCTCGACTATCTAGATCTACGCGACTGACCGCGGATTTTCTCGCCACCGGCCGGCCACTGACGCTACCTTGTAGGAATGGTACTTGTTTTTGTCTATCTTGTTCTCGCCATTGCCGGTGCGGTTCTTCCGCTCAGTCAGTTTATTCCGGCCTCGCTCGCGGGGCAGTTCTCCATTGCGGCACTTATTGCCGACGGCACGGCAACACAGCTCGCAACCGGGATTACGCTCGATCTGCTGGTGGCAGCTACAGCCGGTATGCTCTTTATTGTTGTTGAGTCAATTCGCAGCAAGGTGCGGCTCGCCTGGATCGCAGTCGCCGGTACCGTGCTCATCGGCTTTTCCTTCGGGCTGCCGTTCTTTCTCTTTCTGCGGGAGCTGAAGCTGCACCGCAGCCTTGTGCGCTCTACAGAATGATTACCCTTCGGCCGTGGCGAAAGATACTCACCTGCCGCGTCGATTCGCTGACCGCGATAGCGATCGACTGGCTCACCGCCGTGATTGCGGCCGCTGCGGCGTGTCGTGCCCCCAGTCCGGAGGGCAGATCGGGGACATCCACATCCACTCGAAGGTAGGTGCCGGCGGTTTCAATGGCTCCGCCGGCGCTGATTATGAACGCACCATCAATGCGGGAGAGCTCCTTCACCGTCTCCGTCAGCCCAGGGTCCAGGACGTTTCGGTCCTGCTCATCGTAGCCTTTGAATGGATTCATGAGCATCTGTTGACAGTGTGGCACTACTGCCGCCAGATCGCCAATCACAAAGAGAGCGCCTGTGGGTTTGCCTTCTCTGCCTTCGTGTGCAATCTCTGAAGCAAGCTCAATCACCCGAAGCATGACCCGCTGGACCTCCGAATCAAGCTCGAGCTCCTTTGACACTGAGAAGAAAAGCCTGAACGCGGAGTTAACGTCTGTTACCTGGACCGTGTCCAACATCTCCGGATCGTGCGACCCGTAAAACGCAACCACAACATCTTCCTGGCGGATCCGTCCCTCGGTCAGTGCATAGAGAAGGGAGATCGATATTCCTCCCGACGATGAACTTGCAATGGAGTGTTTGGGTACTCCCAGATCCTCGGGCGAGACCACGAATATCTCTCCGTTCATGTCTTCCGGGACCTGGAAGCTTTTTGCCTGCACAGACGTTGCGTGAAGCAGGATGCAGCGTGCATCCACCGCCCGGGCCAGCTCCAGCGCGTGGAGCCAGAGCCGCTGTGAGCGCCCCAGTTGTCTGTCAGGTGCTGCCGATACGGCATGGCTGGGCGGCGAGAATCGCTCTTTATCCAGCAGATCTGCTACCGCCGAGGCGCTGTCGGCTCGTGCTGCCGTGACCAGTTGATCCAGCATCTCCTGCGGCTGAATGGCGGCTGCAATCCGGCTCAGGGTTGCCAGATGCGTAGCCCGGTCGCCGATCACGCAGAAGGCAATGTAGACCGGGCTCTTCTCGTGGGCGTCATAGACAATCCCCCCCGGGCACAGGGCCACGATCAGTCTTGTCGCTTTTAGTGATTCGAACTGGGCGTGAGGCATGGCGACGTGATCGCTGAGACGGGTTGAAAGGAGCTTCTCCCGCGTCCAGATGCCGTCAAGCAGGGTCTGCTGATCCATATCCGGGAGAAGCTCTGTAGCGGCGGAAGCGAGCCGCGTGAACAGTGCCTCCTTATCGGTCCCCTCCACTGTGAGAATAGTGTCCGGCTTGATCATGTGCTGATCTCCTGCTTCATTGCCCATAGTTCATGGCCCCGTGCTATTCAGTATATCGCTTCATAAGTGGAAGCCCCTTGACGATCCCGGCCACCAGAATCTGCCATGGATGGTACATGATCAGTGGTAGAAGCGCATAGCCCAGCACATCCTGCCCGGCGAAGTAGATTGCAAGCAGTGGCGCCCCAAGGGCCAGTGTCTTCTGCGGAGCAAGAAACAGCGTGGCGATCAGGTCACGATCCCCCAGTTTCAGAGCTTTCCCTCCGGCCCAGGCAAGTGCAAGCAGAATGAGATGGGATACCATGACGTAGAGACCTGGCAGGATCAGTTCACCTCCAATCCGGCTGAATCGAGGATCGCCTCCGACCCCTACGAATGAGAGGACCACGATGAGCAGGATAAGGAGGTTGCTCAGGTTACCAAGGTGTTTACCCCATCGCATCGCGACCTCTCTGGCGCGATTACGCACCAGCTGGCCGAGCAGGATGGGGAGCAACATGTTGAGAGCGAGGCTCCTGAGAACACCTGCCAGCTCATCAGCTGGAAGAGCGCGGCCGGAACTGGAGAGAAGCAGAGAGAGGAGTAGCGGTGAGACAATAATGCCTGCTACGTTTGCCAGCGCTGCGTTGAACAGCGCCGCTACGCCGTTTCCTCCGGAACTCTGCGTGAGGACGACCCCCGTGGAGATAGTGGTGGGAAGAACTGCAAGAGCGTAAAAACCGACCAGCAGCTGACCATCAAACGCGTCGGAAAACAACCAGCCGGCTGTCAGAAAGTAGAGCGGACTCACGACGAACACAGAGAGCTGGATAAACAAGTGGAGTCGCCAGTTCGTCAGATCTTGAAGTATCCGCTCGGTCGGTAGCTTGACGCCGGCGATGAAAAAGAGGGCAATTACGATTATCCTGTTCGTCCACCCTCCCGGGTTAAGGTCTGCATCCAGTTGCGCAAGAAGCAGCCCGACGGCAATAGCCACGAATAGACCGATGACGAACCAGTTCCTTTTTACCCACATCTTGAAAACGCTATACGCCAGAATTGTTCTCCCTGCTTCAAGCCGGTACTGTTCGTGACACGACGCGGTTCTTACCAGCGTGTTTCGCTGCGATGACACGATCGCTTGCCTGTTGCACGATCGCGTCAACGTCACGATCTGTGTTCTCAAGCTCACTGAGTTCTGAGACTCCCATGCTCACGGTGATAGACAGAGTCCGCTTGCCGTACCCCTCTACCGTCATGGCTTCGATTGCCGCGCGGATTCGCTCGGCAACAAGTGCTGCTTCTTCGCGGTCCGTGCCCGGCATGACTATCACGAACTCCTCGCCTCCATAGCGGGCCACCCAGTCGGTAAGCCGACTGTGATTCTCTACGGCGCGAGCCACCTCTTTCAGCGCGTAGTCTCCGGTTGGATATCCGTAGGCCATGTTTACATCGTGGAAATTATCAACGTCCAGAAGGATCAGCGAGAGCTCTGAAGGCTCGCCATCTGCCCGAACCGCGTTCTGCAGCTCCCTTGAGAGGCGACGGTCGAAGTATCTGCGATTGTATAGCTCGGTCAAGCCGTCACGCTCGGCAGTCTCCCGTGATGCTTCGAACGCTTTCCGGGCTACACTGAGGATTGTCTCTGAGAGCCGTTCGGTCCAGAGTCTTGTCACATTCTCCAGGTGACTAAAGGCGGCCGCGTCCGCGTCCTCATCCGCCTGGTCCCAGCACAGGTCAAATGGCTGCGCACGGTTACGTCCTGCGGTTTTTGCGGCGTAGATGGCGGTATCTCCCTGGCGGTACGCTTCCTCAATGTTGAGCCCTTCCACCAGAAAGGTGAATCCAATTGAGGCCGTAATGCGCAGCTCGTGGCCTGCCGTGCGAAACTGTGCGGCAGCAATTGCCCGGCAGAGCGACTCCAGTGTCTCTACTACGGCCGCCCGGGAGGACTCAATGATCACACCGCCGATCTCATCACCACCTATGCGGAACGCCCGAACACCGGCGGCCCCAAAGTTGCGAACAATGTAGCCGCACTGGCGCAGCATTTCGTCTCCGGAACTGTGTCCGTAGGTGTCGTTCACAGCTTTAAAGTGATCAAGATCAAGAAGAAAGAGCGCGGCACTGCGGTTCTCCGGGATTCGCGCCAGCGTCCGACTCACGTACTCTCTCATGCCACGTCTGTCGCCAAGTCCAGTGAGCGGGTCTGTCTCGAACGCCCGTTGTGCCAGCATCTGCGAACGCTGGAGATGAAGCGCAAGCTCCTGCGGTATGGCCGCCTCCAGGCACAGATCCACGGCGGCGCTTGCCTTCACGAGCACGATCTCCCGGAGAACGCGATGGTGCTCAGCGAGATCTGAGACAATACCAATTGCAATCCGCCCGCGATGGGCAGAGGAGTAGCGTACGAGCATCTGAGCAAAGCTTCTCGGGTTCGGATAGAGGGCAGCGTCAACACAGAGGCACCCCTCGAATGCGGACGCCAGAGCTTCGTCCAAAAGCACCGTTGCCTCTATCCCTGCCGAAGTGAGAAGCTCAGTCAATTGTTCACGCCTCTCATCGGTGGTGAGCAAACCAACCTGTCTGGTAGAAAACTCTTGATTCTCAGTACCCACGGTGAGTGCGAGTCTATCATGCCCGGCAACATCTGGCAGCCCCGGGGTGATGGACCGATCGGCGTTTCTCGTCCTGATCGGTCACACGCTCACCCTGGCGGTTACCGCGCGCTTGCCTCTGGCGGGCGGTCGCGGGGCGCGCGAGAGCCCATTGCCACAAGCAGATCAACAACCAACTGCTCAAACGCATCGGGTTCCATGGTGGAAATCTGTTCGAGTAGGTCGTTCTGAAGAGTGTTCGGGACAAGAATGCGGTGTCTATGCGCTCCGGTCGCTGGGCAATCGCATTGAGCCCGTCGTCGGTGATCTTATTGTACGCACGCTGTGGCGACGAGATGAGACCGGCGTTCCCGCTTGCATCAGAACCGACGCCAACGGCATTGCTCGGTCGGTTGGGAATGCCGTCGATATCGGGGCGCACGAGCAGTCGGCGCTGCTGGCGGTGCGACCAGTTTGGCCCCTCCGATCGGATTTTCCCGAGGGTCGTTCGGGGTAACCGTCCACGGAGGCGAGTGCTTGGCTCGGGGGTCGCGTTCCGTGAAGTGGTGCAGCTTTCCATTGTTGGGACTCTTCGGTGCGTGGCCCGCAGCCGTAGATTCAATTGGCTCGTATTCCCATGGCGATGAAACTGCCGGCCGTCGTCAGCACGCGGTAGATGACGCGGGCGCTGGCCGTGTGAGTTTCTCTCTCAGCAAGGATTACGACGATCTCG
>CAZREG010000019.1:0-41603 GCA_964599075.1 uncultured Spirochaetaceae bacterium | reverse complement strand
ATCATCTGAAGTTTCGACTCTCGATACGGAAACCCTGCAGAGAAAGCTGCGGTTTGAAACAATGATCGACAACCAGGTGCACCACCCCGTCCTTTGCCTGAATGCGTCCCTCGACCCCCAGAAGAGTTGCAGTGAGCAAAACTGGGCGGTACTCTTCAAAGACACGCTTCCAGACAACCAGGTTCACAAACCCCGTCTCATCCTCGAGCGTAATGAACATCGTACCTCCGGCGGTCGAAGGCCGCTGTCGCGTGATGACAAGACCAACATAGCTCAATCTGCTGCCGTCTTCCGTCTCCCAGATCTCCTGGGCACTAGGATGCCCTGCCTCTGCGAGCGCCAGACGGTGTGGTTCCAGTGGATGAGCGGCAACACTGTGGCTCGAGGAGTGGTAGTCCCAGGCCACCAGCTCAAAGTCACTCAAAGGATCAAAATCGGGCAACTCCTCCGAGACAGCGAGTAGCTCATACGAACAACGCTCATCATGGTGACTGCCGGAGGACGATGCGGAGACATACTCCAGCGATCGTCCACCATGAGTCGACGCATCCGGGAGCTCTTGCGTGTCTACCCTCTGTTCCGGACGCCTCTCACCGGCCGCCTGGCGGCGCAGTGTAGTTCCTGATACCTCCCAGAGCGCCTGACGACGGGAGAGACCAAGAGACTCAAAGGCCCCAGCCCGGGCGAGCGAGACCAGAAGGTCCTCCGGGAGCCGGGCCCGATCGCAGAAGCGGGCAAACGCAGTGGTGGGTGCATTTGAAGCCGCAGAGAATCCCCGCCGAGCGCGTACGATGCGGCGGTACTCTGCCTCACTGATGCCCCGCAGAAATCGTAAGCCCATCCTCACGGCGAAGGTTTGCGAATCGCCGGCTGTTTCACTGCTGCCGGGGGGCGGTAGAGCCGGGGATCTTTTGGTTCGGAAGCCGGAGCGGTGAGAGGCGGACTCAACAGGCTCGAGCGTACAGTCCCAGTCGCTTGCCAGCACATCAACCGAGCGCACCTGGGTCCCGTGCCGCTTTGCATCTTCAACAATGGATGCCGGAGAGTAGAAACCCATGGGCCAGGCGTTGAGCAGCCCACAGGTGAACTCCGCCGGATAGTGCGCACGCATCCAGGCGGTGCCGTAGGCGATAAGAGCGAAGCTTGCCGCGTGACTTTCCGGAAACCCGTACTCGCCAAAGCCACGGATCTGCTGGAAGACCGCCTCTGCAAACACTTCCTCTATGCCCTTCGACACCATCCGGCCGACAAGCCGCTCGTGGTGCTTCTCAATCCGTCCGCTGTGACGCCACGCAGCCATATCCCGGCGCAACTGATCCGCCTCCCCGGGGCTGTAGTCTGCAGCGACTATCGCTAGCTTCATCACCTGCTCCTGAAAAATCGGTATACCGAGTGTCTTTTTAAGAACAGGCTCGAGCGCTGGATGAGGGTAAGCCACATCCTCTTCTCCAGTGCGTCTTCGGAGGTAGGGATGCACCATGCCGCCGGTGATCGGCCCCGGGCGAACAATGCTCACCTCAATGACAATATCGTACCAGATCCGCGGTTGGAGTCGGGGCAACATAGCCATCTGAGCCCGGCTCTCCAGCTGGAAAACACCAAGCGTGTCGCCTTTGCGAATCATGCGGAACACCGCAGGATCATCGTGCGGAATGGTGGCCATTGAGAGGTCCACAGCGCGGTGCTGCTTCAGGAGCCGGAAGCAATAGTCAAGATGTGTAAGCGCTCCCAGGCCCAGAAGATCGATCTTAAAGAGGTTCATAGCCTCAACGTCGTACTTGTCCCACTGAATGACGGTGCGATCGGGCATGGTGGCGTTCTCAACAGGCACAAGCCGATGCACCGGCTCGCTGCCAAGCAGGAACCCACCGGGATGGATGGAGAGGTGACGCGGCGCATCCAGGAGTTCTCCCACAAGGTCACTAAAGAGAGACTTGACCCGCTCGTTCACTCCGGAACTGTCGAGCACCTCGTCCAGATTGCTGTCACGGCTCGAGGCGAGCTTCGCCATGCGATCAAGAGCGGTGAGCGGGAACTCGAGTACCTTACCGATGTCCCGGATGGCGCTCTTCACTCGATAGCGTATGACGTTGGCAACCATGGCAGCCCGCTCGCGACCGTATTTCTCATACATGTATTGAATCACTTCCTCACGACGGCGGTGTTCTATGTCCAGGTCGATATCGGGAGGCTCGGCCCGCTCCCTGCTCAGGAATCGCTCAAAGAGCAGATCCATCCGCACCGGATCTACTGCCGTGATCCCAAGACAGTAACACACCGAAGAGTTCGCCGCCGAGCCGCGTCCCTGAGCAAGGATACCCTTCCGCCTGCAGTACTCGACAATCTCCCACATGGTCAGAAAGTAACCGGCGTACTCGAGATCATCGATCACCTCGAGCTCTCGCTGGAGCTGACTGCGTACGTCCGCCGGAATAGTGCCCCCGTAGCGTGTGCGGGCACCGGCAAAGGTGAGCTCCCAGAGCCACTCACCGGTGGTGTAGCCGTGTGGAACCCGTTCAGTCGGGTAACGGTAGTCAATTTGAGCGAGTGAGAACTCGCAACGTTCTGCAATCTCAAGCGTTCGCAGCACTCGATCAGGGGCATCGGTGTAGAGCGCTGAAAACGTCTCGCGGTCGAGCAACGTGTGCCCGGCCGTTGGGGAAAGGAGCGTCCCTGCTGCATACAGCGTTGTTCCGTGACGAATACAGGTCATGACGTCGAATAATCGCCGACGCTCAGGGCTGTGGTAGCGAACTTCCGTCGCAGCCACAATCGGAACGCCCAACCGCTTCCCAAGCCGCTCAAACCGCACAGTGCGTGCCCGGTCGCCAGGCTCTCCATGTCGCGAATCAACAAGGTAAAAAGAGCCGGCAAAGCGCTCGCTGAGCTGCTCCACCGCCAGGCGCTCTGCTGCTGTCTGCTCCCCGTAGAGCAGTCCGCGGCGCTGCACGGCTCCAGGCCAGAGCGCAATAAGATCGGATGCGTCGGGAAGCTGATCTGCACGCACGGAACTCTCTCCCTTCGGATTTGCCATACGGCCCGTGCTGATGAGCCCGCAGAGCGTGGCGTATCCTTCTCGACTGGTAGCCAGAAGCAGCACACGTGCGGTGTAATCAGCAGAAAAGTGTACGGTAAGCTCAGAGCCCACAATGAGCTTTCTCCCGCTGTCCACGGCGGCAGTATGTGCTTTTACAATTCCATAAACCCCGTCTCGATCGGTGAGTGCGGTACCCGGAAGCTGGAATGCTGCCGCCTGCTCCACAAGCTCATCCGGATGACTCGCCGCCTCAAGAAAACTGTAGTTGCTTTTTACCCAGAGCGGGACGTAGCTCATTCTACAACCCCCTGCACCATCCAGCGCTGAGAAGGCCGATCGTAGTAAATCCAGAGCAATCGCCCGGTTCGATCGGTAAGGTAGTAGTACTCCCGCTCGTACGGCTCATCCCACCAGCCACCTGAGAGCTCGTAGGGACCACCAAGCCGAGTAGTGTGATACTCCTGCGGAAGCTTGCCAAGAGCTACGGGCTCTGCGAGCATCCGCCGCACAAGCACGGCGGCAATGGACGGCCGGAGCTCATGATTACCCTCCTTGGCCGCTACCGCGAACTGGCTTTCCACAAGACGCGGACGAATGCGAAGTATCTTGCGCCATGAGAAGGTGCACTCCGGTAGATGGGAATCCTCCAACCGAGCCATACAGACCGATTCCTGACCCAGCTCCGCAGCAATGTCAGCCAGCGCCTGCTCGGCTTTTTGAAACTCAGGGGAATGCTCGAGAGCGAAAAGCTCGCTCTGCTCACGATCGGTGGCAATCGACTCCGCATGCATGCTCAGGCGCACCACCGGTGTACCTAGAGCGATAGCCTCCAGGCGAAGCGTGATCAACCGCTCAAGCCGAGCTGTGTCAACGGTTGGCCGGGTGGTTTGAATACGCTCGCTCATGCACGGCTCATCCCGGCCGGGCCACTGCTCAGGACAGAGCTCGAAGAAGAGCTCACTGACAAGCTCCTGCCTGCTGAACGCCTGAGAGGCGAGCTCCCGGGCCATTCCACAGAGGTGGTGACCGATCGCCTCCCGGTTACCCTCGGGATAGAGCAGCCGGATCTCACGGCGAAGCGGAGCACGCTCGTCAGGAGAGCGAACCGGCATCCGGTCGGCACCGCTGGCAAAGCGCTGCATCTCTTCTACATCGCGCCCAAACCGCCGCCGAAGCGCTCCCGGGGAGAAGCGGCAGAACTCACGAATGGTCATTATCCCGAGCTGGTGAAGCCGCGCGAGCACCTCGTGATCGAGGGGAAGCACGCCAACGGGTGCGCGCAGGGCGGCAGCCCGCTCCTGGTCCTCAGTCTCAAAGACCGTGATCGCACGTTTGACCTTCGCCGCAGCATACGTTCCAAAGCGGGAGAATCCTACCGCAACACTGGCGACAAGTCCCTGCCGCTCCATTGCCAGTTCCACCGAGCCGGCCCATTTGGCAAGGCTCTTGTAGAGCCGATGCATCCCGCCTGCGTTGAGCCAGAACAGACCTGAATCATGCGCTGCCTGCTCGACATCTGGTGAGTAACCCTTCAACACCGATATAACCCGTGCGGCAAGCTCCTCCCGCTCCTGTTCGTTCACTACTCCTACGCGCAGCTGTGGACAGATGGTAAGAGCAGATGCGTAACGCATGCCCGGCTGCACCCCCTGCGCTCGGCCGGCACGATTGACCTCCAGGACACGGCCAAGGGGCTTCTCTTCACTGACCACTCCCGCCGGAAGCTCTTTCCATTCAGGGTGGCGTTGAGCAACGATCTGCAGGTCAATTCGCGGCAGGCTAATAGAGGCCAGGCGGACCATTGAACTCCTCGCTCATTGTCCACCCAGGCCCCTCCCGTTTGTCCTTGGTGTTTGTAATCGTACAGCGAAACCGGCCGGGACTTACCCGCTCCCGCGAGCTCTCTCCCCGCACCGATACCAGTGATCCAGCGTAGTTATCGTCTTCGCGTATCCTCCTGAGAATGAGCACCAGCGTGCGCTGCTGCCCGGTAAGCCGGAGCAGCCGTCCCTGAGCGGCAGGCGTAAGCACCATGCTACGTGACAGATCAATAACAACGATACCGAAGGCACCCGTGCGGATAAGGCGCTCGGCACTGCGCGCAGCACGATCTGCCCGTATTGTATCAACAAGCGTGTTGGTTTTCGCCGTCCGACTCTTCTGCCGAGCGTTCTCCCCGTTTTCGAGTGCCCAGACAACAGGAAGAGCTGTGAGATCAACACCGGCAGCGGCCATATCCGGCGGAAAAAAGACATCCCTGTGGGTTGCTATCCAGGCCGCAAGCAAACCAGATTGCTGGACTGAAACAATGAGCCGAGCTGCCATACTGATGTTTGCCGAGTCGGCAGCCCCCACAAGCTCGGTGAGCCTACCCCGAAGCGACTCAAACGACCAGGGGTCACCGCCTGAACGTGCGGTAGTGAGATCAACGGCCCGCTTGAGCCCCAGTGTTGCCTGTGCCATACAGAAACATTCTACTATACAGATGTATAGTATTCAAGCAGATTTACTGTATTGACAAGCGTGTTGGTCAATGAACCGGGAACCGTTTACCCCTTCAGTGATCCGGCAATAACACCCCGAATGATGAATCGCTGCATGAATATAAAGAAGGTCACGATGGGCGCTATCCCCATGACAAGCGTCGCGAGAGCGTAGTCCCACTGGTCGGTATACTGGCCAAAGAACCCGAATATTGCGATCGGTATGGTCTGCAACCGATTATCAAAAAGAATAAGTAATGGCAAAAGGAAGTCATTCCAGATCCAGAACGCCTGGAGGATAGTGACGGTGGCGAGCATAGATTTGAGCAGCGGCAGCACAATGGACACAAAAATGCGAACGGTGCTTGCACCGTCGAGATAGGCGGATTCCTCTAATTCCAGTGGGACCGATCTGGCAAAGCCATGAAGGAGAAAGACCGTGAATGGCATCCCGAGCCCAAGGTAAATGACGATCAGTCCGTTGCGGCTGTTGAGCAGATTGAATACCTGAACGATACGCATGAGAGGGATCATGACTGACTGGAACGGAATGACCATGGCAACAACAAAGAGTCCAAAGAGAATCTTGCTGAACTTATGCGGTCGTCGCACCATTCGCCACGCCGCGGTTGCCCCCACAAACACCATGAACACAAGGCTGATACTCGTGATGTAAAGGGAGTTCAGGAAAGCCCTGAGGAAGTTCGAGATCTGGTAGCCAATAACGTAGTTTTCAAGCTCGATTGAAGTCGGCAGTGCTGCTGCATTTCGGAGAATGTCACCGTAGTCCTTGACTGAATTAATAACGACAAAATAGAAGGGACCAAGGAAAAGAACTGCCCCAAAGGTCGCGAGCAGAGTAAGCAGTACGGTCCGTATTTGGGTGTCACGATTCATTGATCCGCTCATGAATCTATCTCCAGACGCTTGGTGAGCGTGACCTGGATGAGTGTCACTACACCCACGACCAGGAAAAACAGGACGGCTTTTGCAGACCCAAGGCCATAGTTGTTGGCTTGGAACGCCTCGAAATAGATGTTGAGTGCAAAGGCCTCAGTCGCACCAAAAGGGCCTCCGCGCGTCAGTGAGAATATGACATCAAAGATCTTGGTGGCCCACGAAAGCATAAGGAACAGACAGATCGTGACCGCAGGCGCGATCAGCGGAAGAGTGATCTTGAGGAACATTTGCATACCAGAGGCACCATCTATCTGAGCCGATTCAATAAGCGCGTCATCTATCGCCATGATCGCGGCAATGTATATGACCATCAGATACCCGGTGGTCCGCCAGGTGAAGACAATGATGATCGCCCAGAAGCCGGTAAATGCATCCCCAAGCCAGGGCAGCTCGAAAAACCCCCATCCGGTCAGATCCCCGAGGGCAGGAAATGCACTGGTAAAAATGAAGCGCCAGATAAAGCCAAGTATGATCCCGCCAATCACGTTGGGAAGGAAAAAAACGGCACGGAAGCCATTCGCTAACTTGATTGCCCGGGTAACCAGAAGCGCGAGTCCCAACCCAAGCACGTTTGACAGGACTACGGCGGTAAGGGTTAGCCGCAGGGTGAAGACCGCCGAGTATCCCACCTGTCGGTCATCTGTGAAGATTGTCCGGAAGTTTTCCCATCCGACCCAGTTGGACGACAGGCTGATCCCGTTCCAGTCAGTGAACGCGTAATAGATTCCAAGAATGAACGATCCCACGACGATGATCGCGAAAAACAAGATTGCGGGGCCAAGGAACAGCGCATCGGTCAATGCTTCACGCCTGGGGTCCTTTACCATGCGGAATACCTCCTTTCGGCTGAATACAAAACACGGCCAGGGTCATCCCCGGCCGGCATGATGCGGGGTGGCTGCCTGCCACCCCACACTCTACTCCTGCTACTTAAGGCGTTGCCACTGACGATCGAACTCTTCAAGAGCCTCGTCCCATGTGACCTGGCCGGCAATGTAGGCCTGTACGCCGTCGGCAAACTCCTGCGGCATTCCATCAGGAAACTGCCCGAACATCCAGGGCACGGTCATGTCCGCAGCCGCAGCTGTGAGTCCGTCCTGGCTGATCGGTCCCAGCGTTTCCACTTCAATGTCTCCATAGGCAGGGATGAAGTTGAACTCACTGAACAGATCCTGAGCGGTTCCGTCGGGAGTCACGAGCCAGTTGAGGAAATCACGAGCAACTTCCTGCTCTCGTTCACTGGAACTGCCGTTCACAATCCAGTAGAACGGCACACCGGTGGGCATACGGGTATCATTCGGATCGTCACTGAACGGAATCGGCATCATACCCCAGTTGGTTTCCGGGTCTGCATCAAGCAGTGTAATCTCCCGCCATACGCCCTGTTGAATCATGACCGCGTCCTCATTGAGGATGTCCTGTGTCTGACGTCTATTGTCGGTGGTAAGCGGATTGCCCTCGCCGTAACGAACGTTGAGATCAATCAGCTCCTGGAGCTGCACGAACCGTTCGTTGCCCGACATCGTTTCCGTGCCACCGTTCAGGCCGTCAATGAACGCCTGAGGGTTTTCCTGATGGGCAAAGGCAAGGTTCATCAGATGCAATCCCATGACCCACCATTCACCAAATCCAGTACTCCAGGGAGTGTAGCCGGCGTCTTGGAGAGTCTGTGCGACCTCTTCGAGCTCGCCGATCGTCTGGGGAAGCTCGGTGATACCAACCTCGTCAAAGATATCCTTGTTGTAGATGTATCCGTACGACTCAAGACCCATCGGCATTCCATAGACGGTACCGTCAATGGTCATGCCTTCGACTGCAAATGGGAGCGCACGGTCAACCCATGGCTCGTCAGACAGATCGGTCAGGAAGTCCGAGAACTGCTCGGCCTGCCCGGTGCCTTCTACGACGAAGATATCCGGAGCAGCATTGGCAGCAAACTTACTGCGGAGAATGGTCATCCATTGCGCGCCGCCACCACGGATCTCGTTGTTGAACGCCACGTCGGGATTGACCTCATTGACGTAGCGGTCGGTTGCCGCGTTCCACGAATCAATCCATGTGACTTTGAAGTGGAATACGTGGAGGCCGACCCCGTCGCCCTCCTCAGCGGAGCCAGCCGCTTCCTGCTCCCCTCCCGCAAATGCCATTGGTGCGAGGATCATGGCGAATATCGCCAGGAAAATCAATAGACGTTTCATACGTCCTCCTTTAGAAAACCGATACTCGGCACACTTCGCACCGGTATCGGGGTAACTCTCCGGTGAATATCGTGCGCACCGGATCGCACATCTTACTTCATTACATACGCTTCACGTGTTCTCATACAGGACTCTATTGGTGAGTATACTACATCAGTATCACAGCGGCAGATGCCGTTGTTCCGGTATGCCCTGATAGGCCACATCGGGTCACTCAGGTGCGATCTTTGCAACAAGCGCCTCCGCCTCCTCAGTGTAGAGCGCGATTTCCGGATGCCGGAGAAACCCCGCGAGCATCTGTCGCGTCCGAGGGGGAAGCGCCGTTGCGGTGTCCGCCAGGGCAGGATCAATCGCGACTGCAGCTGCGAGCGTTCGCAGGATCGCATTCGAAAAACCGGCTGCCTTCAAGGTGATCCCATGCGCAGTGGCAAACTCATAGTCTTCGTTGATGGTAGTGAACATCATGTCTCGAAGTAACGCGTTCCACGCTTCGGTCGTGGGCTGAGCAAGGATGTCGTAGATGCGCTGAGAATAATCCGGCATGACATAGCGCACAATCGATTCCGGGCTGAACGGTTCTCCCCGAATAACCTCAGACTCGTACCGTCTGCGCTCGTAGATGTTGCTGAGCCACTCGAAGTATGAGGCAATAACACCTCCGGAGTTCGCAGCGAAGTCGTAGATCACCGAGGTCTCGGTGGTGGCGAGGTATCGCTCAGCAGCCGGCGTAAGCGGCCCGTTGCTCCCGCATGCCACGATTCGTGTAGCAAGTCGTGAGACG
This sequence comes from uncultured Spirochaetaceae bacterium, assembly GCA_964599075.1. Classification (GTDB taxonomy): domain Bacteria; phylum Spirochaetota; class Spirochaetia; order DSM-27196; family SLST01; genus SLST01. The sequence goes on along the minus strand of CAZREG010000019.1, from coordinate 32,144 downwards.
TTCGCTGAGGTGACCGCGTTCTCCAGCGCTCCAAGGACCAGAATGTCTGCCGATAGCTCGAGGACTGCCGCACCGTTCGCCGCACCGGTAATCAACCGGTCGACACGGGTAGTCGAACCGGTCACCGTCCCCGTCGCCCGTGCCTTCGCCAGCAGCTCCGATACGTCAAGACCCGCCTCCCCAATGACTGCCCCCTCGCCATCTGCGACCGCAATAATCCGCGCGCCCAGCCGGTCGAGCTCGACCATCGCAGAGCCGCCGACCTTTCCGGCGCCCTGCACCACCACGCGCTTTCCCTTCATCAGTGCGGGGAAAACTTCGGCGGACAGGCGGTGCCACTCTTCGTCGGTGAGTTTGCTGTATCCGTTGTTCTCGCGCACCGTCTGCTCGGTGAGCGCTGCGCACTGCTCGAGCAGCGCACGCTCCTCGGCGGTGAGGTCCCGGCTTGGTTCCCATCTGCCGGCAAACAGCTCGTTTGTTACGGTTGCAAGAATTGCGAACACCAGCCCGCGACCGGTGGCACCGCGCCGTGCTTCGAGCCCTCGCACGGTCTTTCCGGTGATCTGCGCCGCGGCGACAAGCTCAAGATACTCCTCATTCTCCACGAGCTCGCGCAGTGCCCGTCGGTCATGCAGATCGATGTCAAAGTGCTGCTCGAGAATCTGTCGTGCGCCGCTGATGGAGACCGTCTTATTGTCAAAGAGCGCCACCCCGTGTTTCAGACCGTACGCCATCTTCGCCAGGTCGCTGAGCGCGGACTTGAAGCCCTCAAATATGTGGCTGATCTCAGTCTCACCGCAGCCTACGTCACCGGCCGGAACATCGCGTGAGGGACCGGTAACCAGAAAGAGCGATCGGCCAAGGTTGGAGAGTGAATCAAAGAAGTCAATTGTGCGGTTTCGATAGTCTCTCGGATTCAGGCGTAGACCGCCCTTTGCTCCGCCAAAGAGGATCTTGGCACGCGCACACTTCCACGTCATGAGAAATGCGAGGCCGGAGACCTCTGAGAACTCAACTATATTATCGATACGCAGGCCACCCTTCGCGGTGCCGCGGATACTCGAGTGTCGCGTGCGAAAACCCTCGGTATTGCGTACATCACTTCCAAGCACGCGCTTCACCCAGAACTCCTCAAACGCCTCGAATCCCAACAGGCGTAGCACAAGATCGGGTGCAGAGCCGAGCTCAAGGAAATCCAGCGCATCAAAGAACCCGGAAAGCGCGTTGAGAATGAGAATGCTCTTCGAGTCATCGGTCTGCGTGGCAAGATCAGCTTCGGCAAGCTTGCGTAGCTCGTGCATAGCCTCGAGCCTCTGCTCCTTTGCTGCGGCGCCAATGCTCACCCTGCGCAGCAGGGACTCCAGCCGACCCAGAAGGAGCCGATTGTCGGCCGGGACCGTTGTCCAGGCGGTCTCCCGGAGAGTTTCGATCAGGGAATCGCGGTCTACGCTTGGATCTACGTAGGCTGAAAGGACACCCACACACGGAACGTCGGGAGCACCCTCGAACCGATCGAAGTAGGTACGTCGTAAATTGACGCCCGCCTCACGGATCCTGCGCAGGGCGTCTATAACGAACCCGTTGGTCGTCTCAGGCGCGGCGACCACTATGCGAACCTCATTCGTCAGGAGTCGTTCAGACTGGTCGTGACGCTCACCGGTAGTCTCCTCGCTGGTGACGAACGTCTTCCTTGACTGTTGGACCGCCTCGTAGATATCGAGATGACGGATGATCCGCATCGGAACAGAGACACTGTTGAGCTCCTCGTGAAGGTAGTTCTGGGGGAGACTTGCGAGAAACTGCTCGCCATACTCGTGTCCCTTCTTCTGGGCATAGTAGCGGACATCCGCACACAGGCGGCTTTTCTCCTGCTGTTCATCCGCAGAGAAGGCAAAGGGCTCCCGGCCTCCCTTCTCAATGGTGACGATCCGGATTCCGGAGCGTGTCTTGACGTCGTCGAGTCCGGTCAGATCGATGTCAAGATTCTCCTGGACGATCTTTGCTAGGCGCCCCGGCGAATCACGACCGACGTTGATGAAGTAGGTTATTGTGGTGCCGTCATTCGAAACCTGCTGCAGATACTCAGTTGTCGCATTCAGCAGCTGGGTAATCACAAAGACATGGTTTGCGATCTCACCGGCGCTGTTGCTGTGGAAATACCAACCGGGAAGGAATCGCTCGGAGAAGTAGCTATCTAGCACCTTCTCGATCGTATTAAAATCCATCTTGAAAGCTGACTCAAGGATGGACTGGACTTCCGCACGCAGCGTCCGTTTCACGCTCTCGTGCCGGCGACGGGAAGCAGTATGGAGTCCCTCTCGTGCTGTACTCATACGCCTACTCCCGCGAGAAAATCACCCTCAGCACCGTGTCAATCTTCTTCAGTCCCTCTTCTGCCGTTCTTCGAACCGATTCCGGAAGTGCTTTCCCGGCGGAGAGTTTGTGAAGCTCGTCCACCACGCCTTTCACCTCGTCAATTGCGCCCTGCACGTGCAGGTCGTTGTTCATGGCGTGCTCGAAAAGCGGCACAATCTCGTGGGCCGCCTGCTCAAGACGTGGGGTCAACTCCGCACTCTCACCGGTGCGGGACAGCAGATGAGAGACATGGTCCTGAAGCTCCCCAATCTGGGTACAGCGCTGCTCCATAAACTGTTCGGTCACGTTGAGCCGGTCGCGGTAGTGTCCGTAGATGAGCATGAACCGAATGTGCTGCCCATTGCAACCGCGTTCGACCAGGTCCTCAGGATATATGACGTTGCCCTTGCTCTTGCTCATCTTCTCCCCGTCAACGATCAAGTGCTCTCCGTGAAGCCAGTAGCGACAGAACTCCGTTCCACTCGCACTCTCCATCACCGCACGGTTGTAATCGTGGTGGCGCCAGAGGTTGTCAATGCCCCCACAGTGGATATCGAGTTCGGACCCAAGCGTCTGCATGATCATCGCCGGATCCTGGACGTTCCACGCAGGACGACCCCGACCAATATCGGTGTCCCAGTAGATAAGCCTGTCGTCCTCCTGACCGTGCCAGAGGATGAAATCACCCAGGTTCCAGCGCTGCCCGGGATAGGTGTCCTGGCTGTAGCGCACCTTCTTTTTGGGCCAGCGGCTCATGTCCAGGCCAAACACTTCCCCAAATCCGTCGTAGGTGAGTGGATCAAAATAGACGTTTCCGTCGTGCCAGTAGGCATGCCCTTTAAGGATGAGGGTCTGGATGATCTCCACCGCCTCTTCAACACTTGTGGAGCTTCGGGGAATGGTGTCCGGCAGCTTGATGCCCAGCAGCTCCGCCTCCCGCAGGAACGTCTCTATCACCGGCGTTGTTACTTGAATCACCTCTTTGCCTTCGTCACCGGCAGTTGAGATAGTCTTGTCCTCTACATCCGTGAAGTTAATGCTTCGCTTCACCTCGTAGCCCAGATACTCCAGGTAGCGAACAACAATGTCCTCGTACAGGAACGTGCGGTAGTTACCAATGTGGGGACGGCGATAGACGCTGGGGCCACAGGTAAACATCCGGACCTCACCCGTCTTTCTGGGACTGAAGAGCTCCATCCGGTTTGTAAGCGTATTTCGTAGGACAAGACCACGGAAGTCGTCTGATTGCATGCATTTCTCCGGAAGCAGTTTCTCGAAAGGTTCTCACATTGGACACCGGCTGGCAAGGGAGCGCAACGGCACGTACAATGAGCCATGTCCAATTCCGGAAGCAGGAAAATCAGCGCGGCCGACGCGCTTGCCTACCATGAGAAACCACAGCCGGGAAAGGTGGAGGTCCGTCCGACCAAGCCACTGTCCACGCAGTACGACCTCTCACTCGCCTACTCTCCCGGAGTCGCGGAACCGTGCCGCGCGATAGAACGGGATCCCAACCTTGCGTACAACTATACGGCCAAAGGAAACCTGGTGGCGGTTGTCAGCAACGGCACCGCCGTCCTGGGCCTGGGCAACATTGGCCCCACTGCGAGCAAGCCGGTGATGGAGGGTAAGGGAGTTCTGTTCAAGCGGTTTGCAGGGATAGACGTCTTTGACCTGGAGATCGATGCAGCCTCTCCGGATGACTTCATAGAGACCGTGGCGCGACTGGAACCGGGGTTCGGGGGCTTCAACCTGGAAGACATCAAGGCCCCGGAGTGCTTTGAGATTGAGGACAGGCTCCGCGAGCGCTGCACCGTTCCCGTTATGCACGACGACCAGCACGGAACAGCCATTATCTCCGCTGCAGCCCTTATCAACGCGGCCGAGCTCACCGGCCGCGAGCTGGACCAGATGCAGATGGTCCTCCTTGGCGGCGGTGCAGCAGGAATAGCCACTGCCCGGTTCTACACCACGCTCGGCATCCGACGAGAGGCAATCACCGTTGTGGACGTGGACGGGGTTGTCCGTGCCGGGGAGCGAGACCCTGCCAATCCTATCGCAGAGTTCGCCACCGACCGACGGATCCGAACGTTGCGCGAGGCACTCACCGGCGCAGACATGCTGGTAGGGCTCAGTGCCGGGAACATCCTGAGCGAAGAGGATCTGGCCGTGATGGCCGACAAGCCGATTCTCTTTGTCCTTGCAAATCCTGATCCTGAGATCAGCTACGAACGCGCCCGAGCGGCGCGCCCGGATGCCATTATTGCCACCGGACGATCCGATCACCCAAACCAGGTGAACAACGTACTCGGCTTTCCCTACATATTTCGCGGCGCACTGGACGTGGGGGCGACGCAGATCAATGAAGAGATGAAAATTGCGGCCACCGTGGCGCTGGCGAGGCTCGCCCGTGAACCGGTACCTGAGGGCGTGGCGCGTGCCTATTCAGACAGTGGCTTGAGCTTTGGCCCGGAGTATCTGATTCCCAAACCTCTTGATCCACGACTGTTGACCCGGATCGCACCTGCGGTGGCCCGGGCCGCAATGGAGTCGGGAGTTGCACGCAGAAAGATCGAGGCGTGGGACTACTATGAGGCCGAGCTGCTCGAGCGCGTGGGTATTGGGCAGAAGCTCATTACCGGTGTCATCAGCCGGGCGCGACGAGACGTACGACGGGTCGTGCTTGCAGAGGCGGACGACTACAACGTTCTCAAGGCTGCTCAGGTGGTTTGCGACCAGGGTATAGCAAAGCCGATACTGCTCGGCGACCGGGAGACGATCACGCAGATGATCGTCTCCCACGAGCTTGATTCTCTGCGCGGGGCGACTATCATCAACCCGCGAGACCACGACTCCAGTGTGCAGCACTATGCAGACCTGCTGTACCGCAAACGACAACGCCGCGGAGTGACCCGCCAGGATGCGACAAGGCTCGCCTCCGACCGCAACTACTACGGTGCGCTCATGGTGGAAACCGGGGATGCAGATGCATTTGTGAGCGGCCGCACCAGGCAGTATCCACGTATCATCCGTCCGGCGCTCGAGGTGATCGGAACCGGCGACTCTACCGAGCGGGTTGCAGGAGCCTACATTGTGCAGACCCATCGCGGCGTCTTCTTCTTCGCAGACACCACCGTAAACCTTGAGCCCACCGCCGCTGAGCTTGCTCAGATCGTCGGGCTCACCGCCGCCACCGTCCGCTACTTCAATATGGAACCGATTGTGGCGGTAGTCTCTCACAGCAACTTTGGATCAACACGCAGCGAGGAGGCCGATCGGTGCAGACGAGCCGTCGAGCTTGCGCGCTCCCGCTACCCCGACCTCATCATTGATGGAGAGGTCCAGGCCAACATCGCCCTGGACCAGGATCTCCTGCGTGAGCTCTACCCGTTCAGCACCCTTGCCAACCACCGGGTCAACACCCTCATCTTCCCGAATCTCAGTGCCGGGAATGTAGCCTACAAGCTCCTCGGTGAGCTCGGTGGCGCGGAGCTTATTGGCCCGGTTCTTATGGGTATGCGAAAGCCGGTGCAGGTGCTGCAGCTCGGATCGACGGTTCGCGAGATTGTGAATATGATTGCGTTTGCCGCGACAGAGTCCCAGCAGAAATCGAGCGTCTTTGACCAGACTGCTGAACAATAGCGGAAAGTGCGCTATCATTGCCACGAGGAGCGGGAACGATCATGGAACCATTCGAGTACAAGGGATACACCATTACTCCCAACGTTCATGAGGCCGATGGCCAGCCAGGCAAATGGGTTTTTGAGGTCGCCACCATTACCGACTCGTCAGGAACTGAGATCAGCGTAGCTGCTCCTGCGGATGTGAGTCCCCATCTTTTCGACAGCTCAGATGATGCTGCAAAAGTGTGCATATCTCAGGCGAAAGCACTTATTGAGGCGGGAGATCTGGGGTAGAACAAACAGCTGAGGGGTATACAAGGGGAAGCCGGGGGACGTATGTTGGAAGTCCATGAGTATCCCTACACTTGTAAGCGATCTTCTGTTCTCCCGTTACATCAGACACCCTGAGGTTCCGGCGCTTGGGTATGCCGGAGAAGAGGCGTTCACCTACGCTGAGTTTGCGGCGACTGTGGATGCGCTTGCGGCACGGTTGACGGCCGATGGGGTGAAGCCTGGTGACCGGATTGCCATAATCAGTGAGAACAAACCGAGCTGGGGGATTGCCTATCTTGCTATAAACCGAATGGGCGCAGTCACGGTCCCGATCCTCCCGGAGTTTCCGTCGGAGGATATTTCACGTATTCTTGCGCACGCAGAAGTCCGTGCGATCTTTGTCTCACACAAGCTCTCCACGAAGCTTGACGCACAGCGGGGGAGAAGGGCTCCGGAGATCTACAAGCTCGACGAGCTGCCGGTTCCGGAGGACCGCTCAACCCTCCCGCAACCTGATGAGGCGAACCGCCACGACGGTGCCGCAGACGATCTGGCCGCAATAATCTATACCTCGGGGACCACCGGCCACTCGAAAGGAGTGATGCTCTCCAACCGGAACATCACGTTTGATGTAGTGCGCGCGGCCGACATCCCGGGGATCAAGCCAGGCGATGCAATGATCTCTATCCTTCCGCTTGCCCATACGTACGAGTGCTCGATCGGGTTTCTGGTCCCCGTTTCCATGGGTGCAAGCATCTACTACCTGCGTCGCCCTCCCTCTGCCACCGTCCTCATGCCGGCACTTGAGAAGGTCCGGCCTCATCTTATGCTCTCGGTCCCGCTTCTTATTGAGAAAATCTACCGGCAGAGCGTTCTGCCCTCCCTGATGAAGAAGCCCCTCACTCGGTGGCTCTACCAGCGAACCCTGGGAAGAAAGCTGCTTAACCGGATCGCCGGCAGCCGTCTCCGAAAGACGTTTGGCGGGCGACTCTATTTCTTTGGTATTGGCGGTGCGGCACTTGCTGCAGAGGTTGAACAGTTTCTCAAGGAGGCACGCTTCCCCTACTGTGTGGGGTACGGCCTCACCGAGACCGCTCCGCTGATTGCCGGCGCCAATGCGAAGCAGCAGCAGTTTCGCTCCACCGGTTGCCCGATTGAAGGCATTGAAGTTCGAATAGACGACAGCGACCCCGACCATGAGGAGGGTGAAATTCTTGTCCGTGGTCCGATCGTTATGCAGGGCTACTACCGTGACCCGCAGCGCACAGCCACGGTGATTGACGGTGAGGGCTGGTTCCACACCGGCGACCTGGGGGTAGTAGACACGAAGGGCAGGCTCTATATCAAGGGCCGGTCAAAGAACGTCATTGTAGGACCGAGTGGCGAGAACATCTATCCGGAGGCGATCGAGAGCGTGATCAACAGCTTCGAGTTTGTAGAGGAGTCTCTTGTTTACTCCAACGAAGGACAGCTGCAGGCACTGATCCATCTCAACTACGACGCGGTACGGGAACATATCGATCACCTGGGGGAAAACGTAAAAGATGCCGCAGGTTCGGCGCGCGACGCAGTGGGCGAATTTCTGTCCGACATTCGTGACCGAGCAAATCAGAGACTCAGCAGCTTTTCCCGGATCAAGTCGGTAGATGAGCAGAGAGAACCTTTCGAAAAGACACCCACCAACAAGGTAAAGCGCTACCTCTATGAGAAAAAAGAGGAAAACGAGCATGAACAAGAGAAAGGTCGCACCGACTCGTAGCCAGGTGTCTACCGGCGAATAAGCGAGCGAAGGGAATCGAACCCTCGTCACCAGCTTGGGAAGCTGGGGTAATGCCATTATACGACGCTCGCCTGCTAACCGGTAGTATAGTCTCAGCCCCCGTGAGCTGACAAGGGCTCGACGGCGCTACTCTCCCCGGATGATGGTTCTGAAGATCTCCTGGCCGTTGCGAAACAGCACCAGGGAAGCGTTCTCAGGACCAACGTACGGGGCTGAAAACCGTTGTCCGGGGTGAAGCATGGAGAGAATCACCTCTCGACCTTCCTCTGCCGACTGCAACTCCAACGTCAGTTCAACCTCTACCGGATACTGCGGCAGGTCTCGCTCGAAAAGCCCGAATACTTCCTCTTCGTCGAAGACCTGGGGCCGAGTAATGACCAAGTTCACAAAAGAACCCACAGGGACCTCTTCGCCGGGCCCTGGTTCCTGACTGACCACGAGACCCGGGGTCTCATCCGGCTCGGCATCCCGCACGTCGAAGGTAAACGGCAGGTTGTTCTCTGCGAGCCGGGTGAGTGCCTGATCAAACGGCTGACCAATAAAGCTGGGGACCGTCACCCGGGCAACGTCTTGACCTCTGCTGACCACAAGGTCAACGGCGGTGATGGTGCTGATGTCGGTGCCGGGGGCGGGACTCTGGGCAAGCACAATCCCCGCCTCTTCCTCACTGAAGTTGTAGCTTACCGTACCAATGCGGATGGTCTGCTCGCCACCGGCAGACTGCCCCCGAAGCTCTGCCCGAACATCCGTGAGGGTGCGCCCCACGTAAGCGCCAATACGATCAACACGGGCCCCTCGACTGACAATGAGCTGCACGGTCCGACCGGCCCGGACAAGCGTGCCCGCAGGGGGCTGTTGCTGCATCACGTTCCCGGCAAGCGCCGGATCGGCAGAGAATCGCTCTTCAAGAGTAGCCTCAAGCCCACGCTCCTGCAGAGCAAGTATGGCGTCCAGAAGCTCCTGGTTCTCCACGTCAGGCACCATTGTCTCTTGTGCCCCCCGGACAGAGAACAGGAAGGTCGACAGGCCGGCTATAATCATCAGAAAGACCGCCCCAAACAGGGCGTAGATGAGAACCTTGAATAGCCGGACATCCGGATCATCGTACTTTGACGGGACTACTCTTCTTACTCGTTCCCAGAATGTTTCGCGCAATCAGGTTCCTCCAAGCAGTTCATCCTCGAGCGGCCCTGCACCATTGGTAAAGCTGTTCCAGTCGACTGGTTTTTTTGATGGAAGCTGCAGTTCCTGAAGGGCTACCAGACCGTTCCCTGTTTCTACCAGAATACCCCGTGATCTGTCTACTCTGACGACTCGACCGGGCCGATTGCCGCCGGCAGTCCCGGCTTCCTGATCAACTACCCGCGTCCTGTGAATGGTGAGCGGTTGGCCTCTGAAGGTTGTGCGCGCTCTTGGCCACGGTTGAAGCGCACGTACCTGTGCATCAATGGCGGCGGCCGACTCACTCCAGTCGATACGCCCGTCCTCTTTGGTGAGAAGGGATGTATAGGTTGCTGTACCGTGATCCTGCGGGGTGTAGACCGCGCTTCCGTCTGCTATCGTGTCGACCGCCTGGACCAGGAGATCGGCGGCACGAAGGGCGACAAGCTCACTCAGAGATCCGGTGGTCTCCGTTCCCGTGAGCGGTATACGCTCCTGCAGAACAAGATCTCCTGCGTCCATTTCCAGGGCGAGAGTCTGAATTGAGATTCCGGTCTCCAGATCACGATTTCTGATGGCCGCGGGGATGGGCGCGGGCCCGCGGTAGCGCGGCAGCAAAGAGGGGTGCACGTTGAGCGCACCGCGCGCAAAGAGAGCAAGAAAGCGCGGACCGAAGATCCTGCCGTACGCAAAACAGGCGAGCAGGTCGGGTCGATACGCGGCCACCGTCTCCCGCGCCTGTGAGCGCAGAGACTCCGGCTGCAGAACCGGCAGACCAAGGGTCTGCGCAGCAGCTTTGACCGGTGACGACTCAAGCGACCGCCCGCGACCGCGCGGGCGGTCGGGGGCGGTGAGTACCGCTGCAACCGTATGGGAAGAGTTCGCGAGTGCGAGAAGGCTCGCAACGGCGAGCTGAGGAGTACCGGCAAAGAGAACCCTCATCAAGGCCTCGAGGTCGTTGCGGGGTCCACGGAGGGGTCGTAGGTTCTCATTACGCGTTCGCGAACTCCGTCCTGGAGAAAATCAATAAAGAGCACACCGTTGAGATGATCGAGTTCATGCTGGACAACGCGAGCAAGCAGGCCTTCGGCATCAATCGTGAACGGTCTTCCGCGCTCGTTCCACGCCTGGACACGAACTGCCGACGGCCGGGAGACATCTGCGTAGACAGCGGGAATGCTCAGGCACCCCTCTTCGTAGTCACTCTTTTCGATTGATGTCTCTATGATCGACGGATTAATGAATACCCGCGGCTTGTCCCGCTCTACGTGGGTCACAAAGAGACGCTCGAGCCGGCCAACCTGTACTCCGGCAAGCCCAATGCCGTGCGCCTCATGCATCTTCTCCACCATGGCCGTGGCGAGAGCCACGGTATGTTCATCAATCTCGGAGATCTTGTTGGACGTCTCTCGCAGGAGTGCGTCCGGGTGAATAATCAGCTGCAGGTCCATTGCCCCTCCTCTATTCATGTGCCGCAACTGTCCGCACCACTCCCTTGAGCAGTCGTTCTCGGCGCTTCGGCCGAAGGTAATCGGTAAACAGCACGCCATTCAGGTGATCGAGTTCGTGCTGGATGACGCGAGCAAGCAGCCCCCGCGCATTGAGCTCATGCCGCACGCCATTGGTATTGAAGTAAGCGACCGTCACCCATGCGTGCCGTGGGACCTCGGCGGTGAGCCCGGGAAGACTGAGGCAGCTCTCCTGCGACCGCACCGACCGAGAAGAGCAGTCAATGATCTCCGGATTCACAAACACCCGCAGCTCGTCACGAGGTACGGCCGTGAGAAAGAACCGCTCACTCATGCCGATCTGAGGGGCTGCAATCCCTACACCTTTCTGTTCACGCATCACCACCGCCATGGGATCTATCCAGTCATGAACAGCCGCCGGATCCGGTACCAGGACCGCACGGCGTCGAAGGATCTCTGCAGGATAGATGGACAGTTGCATGCCCTACAAAAATGGTGTGCTTTGCCGCAGCGGTCAATGGTACCGCGACCGTGCTACAACAGCGAGACCGGGTCCACGTCAATCTCGAGGTAGAGAGCGGCGGGAAGCGAGTAATCGGCAAGGGCCTCGCGAAGCTGTGCATGAGCTTCCCCAAACCGTGCGGTGCGTATGATTATCTGGTGACGAGTGTTTCCCGCAATCACCGCGATCGGGCACTCGACCGGGCCAAGAATCTCAGTGGCGGCCGCTACGCGGTGGTGGAGGTGACGAGCAAGCGCTTCGGTTGCCTGCTCTACCGCCTTACCTGCCCGTCCACGGATAACGAGGCGAATCAACCGTTCAAATGGCGGAAACCCGAGCTCCCGCCGTGCCGCAATTTCCTGCCCGTAGAACTGCTCAAGTGCGCTCCCGGCTGCAAGCGAGATGGCCGGATTCGCCGGTGCGTACGTCTGCACGATAACCCGGCCGTCCGGGTGAAATCGCCCTGCCCTTCCGGCAACCTGAACGATGAGACTGAACGTTCGCTCCGCCGCCCGGAAGTCGGGCATGTGAAGCCCTGTATCGGCAAGGATAATCCCGACGAGCTTCACACCGGGGAAGTTGAGGCCCTTGGCCACCATCTGAGTGCCCAGAAGGACATCCGTCTCTCCGGCCCGGAACTCGGCAATAGTCTGTTCCAGGACGCCCTTCTTCTTCACGGAGTCGGTGTCGAGCCGGCGAATCTCCCAGCCGGGGAAGTGCTGCGCAAGCTCTTCTGCAATACGCTCGGTTCCGAATCCACTGTAACCCACGTCAAAACTCCCACAGTCGGGGCACTGGGAGACCGGCATGGTTTTGTACCCACAGTAGTGGCACGTGAGCACATTGCGCGCCTTGTGGTAGGTGAGACCGACTGAGCAGTTCCGGCACTGCATGGTGTACCCACAGCTACGGCAGTGAAAGAAATGGGCAAATCCGCGCCGGTTGAGAAAGAGAATCGACTGCCGTCCCTCCTCCTTTGTCTGCTTCAGCGCCTCAAGGAGCCTTGACGAGAGAGGTCCAGGGTCCTGCAGGAGATCGACCGTCTCTATGGACGGCATGCTGCCGCCTGAGAGCCGCCTGCTGAGGGTCAGACGCTCGATCCGGCCCTGATCCATGAGATGCCACGCCTCCACCGACGGAGTAGCGCTGCCCATAAGCATCCGTCCGCCGGCCTCTGCAATTCGTTTCATTGCAACCTGTCTGGCGTGGTAGCGTGGCGCGGACCCGGACTTGTAACTACCGTCGTGCTCCTCGTCCAGCACAATGAGTCCGAGCCGGGGAACCGGCGCAAAGACTGCACTGCGCGCGCCAATGATCATATGTGCCTCACCATGCCGGATGCGCTGCCACTCGGTCAGTCGCTGTGATGGGGTCAATCTGGAGTGAAGGACTGCCAGACGGCCCTTGAAGCGGTGGGATACGGAGTCGAGCAGTTGGTGACTGAGCGCGATCTCAGGCACCAGGTAGATGACTGACTGCCCGCCCGCGATGGTTCGCTCGGCACACTGCAGGAATACCTCCGTCTTGCCGCTGCCGGTGATTCCGTAGAGATAGAACAGGCCGCCGTCCCGGGAGAAGATCCGCTTCACCGCTTCCTGCTGCTCGTCGGAAAGCACCAGATCAGCCTGAGCGGGCGCCGGCTCGTCACCAGCGAGGGACGGAACCGCACTCTCCTGCCTGCCGCCGGGAATCATGGCCGCCAGAGTCTCTCCCAGGGAGGCGATGTACATGGTACGCACCCAATCGGCGAGCTTGAGGTACTCCAGAGTGAACAGGGGCTCGGCATTGGTGACCCGGGCGAGCGGCTTGATCTCCACCCCCTCCGGCGGCTCCACGTCTACGTCTACGACGAATCCGGCAAGGGTGCGGCGACCGAGCGGAGCAACAACCCGAGATCCAATCGGGGCTTCCATGCCGGACGGGAGTCGATAGGTGAACACACGGTCAAGCGGGAGGTTGAATGCAACGGCAACAAGGCTCTCGTTCATTCGTCCTCTGGAATCAGCGCACGCAGACGCTTGAGGTCCTCCCAGACCGGTCGCTTGTACTCGGGGTTTCGAAGGACACCGCTTGGATGGTAGGTAGGCACGAGCGGAATGCCGTCGTAGTAGTACGTACGCCCGCGCAGCTTTCCAATTCCGGCATCGCTGCCAATGAGAATCCCGGAGGCGATGCGCCCTACCGTCATGATGGTCATGGGACGGATCAACGAAATCTGCTCTCGAAGATAAGGCAGACACGCCTCACTTTCGTGCGGGAGCGGGTCACGGTTCTCCGGTGGACGGCATTTCACAATGTTGGAGATGTAGGCGTTCGTCGTTCTTGAGAGACCAACCGCTTCCAGCCACTTATCAAGGAACTGTCCGGCCCGACCGACGAACGGCAGACCGCGATGATCCTCATCCGCGCCCGGCCCCTCACCAATCACCATGACAAGCGGATCAAGGACACCCGTTCCTGGCACCGCATTGATCCGTCCGGAGTGAAGCTGGCATCGGGTGCAGGCGTGAACGCGCTCCTCAAGCATGGCGAGCCTGCGCTTTCGGGTGGCCAGTTCGGAATCGATATCATCGTCATCCGCGGCAACGGGAGCCGGCCGCCTCGCGGTCACCGATGACGGAGGGCGGCGATCTGTCGCCGGAGAAGGACCATCCTTAACCGGCGATTGTCCGTCACGCTCCATGGAGGGCGAGCTGTGCTCCTCGCGAAACCGGACGCTCCCCGGTTCTCCTCGTTCGGTCTTCCGGCCGAAGTGAACATAGTCCTCCGCCTTGTTGAGAAGCTCCCAGAACTCTCGCGCTTTCTCGCTCATGCACCATCCTCACCGTAGATCACCCGCTCGAGCGTGAGCCCCCGCGCGTCAACCGGCGGCCCAGCCTGGTCGTGGGTACCCGCTGCAAGCCTGCCCCTGAGAGCGGCACAGCTCTCGCCTCGCTCCTCTGCCTGGAGCAGCGTACCGGCAACGAGTCTCACCATCCGCCAGAGAAACGCGTTGGCCGCGATCTGCATCACAAGATCACCCGCGAGCGGAAAAAACGCAAGCTGCTCGATAGTTCTCACCCGGCTGGGGCTGGATTCGGAGGGAAGCGTAAAGGTGCTGAAGTCGTGGGTTCCGGTTAGAACACAGGCGAGCTCGTTGAGCCTGCGGATCGAGGGCTGCCTGCGAAGAAGTCCCTTGTAGCGGTAGGCACGCGGGTCGATTGCGCCCGGCAGCGCCCAGCGGTAGCGGTAGACACGGCGCAGCGCAGAAAACCGGGCATTGAACTGCTCGGGGACCGGCCGTGCATCAAGAACACGCACGTCTCGGGGAAGATTAGCGTTGAGGGCGTCTGAATATCGGTCAACGGGGAAATCGGTCCGGGAGGTCTGGAAGCTTGCCACCTGACCGGCGGCGTGAACTCCGGTATCTGTCCGCCCGGACCCGGTGATCCGACACTGCTCCCCGTGGATCGTTTCGAGCGCCCGCTCCACCTCTCCCTGGACCGTGCGCCCCTGGGGCTGAACCTGCCAGCCAAGAAAATCGGTTCCATCGTAACAGAGGGTCAGACGCATAGTTCTCATGCTACGCCTTGGTGGGATCTATACGCCCTTCCCCGAGCTCCTCAGTAATCTCTTCATACACCTCACGCGCGTTATCCAGAATGGCGGCGGGTTTGTTCTTGCTCGCCTTCCCCATGCCAAAAATCCGGGCAATGGTGCGCTTGGCTCGCTGAAGGGCTATCTGCCGTTTCTCATGATCACTAGTCGGACCAAAACGGTACTCCAGTAGTCCGGAGAGATAGAGGACACCATCGTAACCGTAGTTCTTGTCCAGATCAGGGCCCAGATTCTGTGCGCCGCTCAGCGTCTCCTTGCCATTCTGCTCCAGGGCAATGGAGTGGGCGTAGAAAAAGCGCGCCTTTCGATAGAACAATCGCGAGAGATAATCGAAGTTGTCGTCAGGCCGTTTGCGATGCAGATCATCAGCGGTCCAAGCCGCCCGAAGACAGCACAGCCCCCGCTTGAATGTGGGGGAGAACTCCCGTGGGAAGTGCTCGTAGCTCGCGACGGCCAGGAAGTAGCTCGCGCACCCTTCCTCAAGGCCGCGCGGAGCCGTGAAGTCGAGTGAGGGAAACAGCGTACTGATGTCGTTGATGCGGCGCTGTTCCTCACCCTTGAGCACCGGCACCAGGTCCGACGGCGTCTCAAGGAAATCGGCGTGGTAGGCGGCAAAATAACAGGCCGGGCAGACGGTTACCGGATAGACAAGCGGGTACACCTCTCCATGCTTCTGAGACGGCAGAAAGGTTCGGCGAAGCTCCTCTGTCAGCTCTCCTGCGTTGAGTCGACCCCGGCCGGTACGCAGCTCCTCGCGATAGAAGCTGGCATCACAAATTGGACACGTGATAGGCGTCTTGGAGAAAAACGTCAGCTCCGCCATTTATCCCTCAATAACCACCATGGCCACCGCGTTGTCAAGCTCGTGAGTGAGCGAGAGATGGATGTGGCGCCCGCCCCAGGCGGCGAACGTCCGCGCTGCCTGACCGTGCAGAACAATCTCAGGCTTTCCGTGACGGTCGTTCACGACCTGCACCTCTCTAAGGACAAAGTTCAGCCCAGTCCCCATCGCCTTGCCCAACGCCTCCTTGGCTGCGTAGCGTACCGCAAGACTCGCAGACATTGCAGTTCCCCGCTTTCGGGCATCCACGAGCTCCTGTGGGTGGAAGAACCGGTCAAGCAATCCACTCTGGCTCACCCAGCGATCCATCCGTTCAACCTGGATAAGATCGACCCCGATGCCAAGGATCACTGGTCTGTCTCCGCCTCAACGACAATCTCTATCTGGCTCGGCTCAATACCAAGTACCACGAGACCGGACGGAATCTGAGGCCGAACGGCAACCCGGTACTCTCCAGGCGCAGCAATCCGGGAAGCGTCAATGATGAGCCCAATCCGCTCCGCATCAATGGTGTCCAGGTCGAGCTGCCTCCCCTGTACCCGGATTGTCCCGGTGGGGATGGGGCTGACAACGGTGAGTTCCGCCGCCAGGTCAAGGATGGTGATATCAACGGGCTCGTAGACCCGCTGTATGACCGATTCTGTGATAAGCGCGCGGAAGTCCACCACGGTACCGCCTGGAAACCGAATCAGGGGGTCGGAACGTACCAGTCGTACGCTCTCACTGAAGTCGTTCGTGCGCCCTGCAAGGCTGATCTCTTCTGTAAATACCTGAGTCACCAGATCAATGCGATCGCGGGGCCCCTCAATGGCCACGGCGGTGGGAGAGATCCGGTAGTCGCTTAGCTCGTATCCGGGAGGCGGAAAACCTACAATGTTCGGAACAACCTCAACGCTCTTTACAAGCTTCTCAGCGAGGGTAACCGTCACGTTCAATGGATCTACCGTTATCTCAAGAGCTTCGACATCCAGGGCGCGTCCGGCACGCTCTATCTCAACCGGTTCGCGAAACATCCCGTCCGAGGCATGATCAGTGAAATCTGCGTAGGCGATAATATCGTCCTCACCCAGTGCGAAAATCTGTTCTTCATTTCCGCGGACCCGTATCTGTACGCGTGAAGGATACTCCTGTGCAGGGACAACGTTCTCATTAAGGCGAAGGTCAAGCGGAACACTGAAGAATCGCTCTTCGATCTGACTGAGATTGTTCAGAACCACAACCACGATTGCCAGTCCCAGCGCAATAATCTTTGCGGGCCAGTTCTCGACCAGGCGTGCGGGGAGCTTACTCTTGGGCGCCAACGGCTTCCTCCTCAACCTCCGACAGCGACTGAAGCCCAAGGAGCTCCGTCAACTGCCTCCGCGCCTCGTTTATCCCCACGTCGTAGAAAAGGTTTCCGTCGCTGGCGAGCGAGATTGCACCGCTCTCCTCAGAGACTACCAGAATCACGGCATCGCTCTCTTCTGCAAGACCCAGGGCCGCCCGGTGCCGCGTCCCAAAACTGCGCCGTATATCCTGCTGTTCACTCAGCGGCAGGAAACAGCCGGCGGCGATCAGTTTGCCTTCGTCAATCACCACCGCTCCGTCGTGCAGCGCCGTGTCGTGACTGAAGATTGTCAGGAGCAGGGCCGACGTCACCTCTGCGTCGAGCCGGGTGCCGGTTTCAATGATATTCTTCTGTCCAACGTTCCGTACAAACACGATCAGCGCGCCGCGCCGCCTGTAGGCAAGTACCTCGGCCGCGCTCATGACCGCATCGAGCTCCTCGAACTTGGACCCCGCCGAAAGCTGAAGAACACGCCCCTGCCCCATCCGGGTGAAGATCTTGCGCAGCTCAGGCTGAAAGATCACCGCCAGTGCAATCACCAGACTCGGTGCCACCAGATCCAGTATCGTTCGAAGCGTGGAGAGATTGAAAAAGACCGCCACCCCATAGGTGAGCAGGACGAGCACTGAGCCTTTGATCAGAGGAACCGCCCGTGTCTGAACCAGAACCTGGTATCCCTTGTATATGAGAAACGCCAGGACACCTATGTCGAGGGCGGGGAGGATGATGGCACGCAGTACCCAGATGTCGTTTAACCAGTCCACTGCTACGAACTCTCTCTTTGAGTCTCGGTAAGAACCGTACCACAGAAGAGTCTACGACGCGAGGAATCTGCTCTGTGAGGTTGGAACAAGGCTACCCGCCGTCACGAAGGACGGCGGACGCAGTAACGTTCGGGCTTCGGGTCATCCCGAGGGAGCCCTACTTACCCTTTTTCTTGTGACGATTCTTTCTAAGCTTTTTCTTGCGCTTGTGCGTAGAAATCTTCTTACGCTTGCGCTTGCGTCCACATGGCACAGCGGCTTCTCCTGTATCTTGTGACCAGACGTTGTCGGTCTGGTTGTACGTGAAGTGGAAAGATAC
This sequence comes from uncultured Spirochaetaceae bacterium, assembly GCA_964599075.1. Classification (GTDB taxonomy): domain Bacteria; phylum Spirochaetota; class Spirochaetia; order DSM-27196; family SLST01; genus SLST01. The sequence continues at coordinate 14,133 of CAZREG010000019.1, read as the reverse complement.
GGACTGCCTCAGGCGCTGTCAAGGCAGCGCAGCAGAGCTTCCGCAACTACCTCAAGGGTGGAGAGAGCCTCAGCGTGCAGGCGAATGCGTTGGGGGAACTGATTGGCGAACGTTCGTTGCCGCTTGGCGTAGCGTCGGGTGGCACTCTCTATCTCCTGGCGAATCTGAGCATCTTCAGACGGTGGCCGCAGTGACCCGTCTGTTCGGAAGAACTCCCGATAGCCGATAGCCTGTCTGGCGGGCCAGTCGGACGTACACCCGGATTCCGCGAGTCCCTGTGCCTCGCGCCTCAGGCCGGCTGAAAACATTCGACCAACACGGTCGCTTATACGCCCTGCCAGTTCATCCCTGCTACGGCAGAGCTCTACTACGAGCGCACCAGCCTCCCCCATCCCACCGTGGAGCGCAAACTGAGAGAGCGGCTGCCCCGTCTGCTCAAAAACCTCGAGCGCCCGGAGAGTTCGGTAGACATCACTATCCGCGGTCCGGGCCGCCGTCTGGGGATCGCAGGATCGCAACCGCGCGCGGAGCGCGGCGAGCCCATTAGATTCAAGCTGCCTCTGCAGGCGGTCCCGAACAGCTGCCTGTGATGGGGGTGCCTGCGGGAGTCCAAAGAGCAGGTGCTTCAGGTAGTAACCGGTCCCGCCGGCCACTACCGGGAGAACGCCTCGCGAAGAGATCTCAGCGATCAGTGCACGCGCCCGAGCGACGAACTGACCTACGTCGAACTGCTCGGCTGGATGGAGGATATCGAGCAGATGATGGGGTATGGCGGTGAGAAGGTCGGACGGAGGTTTTGCGGTACCAATGTCGAGGCCGCGATAGACCTGCATGCTGTCCGCGTTGATGACCTCTATGGGCAGAGCCCCGAGCGACTCAATCGCCGCAGTCTTGCCGACCGCAGTCGGACCATAGACGCAGAGAAAATGAGCCGGCGTGGGTTACTCCTCTATACGGTACTGCACCTGCTGAGTGAGGATCTGCTTGATCGCGGTTGAGACAACCTTGCCGTCGTTGAGATCGACCTCTTCGTCCCCGGTCATGGTGATCTGATAGGCCCTCCGGACGGAGGCATTGGTGAGTTCGTACACGTTCCCCTGGTACTGTTCCAGGAGATGAAGCGGCAGGATCATGAAGGCTCCTCAAAAGATAGCTCACTCAAAAATACCGATGGAGACCCTCCGGCGTAAAGGACTCTATTCCTGTTCGCTCCACCGCTCATCCAGGGCGAACGCAGAGTAACTGAACCAGAAGTGCTGGATCGCTACGACCGGCTCGAGCAGAACACCGGTGAGATCGCCTGACCGTGCCGCTCCCGAGGCGCTCCAGCGCGATCCGGTCTGCTGATCCCGTATCTCATCCCCGTGACGCTCAAAGGTGAGCTCACGGCCGTCGTGGCGGGCCAGAAAAGCGTTTGCCGTACCCACGTCACGGCCGGAGGCAATCTCCCGAGTGTCGAGCGCACTCGCAGTGCCAGGCTCCCAGAAGACGACCACAGATTCGCCGCCAACACTCGCCTGAACAAACAACTGCTCAGAGACAACCGGATAGGGAACCGCCAGGCGCTCGTCATTGACGACGATCTGGAGGACCCGCGCCATTGGATTCAGTTCACCCGGTGTACGAGGACCGCGGTAGAGAAACGGTGTCCCCGTGTCGTACCCTACGTACGGGTTGGTTCCATAGTCACGGCTGTAGCCGGTCTCCCGGGAGAGAACACGCGCATCAGGATAGCGCTCGGCGGCGATCTCCCAGGGAATCATAAGCATGGGGTAGAGCTCGAGCTGATAGCCGGCGTACTCACCAACCACTCCCGCGCCGGTTGCCTGCTGCCACCAGCTCTCGGTCTGACGATCGTACATGAGAAGATTGCTGAATCTCAGCCGCCCGGTGGTTCCAAAGTCAAGGATGCGACCGTCAAAGTCACGCTTGAAAGTGATCCCTGTATTACAGAGAGGACAGAACGTCACGGAGACCGGCGTTTGCCCTACAACGTCGTTCACAATCTCGTGATAGGTGAGAATCTGGACCGGGTAAAGATGAGTTACCCCGTCGGCGGAGACCGCAAACACCGGCTCCTGTGACGACAACCACCGGTCAGCGCTCTGCACCGGGACAAACCGGGGCGCGTCGATTGCCGGAATGCCGTCCTTTGGCGGGCCGCCTTCAAGAACGTCGCTGTCCACGATCGTGGTGCGACTGAAATCGGTTTCAAAGAGGGGAAACGATCGGAACTCACCATCCTCAAGGAGTGGAACCACCTGCGCTGCGTCCCCGCTCTGCGGTTCTCCAGCATTGGTGACAGAGGAGGATCGGGATGCCTCGCCCGGCTGCGTACCAACGGGAGGCGAGGTAACCTCTTCCCTGCGACCGCCGGCAAACCCGCTGACAACCAAGAATCCAGTCAGAAGCATCACAAAAAATGGTCTCATAAGAACCTCCCTGCATAAGGTACTCACAGGAGCGGCCGGCGGTCAGGCGAGCTTTACGGCGTACGGGATAGACTGTATGTTCAAAAGGCCAACTCAATACCATACAAGGAGGAACGCCCATGATTGAGGTACAGAACCTCACGAAGCGGTACGGCCTGCATACTGCGGTAGACTCCGTCAGCTTCTCCATCTCAAAGGGTGAGGTGGTCGGCTTTCTTGGCCCGAACGGCGCCGGCAAGTCCACCACCATGAACATCCTGACCGGCTATCTCTCGGCAACCGAAGGCGACGTCTTTATTGACGGGACCAACATCCTTGAAGACCCGGAGGCCGTCAAGCGGCGGATTGGCTATCTGCCGGAGAGCCCACCGGTCTACCCGGAGATGACGGTTCACGAGTATCTGACCTTTGCCTGCAAGATCAAGGGGGTTCCCAGGAACGAGATCAAAGACCGGATCGACGGCGGGCTCGACACAGTAGGCATCCGTGACGTCTACCGACGCCTGATAGGTAATCTGTCAAAGGGATATCGGCAGCGTGTCGGGCTGGCACAGGCCCTCATGGGCAATCCCGACATTCTCATCCTTGACGAGCCCACCGCCGGTCTGGACCCCAAGCAGATCATAGAGATCCGTGAGCTCATCCGCCGGCTCGGGACCGACCGGACTGTCGTGCTGAGCTCCCACATCCTCCCGGAAGTCAGTGAGATCTGCAAGCGGGTGATGATCATAAACGCCGGGAACATAGTTGCCGACGGGGATCCCGCAACCATGGGCACAGACCTCTTTGAAACGAATCAGATCGTCATTGCGGCACTGGCGGACGAAGCAGCGGTCGCGGCCATTATCGCCGGCATAGCCGAGGTCAGCCGAACCGAGTTGCTTACCACAACCGAGCCGGGGACGACCGAGATGCTGATCGAAAGCAAAAAGGGCGTCGATCTTCGCAGACCAATCTTTGAGGCATTCAGCAGAAAAAAAGTGCCGCTTGTGGGCCTGCGCGCAAAGAACGCAACGCTTGAAGAGATTTTCCTCGAGCTGACGCTGACAAGCGGCGTGAAGGAAGGTGCATGATGCTTGCAGTCATGAGTCGTGAACTCAATACCTATTTCAAGACCCCGATCGGTTACATCTTCATGGGACTGTTCCTTGTTGTGACCGGTTTTTTCTTCACCGTGGGGAACCTGATCTCCGGAAGCTCTTACTTTACCAGTTTCCTCTCCAGCATTCTCTTTATCTACCTGCTGGCGGTTCCACTTCTGACCATGCGCCTGCTCAGTGAAGAGAAGCGTCAGAAGACCGATCAGCTGCTTCTCACCAGTCCGATCACGGTCACCGACATTGTGGTGGGAAAGTTCCTTGCCGCGTTTGTCGTCTTTATGCTCACGCTTGTGGTGACCATGCTCTACGCAGTTGTGATTGCCATTTTTGGTGATCTGGCGACCTGGGAGACGATAGGCGGGTACGTAGGCTTTGCCCTGCTTGGCGGCTCATTCATCTCAGTGGGTGTGCTTATCTCTGCAGTCAGCGACAACCAGGTGAGCGCGGCGTTCTTCACGTTCTTTGCGCTGCTTTTGATCTACTTCCTGAACCTCATTCGCAGTGTTGCACCGGTTGATCCGATCTCCAGCACCGTTTTTGCCGCCGTTCTCGTTCTGGGTATTGGAGCCTTCTTCTTTGCGAACACAAAGAGCTGGCTTGCCGCAGCCGGCGTCGTAGTGCTTGGCGCGGTGGTAATAGTTGTTCTGCACCTTGTCTATCCGGTAGTCTACGACGGACTTATATCAAGCTTCCTTGCATGGTTCAGTCTGCTTGAACGGTACGACACATTTACACTTGGCCTCATTGAGCTGGAAGAGGTGGTCTTCTATCTGAGCTTTATCACCGTCTTCCTGTTTGTCACCATCCGGCTCATTGAGAAGCGGCGCTGGGCCTAAGGGGGAATCTAATGAAGAATCTCAAAGAACAGCTTCAGAACTCAAAGATGAAGTACGGGGGTTACGCCGCTGTCATCACCTTTGTCATTACTGTGGGAGTTATCGTTGTGAACCTGGTCATTCAGCAACTCGGCTGGCAACTCGACCTGACCGACAACAGAGTCTACACCCTCAGCCGTCAGACCCAGGATATCCTGAGGGAACTGGAAGAGGACGTCACGCTCTACTACCTCTCGGCGCGCAATCAGGAAAACGACCAGATCATTGAGGCGCTCGATCTGTACGCACAGGCAAGCAATCGGGTCACCATTGAGACAGTTGATCCAGAGACCAATCCGGCATTCGCGGCTCAGTACGATCCTCAGGGTCAGGGCCTTCGAAACGGGAGCGTTATTGTTGCCACAGATGATCAGTTTCGCACTATCCAGGCGGTGGATCTGTTCAGCGTAGACAGACGGAACCCGCAGGCCCCACAGATCCTGGGTCTCAATGTTGAGCGGAGAGTTACCAACGCGCTTATTTTTGTAGGCACCGGACGAACGCCGGTTGTGTATCAGACGACCGGACATGGAGAGCTCAACCTGACCACCGGCGGCGCTCTGCTGCGCCGACTGGGAGAACAGTTCGAGAGTGCAAACTTTGACCTTCGGAGCATCGACCTGGGCCAGTCCCCGCAGGTGCCGGCGGATGCGTCAATTCTGGCCATTGTGCGGCCACGAACCGACATTTCCCCCGTGGAGGCGGAAAAGATAGCGGCCTTCCTGGGGAACGGCGGAAAGGCGTTCCTTGCGCTTGAGTTCTCTGACGAACCGTTTCCAAACCTTGGCTCGGTTCTCGAGCGATACGGACTGGGAACTCCGGTTGCCGTTGTTCTGGAACCCAATCGTAACTTCAACAACGGACAACCGGTTGAGCTATGGCCTTCACTGGAGGAGACCAGCATCACCAGGCCGTTGATTGAGGCCGACTATCGCGTGTTCACCCCGCTCGCACGACCGATAACCGTTCTCCAGACCCGCCCACGCAGTGTGGAGATCACCCCGCTGCTGGTGACCAGCGACGAGAGCTTCTACCGAACCGACCTCACCAACCAGAGTCTCAACCGTGGGCCTTCGGATACTCGCGGTCCGGTATCCATTGCGGTACAGGCGATCGAACGGGAGTTCACCACCGGTGACGAGATCTCACGGATCGTCGTTGTCGGGGACTCGGACTTTGTCAGCCTCGTCGACCAGGTAAACGGCAACCTTGATTTTTTGCTTAACTCATTCGGCTGGCTTGAGGATCAGGAGGATACGCTGAGTATTCGACCGGCAACCACGCTGCAGTTTCCCATGAACCTGACGGGCATGCAGCAGCTTATCTTTGGCGGAATCTTTGTGGTGATTATTCCGCTGGCAATCCTGATCGCCGGCCTGGTGATCTGGCTGAGGAGGCGGCACCTGTGAAGCGCTCCATCCGACTCATTATTGGTGTGGGGGCGGTTGCGATTCTACTGGTGGTCCTGATTGCACTCCAAAACCGGGAGCAGCAGCCACAACAGCCTCAGGCGAGCACTCTCCCGGGCTCCTCAGATGACCGCGTCACCTTTCACCAGGTGGACCGGGATCTGGTTCGCCGGATCACTGTTGAAAACCCAGATGGAGAGCTCCTTCTTCTTCCCGGGGATCCATCCGACGGCGGGAGCGCTTCCCGCTTCTCAGTCGCGTACGAGTACGACGTCCAGTTCGTGGGTCAGGATGTCTCAAGGATTGTGACCAGCGCCACCCGCCTGACGAGTCGTCGCGTAATCGGCGAGGTGGATGACCTTTCGGCCTACGGGCTTAGCGAGCCGCAGGCGACGGTGAGCATAGAGACTGCAGACGACACGCGGCGCATCCGGATCGGCAGCCAGACTCCGGCACAGGACGCTTACTACGTTCAGGTTGATGGAGATCCACAGGTGTACTCGGTCTTCCGGACAGCGATCAATCCGTTCTTCTCAACTGTTGATTCGCTGCGGCTGCGCGTTGTGCCGGCAATCCAGTCGGAAACCCTGCGCAGGGTATCGGTCACCAACCTTGAAGGTGAACGCATCAGGGTCCGTCGCCGGCTCGATACCGAGGTGGACCCGGAGCTGACCTTCGCAGGCCTGGTAACGGTGGAGCCATATGAATCAACCTTTCAGACGAACACAAACTGGCTTGAGGAAACGGTGCTTGCCACCTATGCGGCCGTACAGATTGGAACGTACGTGGACGACGACCCGCAGGATCTCTCCACGTACGGACTGGACCCGCCACGTGCACGAGTGGCACTGGCAGATGAGAGCACGGCTGTTGAGATTCTGATTGGCGAGCAGGCCGGAGGCGGACGCTACGCAAAGTTTTCCGACCAGCCGAGCGTGTTTGTTGTCTCAGGAATCGGCCCGATTATCCGCTCACGGCCGTACGAGACCATCAGCCCATTTGCGCTCATTCTCAACATCGATCTTATTGACCAGTTCGTTGTTGAGACCCCGGATCAGCGTTTCGTGGGCTCGATAGAGCGAACAGAAGTCGCAGGTGAGGAAGATCCGCAGGAGACGTTCTTTCTCAACGGAGAACCAATCAGTGACGAGCTGTTCCGTGACCTCTACCAGTGGGCGATCGGGCTCCAACTGGATGCGGAGGGCGGTACCGTCACAAGCGGTACGCCGGTTGCAACAATCAGCTATCAGTTTGCTGACGCCTCTCCTTCCCGCTCGGTGAGCTTCTATCCCCAGAACGCGAACTTCCTCTCAGTTGTCAGAAACGGGCGGACCGAGTTTGTCATCTCACGTGCGAAGGTAGAGCGAATGATTGCGGCGTTCGAACAGGCGGCCGCTGAGCTGTAAGCTTTATTTCCGGGCCGCCGATCAGGCGCCCGGCGCTCCCGGGGAGACCCCTTCCACGAGACTCATGCGTGTGGGGCTTCGAGACGATTGTGCACTTCGGCAACGATACGCTCGGCGATCTCCTCTGCCCCGAGCGAGGCAGCGTCGACCACCATGTCCACGAACGCGAACTGATCGTTGTCAATGCCATAGAGTCGAAGGTAGCGCGCGCGGTCGCGATCGTCGCGTTCCCTCGTCTGACGCATCACCTCGTCAAACACGGGTGGCTGCTCGCCACGCTGTTCAACTCTCTGTCGGATGCGTGCAGCACGAACAGGCAGCGGGGCATCCAGGTAAACCCGCAGATCTGCGTCATCAAGCTTCCAGACCGCCAGACGCGAGCCAAGCACGGTGTCTCCCTCTCTCGCCATCTCCACCTGCTTGTGATCGAGCTCGCGGTCGAGCGACGGGTCGACCTCTGCACGCCTGCAGATCTCGTCGAAAGAGGTGTTGTGCTCTCGCGCAACATCCTTGAAGGTGTAGTTGATGAGCCTGTAGCCAAGCATCTCGGCCACACGCCGGCTGACCGTAGAGTTTCCACATCCGCTCTTTCCCGAAATTGCAATCTTCACCCTTACTCCACGTTTCGCAGTTGTTCCCGAACGTTCTCGATTGCCTGCTTTGCCTGAATCACCTGTTCACTGATCGAGTGAACGATACTCTTGGAACCGATGGTGTTGATTTCGCGATGCATCTCCTGACAGCGGAAGTCGAGTGTCTTACCCACCGGCCCACTGCTGTCGAGGGCCTCGGTGAAGCTCTCGAGGTGCCCGGCAAGGCGAACAATCTCTTCGTGAATTGTGAAGCGAGTCAGCTGGACGGCCACCTCGGCAAGCATCCGCGACTCTTCTACGCCCTCACCGACTACCTCTGCAAATCTATCACGAAGATTTGTCTTCACCTGCCGTTCGATCTCACCCTCGGCCGCTTGAATCTCTTCGAGCGCGCCGGTGACCAGCGCAATCTGAGCAACAATATCCGAACGCAACCGCAGGCCTTCGCTCTCCCGGGACTCCCTGAAAAGGAGAAGCGCCTGGTCAACGACCGGCTCAATTCGCTGCCAGATCACATCAGTATCGAAAGCTCGCTCGCTGTGCAGTATACCCTCCCGCTGCAGCAAGTGATCAAGCGTTATCGGGTCTGTAATGCCGGCCGCGCTTCGCAGCTCCTCGAGCGAGCTCAGGTACCCAGAGAGAGCCGTGTGATCTACCCGAACCACAAGCTCCTCCTCCAGTTCATGATACCGGATGAACACGTCCACGCGTCCCCGGTTGCACGCCTGGGCGATCCGTTCGCGTACCGGCAGCTCCAGGGCTCCCAGGGACCCGGGCAGTGTGACGTTGATGTCGAGGTAGCGGTTGTTGACGGACTTCACCTCCACCACAACGTTCGCATGAGTGGTCTGCTCCTCGGCCCGACCATAGCCGGTCATGCTGATCACGACGGGGCCTCCTCTGCATGCGACTCAAGCCATGCGCGACCGAGCTTCCAGTTGTCACCGGCACCCATGGTCACGAAGAGGTCACCCGGTTCGAGCAGGCGATCAATGAGCGGAAGGGCATCATCCACACGGGCCACGTAATGCACCGCTGCCGGTCCCCCTTTGTTGGCGCTGCGGTCCCGAACTGCATCTACGAGAACAGAGCCGTCGACGTCCCCCGGATTCGCCTCCCGGGCCGATGCGTAGATGTCATGCAAAATGAGCACATCTGCAGCGCCAAGAGCCTTGGCAAACTCTTCAAGCAGGGCAAGCGTCCTGCTGAATGTATGGGACATGAAGCTCAGCACGATTCGTCGCTGCGGGTAGAAACTCCGAAAGCCCGCGAGGGTGGTCGCGATTGCGGTTGGGTGATGCGCATAGTCGTCAAGCACCAGCACCCCCTCCACTGCACCAACGATCTCGCTTCGCCGGCGGGTACCTCGAAACGCCTGGAAAGCAAACTGAGCCGCCGGGTATCGAGAGGAAGCAACCAGGCCGCCCTTTCGATCTCCCGGAAGACCTGATCGAATACAGAGCTCCTCAACCAGTGCGAGGGCAGCGGCCGCATTCTGAACATTGTGGGATCCGGGCACGTGCAGCGAGAACTTCTGAGACTCAATTGCGAAGTCGATGCTCCCTGCCCCGTTGTCGGTGATGACCGCCTGGACATCTGCAGGCGCCTTGCTGCCGTATGAGCGAACCACCAGGTCAGGACGGTCAATCCGAGCTCTCGCCGCAACTGCTGTAGCTCCCTCATCATCGGCACAGAAGATCAGAGTCCCCCGCTGAGGCAGACGGTGGACAAACTCGCAGAAAGCAGCTTCTACGTCCTGAACGTCACGAAAGTAGTCCAGGTGGTCGGCTTCAACGCTCGTGACGACCAGGACATCGGGGGAAAAGGCAAGGAAGTGGCGGCGATACTCGCAGGTCTCGGCAATCAACCGTTCTTCGCCTCGGATCAGTGTAGACCGATCTCCGGCCACGCCCAGTGCGCTCCCGGCAAGCACCGTCCAGGGTAACTCCAACTGCTCAACCAACGCAGCTGCAAGAGCGGTAGTCGTGGTCTTGCCGTGGACGCCGGCGATTGCAGCGCTCGGCTGGCGGCGGCTCAGGGCCCCGAGGGCTTCGTTGTACTGGATGAGCGGAATGCGCCGATCTCGTGCTCGCAACAGCTCAGGATGCGAGTCCGGATCGTAGGCCGCTGAGTAAATCACGCAGTCAACAGACGGAGGGAGGTTGTTGGCAGAGAACCCTTCGCTAATCGGAATACCGGCGCGCCTGAGGATTCTGTCTGTATAGAACACCTCAGAAACGTCCGAGCCGGAAAGCTCTGCACCCCGCGCTGCGAGAATTTCCGCAAGCGCAGTCATACCGGTTCCCTTGATTCCGACCATATAGAGCCGGGACCCTCGCAGCTGTGTCGGCAGATCAGTCAGGTTCATGACGATGAAACGTTAATCGATCTTGGGGAGGTAGATGGACGGATGGGCCTTGCCAAAACCGGACTCCTTGACCACAGCTTCCGCCTCGTCAAAGAGGTCGGAGAGAGGCTCGGGGCTCGGCTTATAGTCGCGGGATATGCCCGGACTCAGTTCCTTCCTCCAGTCGTACTTCTGATACTCATCTTCAATCTGTATGCGCTTGCGAATCAGGTATCGGGGAGAGTTCGATGTATCCTCTACCAGAATGCCGAACTCGCCCCGGCCGACGTAAATGACACGCTCATTTTCCGCGAGCTGTTCCTGCTCCTGAATCTGATGAAGAACAGAATCGAAGTTTGCAGGGGCCCCTGAGACGGGCTCTGCTATCGCAGTAAGAATATTGTCCACCGGCTGCCCGGTTATGGGATCGGGGCCGTACTCTCTCTTGGGAACCGGAGGCGGCATGAAGTGCTTCTCGGGATCGAACGGACGCTTCTTGGTGCGCGAACGGGAACGGCCACGGCTCTTCTTCGTGTTTGCCGCTTGACGCTCGTTTTTCGTCTGCTCGGCCGACTGTTGAGATTGACTGTTTCCTTTGCGCCGTGATCGGCCCCTGCCGCTTCGTCGTGCCAACGTTGCCATTACCTCTCTTGCTCGGTACGTTCAAGAATACCAATGGGCGAGAACCAAGACAATCACCCCCCCGATCCGAACGACTCTCGTTTGCCGGGCCCTGCCGGCCGCCTTGTTCGAGCCTTAGTTACACCGCTTCGGATTTTACTCACCCTTCCTATCTGGCTCTATCAGCACCTGGTCTCACCGGCACTTCCGAGCCACTGTATCTATACTCCGAGTTGCTCGGAGTATACCCGACAGGCCATTTTGAAACACGGAATTCGCGGTATATTCGTGGGCGTGCTCAGAATAGGGAGATGTGCCGGATCGCTCTACTCAGGCGGCGAAGATGCCGTGCCTGAAAAACTTACCGCACGGTACCTGTTCGGCAGCTATCGGGACCGTTGGAACCGAAGGCGGGAGACTCGTCAGTAGGAGGCTCTTTACACATGTTCATCAGGATTGTATTCATAGGGACGTTCAGGAACAATTATGGCATCCAAGAAACTTGTAATAGTTGAATCACCAACCAAGGCCCGTACCATTCGCCGCTTCCTCGGCTCAGGGTACTCGGTCCATGCAAGCATAGGACATGTACGCGATCTGCCCCAGCGGGCTGCTGACGTGCCCAAAAAGCTTAAGGATCAGGAGTGGGCACGGCTTGGCATTGACGTTGACAATGACTTCAGCCCTCTGTACATCACCCCGAAGGACAAGACCAAGATCGTTCGGGAGCTGAAAGCTGAGCTCAAGGATGCTGATGAGCTGCTCCTGGCCACTGACGAGGACCGAGAAGGGGAGAGCATCAGTTGGCACCTGATCGAACTTCTCAAACCAAAGGTGCCCGTCAGACGAATGGTCTTTCATGAGATCACCCGCTCAGCAATAGAGCATGCTCTCGAACACGGTCGAGAGATAGACATGAACCTGGTGAATGCTCAAGAGACGCGGCGTATACTCGATCGGCTCTACGGCTACACACTCAGTCCACTGATCTGGAAGAAGATTGCCTACGGTCTATCCGCCGGGCGAGTCCAATCCCCCGGTCTTCGCCTGATCGTTGAGCGGGAACGGGAGCGAATCGCGTTTCGGAAGGCTGTCTACTGGGATCTGAAGGCAAAGCTGAGACGACCAGAGGACGGCGAAGAGCAAGGATTCGAGGCCCGTCTCGAATCGATTGCCGGCAAACGAGTTGCAACTGGCAAGGACTTTGATCCAATGGGCGGAACGTTGCTTGCCGACCGGAATGTAGTCGTGCTCACCGAGGAGAGTGCCGGCGAGCTCGCCTCGGCGGTGAGGGATACCCCGTGGCTGGTGAGCTCCATCGCGGAGAAGCAATTCAGCTCGCGACCAGCAGCCCCTTTTATTACTTCGAGTCTTCAGCAGGAAGGGAACCGGAAGCTACGACTGAGCGCGAGAGAGACGATGCGCACTGCGCAACGACTCTACGAGCAGGGCTTCATCACGTATATGCGCACCGATAGTCCGTTCCTGAGCCAGGAAGGCCTCGCCGGAGCACGTTCGCAGGCCACTGAGCTCTATGGCCAGGAGTACCTGTCCCCGGAGCCACGACAGTTCACCTCCACGAACAAGGACGCGCAGGAGGCACATGAGGCCATACGTCCGTCGGGAGAGAGATTCGCTCACCCGGAGGAGACCGGGCTCGAAGGAAAAGAGCGGGCACTCTACGAGTTGATCTGGAAACGGACCCTTGCAAGCCAGATGGCCGATGCTCGTAAATCAAGTGTCACCGCCAAAATCACCGCCGGCGACGCGCAGTTCACCGCCACCGGCACCCGCATTCTCTTTCCCGGGTACATCCGAGTCTACGTTGAGGGCAAGGATGATCCGGACGCGGCGCTTGACGACAAGGAGACATTTCTGCCTGCCCTCGAGGAGGGCAAAGAAGTGTCTGTCGTTGACCTGGAATCGCTCTATCACGAAACCAAGCCGCCTGCCCGGTACACAGAAGCAAGCCTTGTTCAACGACTGGAGAAGGAAGGTATCGGACGTCCCTCCACCTACGCCTCAATAATCAGCGTTCTCTTCGAGCGGGGATACATCCGGAAGCAGGGAAACGCGCTCGTCCCCACCTACACCGGCTTTGCCGTGATGCAGCTTCTGGAGCAACACTTCCACTATCTCATTGAGTACAGTTTCAGCTCGCAGCTAGAGCAGGCACTTGACGAAATCTCGGTAGGAAAGCGAAACAGACTTGAGTACCTGAAAGAGTTCTACTGTAACGCCGATGGGCTAAAGCACCGCGTGGAAGAGCGTGAGAGCGCTATCAAGCCGCAAGACAGCCGGACGCTTAACCTGCCGCAGTTGCAAGACGTTCCCAACGTCAAGATTGGCAAGTTCGGTCCTTATATTGTGGAGCATCACGACGGGGAAGAGCTGCACGCCTCCATTCCCGAAGAGATCGCACCTGCCGACCTGACAGAAGAAGATGTGAAAGAAATCATAGAGATCCAGAAAAAGGGACCGGTACCAATAGGCCACCATCCAGAGACCGAGGAGCCCATCTTCTCGCTTGTCGGCCGTTACGGCCCCTACCTTCAGCTGGGCGAAAAGACAGAAGAGAATCCGAAGCCCAAACGCTCGAGCATTCCGAAAGAAATTCCACAGAAAGAGATTACCCTCGAGCAGGCAGTGAAGCTGCTGAGCCTCCCCCGCACCCTGGGAGTCCATCCGGAGACCGGCAAAGAGGTTGTATCGAACAACGGCCGCTTTGGTCCTTACGTCATGCACGACGGAGATTTCCGTAGCCTCAAGGGCGACGACAACGCCTACGAGGTTACCTTCACGCGGGCTATGGAGATACTCGCTGAGCCCAAAAAGGGCCGAAGTCAATCAAAGCTGCTCAAGGATCTGGGAACCCATGACAAATTGGGGAAAAAGGTGACGATCCACGAAGGCAAGTACGGACCATATATCAAAATAGGAACCAAAAATATAACGCTTCCAGAAGAGAAGCGCTCAGAGGATGAGATAGGGAAGATGGATCTTGAGGGAGCTGTTCAGATTGCCCGTGAATCAGGCAAGCTCAAGTGACGTCTTTCAGCTCCAGGTCATTTTTCTTGAGGTAGGCGAGCAGACCAACCTTACTAACAGAGCGAAGTGCCCGTGTCGAGAGACTCAGGCGCACAAACCGACCGAGTTCTGGAACAAAGATACGCTTCTTCTGGATATTCGGCTTCTGGAAGCGTCGAGTCTTGTTGTGAGCGTGCGAGACGTTGTTGCCTGCGAGCGGCTTTTTACCGGTTATCGAACATTTCCTGGCCATAGTATCCTTCCCGAGGTATTGAGAGAGTAGATATACGGAATTGCCCCGGTATCGTCAAGGCCCAGATGCC
>CAZREG010000018.1:0-41933 GCA_964599075.1 uncultured Spirochaetaceae bacterium | reverse complement strand
CTATGCGAGACTCGATCTCAGCTTTGCGGTTCCGCAAGGTCCGTGACACTACGGAGGCGCAGCCGTTGATAGAGGTAGCGCACCTCGCCACGTTTAGTCAGTGGAATGATCAGATCCTGGTAGATCCCAAGAACGGTCTGAGGACTTATCACTCGACGCACAGTTCGATTCGCGGTTGCCTGGATGTAGTCTACCTTCTCCGCCACCCGCCGGAGAATCCTTTCCTCCACTTCCGGGCGGGTGATGAGCCTCTCAATACCCGATACGTCGTCCTGTCGAATAAGCGCGGCGTATTGCTCAGGATCGCTGTGGTACTTGCTCTCGGCAACATAAAGTGCCCCGAAATGAACACGTCTGGCGATCGCCTGGATTGCGAGCACATCGTGCTCAACACTCGAGCCGTACTGCTTGTCGTCGATCCGGCCCGACTCGTCGGCGCAGAGCTCTGGAAGCGCTTTGAGGTACGCATCAACTATATCTGGTGTTACGTTTACCTGGTTCAGATCGTCTATCACGAGTGGTCGTGATGGGAGATTGACCGCGCGCTGCGGCTTCGGCAGATCCCGAAAGTAAGGGCGCTCTTCGGGCACGCGATAGCGTCCGAAACGTGCGTCCATCTCCTCCTGGAAACGAAGCCTGACCTCAAAGAGGCTCCTGTCGGGAAAATCAGGAAAACCACTGGTTCCGGCGTCATAGGCAGCCGGATTTGTTGCAAACTGTGCACGGTCGATCAGTCGGTGGATGATTGTTTCTTCGAGCCCTTCGAGGCGGGCGGCAATGAGAGTGAGATCAATCGATTCCATGGCAGAACAGTAGCGGTTCGGCCCGTTGCTTGCAAGAAAAACCGTGGTGGCACGCTGTCCGATCCTCCTCTATACTGAAGCCGGGTATGTATGAACGGAAAAACTGGATACAGTGAACTGGCACGCGGTGGGTATGTTGTTGAAACCTCTGAGGGAAAGGTCCAGTTTGGTGCGCCTCCGGAGACAATAAAGGACTCTCTCCTCACCGATCAGGGTGTCCCGGAGATCTTTGTCCTGCCTCGCGAGATGTTTAACTGGAGCAAGGGGATCAATGTTGCAGACATGGAGTTCCCTATTTACTTCAACTTCTTTATTCGCGGTCAGCGCCCGCTTATCTGCGGAACACTCGATCAGGCAAAGCTTTTAGCGACGGCTCTGCAGGAGGCGGTATTCGGCCCAAAAGACTTTGATCTGAGAAACGACACGATCGATATTGGCGATGACGTTTTTGTGCCGGATATTCGCGGGGAGCTCTCGTTCTTTCGTGGAGATCTGACGCTCAAGAGTCTGTTCCGCTATCGCCCGTTTCGTGATGAGTCGGTCTCGATAGGTGAGGTCAAGATCTCGGTGAGCGCTGAGAATAACTTCGAGGTCTCCGATGGCGGTATCCACCTTGCAACCGTTCCGGGAACGGTGCAGTATACGCCTCGGTTTGATATCGGTCAGACGCTTCCCGAGCCGTTCAAACCTCCCCGGTTTGGTGTCACCTGTCTCGGACCGAGTCACGGCTTTGATCCGAACGACAACACCTCCGGCTTTATTATCTGGCTCAACCACAACGGGATCATGATCGACCCGCCTGTGGACTCCACGAAGTGGTTACTCGAATCCAACGTGAACCCAAAGTTCATTGACAGCATCATTCTCACGCACTGCCACGCAGACCACGACGCGGGTACCTTCCAGAAGATTCTCGAAGAGGGGCGGGTCACTATCTACACGACCCGTACCATCATGGAGAGTTTCCTTCGAAAGTACAGCGCATTCTCCGGCGAGCCGCCCTCTTACCTGCGAAAATTGTTCAGTTTCCAGCCGGTCTACATGGGGCGGCCGATCACCATCCATGGTGGTGAGTTCGACATATTCTACGCGCTGCATTCAATTCCCACCATGGGCTTCAAGCTAAGCTTCCAGGGCAAGAGTTTTGTGTACAGCTCTGATCACCAGGGTGATCCAACGGTTCACCAGACCATGCTGGAGAAGGGCCTGATCGACAGTGATCGTTTTGAGCAGCTTCGGAACTTTCCTTTTCAAAGCGATGTCATCTACCACGAGTCAGGCATTGCGCCGCTTCACACCCCGCTTGCCTATCTCGCCTCACTACCGGAAGACGTGCAGTCCCGTACGGTCGTTTACCATATCGCGGCGAAAGACTTTCACGTCCTGGAGAACTCAAAGCTTCAGCGCGCCACGTTTGGCATTGAGAATACGCTCTTCTTTGAGACAGAGCCCTCACCCTATGAGGACGCGTATCGCGCCCTCGACATCCTCAAGCGTCTCGATTTCTTTGAGTCGCTGCCGGTGAAGAAGGTGCAGGAGTTTCTCAGTATTATCGAGCGGCGCCACTTCAGCAGAGGGGAAAAGGTTATCGAAGAGGGAAGCCGTGGAGATTACTTCTATATCATAGAGTCCGGTAACGCAAGTGTTGTGACCGCGGATCTGGTGCGCAAGAAGAAGCTTGGTGCCTACGAGTACTTTGGCGAGGTGGCGCTTATGACAGGCAGCCTGCGCCAGGCGGATATTGTAGCCGATACAGACCTCGAGACCATCGTTATCCCTCGTGACCGTTTTGTGAACTTCGTTTCGGGCACGGAGTTCGGTCGGGTACTGCAACGAGTGATAGATCACCGGGACACTGAGAAGTGGAACCTGCTTGTAGAGAGCGAATCGTTCGCGCGCCTTTCGGACTACCAGCGCATGTGGCTGGAGAGCTATCTGGAGCCACGGGAGTTCGAGCCCGACGACACGGTGCTCACCGCAGGCGATGAGCTTCCGGGAATCCACATAGTTACCAGCGGCGAGGTGCGCGCGGAGGATGGCGACGGTCGATCGGGGAGTGTCGGCCGGGGTCAGACTATCGGGGTTCTTCACCAGATCATGCGTGACGAGCCGGCTCGTTTCACCTACGAGGCTGAAAATCCAGTAAAGACCCTCTTTCTCAGTCGGCGCGACGCACTTGAACTGCTTGATCGAAATCCAGGACTCGCAATGAAGATCACGAGCGCCATCGAGTAGCTGGAGAGTGCCGTCCTACAACGGTCGCTGCTGGAACTCCGGAATATCCACGTAGTCCACCGCTTCGTTCGCGAACTCGTACAGTACCATCAGGGCCTCCTGCACCGTCTTTGTGCGCAGCACCTGCTCACGGTCTACGCGATCGTACTCCAGGGTATCGTGCGGATTCTGGCAGAGCACCCCTTCTGCAGCGGTGTCGGCGATCAGCTCCTTCGAGAAGCGACGCAGTCGTCTGAAGAACCAGTCGAGTTCAATGAGCACCGCGTGGCGCATCTCAACTTTTCGTTTCAGCACATCAGTCTCGTACTGTTTCGCGTAGGTGCCTTCGGCAATCCGGTCTGCCTCGGTCCGATAGTTGGCTACGTTCCGTTCGACCTGGTGGTAGATGTCGTAGAAGGTGTCGCGCTCCACGGAATACTTCACATCAAGTCGCATCTTTCGGCTGGTGAATATGCCCAGGAACTCTCGTTCGAAATAGCGGAGGTAGAGAAGCCCCGCCCGGATGTCACGTTCGAGATTCTGAACCGCCCGAAGCTGATCCTGGTAGGCACGGTAGATAGCGTTGAGAACAGGAAACTGGTCGCGAGGAGCCGCCTCTTCGGCTTCCTCTTCCGGCTCCTCATCAAAGAGCGACTCAATCTGGAGCCGCTCCTGCTCGAGCTTGCTCAGCTCATCGGCGATCGAACTCTGCTGGAAGGGGTTGCGAGCTGATTTGAGCTTCTTCTGAAGCGAGTCGATGTTGTGCCGGAGCTGGCTGCGACGTGAAATCGAACTCTCACGATAATCTTCCATCCCATGCAATATAGCATGGATCGCTTCGTGCAGACAAAGCCCTACCGTGTATTCTGGCCGTCAAGGTAGCCGGCAAGAATCTCTGCGAGCAGCTGCACCGTCTCCCGAGGCAGCATCTCAAGCCGTTGTTCTACTGCTCTCGCGAGGTCACGCAACTCCCGGTTACTCTGGTCTACCTCTTCAATGATGCCGGCAAGACCGGCGAGCTCCTCGGAGACACGCCGCTGCTCATCAAGCTCAGCCTGGAGCCGATCAATCTCTGCCTCATACTCGGAGCGGACGCTTTCCTCGCTCACGGCAATCCGTGAGTCCACGTATCCCGGTGTTGCAATGAACCAGATGGGCTCAGTAGAAGCACAACCGGTCAGAAGAAGCGCGACTGCAGCACAACCTGTCCATACTTTTGATTTTCTCATTCCCACCCCCTTCATCTCTTTCCGGCCGCTCGAACGGACTGCCGAAAGCCTCGTAGTTTTGTCCCGCGGTCAATGAGAAGCGGATCAAGCCCTGCAATCCGGGCCGCTGTCTCGATCTCTCGCAGGGAAAGCTGGGTCGTAACTGCCATGTGTCCGGATGCGCCGGCGCGGTGCCAGCACGCCGAAGCGGTCTGTTGGTCTGGATCCGGTCGGAAGGTGAGTCGTGTGGAGGGCGCGCCCGCGTCAACCTCCGATCGCTCAAGGGCAATCGTGTTGACAACCAGCAGCGCCTCGTTTGTGGTCCCGCAACGAGCCGCCGTCACCGCTTGCTCTGCGGCGACTGGAAAGACAAGGCGCGGTGATGCGGCCGTGCCCCCGGGCCTGCGTGGAACAATGAGCTTTGGCCGGTCGGCGGCGAGGGTCGGACAGATCTCAGAGGCGTGCGCACCTATCGCGGTCATCCCGGTCTGTTCGTTCTGATATCCCTGATAATCGAGAAAGCTTGTGCCGCCGTCCATACGATTTCCCATGCGCTTCAGCGCCCCGACCAGCATGGCTGTGTGCTGATCACCCTCGGGAGCGTAGCCGTAGCCCTGTTCCATCAGCCGTTGTACGAGCAGCCCCGGCAGCTGCTCAACGGCCGGCAGGAAGGTAAAGGCGGTGTACCGGTCTGTTTCCAGGAGAGAGAGTGCGCCCCGTTCGAGTCTCGCGACCTGTTCTATCGCCGGCAGATTGTCCTCACGTAGGGCACGATCTACGGTGTAGCGCTCCTGGTACTCCTGGACGGTCATTCGTACCTGCGAGTCGGGAACGGCCTCACCCGCGGCCTCGATCTGCGGACGCCGCAATGAGGCTACCCGCGCTCCGGTGAGTGCCCGAGCCCCCTGTACGCCGCGAGCCCAGGCTGCGATCTGAGTCGCGACCTCAGTAGAGCGAGGGGCGCCGAGTACAGGCGCCTGTGCACCGCGCGAGCCGGTGCGTGGCGACCGCTCTCCGGCGCCGTGTGGTCGCAGCTCTACGTACGGCTTGGCGAGGAGGCTCAGGTCCTCCATGCGTAGCTGTCGCTCTGACCTGTTGTGGCTCCAGAAAATTATACCCGCACACGCGTCATCCCGGTTCGCCTCGCGGCAGAGGGTTCGCACCGCGTCGGCGGTCGTCACTACTGCGCCGGGGCGAATCTGAAGGGGTACAATGCCGCTTTCGCCCAGGTGGGCGGTGATCGCGCGGGCCTCGGATGCCACGGTGTTCAGCGACCGGTCGCCGTAGACCCGCTGCGTGGCGGTCACAAAGCGCAGATACGGCTCACCTCCCACTAGTCACCCCCAAAGACGAGAGTACGCCGCATGCCGGAGCCGGTCAACACTTTCGTTCCCACGATCTGTCGTGCTATGCTCTTGCTATGGCACTGACAATCCCGCAGCTCCTCCTCGAGATGACAAGCGCATATATCGATGTGCCCGCGCAATACATCAAGGGCAACGACGGCTCGTTTTCGCCGCGTCCCTACAAGGACCTCACTCAGGAGGTGTACCGTTTTGCCGCGGGACTTTCGACCATCGGCGTTCAGCGGGGCGTGCATGTGGGCCTGATCTCTGAGAATCGGCCTGAATGGCTGGTGGCTGATCTTGCCATTCAAGCACTCGGTGCGGCTGATGTTCCGCGAGGAAACGACACCATGCCGGACGAGCTCGCCTTCATCCTGAGCTTCGCGGAGTGTTCGGTTGTGGTCGTCGAGAACGCCGATCAGCTGCTCAAGCTCGCCGGCATACGGCAGGAAATGAAGCTGCTGAGACAGGTGATCGTGCTCGACCCGGAGTTCTCATCAGATGAACAGAGGGTCCGCGAGGTCAAGATGCGCCGGGTTTCCATCCACGGGTACACCGATGTCGTGAAGGCCGGTGACAAGGTGCTCGACCGCAGCCCGCGTATGGTGGAAGACGAGATTGCCAAAGGCGCAGGGGAGGATACCGCGACCATCATCTTCACCTCCGGGACGACCGGTGAGCCGAAGGGAGTCGTGCTCACCCAGGAGAACTACATCTACGAGATCGGGTGTATACCGAACCGTCTGACTGTGAATCCGGGTGATATCTGGCTGTGCGTTCTGCCTGTCTGGCACAGCTACGAACGCCTGCTGCAGTACGTTGCACTTGGTACCGGCAGTGCGCTTGCGTACTCAAAGCCGGTTGGAAGTATCATGCTTGCCGATCTGTCAAGCGTGAAGCCTCAGTGGATGGGCTCGGTCCCGCGTATCTGGGAGGCGGTGAGGGCCGGAATCTACAAGAATGTGCAGCAGGCCGGTGGGCTGAAACTGCTGCTGTTCCGGTTTTTTGTTGCTGTTGGCGGGGCCCACGCCTTCCTTACAGCAATGCTTCATGGACTGCTTCCGGACTTTCGAAAGCGAATGCGCGCACTGGACGCCGCCGTGGCGTTTCTTCCATGGCTCCTTCTGTGGCCTCTGCGCGCCCTGGGCAACCTCCTGGTGTTTGGTAAGATCAAGGAGCGCCTCGGTGGCCGGTTCGTTGCCGGCGTCTCAGGCGGTGGAGCGTTGCCACCCGCGATCGATCGTTTTTTCAGTGCTGCGGGCATACTGCTGCTTGAAGGCTACGGGCTCACAGAGACTACGCCGGTCCTCGCAGTCCGCCACCAGCATCGGCCGGTCCCCGGCACCGTGGGTTCCATCCTTGAAGGGACTGAGTGCCGTATCCTGAACGAGGAGGGTAGCGAGGTCCCCGCCGGGGAGCAGGGCGTGATCTACGTTCGCGGACCGGGCGTGATGAGGGGTTACTACAACCGGCCGGATGCGACCGCTGCGGTACTCTCAGAGGACGGATGGTTCAACACCGGCGATCTGGGAATGATGACCCACAGCAGGGAGCTGAAGCTCACCGGTCGCGCCAAGGACACGGTGGTACTGCTGGGTGGGGAAAACGTGGAGCCTCTTCCGATAGAGCAGAAGATCACTGAGAGTGAGTACATAGACACGGCGGTTGTTGTGGGACAGGATCAGAAGTTTCTTGGAGCCTTGGTGGTTCCGAATCAGGAGATGATCGAGCGGTACGCGGACGAGAATCACATTCCCTACGACGGGTACTCCGATCTTGTTCGTGACTCATCCATCCTTGAGTTGCTGGAGTCTCAGATCTCCGGACTCGTGAGCGCCAAGAACGGGTTCCGGGGGTTCGAGCGGATCTATCGTTTCCGTCCTGTAGAGAAGCCGTTCGAGGTGGGTGAGGAGCTCTCGTCCAAGCAGGAGGTCAGACGCCACGTGGTCGCGCAGAAGTATCGGGCTCTGATAGCCGATATCTTTGGCTGAGGAACTTATGCCCGACGACTCTTCAATCCTATATCCGATAGACCCGTGGAGTGTTCGCCAGACCGAGCTTCGCCCCGAGCAGATGAGTGCAGATGAAACCGTATTCGCGTTAGGTAACGGTTTTCTCGGGATTCGTGGTGGACTCTGTGAGAAGGGTGTGGGTTACGCCGACGGAACATTCGTGAACGGGTTTCATGAGACAGAGCCGATTGTCTACGGCGAGCGCGCTTACGGATTCGCCGAGCTTCATCAGCGGATGATACCGCTGCCGGATGCGACCATCATCGAGCTCACCGTTGGGGACGAGCCGTTTGACCTGACGACCGGTGAGGTCTTTGCTCATTCTCGAGAGCTCAATCTACGGGAGGGCATCCTCGACCGCCGGACGGAATGGCGGTCTCCGGCCGGTGTGTGCGTGACCCTGGTCACTTCGCGACTAGTCAGCTTTCGCCGACCGCACATCTGCGCGGTCGAATGGTCGGTAGAGGTGGACCGAGAGGCCCACCTCCAAATAGTCTCGGTCACCCGTGGGCGAGGGCTCTTTCGTCCCTCATCTTCAGATCCGCGCGTCGGGGGTGGGAACGGGCGGGAACCGCTTCTTCTTGGAAAACGGGAGGTGGATGAGCGTGTGGCGAGCATCCGCTACCGGACGCGTAACAGCGGTTTCGACGTTGCGGTCAGCGCCGCAAGCGTGATTGAGACTGAACGTGTGTTTGAGCGCACCCACGTCTCCAGTCAGCATGAGGTAGGTCACGCGCTTGAGATAACCGTCCCCGCCGGCGAGAGGCTTGTGGTTCACAAGTACGTCTCCGTGTTTACCAGTCGCCAGCATCCTCGAAGTAAGATCCCCGGCATGGGCCGCCGTGAAGTGGAGATGGCAAGACGCTCCGGATTTGCTGCGCTTCGCAACGAACAGAAGAGCTATCTCGCGGAGTTCTGGAGACGAAGTGATCTTACCATAGACGGTGACAACGGCCTGCAGCAGAGCATCCGCTTCAACATGTTTCATTTGCTACAGGCGGCAGGGCGGGATGGGCATACAAGTGTTCCGGCGAAAGGTCTCACCGGTGAAGGATACGAGGGGCACTATTTCTGGGACACTGAGGCCTACATGATGCCCTTCTACACCTATACCAACCCGGGTGTCGCCCGGGCGTTGCTCGAGTATCGGTACAGCACCCTGGACGCCGCGCGCGCGCGAGCGGAAGTTCTGCACCATCGCGGCGCCCTCTTCCCGTGGCGCACCATCAATGGGGACGAAGCTTCCGCCTACTTCCCGGCAGGCACAGCCCAGTACCACATCAATGCCGACATAACCTATGCCCTGCGTACCTACGTTCGCGCGACCGGGGATCGCTGGTTTTTGCTCAAGCGTGGGGCGGAGATGCTGTTCGAATGCGCCCGATTCTGGGTGGACCTGGGCTGTTTTGTCGACGGCAGGGGGTTCTGTATCAATGGTGTCACTGGGCCGGACGAGTACACGGCAATCGTGAATAACAACGTCTACACCAACCTCATGGCAGCGGACTCACTCGCCTATGCCGCAGAGGTCTACTCAGAGATGCAGGAGCATGACTCGCGTATGCTCAGCGCAATCACTGAGCGGATCCGTCTGGATGCCGGTGAGCCGGAGCTCTGGGACAGGGCCTCACGAGAGATGTTTGTCCCGTACGATGAACAGCGAGGACTCCACCCGCAGGATGACGCGTTCTTTGTGCGGGCGGTATGGGACTTTGAGAACACGCCGTTGGAGCGTTATCCGCTCCTGCTGCACTACCATCCGCTCACCATCTATCGCCACCAGGTACTGAAGCAGCCGGACCTTGTGATGGCGCTCTTTCTCCAGGGGCAGCGATTCTCACTCGAGCAGAAACGACGAGACTTTCACTACTACGATCCGTTGACAACGGGTGACAGCTCGCTCTCTCCCTGTGTCCAGAGCATTATTGCCGCAGAGATTGGTGAGACCGATCTTGCCTACCGCTATTTCATGAAGACAGCTCGAATGGACCTGGATGACGTGAACGGGAACGTGAAGGACGGTGTGCACGCTGCGGCAATGGCAGGCACCTGGCTCTCGCTCGTCTACGGCTTCGCGGGCATGCGCGACTTTGCCGGGGCGCTCAGCTTTCAGCCCAATCTGCCGGAGCGCTGGAGCGGGCTCTCCTTCACCATCCTGTGGCGGGGAACGCCGCTTCACGTTGCCGTAGGACGCAGGGCCACTACCTACTCGCTGCCTCGGGGTGGGGAGGTGAGCTTCTCACACGGCGGCGAGCTCATTTCCCTCAGTGGATCTCAGTCGGAAGAGCGCCGCAACATTTCTGACCATGCGATACAGGGCGGCGAGGTGAGCACGATCGGGCGGTAGTGAAGCACCAGCGCTTCCAATCTTGTATTACTCTTTGTGAAGCACATAATCAGCGTACTTCTTCTCTTCTCTGTTCCGCTCGGCTCGTATGCGACTCCCGGGCCCGATCTCAGTTTCCGCCATGAGTTCGGCGGGGAAACAGATTTCCGGTTACGGACGGGGATCGGTCCGCCGGAGTTTGAAATGCAGCTCGCGCTCGCCGGCTCCTACGCCGGCGCGGGCGTGTTTGGCGATCCGCAAGCCCCCGCTCCCCTGTCGGTAACGGTGGATGCTCCGTTTTTGAGCCTCGGGTCGCTCTCTCTGGTCGGAGTGCTTGCGGAGCTCAGGTCTCCAGTCGCCTCGTCTGCTTCTTCTGCTCACTGGGAGCCGAGGGCAGACCTTGAAGCGGATCTGTCAATGGATCCGGTCTCCCGGTCCGGCGCGATTCTCCGGCTACCGGTGGGGGTTGGCGTTGCGCTCTGGCGGGAGAGAGACGAGCTGGCCGCGGCGTTTCTCTCATCCGCTACGCTCTCTGTGCACTCCCTCAGTGCCGTGGCGGTATCGCTCTTGCCGGATGAAGCGTCGCAGCCGGCAGAGGGGTGGAGCAGTTACGACGGGCCGGGGGAACCGGCTACGCTCGCCGCAGTCGCATGGACCACGGACGGAGGACGCGCTGCTACATCTGTTGCGGTCGCAGCATCGCTTCCGGCCTGGAGCGTCCCGGCGCTCTGGGTTCGTCTGGCCGCGGCAGTCAGCGGTCCGGGGGAGAGTACTGCGCGCTTCTACGCTGCCGCTGCAGCTCCCGGGTTCCGTTCTCCGGGTGGTGGCTCCGTATCACCGGCGATTCTCTCGGCGGCGCTGTTGCGGCTTGATCTTGGAGGAGTGGTTGGCACCGTGGAGAGTGCGGTCCGGGGCAGCTGGCCTGTGGAGCGGACAGCACCGCTGATTGCGAACTATGACGGCACAAGCGCGAAGACTTCTTTGCGCTGGGTCATCACAGGTAGCCCGGTTCGCGCATCCGTATCCGCCGGGGCCGGTGTTGATTTTCCCGCCCGGTCCACCGACTGGCAAGGCGTGGTGGATGCTCGCTGGGGAGCCTCGGTGTCCGCGCAGATCATCTCCGTCTCTGTTTCCCAACGGTTCTCACGCGGGGAGTCGTGGACCCATCGCGAACTGCTCTCCTCAGAGCTTGTCCTGGACTCGTTCCCACCAGATGAAGGGTCACCGCTTGAGCTCCGCATTCGAGGTTCTGCGCAGACGAAGTGGAGTCCGTTTGAACTGCAGTTTCGGCTCTCGGTAAGCGGCCGCTATCTGCTCACAGCTGAAGAATGAGTCGTGCAATCTGGAAGTAGATCGTGAGCCCTGCGACGTCTATGATGGTAGCCATCAGCGGTCCGGCCATTACGGTAGGATCAGCGCCAAGGCGGTGAATCACCAGCGGTGCGATCGCCCCGATGATTGAGGAGAAAAGAACCACAAAGACAAGTGAAGCTCCTACGGCTACGGCAGGGAGGATCTCAATTCCTGGGGGCAGGAAGACTCCCCGCGCCAGGATCACGCCACCAAGCACCAGACCCATCAGGGCACCCACGATTACCTCCTTCCCGATCACCCGCCCAAGGTCGCGAAAGTGAATCTCTCCGGTGGCAAGTCCTCGAATCATAAGCGTGGAGCTCTGGGTGCCGGAGTTGCCACCGGTCTGCGTGATGACCGGCACGAACCAGATCAGGAAGGTGGCTGCAATGGTCAGCGGCTCAAAGAAACTCAGCACGTTCGTGGTAACTGTTCCGGCAAGCAGAAGCAGGATGAGCCAGGGGATGCGCTTTCGGATCAGTCTCCAGACCGATGTATCCACATAGCGGTCGGTGGATCCATCCATGGCGCCCATTTTGTAGACGTCCTCGGTTTGCTCTTCCCGGATGACGTCAATAACGTCATCAAACGTGACGATACCGAGCATTCGGTTGAACCGGTCTACAACCGGAATCGCGAGCAGATCATTCGCCTCCAGCACCCGAGCGGTCTCCTCCTGGTCGCTGTCGTCACGAACGGAGACAACATCGGTCTTCATGACGTCTGAGATTACCCTGAAGTCGTCGTTGAACAGCAGATCCCGGAGACTCACGACACCGACCAGCCGTTTTAGCTGATCCACCACGTACACGTAATAGACCGTCTCAACGTCCGATCCGGTTTGACGGATGAATGAGATCGTCTGACCCACCGTTATCGTCTCTCGGACCTCAAGATGACGGGTGGTCATGAGACCGGCTGCATCATCCTCGTCAAATCTCAGCAGGAACTGAGTCTCCTGTCGAGCCTCCGGACTGAGCTCTCTCCAGACCGCTGCGCGCGCCTCCGGCGTCATGGCCTGGATGATGTCCACCAGATCATCAGGGTCGAGCTCTTCTAAAACCGAGCGGATGTTTTCCATGGGGAGCTGCCTGATCAGCCACTCCTGTTCCGAATCCCCCATGTTGCCGATCAGATCGACCTTCTGTTCAAGCTGAAGCAGCCGGAAGACGCGCAGCGACTGGTGATCGTCCAGGCTGTCGTAGAGGTCGTAGATATCGTGGTCGCCAAGCTCCGAGAGCCGGGCAGCTACCTCGGTGTCCGGGAGTTCGGGCAACTGCGCCCGCATGGACTCAATTTGCTCATGCTCCATTACTCCTCCCACTCTCCTACGAACAACACCTCACGCTCTAGGTCGTAGCCCAGTCTCTCCCGAACGGTGCGGTGAACGTGCTCAATCACCGCTCTGATCTCTTCAGCGGTCGCATCTCCCGTATTGATAACAATGTTGGCGTGAAGATCAGAGACCTTTGCGCCGCCAACGGTGTATCCCCTGAGCCCCACACTATCTATAATCGCGCCGCTCGGGCGGCCGTAGGCTCGGTTGTTCTTGAAAATGCTGCCCGCGCAGGGCGCCGCGAAGTGGCCCTTCGCCTGCCGATCCGCCTCATGGGCGCGCATCTTCTGCCATAGCTCCGCCCCGTCGCCGGGGCGGAGCTGGAACTCAACACGCGTCATGACCCACTCGTTGGTCATGAACGGCGACCGCTTGTAGCCGAAGTCCTGCGGTCTCGGCTCATAATCGACCTGGCCTCCGTCTGCAGAAACGACCGCCACCTCTTTCAGAATGCCATAGATCTCTCCATCGTAGCAGCGAGCATTCATCCAGACTGCCCCACCCACGCTTCCAGGCATCGCATAGATGAAATCAAGCCCGGCAAGCCCCTGGTCTGCAGCGTACGCGGCCACCTCACTGATCTGCGCCCCGGCGCCTGCCGTCACGATCGCGTCCGTTCGGCTGATCTGCGAAAATCGACTCATGTCTATGACAAGCCCGCGAATACCCCGGTCTGAGACCAGGATGTTCGCTCCGCCGCCAAGCACGAACCAGGGAACCCTCTGTGCACCGGCGAACTCCAGCAGCAGGCGCAGATCGCGTTCGGACTCAGGCAGCGCATAGAGGTCGGCAGGGCCACCAACCCGGAACGTGGTGTGGTCGGCAAGCGGCTCGTCTTCACGCAGCTCTCCGGCGATGTTGATTTTTGCCTGCCACTCACGTAGCCTTGTCACACGTGGAGCATACCAATATGCTCGGCGGAAATCCAAGTGATACGGGAGCGCGGCAGGAATGCAGGTCACACTGTACAACACCATGGGACGCGAGCTTCAGCCCTTTACCCCTCTTGAAGAGGGTCTGGTGAAGCTCTACTGCTGTGGTCCCACAGTCTACAACTACGCCCACATTGGGAACCTGCGTACCTACGTCTTTGAGGACATCCTCCGTCGTGTGCTCGAGCGCACTGGATATAGGGTAGAGCACGTGATGAACGTGACTGACGTGGGCCACCTGACGGATGACGGGGATGAGGGTGAGGACAAGATGGTTGTCGGAGCTCGCGAGCGCGGGATGTCGGTCTGGGAGATAGCAGAACACTTCACTCAGGCATTCTTCAAGGACACGGACAAGCTGAACATCACTCCTCCAACGGTTGTCTGCAGGGCGACAGAGCACATTCCGGAGATGCAGTCGCTGATTGAGCAGCTCGAACAGAAGGAGCTGACCTATGTTGCGGGGGGGAATGTCTACTACCGGATCGAGCGGTTCCCCCCGTATGGGAAGCTCGCGTTGCTCGACCGCCAGGAGCTTCAAGCCGGGGCCCGGGTGGCGGTGGATGCGGGAAAGGAGAACCCGCACGACTTCGTGCTCTGGTTCACCAACAGCAAGTTCGAGCATCAGGCGATGCAGTGGGACTCTCGGTGGGGTCGCGGCTACCCCGGTTGGCATCTGGAGTGCTCAGCAATGAGCATGAAGTACCTCGGTGATCGAATAGACATTCACTGTGGTGGGGTTGATCACATCAATGTGCACCACACCAATGAGATCGCACAGTCTGAGGGAGTAACTGGTCAACCGTGGGTCAACTACTGGTTGCACGGTGAGTTTCTTATCATGACCGGCGGCCGAATGGGTAAATCCAAGGGCAACATGATAACGCTCACCTCCCTCGAGGAGGAGGGCTACGCGGCGCTCGATTATCGCTACTTTCTGCTGGGGGCGCACTATCGGACCCAGCTCACCTTCTCAGCGCAGGCGCTTGCTGCTGCACGCACCGCGCGCGCGTCGCTTGGCGATCAGCTGCGAGCGCTCTGGGGCGCACTATCCTCACAGGAGCGCGACTCTCTCACAGCCTCGGGGCGCGAGTCACTACGTTCACTTATGAGCGAGGAAGGCAGGGCGCTCCTTATGCGCATTGACCAGGCGTTTGCCGACGATCTGAACGCCACCCGTGCGCTTGGGATCCTTCGGGGCGCGATGAAGGAGCGTACGCTCAGTGCGCTCGATCTCTGCGCGATCGCGGTAGACAGTGATCAGGTGTTTGGACTGCGCCTGATTGAGCAGATGCAGGAAAACAGGAGTCGCAAGGCGCCTGAGGATCTCGCTTCTCTGATAGAAGAGCGGGAACAGGCCCGCCGTGATCGGGCATTTGCTCGCGCGGATGAGATCCGCGACAGCCTGCGTGCCCGCGGAGTCATCCTGGAGGATGGGCCCGAGGGAACTACGTGGAAGTGGGAGTAGTGTAACCCTGAGGCAGTCCGGGTTGTTTGAATTATGCAGGGGAGTACCGCTCGTGATGAACTTTTTCAGCGTGTCTACCGGCACGTCTATCCCATAATTTTCCGTGTCACCCTGCGGATAACGGGGCGTGATGATCTTGCCGAGGAGGTCTGTCAGGAAGCGTTCATGCGCTATTTCGATCGCATGAATCGGTTTGCGGATGATGATCAGGCCAAGTACTGGTTGATCCGGGTTGCCAAGAACCTGGCGTTGAACGTGGCGAAACGGTCCGGACGGGAGGTGCGTGCCTATCAGCGTGTGTTCAGGGAGTCCGAGAGAGAGTCGGAGTCCGGTGAAGACCTGCTGGTTCGCAAGGAGAGTGAGCGGGAAGTCCAGGCGGCCCTTGACGCCCTGCCGCCAAAGATGAAATCGGTACTGGTACTGAAGGAGTATGGCCAGCTGAACTATAAAGAGATAGGTTCTGTATTGGGAATCTCTGAGGGAAACGTAAAGGTCCGGGTTCACCGGGCGAGAGAGCAGCTTCAGAGTCTGCTCGAGGAGGAGGCAGATGATGCGTCCTGACCCTGAAACACTTTCCGCGTATCTGGACGGAGAGGTGTCGGCTCCATTTGATTCGTCCATTGCGCGTGCCATAGAGGATGACCCGATCAGTGCAGCGCGCTACGAGCGCCTCAAGCGTTTGCATTCGGCGCTTCCGGCGGTCAGTGAAGCTGCGGTTGAACAGAGCGCGGCTCGCTCCTGGCTGGTTATCCAGCGAACGCTGGAGGGTCGGCCTGCGAGACATCATCGGCTGCTGCAGATTCCTGTCCCGGCGGTGGCCGCGGCAGCCGCAGCGATCGTGATCCTGGCCGGGGCACTGGTGTGGTCATTTGCCGCCCGATCTCCGCTGCCGGGTGAACAGCTGCTCGCCGGTTCCCGGAACGTGGATGTCACCATCCAGGTGTCCAACGGCGAGATGGAACAGGTTCTCAACTGGCTCTCATCCCAGGATATGCTTGGTGAGGTAAACATTCAGCTGCCTGAGCAGCAGTTCACCATCGTCGGTGAACCGGTGCTGGTCAAAGCCGCAGCCTATTCAGGAGAGCCTGATCGATGAGGCGGGCTCTCTCTCTCAGCGCCGTGTTGCTGCTCGCGGCCGCCCATGCCTCGGCCTCCGAGCTCGAGGATGTGCTGCAGGCGCTCCTGGATCAGGCACTCACGGTTCGCATCACGACCCGCGTGACCCAGGACGGCGAAGAGACTGTACAGAGTTACGATCTCACCCGCGTCACCATTTCAGGACGAGCGGTCCGGCTGCGACTGGAGGGCGGAAACCTCACCATCATTGCGGAGTTCACCCCGTACGAGGAGGATGGTGGCTATCTGCTGGTAGCTGAGGGTCGGATCCTCCTGCGGGAGGATGATGACGAAGAGGTGCAGTACGTTACCTCGCTTCGAAGCATTCCGCTTCGAACCGGCGAGAGCGTGCTCTTCTACCCTTTGGGAAGGCGCGCATTTGACGTGAACGTGGAATCGCGTCAAGGTGACGGACTCAATGTTGAACTTGAGGTAGAGGTAAGCCCCTACCAGGAAGACGAAGGGTAGAATACCCATGTCAGCCAGACCGTCTCGTGCACTACTTCCAGTCCTGTTTCTGTTTCTCACGTCAGCCGGGCTTGTGATTCTTGTTCTCCTTGTCGGGCGTGACCCGGTCGTTGAATCCGTACAGCCGCGCATCATTCGTCCCGGACAGACCGTAGAAGTCCGCGGCCGTTTCTTTGGGGAAGGGATCGAGTCCCTCATCGTAGCCGGAAGACGGGTCTCCGCGTCCTCCATCGTGAGCTGGGAGGATGAACGGATTATTTTTGCTGCCGCAGTGGATATCGGGTCAGGTCTACTTGTCGTTGAGACTGATCGGGGCCGGAGTCAGGGCGTACTGGTACAGGTGAGTGGGCGCACACCCCGTGCGTCGGGAACGTCTGAGAGCCGGCCCGTTATCCGCTCCTTGAGCAGCGAAGAGCTCTCCGTGGGTTCCCTCCTCACGATCAGAGGGGAGAACTTTGGTGCGCTCCGTCGGAGTTCGAGGGTGCTGTTCACCTCGTTTTCTGGTGACGAGTGTGCCGGCTGCGCTCAGCGGATGTTTTATGGCCGCTGGAGTGAATCAACTATCGAGGTCCATGTGCCCGACGGCATTGCCGACGGAGAGCTTCGCGTGTGGACGCCGGACGGGATGAGCAACGCCGTTTCCTACCGGGTCGTCTATCCCGCCGGTCGAGTAGAGACTTCCGGGCGAACCGAGATCGGGTTGCGGTACGATACCACCGTTGAAAATGTCGTGCTCTCGGAGGCAGCAGAAGGGACTCCAGCGGGTGAGAGGAGCGTTGTGCTGCGGGTTCCCCAGCCGCCGCGCAGCTCGCTTCAGCCGAGGGTGCAGTTTCTCCACGAGTCGACTACCGATTACACGTTTGAGGGAGTCTCCTCCGGGTTTTCCCGCTCGATCCTCCGGACTGTCCTTGTTGAGCGCCTTGGCGTCCGCACTCGGGTGCTTGCTCCCAACGTTCCGGTCGACTACGAGCAGAACACTCCCTTCTTCGCCTACTACACCCGGGATCTTCCCGGTCTCAATGTTTCCGCAGAGCCTGTTATGCAGGCTGCCGCCTCCATCCCCCGTCGCGGGAGGAGTCCCTTTGCCGTTGCGCGGGATGCCTACGATCTCACACGCGCCCGTCTCACCCCGGTGCTCGGCGAGGCCCGGACTGCCTCCGAGGCGCTTGAGAGTGGGTTTGCCGATCACGCGGGCTACGCGAGCGCGATGGCCGGAGTACTGCGGGCTGCCGATATACCGGCCCGGGTTGTCACCGGGGTTCTTGTGACGCCGGACCGACGCTCATATGCGCACGCGTGGGTAGAGTTCTTTGTTACCGCAATTGGATGGATGCCGGCCGATCCATTTCTTGGAGACGGGGCATTCCTTTCACTCGTTTCCGGTACAGAGGATCCGGGACTTTTCTACTTCGGTAACCTTGATGCTATGCGCGTTGCCTTTACCCGGGGGCTCGACACCTACGATCCGCGCGTGCTTACCGGACTTGACCTGGAGCCCACGCAGGCGTTCAGTCAGCAGATGCTCTACGCGCGCACCGGTGCAGCGGTGGAGGGGGCTCGCCTCGCACTCCCGGTGCCGCGGGCAATCGGGATTCTGCCGTTGGATTGACAGCCCTTACTCCTTTTTCTATTCTCCATAGTTATGGGTGATCACCTCTCACATCTCCAGACGATCGATCCCGAGATTGCCGATGTATTGGAGCAGGAAGAAGCTCGACAGCGTGGCAAACTCGAGCTTATCGCAAGCGAGAACTTCGCGAGTGCCGCCGTGATGGCTGCGACCGGCTCGGTTCTGACAAACAAGTACGCTGAAGGGTATCCGGGGAATCGGTACTATGGTGGGTGCGAGATCGTGGATATCGCGGAGAATCTCGCCCGGGATCGAGCCACCGAGCTCTTTGGTGCCGATCATGCCAATGTGCAGCCCCACTCGGGCAGCAATGCCAACATGGCCGTCTATATGACCCTTCTCAAACCCGGAGATACCATCCTGGGAATGGATCTGGCACACGGGGGCCATCTGACCCACGGCAGCCCGGTGAACTTTTCCGGACAGCTCTACAACTTCATCCACTACGGTGTAGACCCGGAGACCTATCTGCTTGATTACGACTCTATTGCCGAGCTGGCCACGACGCATAAGCCCCGTCTTATTGTTGCCGGTGCAAGCGCATACAGTCAGATCATCGACTTTGCGCGCTTCCGTGAGATCGCCGACTCCGTTGGTGCCTTTTTTATGGTGGATATGGCCCATATAGCCGGACTTGTCGCTGCTGGGGAGCATCCTTCACCGGTTCCCCATGCGCATTTTGTTACAACGACTACCCACAAGACGTTGCGCGGGCCTCGCGGTGGATTGATTCTCATCGGGAATGACGCGGAGAACTCGCTCGGGGTGGTAGCCGCCAAGTCCGGGCGGACACGGAACTGGTCTGAGCTTATTGATAGCGCCGTCATGCCGGGTGTTCAGGGCGGCCCGTTGATGCATGTGATCGCCGCGAAAGCGGTCGCGTTTCGGGAGGCACTGAAGCCGGAGTTCAAGAGCTACCAGAGACAGATTCGTGAAAATGCAAAGGCCCTCGCGAGTGCTCTCGTGGAGGGGGGCGCCCGCCTGATATCCGGCGGGACGGAAAACCACCTGATGCTTGTGGATGTTACCCCGTTTGATCTATCGGGCAAGAAGGCCGAGAATCTGCTCGACGAGGCAGCGATCACTGTCAACAAGAACGCGATTCCCTTTGATACAAAGAGTCCCCTTGTCACTTCCGGAGTGCGGATAGGTACCCCGGCGGTCACGACCCGAGGCATGAAGGCGCCTGAGATGTCCCGGATAGCAGCGTTGATTCTTGAAGTTTTGGCCTCCGGCGGCCGAAAAGATGTAATAGAGTCGGTCCGCTCTCGAGTGCAGCGGCTGTGTGAGGGATTTCCGCTCGCTGACGGCGTGTAGCCGGTGGGGTGGGTGCAGCAATTGACAAAGCGAAAACCCGGCTCGTATACTGATCGCCAGATGGCGTACCATTGGGATAGTCCATGAGCGCACCCCTTCAGCTTTCCATCGTCAACTTCTCTAAAAGCGCGTACATTATTGTTGAGGGGAAGGCGAACGCCGACCACTTCTTCATCATTCGAAGCGGTAAAGTACGGGTAAGCAAGGAAGTAGAGATAGTAGAGGAAGAGGGCGGAGGCATCTGTGGCCCCGGTGACTTCTTTGGCGTTGTCTCAACCATGTCTTCTCACAGCCACATTGAAACCGCGCAGGCAATAACTGACGTCAGTCTTATATCGGTCCATCGCGAACAGTATCACATGCTTATTCAGCGCAATACGCCGGTGGCAATGAAGATCATTGAGAGCTTCTCCCGTCGGATGCGCTATCTTGATGAGAAACTCGCGCGCCTGACGCTCAAGAGTCATGCGGACGAAAGCGACATTTCTCATCTGTTTGACGTTGCTGAGTATTACGCGCGACAGAGTCAGTATAATCAGGCCTACTACGCGTACTATCAGTACCTCAAGTTCTGTCCGAGCGGCGAGCACGTTGGAACAGCACGGGAACGGCTTGCCAAGATCAAGCCGTATTCGAAGGCTGTCTACCTGAACTCTGAAGAGACAGAGTTCACCCGTGCCTATCCCAAAGACACTATGATCTTCAGCGAGAACATGCCTGGGAAGGAGATGTACATCATCCAGAAGGGCAGTGTGGCTATAACCAAGATTGTCAATGACAATGAGGTAATGCTCGCCGTCCTCAAAAAGGGCGACATGTTTGGTGAGATGTCGCTGATTGAGAGCCGGCCGCGAAGCGCCTCCGCGATAGCCCGAGAAGACGTTCTCCTCCTGGCCGTGAACAAGGACAACTTTGAGCGCATGGTTAGGACACAGCCTGAGATTATTGCCCGTCTTACGACTACCCTCGGTGAGCGAATCTGGTTTATCTACAAACAGCTCGCCAACACGTTGCTGACTGACAAGGTGGGCCGGATGTATGACGAGCTGCTGATCCAGCTCGAGAAGGCACGGGTGCCGTTTCGCGCCGGTGAGCCATACACGTTTGACTTTGGTGTGAAGGAACTGATCAACCTTGTGGGTCTGCCCATGGCAGAGGGTAACCAGGCCGTTCGTGATCTGCTGAAGAACTCCAAGATTAAAGTTGTAGAGAACCGAATCCACGCTACGGATGTGGAAGACATCCAGAAACAGGCAAACTTCTATCGCAATCAGGAGCGGCGTGAGCGGTCCCGCCGGGAAAATCGCCGCGGTAGCTGAGTATGCTGTACATTCTGGGCCAACAGCTCGAGTCTCTCTTTGGCCCTTTCAGGCTGCTTACCTCGAGATTTTTTCTTATTGTAGCGGGAACCTCCATAAGCTTTCTGTTGAGCTTCCTGCTCATTCCGCGTAGCTTTCGCCGACTTCCACGTGACCGCGGGCGAGGGTTCGCGGTGGATGGTCATGTAGCAAAAGGCAAACCTACGGGGGCCGGCATCGTCTTCATTCTGGTATTCGCTCTGGTCTCATTGCTGATGGTCCCCTTGGGCTGGCGTCAGGTTGGTGTGGTGGCACTTGTGGTCGGGGCAATGCTCACCGGGTATCTGGATGACCGGAGTGAGCGCTCCTGGAGTGAGTACCTCAAAGGTGCGCTTGACCTTGCAATAAGTGCGGGAGCAGCAATCCTGCTCTACGGACCCAACCATCTAATCTGGTTTCCGTTCGTATCCGCGCAGGTGGAAGTCACTATCTGGGTGTTTGTCCCGATCGCCACGATCCTTATCTGGACAAGCATCAACAGCACCAACTGTACAGATGGGGTTGACGGATTGTCGAGCACGTTGGTACTTCTGGCGCTGCTGAGCATCGGGGCGTTTCTCTACGTCATTGTGGGGAACACTGAGATTTCCACATACCTGCTTGTTCCCTACTACGAGGGGTCCCAGGATTGGGCGATCATGGTGTTTACCATGGTCGGGGCGCTTGCCGGGTATCTCTGGTACAACGCCCATCCTTCAGTCGTGCTCATGGGAGACGCCGGCTCACGTGCGCTTGGGTTCTTTATTGGTGTTGGCATAATACTCACCGGTAATCCGTTTATGATACTGCTCACATCCGCGGTCATTCTCATAAACGGTGGTACTGGTCTGCTTAAAGTAGCGCTGCTGCGCTTTGCAAGAATCAGGATCTTCCGTTCCATTCGATTCCCGCTTCACGATCACTTCCGTCATACCCGAAACTGGTCGAACACTCAGGTCCTGGTTCGCTTTGCACTTATCCAGATTCTGGTTGTGATTGCGACCTTTGGGATCTTCCTCAAGATCCGATAACTCCTGCCTTGCCGCGCCCGCGGTGGACACGCGTTGTAGCGTTCGGTAGCTTTCTTCCTACTCAACACGAGGGAGACTATGACCGAAGAGCAGATGGGAAAGAGCTTCACGCCGGCCGAGTTTGAAGACCGCATCTATTCGATGTGGGAAGACAGCGGGTACTTCACCCCGCAGGGTGACGGGGAACCGTTTGTCGTGGTCATTCCGCCTCCCAACGTTACCGGTGTCCTGCATCTGGGCCACGGCCTGAACAACTCCCTTCAGGACCTTATGGTGCGCTATTACCGTATGCAGGGCCGTCCTGCCCTCTGGGTTCCTGGAACCGACCACGCGGGTATTGCCACCCAGCAGGTTGTGGAGCGAAAGCTTCGCGATGAGGGAACTTCACGGCATGAGCTTGGCCGTGAGAAGTTCGTGGAGCGAACCTGGCAGGTAAAGCGGGAGCATCACACGATCATCACGCAGCAGCTTCGCAAGATAGGCGCGAGCTGTGACTGGAGCAGGGAGCGGTTTACGCTTGATGATGGACTCTCCAACGCTGTTCGGGAAGTCTTTGTTTCCCTCTACGAGCAGGGTCTTGTCTACCGCGGACTCTACATGGTCAACTGGTCTGTGGGCGCTCAGACTGCGCTCAGTGACGACGAGGTTGAGTTCAAGGAAGTGCAGGGCCGCCTCACCCGGATCGCCTATCCGCTGGCGGACGGTAGCGGCACCATTGAGGTGGCGACAACCCGGCCTGAGACCATGCTTGGGGATACCGCCGTTGCTGTGCACCCGGATGACGAGCGCTACAACTCTCTGGTTGGAAGAGAGGTCGTGCTGCCGCTTACCGGCCGGACTATTCCCATCATAGCCGATGAGTACGTTGACCGGGAGTTTGGAACCGGCGCGGTGAAGATTACTCCGGCACATGACCCGAATGACTACGATATGGGTCGCCGCCACAATCTTGAGATGATCGCCATTCTCAACAAAGACGGCACGTTGAACGAGCACGTGCCCGAGCAGTACCGGGGTATGCCCAGCCGGGAGGCACGCGGGCAGGTGGTTGAGGATCTCAAGCAGGCCGGAGCGTTTGTGGAGCAGAAGGAGTATGTGCACCAGGTGGGCCACTGCTACCGAACCGGGGTGCCCATTGAACCGCTACTCTCAGAGCAGTGGTTCGTGAAGATGAAGCCACTTGCTGAGAAGGCACTCAAGGTGTGGGAGGATGGCCAGGTGGTCTTCTACCCTCGTCGCTGGGAGAACACCTACAAGAGCTGGCTCACCGGCATTCGTGACTGGTGCATCAGCCGCCAGCTCTGGTGGGGACACCGTATTCCAGTCTGGTACAATGACGTGACCGGCGAGATCCGCTGTGAACGAGAGGATCCGGCGCCTGAGGAGCTGGTGGAGAATGGCGGTGCCTGGCGACAGGACCCAGACGTGCTTGACACCTGGTTCTCGAGCTGGCTGTGGCCCTTCAGCGTTATGGGCTGGCCGGACCAGACCGAGGATCTTCAACGCTACTACCCCACAACTGCGCTGGTGACCGGGTACGACATTATCTTCTTCTGGGTTGCGCGGATGATCATGGCGGGCATGCAGTTCACCGGTAAGGCACCGTTTCGCGACATCTACATGACCAGCCTTATCCGTGACAAACAGGGTCGCAAGATGAGTAAGAGCCTGGGAAACGGTATCGATCCTCTGGAGATCGTGGATGAGTTCGGTGCGGATGCTCTGAAGTTTACCCTTGCGTTCATGGCAGCCCAGGGGCAGGACGTCCTCATTGATAAGGAGAGCTTCGGGCTTGGAAGCCGCTTCGGCAACAAGATCTGGAACGCTGCTCGCTATCTCCTTATGAACCTTGCTGGAAAGACGCTCCTGCCGTTGGCCGATGTGGAAATAAAGCCGGTCGACCGTTGGATCTTGCATCGTCTCAATGAGGCGGAGCGGGCGGTGCAGGGGGCCATGTCGTCCTACCGCGTCAATGAGGCGGCACAACTGGCCTACGAATTCTTCTGGAACGAGTTCTGTGACTGGTACATTGAGGCGAGCAAACTCTCGCTCTACTGTGAGGATGAAGCGGAACAGAATCGCGCGTCAACGCTCCTGGTGCGGCTGCTCGAGGAGAGTCTTCGGTTCCTGCATCCGTTCATGAGCTTTGTTACTGAAGAGATCTACCAGAAGCTGCCGGCAATCCCGAACACCGAGCGAGCCCCGGCCCTTATTGTGGCGCGTTACCCTGAGCCTCAGAGCGAACGGGAGGCTCCCGAGTTTGCGGCAGCATTTGCCTCTCTGCAGGAGCTCGTTCGGCTGGTGCGGACACTTCGCAGTGAGTTCACCATAGCGCCCTCCCGTCAGATCCGGTTTGCGGTGGAGTGCGGTCCCCATTTCACGCACACAAGTTACCTTGCTGAGCACCGGGCCTTAATAGAGATGCTCACAAGCTCCGAAGGTACAGAGTACGGCACGACGCGCCCTGACACGAGGGGCAGCGTCACCCTGGTAGGGAACGGATTTCAGGTGTTCGTCTTTGTGCGTGATGCTATAGATGTTGCCGCAGAGGTAGCGAAGCTGAGAAAGAACCTGGATAAGACCGAAAAACTCCTGGTTCAGACGGAGAAGAAGCTGTCAAACCAGGGATTCCTCTCGAACGCCGGGGATGCGGTCATTGCCAAGGAGCGGGGCAAGCGTGACGAGTTTGCCGGCATTGCTGAGAAGCTACGCAGCTACCTTGAGCAGTTGGAGTAACTACTCGCCCACGTAGCCGGTGGATATGTCGTCACCGGCAAAAACCACCCTCCGGTCTGTAGCGGGGATCGCCACGGCAATGTAGGGACTTGTCAGCGCCTGTGTCACCATCTCACCGGTTTGCGGCGTTGTCACCGCGAGAGTCACGACCACCTGGTCGCCACTCATGGTGACGTCTGTCACGGCAATGTCATAGCCACCTGTGGATCGCTGGCCCATGATGATAAGAAGAACAGACTCTTTACTCATATCGACCACCGGCCGGGTAGGTGGCTCGCTCTTGTTTGCGTGGATTGCCGCCCATACGTCTGCCCAGTCTTGTGACTCGTGCACCACCTCTGTGACGGGGAAGCGAACCGCAGCGTATGAGCCCCGGGCTACAAGCCGCCAGGAATCGCCTTGCTCTGAGTCGGCCGGCGGAGCCTCTCTTGACGGTGCGTCTGGAGCCGGGGCATCGGGTAGTGCGGCGGTACTCGTACACCCGGCAATAACGATTGCCATCAGTGCCCCAACGGATGCGAGTAAAAATCGGCCCTGTCCTGATCTCTGCATGTCTGTGAGTATAGCGGGAATTTCCCGTGCGGCCGAGAGGGGTATCTGCTACACTCTGGAATGGGACGCCAATGAAGTATCGAAAGCTTGGAAACACAGGTTTGTTCGTGAGTGAGATCAGCTATGGAAGCTGGCTGACGTTCGGAGAGCAGGTGACATCCGAAACTGCCGATCGCATGATCAGAACCGCGATGGAAGCGGGCATCAACTATTTCGACACTGCGGATGTCTACGCAAAGGGAAGGGCGGAGGAGCTTCTCGGTGCGGTTCTCCCGCAAGCTGCGAGGCGTCAGGACTATCTGATAGGCACCAAGGTCTACTTTCCAATGGGCAACGGGGTGAATGATCGCGGTCTGAGCCGGAAGCACATCTACGATTCGATTCACGACAGTCTCAGGCGGCTGAGGCAGGAGTACATAGACGTGTACATCTGTCACGGATATGACAACGAGACGCCCCTTGTTGAGACTATCCAGGCTATGCAGGATCTGATCCACAACGGAAAGATCATGCACTGGGGAGTCTGTCAGTGGTCGGCAGACCAGGTGGCTGAGGCGAGCAGCAAATGCAAGGCGAACGGTTGGACACCGCCGGCGATCTACCAGGCCAACTACTCGTTGCTCGATCGGCAGGTTGAGCAGCAGATGCTCTCCGTCTGTGCAAAGCACGGGCTCGGTTTCTCCGCATTCTCGCCCCTTGGGCAGGGTATCCTGACCGGCAAATACCGAGAAGCCGGTGTGTCGCAAGGCACCCGGGCAGCGCACGACGGGCTGAACATGTTCGTGCGCAACGTTCTTGCGGACGAGGCTCTCATGGAGCGGGTCTCTTCGATCTCCGACCTCGCCATGGAGTGTGGCGTGAGCGTCGCCACACTCGCTCTTGCCGCTCTTCTCAATCGACAGGAGGTTTCCACTGTAGTGGTAGGAGCGAGCCGGCCCGAGCAGCTGATAGAGAACACTCGATCCTCCGGGTTTTCGCTCAGTGAGCCCATCCGTGAAAAGCTCGATGAGCTCTTCCCGCCCGAGGGTAATCCGCGACACTGGATATAGAGGAGACACCGCTGGGCAACATGTTTTGATTCTGTTCACGGTTTGTGTTGACAATAATTTGTGACCATAGTATTATGACCATGGTAAGAAAAGGTGCCACTCTGGTGGTGTGCGCCAGGTCCATACTGGGAGGCAGCTGTATGCAGATCGCTGCGGGAAAGTTCAAAGCACAATGCTTACAGCTGATGGACCTGGTCAACGACACGCATCAGAGCGTGGTAATCACAAAGTACGGGAAACCGGTCGCACAGCTTGTTGCCGTTGACAGGCAGGCGGCGGTTCCGCTCTTTGGTAGATTGCGCGGCACGCTCGAACGGGCAGGAGATGTGATAGCTCCACTGCCCTGGGCGGGGGAGGGCGATGGCTGAGGACCAAACCTTTCTTCTGGACACACACATCTGGCTCTGGCTGATGTCCGGTGACGACCATATTCCAGGCCGGATGGTGTCGCAGCTTGAACACGCCGCGAGTTTCGGAGGGCTTTACGTCAGTTCGCTCTCTATCTGGGAGATCGCGGCGATGGCAGCTGCAGACCGAATCCGGTTCACCATTCCACTGGAGCAGTGGTTTGACCAGGCCCTCGGGACACCGGGGCTCAACGTTGCAGAGATTGACTCCGCCATCGCCTCAGAGAGTGTGCGCCTTCCCGGCAGGTTCGATGGCGACACGGTTGACCGAGTCCTCATAGCCACCGCGCGCGTCCTGAGCGCCACGCTGGTTACTGCAGATGAGAGGCTCGGCCGGTACGCTGCAGGCGGGATTACGCGGGTGGAGGTTGTGTAGGACCATCAGCGTAAGGCGGGAGTGCCCGGCTAATCGCTCTGGGTCAGAAGCCATTCGTATCGGCTTATTGCACCTTCCAGTTCGTGCATTCCAAAGTAGCGCGCAAAGCGCACGGTCTCGCGTCCCGCAACAAAGAGTGCAAGTACCGGAACTGCAAAGACAGAGTAGTGTGCGGCCAGATCCGGGGCAGTGGTTGTGTCTACGTAGCGCAGTGCGAGCAGCTCATGGTCGTGTTCGAGCTCGGCGAGACGCGGCTTGATGGAGTTGCAGACGCCGCAGTCGGGCGTAGTAAAGACAAGAAGCGCGAGCGGTGTTGCATCTATCCAGTCCCGGAGCGAATCGAGGGTCTCCATCGCGCTCAAACCTGGTACCGATAGAGCAAAAAGTCCATAGTCAACCGGTGACTCACTCGTCCGCCTCAGGCAACTCTTCCAGATCGTCATCGTACGATTGGCGTTTGTTGAGCTCCCTCCCGCTTCCGTCCCGCCGGACGCGTTGATCCCCGTCTTCCAGATCTGTGGGGTCTGTGAGCTCCTCAATGTCGTCTATTGAGACCTCAGGCAGCGAAAGCGATGCTGAGGGCGCAAGCAGCTCGTCGCCCTGGCCCTCAAAACCGCCGGACGAAAGACGAATCGCGTTCTTTTCGGCATCACGGATTGCACCAAGGCCGGCTGCGAACTCACGGGCCAGTGACGCTCGCTGTCGCGGAGTCACCCAGAAGGCGTTTGCCCTGCGGAACAGGCTCGCCAGCGTTTCGAGCTGATCGCGTATCTCCATCACCTCTCCCGGATTCCGCCAATCAGCCCCCGCTTTGGAATCTTGTGCAGGAGCATAGCAGATTTCACTGGTTATTGGCCAATGACGGTGCGATCACTCTGCTCGCGTTGACCGCCACTCCTGGTTTTTCTACACTCTACTCTCCAGTCCGTGGCAGAAACGGAGGGCTCAGGAGGATATTTTGTACAAGCCGGTAGATCCGCGTGTCAGTTTCCCGAAGATGGAGGAGAGTATCCTTCGCTTCTGGGACGAGAACGAGATCTTTCAGAAATCGATTTCCAACCGGGAGGGCAGCGACGAGTTCGTCTTCTACGACGGCCCTCCGTTCGCGACCGGACTTCCTCACTACGGACACATCCTTGCCGGCACAATCAAAGACATTATTCCGCGCTACCAGACCATGAAGGGGCGCAAAGTGGAGCGTCGATTCGGCTGGGATTGCCACGGGCTTCCAGTCGAGTACGAGATGGAGAAAGAACTCGGCATCTCAGGCAAGACACAGATAGAAGAGTTCGGGATCGCGAAGTTCAACGAGGCGTGCCGTGGCATTGTGCTCCGCTATACAGAAGAGTGGCGGGACGTAGTGACCCGCATGGGGCGCTGGGTCGACTTCGACGACGACTACAAGACCATGGATCTGGACTATATGGAGACGATCTGGTGGGTCTTCAAACAGCTCTGGGAATCCGGCTATGTCTACGA
This sequence comes from uncultured Spirochaetaceae bacterium, assembly GCA_964599075.1. Lineage (GTDB taxonomy): Bacteria > Spirochaetota > Spirochaetia > DSM-27196 > SLST01 > SLST01. The sequence continues at coordinate 13,437 of CAZREG010000018.1, read as the reverse complement.
GGGGTACTACATTCTTCCCTACAGCCCGGCCCTGGCAACACCGCTTTCCAATTTCGAGGTCAATCTGGGTGGCTACCACGAGGTGACCGATCCGGCCATCACGATTCGTTTTGAGCTTGTTGATGAACCCGGTACTTACGTGCTCGCCTGGACCACTACTCCCTGGACACTTCCGAGTAACCTGGGTCTGGCATTGGGGCCTGACATCGACTATGTAAAGGTGAAGGATGGTGACTCATACTACATCCTGGGCAAGGATCGTCTTGCGGCCTACTACCAGCAGGAGAGTGAGTACCAGATCGTCTGGACCAGGAAAGGACGCGAGCTCGCGGGCCTGCATTACAAGCCACTGTTTCCATACTTTGCAGAGCTTGATTCCGACGGCGCTTTTCGTGCCCATGTAGCAGACTATGTCACTACAGAGGACGGAACCGGCATTGTCCACATAGCGCCGGGCTTTGGAGAAGATGACTATAACGTGCTCAAAGAGACCGGCCTTCCCGTGCCCGTGCCCCTGGATGCAGAGTGCCGGTTCACCAGCGAGGTGCCGGAGTACGAAGGGCAGTTCGTCAAGGATGCCGACAGAGAGATTATCCGGCGCCTGCGGGAAGAGGGTAAGCTGGTGAAGCGGGAAAATTATGTTCACCCGTATCCATTCTGCTACCGGACGAACAAGCCGCTTATCTATCGAGCTGTCAGCAGCTGGTTCGTAGATGTAGAGAAGATCAAGCAGACCATGATTGGTGCCAATAACCAGATCAACTGGATGCCGGAGCATCTCAAAGAGGGGCGGTTTGGCAAGTGGCTGGAAGGTGCCCGCGAGTGGGCCATAAGTCGAAACAGATACTGGGGAAATCCCATTCCCGTCTGGAAGTCGGATGGCTCGGATTACGTGGAGTGTATTGGAAGCATTGAGGAGCTCGAACAGAAATCCGGCGCGAAGGTGGTGGACCTCCACAAGCATTACGTAGATGAGCTTACCTGGCCGAGCCCTGACGGTACCGGCACCATGCGTCGGGTACCTGAAGTGCTCGACTGCTGGTTTGAGTCCGGTGCCATGCCGTACGCTCAGAATCACTATCCGTTTGAAAAAAAGGAGTGGTTTGAGAGTCACTTTCCGGCAGCGTTTATTGCCGAAGGTCTTGATCAGACACGTGGCTGGTTCTACACCCTGACGGTCCTTGCTGCCGCGCTGTTCGAGAAACCGGCATTCAGGAACGTCATTGTAAACGGCATTATTCTGGCTGAAGACGGAAAGAAGATGTCAAAGAGCCTTCGCAACTACACGCCCCCCATGGACGTGATGCAGGAGTTCGGTTCTGATGCGCTGCGGCTCTCGCTTATGAACTCCAACGTGGTGAAGGCGGAAGACCTCAAGTACTCGGACGACACGGTTCGTGATGTGCTGAAGAGCGTCATTATTCCGCTCTGGAACTCGTACAGCTTTTTCGTCACCTACGCGAACATAGACAACGTTGAGCCGGCTCCGCCGCCGGAGGATCCGGATAATCCTCTGGACCGATGGATACTCAGTGCGGTTGAACGACTGGTCGCGGAAGTCACAACACAGATGGACGGGTACGACCTTCAGCGCGCCATTGAGCCAATCGTCAACTTCATTGATCTGCTGAACAACTGGTACATTCGCCGCAGCCGGAGACGTTTCTGGCGCAGTGAGAACGATACCGACAAGGCGGAAGCTTACGCAACCCTGAACGGCGTTCTACTGAAGCTTGTCACCGTTGCTGCCCCGATCATTCCGTTCGTGACGGAGGAGATCTACCGGAATCTGCGCTCTGCCTCCATGCCTGAGAGTGTACATCTCTGTGACTATCCGGTTGCGGATGAGAGTCAGCGAGACCACGAGCTCGAGCGCAAGATGGCAGTCACCCAGCAGGCGGTCAGCATGGGCCGTGCCATACGGAGTATGCACAACCTGAAGAATCGCCAGCCTTTACGGGCCATCCACCTCGTGACCCGCGACAGTTCGGAGAAGCTCATCCTCATTGAGATGGAGGACTTTATCAGAGACGAGCTCAACGTGAAAGAGGTCGTGTTCCGCGAGAACGAGGAAGACCTGGTGGAGTATCAGGCCAAGGCGAACTTCCGCAAACTGGGCAAAGAGCTTGGCAAAGACATGCGTGAGGCTGCGGCACAGATCGAGAGCCTCAGCGGTCGCGAAATCCAGGAGCTCATAGAAGGGACAACGCTCCACCTTGAGATAGCCGGGAGAAATCTTGCTCTCACCCAGGATGATGTGATCATCCAGCGAAATGAGAAGGAGAATCTCAAGATTCTTAACGAAGGATCCCTGACAGTTGCACTCGATCCTGAGATTACAGAGGAACTGCGAGAAGAGGGTCTGGTCCGCGATCTCATTCGCCAGATCCAGAACGTCCGTAAGGAGTCCGGGTTGGACGTCTCAGACCGTATTGAACTTAGCCTCGGTTGTACAGATGGCCTACGGCAGGCGGTGAAGAACAACGAAGAGTATCTCATGGGTGAAACGCTTGCGGTGTCCATAAGCTGGGACGAACCGGCTGACGGTACACCGGTGAATCTTGGAGAAGACTCGTGCGTCGTTGGTGTACGAAAGGCGCAGTAGTTGTAGCGTCTCTTGCACTGCTCTGGGCGTGTGCAACCGGGGCGCCGCAACTGGTACGCTACCCGGAGGACGAAGTGCCGGCGGGCTACCCGGCATACTTCGCTGCGGATATCGCCGGTAACCGGGAGCTTTTGCGAAACGTGGCGCGGGCACTCGCGTTTGAGCAGAGCTCGGTCATTGAGCGCACAGATCGTATTGCCGGCGGCCTCTCACTGGAACCCGGCGGCTCACGGCTTTCCGCGGTTGCCTACGGTGCCTTTCCACGTGGTCTGGTGGAGTTCTCTCTCAGCCTCAATGGTGAGCTTGAGCGGTCTGCATCCCGGGTGCGGCCCGGACAGGTTCTGTTCCGCCAGCGTGAAGGCAACCTGGAACTTGCGGTCACCGGGGAAGATGTCCTCTACGTCAGCTCAGGAGAGATGGAGTACATGCTGTCCGCTCCCCCCAGAGGGAGGGCTGCCATTCGTCGTGATACGTATTCCAGCCTTGTGAGTGTGGGAGGCACCTTTGGTCCCGAGGCGATCATTGTGTTCGAAGATCCTGGGGCCGGACTCTTGAGCCGGCTTGGCGTGCAGGACCCGTCAGTTCCGCTCACGAGTGTTTCACTCGCTCTGCGGGTGGAGAAGAGTTCTCTGTTCCTTGATGGCAGGTTCACAATGCGCACGCAACAGGAGGCGGCACTCTTCAGTCGGCTCGGGCGGCTGTTTGTGATTCTTTTTGTTCGGGCTCTGGGACTTGATCCGGTTGCTGCCCGAGAGCAGGCGGTGATCACCGCTGAGGGAAACCGGGTATTCTTCTCGAACATTCCCATGAGCGAGCAGGAGCTCGTCATGGTCATCTCTACGTTTACGGGGCAACCATGAGTACGGTCGTTGTGGACTATGATGCCGGCAACCTTCGAAGTGTCCAGACCGCGCTCGAGCATCTGGGGGCCGCCTATACTGTGGCTGCCGACCCAAAGGCGCTTGCGTCAGCCGAGCGGATAGTATTCCCCGGCGTTGGCGACGGCGCGCATGCCATGCGTGTTCTCACTGAACGCGGGTTGGACACGGCGATGCGTGAACAGTTTGCTGCCGGCACTCCCATTCTGGGTATCTGCGTTGGCTGCCAGATCGTCTTTGATCTGACGGAAGAGCACAACGCCAACGGTCTGGGACTCATTCCCGGACGAGCGAGACGATTTCCCGAGCAGGCCGGGTTCAAGGTGCCGCACATGGGCTGGAACACCGTTGATTACGAGGAAGGTCATTGGCTGTTCGCCGGCATTCCACAAGCCGCAAGTTTTTACTTTGTGCACAGTTACTATCCGGCGCCTGAGACGGATGAATACACCATTGCAAGCTGCGACTATGGTGATCGGTTCGCAGCTGCTGTCGAGCATGAGAATCTTGTAGCCACGCAGTTCCATCCGGAAAAGTCAGGGAAGGTGGGGCTTGCACTGTTACATAACTTCATTAGCAGGGCGGGCATGTAATGCTTCAGAAACGAGTGATAGTCTGCCTTGACGTTCGCGATGGAAAGACGACCAAGGGCGTGAAGTTTCAGGGTAACGTGGATATTGGCGACCCGGTTGAGATGGCCCGCCGGTACTATGACCGGGGTGTTGACGAGCTTGTCTTCTACGACATAACCGCAAGCGCCGAGCGTCGTGGCATTATGATAGACGTCGTTCGTCGGGTTGCGCAGGAAATTTTCATACCGTTCAGCGTGGGCGGTGGAATAGGCTCCGCGGACGACATGCGCGCCGTTCTTCTTGCCGGCGCGGAGAAGGTCAGTGTGAACAGCCAGGCGGTGAAGAATCCGCAGATCATTACCGAAGGTGCACGCCGATTCGGTAACCAGGCCGTGGTGCTGGGCATGGATGTGCTTGCTGATCCTACCGTGCCAAGCGGGTACCGGGTGGTGATAAACGGAGGGCGAACACATACGGAACTCGATGCCCTCGCCTGGGCCAGGGAGGCGGTCGATCGTGGCGCCGGCGAGATTGTAGTCAACTCCATTGATGCCGATGGCACTCGCGCGGGGTACGAGCTGACCGTCACAAGGCTGATCTCTGACTCGGTACCGGTGCCGGTGGTAGCAAGCGGTGGTGCCGGAAATCCCGAACATCTTGTTGAGGTTTTCCGTGATGGACATGCGGATGCCGCTCTGATAGCCAGCATGGTGCACTACGGTGACTACACGCTCGCGCAGATCAAGGAAACGCTTTGTCACGCCTCAGTGCCCGTACGAATGACGGTGTGAGCCCATCCTGCGGGCTGGTTCTTTTCCTTCACATCAATCCGTCAGTATATTCCACGATGAAATTCTTGCCTGGAGTGAACAATGCCGACCTATGATTACGAGTGTGATGCCTGCGGGCATACCTTCGATGCGTTTCAGAACATGTCTGATGCTCCTCTCAAGAAGTGCCCGAGCTGCAACAAGCTCAAGCTGCGCAGACTCATCGGCGGCGGGCTTGGGGTCATCTTTAAGGGAAGCGGTTTCTACGTGACGGACAGCAAGGGCGGAGGCGCCAAAGTTGCGGCCAAGGGTGAGGCCAAAGGAACGCCGGAGAGCACGACGACCGGTGACAAAGCGACCGGTGACAAAGCGACGGGCGACTCACCTTCGAGCTCCTCTGCTGAGAAGAAGAGTACGCCGAGCACCGCAAAGAAAGAGACCGCCGGCACTACCAAGACTGGATAGTTTTTCGAATATAAAGTATCTTTTATATTGCTATGACCATAGAAACCATGAACACGGCGGCCTCTATCAACGAGACCAGGCTGCAAGACTACGCAAGCAAGCTCAAGGTTCTTGGCCATCCAGTTCGGCTGCGACTGCTCTGTGCCATCTCGCGCCAGGAGGAACCGTGCGTATCTGAGCTCTGGGTGTGCCTGAATCAGCCTCAGCCGGTCGTTTCTCAACATCTGGCAGTTCTCAAAGAGCGCGGGATAGTAAAGAGCGAGGTACAGGGAAACAAGCGCATCTATTCCATCATTGACTCCTTTGTGCAAGATCTTGTGCAGACTCTCGACTGCAGTCCCGATTTGTCTGATTGACAGACCCACTGCACGATAAAGTGGCTCACATGCAGCGTACCTTCCAATTCGGACAATTCTCTACTGAGGTAGTCTCTGTAACACCTGATTTGCTCTTTACGAGCATCCCGGCCGACGCCGCCGTCATCTGCGACAGCAACACCCGTCAGTTTGTTCCGAAAAGCTACAACACCATAGAAATTCCCGCTGGAGAAATACACAAGTCATGGGAGAAGCTTCACTTTGTCCTGCAACGGTTACTCGAATCACGGTTGACCCGGGCAAGTACGGTCGTGGGCATAGGCGGCGGCGTTATTACCGATCTCGCCGCCTGCGCGGCAAGCCTCTACATGCGCGGCTGTTCGCTCGTGCTCATTCCCAGTTCTCTACTGGCGATGGTGGATGCGGCTCTCGGAGGAAAGACCGGGGTCAACTTTGGCGGCTTCAAGAACATGATCGGAACCTTCTATCCCGCTCAGCGTGTAATTGTCGCCCCGGGACTGCTTGCCACGCTCTCCGAGCGTGAGTACCGCAGTGGTCTTGCCGAAGTGGTCAAGACCGCCATGCTCGGGGACGCCCCACTTCTGGATCTGCTCGAGCAGCGACCCGACGCCGTCCTTGCCCGTGATCCGGATCTGGTTGCCCGAGCAGTCGAGGCGTGTGTGGTGGTCAAAGGCAAGCTTGTTGAGCAGGATCTCAGGGAGTCGGGAGTCCGGGCCCATCTGAACCTTGGGCATACCTTTGCTCACGCACTCGAGAGTGTGGCGGGCCTGGGCGAATGGACCCACGGGGAGGCCGTTGCCTGGGGTCTTGCCCGGGCGGTTGAGCTCAGCGTCCGGGAAGGGCTGGCGGAAGAAGGTTACGCGAAGCGCATCACCACGCTGCTCACCCGCTACGGATATACCACAGAGTCGCTGCCGGCACTCGCTGAGCAGATGAAAGAGGCAATGAAACGAGACAAGAAGCGAACTGGAGCGCAGGTGCGGTTCGTCCTCCAGCGGGGTCCGGAACAGACACTTGTCTCGGCCGTTGAACAGACGAACCTGAATGCCGTTATGGGTCTGTAGCGCTACGTTTGATCCAGCATCTGCGCAAGGCGGCGGTACCAGCCGTTGAGCGTACTCATATGGACGCTGTCGGCACTCCCTTCCGTCTCATCAGCCAGCTGCTCAAGAGAGCCCAGGCTCTCACCTACGGCGGTGTGGAAGTTTCGCTGTGGTTTGAACCAGTAGCCGCCGTTTCCATCCGTCTGCAGACTCAGGAAACTCACCCGTTTGCCACCCTTCTTTGTCCGGATCATTTTCATCAGGTAGTCAAGCTCTACAACAAGCTCGTCACTCGAGGAGCTGTCATAACTGCTGGTCCGCGGCCACTGCGTGACAAAGTCTGAGTTGGGGTTGAGAAACGGAGCAATGCGCATGATCTCCGCAACCCGCATACCGCTGAGAAGCTCCGTACCCTGGTGCAGGAGTTTGCCCTTCAGTCCATGATGCTGCGGGAGCACAACCGGGTTGTCCTTGAGCACCCGAATAAGGTCGCTCCACTCAAGCAGGGCCGTTTTCTTCTTCCCTTTGGCAAGTTTGATGGGAAAAGTCTGCACACCAATCTGAATCTGCCAGGTAGTGTCGCGTTTTTTCTCCGGTGTCTTTTCGCGCGCTTTCTTGGATCGATCCCTCCGGTGTCCGCCTTCAATGCCTCGCAGGTCTGAGGCGAGATCCATCGATATTCGCTTGATCCACTGTTCCTCTATTGCCGACACCGAGCGAGCGTAGGTCCTGCTGGTGCGAACGATTTCTCCTGCCACAATAAAACGTGGCGACTCACGGAACATGACGGATCCCGGGTGTATGAGGATGCGCTCAGCGGTCAGGCTTGCGTAGCTGCCCCGTCCGGTCTGCACGCAGACGAACTGAATCAGTCCGGTTGCAACCGCACAGAGGTAATCAGCGATGGGTCCGCCCGAGAGTAGCGGCACTCCCATTGTGCTGACAATCTCATCCAGTTGATCTTTGACGTTGCGGATTTCTCCCATCGTCTGAGGGTCCAGATATCGCGTCTCGCAGAACTTCTCCTTCTTTGGCGCGGAGCAGTATGCCGCAAAGAGCTTGAGGTAGCTGAGAAAGTCACCAAGGTCGTCACGGTACTGGTGATGAGCATGACGTGCCTCCATCTCCTCTCCCATCGGAAGCAGGAATGGCGAATTGGTTGATAGAAACGCCGTCGCGGTAACCGCCTCGTCAACAACCTGCGGATACCGTCTGATAGCCTCCACGATAATCCGCGAGTGGCGTGGCGAGAGCGGGAAACGCACCATCATACGGCCAATCTCACTCAGCGAATTGTCCCCATCAATCGCGGCGAGCAGCTTCAGACTCTCGATTGCCGAGGCAAGGTCTCGCGCATCCGGCGAGCTGATGAAGTCGAACGCGTCAAAATCGGCTATATCAAGCTCCGCCATTCTCAGGACAACCTCGCTCAGATCCGTTCGGTAAATCTCTTCGGTCGTGAACAGCGGCCGCCGTTCGTAGTCGTCCCGCTTGTAGATGCGGTAGCAGTGGCCTGGCCGGGTGCGCCCGGCGCGTCCCTTGCGCTGGTTGGCACTCGCACGGGAAATGGGGCCTTCAATCAGACTACTGGTGTAGGTCTTTGGGTTGTAGTAGTTCATCTTCGCAAGGCCCGAGTCTATGACGGTGGTAATCCCGTCAATCGTGAGACTCGTCTCTGCGACATTTGTACTGACCACAACTTTAATCCTGCCCTCAGCTGCGGGCGGAAAGACCGATTCCTGCTCCTCCCTGCTGAGCCGGCCGTAGAGAGGTCTGACATCCAGCCGGCTGCGAAACGGCTGCATAAGCAGGGTGGTGACGCAGTCCTTTATGAGCCGCTCGCCGGAGAGAAAGATCAGGATATCGCCTTCAGGCCGCTCGGCCACAGTCCGTTCCACGACCCGAGTGATCGTCTGTATCAGCGCTTCCGGATCACCATCCACGGGTGGAGGGTTGTAGATGACCTGCACCGGATACATGGGAGTCTCTATCCGGATGACCGGACATGAGTCGAAGTACTCGCTGAATATTGCCGCATTGATGGTTGCTGAACTCACGATCACCTTGAACTCAGGCCGCTGTCTCATGACACGCTTGAGTAGGCCAAGGATAAAATCGATGTTGAGGCTTCGCTCATGTGCCTCGTCCACCACGATCACACCGTACTGGGAGAGCGAGTAGTCGAGCTTGAGCTCCTGCAGCAGAATGCCGTCAGTCATGATCTTGAGGCTGGTGCCGGGTCCGGTCCGGTCCTCGAACCGCATCTTGTAGCCAACCGTTTCTCCCACCTGCTCGCCGAGCTGCCGCGCAATGAACTCGGTTACGCTTACCGCCGCGATTCGGCGTGGCTGGGTGACTCCTATGACACCGTTTCGGCCGTAGCCCGCCTCATGGAGGATGACCGGCAGCTGTGTGGTCTTGCCACTGCCGGTGGGACTCTCAACAACAAGGACCTGGTGCGTCTCCAGGGCCTGCAGAATGCGATCGCGCTGGGCGTAGACGGGCAGGGTACGATGATCCATAGGCTCAAACTAACATGCACACGGAATTGCGGCGAGCCGGCCTCGCTGGTATAAAGAGGTATGGAACTCCAAGCACCACGGAGAGAAGAGCACCTTGAGACCCTGGCTGAGCTGTTTGCGGTGACGTTCAGTGACTACTGGGATCGTCGCCGTTACGTCCAAGACGGTTACATTGAGCACAGTGACTACGATTGGACTGCTTCCCGGATCGGTATAGTGGACGGGGAAGTTGCCACCCATTTCGGTGTGTGGGACCGCCAGATGCGGATTGGTGATGTGCCGGTACGGGTTGCAGCGGTCGGGGCGGTGGCGACGCTCGAGCATCACCAGAAGCAAGGACTCATGGCGCAGACAGCGGCCGGGTGCGTCGACGCACTGAAGGGCGCCGGCTACGAGCTCTCACTTCTCTTTGGTATCCCGGGGTTCTACCACCGCTTCGGCTTTGTCCGCAGTTTCGCCGATGGCACGTTCCGTATTAATACCCGAGATGTTGTTCTTCCGCAGACGCAGCCATCTTTCACCTCCGGTGAGGCGGACGTTCCCGCCCTCTCCGCGGCATACAATGAGGAGAACGCATCGGTCACTGGTACCTGGGTTCGTCCTACCTATGGAACAAACCGGAAGCCGGCAACGTGTCAGTTCTACCAGTTCGACGAGGGGTACCTCTTTGTTCAACGCAAGGGCGACGAGCTCCAGGTGGTGGATTGTGTTGGGGAGCCCGCGCGGGTTGTGGCGATAGCTGCACTGATTGCCCGGCAGGAGATCTGTCCAACTATCTCGTTCCCCTTTCTTCCGCGACGCTCACCGACCGGAGAGTATCTTCAGACGCTGCGCCACCGCTACGAGGTCTTCCGCGAGGTGAGCGGGGGGCCTATGTTCAAGATGGTGAATCTTGTTGCCACCAGCGAGAAGCTCCTCCCGTTGTGGACGCGGAGACTTGCTGAAGGTGGCTGGGGCTCCTACAACGGAACGCTGCTGCTGGCCGGGGACGGGGAGGCGATTGTTCTCACCATACGGAACGGGACGGCAGCGACCGTGCAACCGCTGGATGCCGATCGCATTGCCAAGGCAGCTTCATCCGATCAGTACAGTGGGGTGCTGAGTGCTGGAACCTCGCTGGTTAGATTTTACGTTGGCGACGATCTTCCGCAGCGAATCGTTCACCAGTCGGGCGCCACCGCGCGTGGTGACGCGGGTTTCCTGCTCCCGGTCCTCTTTCCCTTTGAAGAGCCGTCCACGATTCTCTGGGATAGGTTCTGACACGCGGCAGTCCGGTCAATCAGGCTCAGCCTCCAGCGCGCAGGCTCAGAATCAGTTTCGCCGCGCTGTCGAGGAGCAGGGGCCCTGAATTGTTCCGTGAGGCGAGAGTGCGGACCTTCACGTGACCCGTCTCAAGGTCCTCATCATCCACGAAGAGAGCCGTAGGTATTCCTTTTTTCTCCGCCACCGCAAATTGCTGTCCCAGCTTCTTGTTCTCAGGGAAGACATCCACCCGCACACCACCTGCGCGGAGCGCGGTTGCCACACGATGGTATTCGCTGAAGCTTTTCTCGTTCTGGCAGAGTATGAGGGTGTCTGCTGCCGGATGCTCGCTGCCCGCTGCATCAAGCTCATCGAGTGCCGCCATAAGCCGGTCCAGCCCTATCGATCCACCCACCCCCGGCATCACCTCCTTGCTGTAGAGCGAGGCGAGGTTGTCATACCGTCCGCCCGAACACACCGATCCTATCTGAGGAAGCCGATTCATGAACGTCTCAAAAACAATCCCCGTGTAGTAGTCGAGCCCGCGGGTTATTGAAGGGTCGAGTACCAGTCCGTCCTCAATTCCGTTTGCCGCCGCTATTGCAAGTAGTTCGCGAAGCCGGGAGATCTGCCGGCCGGCAGAGGGAGCGAGTGCGGCCAGCGTGTCAAGGATCTCCGTGTTGCTCCCGTTGGCAGAGATGAATCCGACGATACGGGCGGCGGTTTCCTCTCCCACCAGTGCTTCCAGTTCAGTTGAGACCTCTTGTTCGCCAACTTTGTGGAACTTGTCTACTGTTCGAAGGACTTCCGCGGACGACTCATCCACACCTGCTTCGCGAAGCATCGCATTGAACAGACCACGATCAGAAAGATGTACCGTCACATCATTCACACCCATGGCGGCGAACGCCGTTCGGACCAGGAGTACAACCTCGAAGTCAGCGCTTACGGAATCAGTTCCCACAACATCAAAGTCACACTGGATGAACTCACGGAATCTTCCGCGTTGGGTGTTTTCCCCCCGGAACGCCTTCGCCATGTGAAACCGCTTAAAGGGAAGGTAGAGTTCGTGCAGGTGCATGGCCATGAAGCGGGCGAACGGGACGGTCAGATCAAAGCGCATCGCAACATCCCGCCCGCCGTTATCCTCAAAGCGGTAGATCTGCTTGTCGGTCTCACCGCCCCCCTTGCCCAATAGGATTTCGGTGTACTCAAGCACCGGCGTGTCTATTGGGACAAAGCCGAACTGACCGAAGGTGCCCGAAAGAACCCCCATGATCCGCTGTCGCTCCCCCTCCTGGGCGGGGAGAGTGTCACGAAAGCCCTTGAGAACGCGTGGGTCTATCCTGTCCTGACTCATAGCGATACACAGTACCGAGTGAATGCATCGCCTTCAAGTGGGACGAGCGACTGAGGGCACTGATCCCCGCCGAGTTTTTCGCTTGCCGCGAGACAGTTTTCGCTTCATACTCCCCTCAGTCGGTCGCCGACTGAGGGGGCGCTATGGAGTTTGAGTGGACGGTGTTCATACACATCGGCATCGTGTCGGTCGCACTGATGGTGTCGACTTTTATCCGAACGCGGGTCGGTTTCTTCCAGAAGTATCTCATACCGAATGCTCTGACGGCAGGATTCATTCTGTTGCCCCTGTACAACTTTGTGTTTCCGCTGATTGGTCTCGATACTCTGTCACTACGCTCTCTGACCTATCACCTTTTGAGTATCTCATTCGTGTCGATGAGCCTGCGAAAAGCGCCCAAACGACCTAATGATGGCCGTATCTTTGCAACTGCTATCGCGGTCCTCTCTCAATACGCAATCCAGATTACTATCGGTCTGACGGTAACATTTATCCTCATAAGCACGATTATGCCTGACCTCTACCACAGCTTCGGCTGGCTGATGCCATTAGGTTTTGTGCTCGGCCCCGGTCAGGCGTTGAGCATTGGCTCGAGCTGGGCGGATTCCGGCATATTAGGCGCCGGAGATGTAGGACTCACCTTCGCAGCCGTCGGATTTCTAGTGTCCACTTTTGGAGGGGTTTTCCTTATCAACTACGGGCGTCGTAAGGGCTGGATGAGCCAGAAGTTTCTTGATGTCTTGAACAAGCAGGGAGTGAAGCGGGGCGTGTATCGCCGCGGTTCTGAGCTTCCCGCCGGCGCATATCTTACTACGGAAACAGAGGCAGTCGATTCAATGACCCTCAATGCCGGACTGGTACTGCTGGCCTACTTCATTGCGTATCTGTTTCTCTCGCTCATGCAGCGGGTGCTCGGGCTTCTGGGACAACCCGGCATCGACCTTGCCGAAAGTCTTTGGGGTATCAGCTTTATCTTTGCCTCGGCGGCCGGACTTTCCATTAAAGGGCTTCTGACAGTCTTCAAGAGCGACCATATCATTGATAACCAGACCCTTAATCGTGTCAGTGGTTTTTCTGTTGACTACATGGTCGCCTCCGCCATTGGTGCTATCTCGCTTATTGTGGTCAGAGATTATTGGCTCCCTATTCTTATTCTCTCCAGCCTTGCTACGTTCTTCGTATTTCTGCAAGTGCCCTGGTTTGCCTCGCGGATCTTCCGCGACCACCGCTTTCACAGGATGCTGCTGGTGTTCGGCGTCTGTACCGGCACACTGAGCACTGGACTGGCGCTGCTACGCGTCATTGACCCGGAGTTCGAGACACCGGTGGCAAGTGACTACGCATACGCCTCAGGGATCACGTTCCTGTTCGCCATTCCGTTTGTCCTCTCGATCAATCTGCCGGTCCGTGCCTACTCGACCGGCAATATGAGTCTCTTCTGGATAGCGCTGGGGATAGCAATAGCGTATCTGTTGTTCTGCTTTGTTGCGTATCTGTTCCTCGCTAAAAAGCGAGCATTCGCCAAAGCGTCAACGGTCTGGCATCCGGAGGAAGACGAGTAGGGCTTCAGAACCACTTTCGCCGCTTGAAAAAAAGTGTAGTGTCACGGACCTTGCGGAACCGCAAAGCTGAGATCGAGTCT
>CAZREG010000017.1:27747-46012 GCA_964599075.1 uncultured Spirochaetaceae bacterium | reverse complement strand
CTTCGCCGGCCGACTCATCAAGCGATACTTCAACACGATCGCCCGGCGCAAGAGGATTGTACGCCCGTTCGTCGAGCGCTAGTACTTTACCCTTGATACGACAGAGGAACAGGCCGTCGGCGGTGCCTATCGTGAAGATGTTGTTCCTGCCGGTGTAGACGGTGCCGTGGCAGCTCATGGTAACGAGTCATCCGTCTCAAGAAGGTATCCGTGGGTGGCAATAAGCCGCTCATACGATTGAGGCAGCGTTGTGCTGCAAAAAAAGAGCGGGGAGCTGTCGAGGGGAGCGTCCGCGCGGCAGCCGGTCTGGCGAACCTGCCGGGATATCTGGCGCACAACCCCGTCGACCGAGTCAACGACGTGCACCCCGGCGCCGAGCCGGCTCGAGATCTGCTCTCGGGCGTGGATAAAGTGCGTGCAACCGAGCACCACCGAGTCTACCCCCGAGCGTCTCAGTTCCTCCACCGGCCCCGCAAGCAACGCCTGTGTCCGCCGCAGGTCTGCCGGCACCTCGCCACGCTCAATCGCCTCAATCAGACCCCCTGCAGCAATGAACTTCACCTCGTGATCTGGAGCGAAATCACGAATCAATCGGGAAACGTAGGGGTCAGAAACCGTGCGTTGCGTCGCCATGATACCAATCGATCCTCTGGGACTTACCGTCGCCGCTGGTTTCACCGCCGGTACCACGCCCACGAACGGAAGAGTGAACTGCGCCCGCAACGCCTCAAGCGCCACGACGCTCGCGGTATTGCAGGCGACAACGATCAGGCACGGGTCCCAGCGGTCGATCATCCGGGAAACCGCGTCCCGGACCAACTGCCTCAGCTGCTGCGGAGACTTTTCACCATAGGGGAAGTAACCCCGATCGGCATAGTAGGCGAAATAATGACCGGGAAGAAGCCGACGCGCGCCTTCAAGATAGGGAATCCCACCGATCCCCGAGTCAAGAAATGCAATCGGTTGGGCGTGTCTACTCGTCACCGAAGAGTCTGTTCAGCGCATCTCGCGCCTGCTGCTGTCTCTCGTCGCCGCTGTTACGTGGCTGGCCCTCTGAGTTCGGTCCGGCGTGAAAGTAGTCACAGAAGTTCGCGCGGTCTTTCTCCCGCACAGGCTCTGGAATCGTTTCCCGGCACTCCCAGTGCGCAGACCGATCGTAGAAGTCGCAGTTGAGGCACACTTTTGTATCAGTGCCGCACGACTCGCACCTTGTATTGCGGTAGATCCTTTCCGGCAGCACACCGCCACATTGGAAGCAGAAAGCCATGGCCTAAATTGTATCCGGCCTTGGCCGTATCAACAAGCGTGTTGGTTGTCACGCTTGTTCATAAAGCAGTTGAGTCGTAGAATGGCAGGGTGTTTCGACCGCAGGACCCGCCGACCGATCCGCTCCCGACCTCGAAACGGGGAGAGCTGCTCTCAAAGTATAGCGTTATCACAGACCTCAACATGCAGTCAGTTGAGTTTTCCGGCACGGAGCTTGAGGCTCGAACCTTTTTTGGCTGTAACTTCTCGCAGCTGACGTTCTCCCACGGTCGTGTTGCAAACTGCACGTTTGAGCTTTGTTTCTTTCAGTTTTCCAGTTTCTCAGATGTCTCGTTCTCCGATTCAAGCTTCAGGAACTGCGTATTCGCCTGCAGTTCGTTCAAGAGAATTCAGTTCACCGGCTCGAATGTGATCCAATGCAACTTTAACGGTGCCCAGGCGTCGGAACTTACCTTTGACGACTGCGATCTGCTGCACTCGCGTTTCGACGCCAGTCACCTGAACCAGACCCACTTTGAAAACTGCAATTTGAAACAGGTCCGCTTTCTGCGGACAAGCAGCGAACTGGTATCGTTTCATCTCTCCAATCAAGAAGACGCAATCTTCGCTGAATCCACGGAGGAGTGGTGAGACTGTTCAGCAGCTACTCATACAAGACACTCTCAAACTCGTATCTCCTTGGCCCTGACTCACCGGGAGATGCCGTACTGATCGATCCCTCGGTCTTTGATACCGATATGCTCGATCTCGTTGAGTCACACGGGTACTACGTAAAGAGCGTCCTTCTCACACACTGTGACGAGTCTCACCTTGATGGGTTGAGAACTCTTCAGAGGGTGTATGATTGTTCAGTCTACGCAGCAAGATCCACCATTCTCCACGCGCCGGCAAACCCAGTTTCCAACGGTGAGCAGCTTGATATCTGCTGCTCTCCTATCAAGGTGATTGGACTTCCCGGCCATGGTCGTGACAGCGTCTCATTTCTGGTGGAGGGGTTCCTCTTCTCTGGCGTGGCAATGAGCGCAGCTGAGTCTGGACCGGTCGCTAACTCGTACGCTCGGGCTGTGTTGCTGCAGAACATAGCCGAGCGTATTCTTACACTCCCTCCCCACGTGGTGATTCTGCCGTTCTACGGTCCTCCGAGCACGGTGGGTGTAGAGCTCAGGACGTTTCCAGTGGATTCGCAAGAGAAGCCGGCCAGACCGATGTGAACGAATCCGGAAGCGGCGCTATAAATGCCCGCCTGCCCCCGGACGGAAGATCGATCTCAAGCCTCCCGGCGTGAAGCATAAGGGGAGCGTGTGGAAAACGTCCGCCGGCCCGTCCGTACAGAGTGTCTCCCACGATTGGATGGCCAAGGGCGGCCATGTGTACCCGCAGCTGATGAGTTCTCCCACTCTTCGGGTGGAGCTCAACAATTGAGAAGTCTCTGTCCTGCCAGAGCACGCGATATCGGGTCACCGCCGGTTTGCCTCCATCTGAGACCACGGAGAAACGCTTGCGGTGCCGGGGGTCCCGTGCGATCGGTCTGTCGATCATTCCACTGCCGTTGGAGAGTTGTCCCCTCACGAAAGCGAGGTACGTCTTCTCCGTAGAGCGCATCTTGAACTGTGCGGCGAGAAAATTGGACGCCGCCGGATGTTTTGCTGCAATGATCACGCCGGTGGTCTCCCTGTCGAGCCTATGCACAATGCCGGGACGAACCCCATCTGGAAAGGCACTTCTGAGCCCCTGGATATGGCCAAGGAGCGCCTGAACAAGTGTTCCGTGCCAGTTCCCGGCACCCGGGTGCACGACCATGCCGGCAGCCTTGTTTATCACCACAACATCAGCGTCCTCGTAGAGGAGATCGAGGGGAATTGATTCCGGCTCGAGGGTCAACGGCTGCGGCTGAGAGTACCTGACGGACAGATGATCCCCCTCGTGCAACCGGGTAGAGAGCTTCACCGGTGAACCCTTCACCGTTACACGAACGTTGCGATGCTGAATCTGGCTGCGTGCAAAGAGATCGAGTGCATCGGCCAGATACTTGTCGAGCCGCATTCCGGTGTGCTCGGCATCTACCACTGTCTCCAGCTGGAGTTCACCGTACTCCGGCATCTTTCTCGAGACCAAGCAGGAAGTCGGCTGTTGCAATGAGAACAGAGAGCCCTACGGCGCCGAGTACAATTGCACGATTATCATCAGAGTTGAGCGGGACCGCGCCTTGGGCAGCGAACAGGGGTGGGAGGTATTCAGGCAGACTCTGCCCGGCGGAAAGACTGAACAGAGCATACCGGCCCACGGTGTAGAGGAGCTGGCTTGCGAGCATTGTAAATGGGAAGCTACCCACCGCTACGACTTCCGCCCTGCGAACCAAGAGAAGCCAGCCCGGAAACTCAGCTTCATCGTACGGCTCAGCTTCCGGCACCGTAACACCCGCAGGAGCTCCGGTTTGTTGCGCGGACAGACCTACTCCGCTCGTGAGCAACAGAACGGCGATCAGCGCCAACGTTCTACGCATGACTGCCCCTCGCGCCAAAGAGAGCACTTCCGATCCGGACCTCGGTACTCCCCTCCTCTATGGCAATCTCGAAGTCATGGGTCATACCCATCGAAAGGGTGTCAATGCCGGCGTCTCCGGTCTGCTCCTGCAGGCGCTCGAAGACAGCGCGGGTGTCTCTGAACGAAGACCGAATCGCCTGGGTGTCCTCCACAAACGGCCCGATCGTCATGACACCTCGTACGACAAGGCCGGGAAGCGAACAGATCTCCCTCGCCGCATCCAGAAGCGCCTCCCCGCTCTGGAATCCAAACTTGGTCTGTTCTCCGCTGGAGTTCAGTTGAAGCAGTACATTGCACGTGCCGCCGGCTTCGGCGAAACGTTCAGAGAGCGTACGAGCAAGGCGCAGTGAGTCCAGGCTCTCCACCCAGTGAAAGAGACCATACACTGATTTGCACTTGTTACGCTGCAGATGACCGATCAGACGCAGCTCGAACTCCAGCCCCTGCGCAGCAATTTCATCGAACTTCTGCTGCGCCTCCTGTACTCTGTTCTCTCCGAACCGAGTGAGACCCGATTCGATTGCCAGACGAACGATCTGGGCGGAATGAGTCTTTGAAACCGCGAGAAGAGTGATAGCAGAGGCGCTTCGCCCCGCACGTTGTGCAGCGGCGGCAATCCGTGCGCGCACGTCGCTGATGGTTTGCTCCATGGATGAAGTGTAGCAAATAGCGGTTTGCGGGTCCAAGCATATTGTTTGTGTTGACTTGCACTCGTGCTGCCGACTACTTTCCACTTACTATGAGTAATCCCACGTGGAACGATCGCCAGGAATCAACCTGGAAGACAAAGGTTGGTCTTGCTGAAATGCTGAAGGGCGGTGTCATCATGGATGTCGTAACGCCCGAGCAGGCAAAAATCGCAGCGGAGGCCGGAGCTCAGGCGGTAATGGCACTCGAACGGGTACCTGCGGACATTCGCGCGCACGGTGGTGTCGCTCGCATGTCTGACCCTGACATGATCAAGGGCATTCAGGATGCAGTCACTATTCCGGTCATGGCGAAATGCCGAATCGGACACTTCGTAGAGGCACAGATTCTTCAGGCCCTCGGAGTTGACTTTATTGATGAGAGTGAAGTTCTCACGCCGGCAGATGATCACTTCCACGTATATAAACATGACTTCAAGGTGCCGTTCGTCTGCGGTTGCCGAAACCTCGGGGAGGCACTCCGACGAATTGGCGAGGGCGCTGCAATGATTCGCACCAAGGGTGAAGCGGGCACCGGTGACGTTGTGGAGGCGGTAACCCATCTTCGAGCAGTCACAGACGGTATTCGGCGCCTTCAGGCACTTGGTCCTGAGCAACTGATGAGTGAGGCCAAAGAGCTCGGCGCACCCTATGAGCTCGTTGCAGAGGTCGCGAGGACGGGAACGCTCCCAGTTCCCAACTTCTCCGCAGGTGGTGTGGCAACGCCGGCTGACGCAGCGCTCATGATGCAACTCGGGGCGCAGGCGGTCTTTGTGGGCTCGGGTATCTTCAAATCCGGTGATCCGGTCAGACGAGCGCGTGCCATAGTGGATGCAGTCGCTCACTACCAGGACGCGGAGACGCTCGCGGAGGTCTCTGCCGGGCTTGGTGAGGCAATGGTGGGCATCAACGTATCGACAATGGAGAACGATCAACGGATCGCCGGCCGCGGCTGGTAGCCCCCACATGACCATTGGCGTAGTCGCCTATCAGGGTGACTTCGGGAGACACCTCTCTCATCTCCGGCAGATCGATGTCACCGCGCGGGAGGTTCGTACCGTACCGGACCTTGAACAGTGCGATGGCGTGATCGTGCCCGGAGGCGAGAGTACAACCATCGGGATGCTGCTCGACCGGTTCGGTCTGCTCACCCGGCTCCGCACCCGGATTGCTGAAGGGTTTCCTGTATTCGGTACGTGTGCCGGCGCGATTCTCCTTGCCGACCGCATCGAGGACTCCGATCAGCCACGGATTGGCGGACTGCCAATGAGTGTTAAGCGCAACGACTACGGCCGCCAGATCGCCAGCTTTGAGGCGCAAGCAACGATTCTTGATCCGGCACTGGCTGCAGATGGTGGAGAAATGATGGAGGCCGTCTTTATCCGTGCCCCACGCATTGTCGCGACAGAGCATTCAGTTACTGAGTTGCTTCGGTTCGAAAACGATCCAGTGGGTGTGCGGTGGGAGAACCTTCTTGCGGCCACGTTTCACTCCGAGCTGACCCCTGACCTGCGCCTCCACAGATACTTTGTCTCACAGCTCGTCCGGCATGCATGAGCCTACCGGTCGCGGTTCGCGTTGTAGGAGGCGAGAGAGGCGAATGCTGCTCGGCCACCAGCGGTCAATCCGGACACAGATGTCAGGACCGGTTCTGCTTTCGCCTGAAGGGAAGCTATCCGCTGGGAGAGCTTCTTCAGCGTGCCAGTCTCCCTCAATGCAGCCTGTATCTTTTCAATTGCCCCACTCGAAATGGACCTGCAGCCGAACAGGCCGGGGATCTCAGCGTTTCCAATCCGCGCGCACTCACGCAGGAGCAAGACCCGGTGCAACGTCTTCTTGTCTGAACTAATGTCAGTACCCGCCGGTTTGCCGATCTCCTCGGTACTGCCCATCAGACCAAGCTCATCATCCCGAAGTTGAAAAATCACACCCTGAAGCTCACCCCAGGTGCTCAGAGCCTGGATATCCGACTGCGATGCGTGTGCAAGCATTGCGCCGAGCATCAGCGGAACGGAAAAGGTGTAACGGCCGGTCTTCATACGGTAAACCTCGAGAATCTGTTCCTCGGTCGGCTCGTCTCCCTGATGGCCGTGGGCAACGTCCGCCATCTGGGCCACACCGACGTCCGAGATCTCAGATGCCACGAATCGCGAAAGCGCCACCACCGTTGTGGCCGGCAGATCAAGGGATGTGAGTACCTCGAAGGCGAGAAGTACCGCCACGTCTCCGGCACAGATTCCCATACTCTCGGCGAATCGATCACTGTTCGCGTAGGATCGTTCCACCCCGTCTCTGCGGTACTGTTCAAAGACAGCCGGCTCTCCTCGCCGTATCGCGTCCTGATCCATGATATCGTCATGGATAAGAAGGAAGCTCTGCAGCAGCTCCATCACCGCGCCCAGCTTGAAGGCGTTCTCATTGGCTACGGCGCCGAAGGCCTCGACACTTGCACAGACGAGAGAGCCGCGAATGAGCTTGCCCCGGGTTGCAAATCTCTGCAGACGCTCTACGAGATCCCCACCCCAATGGTTTACCCGGTGAAGGTGGGTGTCGTCTGCCAGGATTGACTCGAGCGCCGCAAGAATCCCCGAGCGATACGCCGAGAGGGTTTCAATCACGATGCGTCTCCCTGCACGTAGGCTTCATGACGCGGGGCCAGACTGTTTCGGGCTATCCGGGACACAATCCGTGCCTTCGTCGGCTTCACCTTCCGTGAATACACAACAAACGGATCACGCGAAATCTGCTCTGCGGTCCAGTTGTACATGTCTGCGGCAGTCTTGATCGGGATCAGATATCGCCTGGGAATGTAGCGATAGCCTTGTTCCGCGAGAGCCTGCCAGCCGCGGTACCGGTCGAGCTGATCACGGACAAAGCGAGTGAACTCAACAGGGCGCGCTCGGGTCGTCTCTTCTCTGAGATTGGTGAGGCCACACTCGGAGATGGGAAGATAGGTCCGACCAAGGCCATTGTCCTCATCAATGTCCCGAATAAAGTTGATGACCTGCATCGCGCGACCAAGCATTTGAGCCGCCGCCTCAGCGCGACTGGACAGTCCCATGAGCCGGCTCATGTACAGACCAATGACCTCCGCACTTCCGTAGACATACTCGAGCATCTCATCTACCGTTGCGTAGAGCCGTTTCTTCAGGTCTAGGCGCATCGAATGGAGGAACGCGGTTGTCCATTGCGGAGCAAAATCTTTGCGACGGGCAAGATCCACGAAACTGTCGATAATCACATCCCCGCTCGGTTCGCCTGCCAGCGCCTCTTCGTAGCGATGCGCGAACTGTTCAAACTCCTGTGGCTTTTGGGGGATATCGTCAACAAAGTTGTCCGCCACGCGAACGAATCCGTAGAGAATAAAGACGTCGTCACGGACTTCTGCGGGGAAAAAGAGACTCGAATTGAAGTAGGTCTTACTCCCTTTTCTGAACACCTCCCGGTGGAGGTCGGTTGATCTCATATGGCTCCTTCAGCAGGAAAATAGTCACCCGATCGTCTCATGACAACGCGCGCCTTGATCGGCAGAGACCACCAGATACACTGAAAATTTACGTCTCAGAAGAGGAAATAACACCTATTCCTCTCCAAGCATGTTTTTTCGCACGTAAATTATTGCAAATCTGCATAATCCGCTTGACCAAAGGTCTATTTCGATCTATGTTCGAAAGGACTTTTGGCTTCAGTTGGAGAAAGAGGCCTATTTTAGACGAGAAAGGAGACTGTATGACAGCAGTGAGAAAGACCGGGGCACAGGCAATCGTTGAGGTGATCGAGCGCCAAGGTGTCAAACATATATTTGGACTTCCAGGAGGGGCTGCAATACCCATTTTTGACGCACTGGTCGACTCCTCAGTAGAGCTCATACTTACCCGTCACGAACAGGGTGCGGCACATATGGCGGACGGCTACGCTCGCGCCACCGGCAAGCCGGCAGTCGTGCTTGTAACCTCGGGTCCCGGCGCTACCAATACCATCACGGGTATTCTCACCGCACTCATGGATTCCATTCCCATGGTGATTGTCTGTGGTCAGCAGACAACCGCTAACCTTGGGCTTGATGCCTTTCAGGAAGCAGATGTTTCGGGCATCAGCTACCCGGTGGTGAAGCACAGTTATCTGGTGAAGGATGCGAATGACCTGCCACGAGTGATGCGGGAGGCCTTTTACCTCAGTCAGACCGGAAGACCCGGGCCGGTGCTCGTTGATGTTCCAAAAGATGTTGCGAGTGGAAGCTTTGAACCGGACTATGAACAGGAGTTTCATCTCCCCGGCTATCGTATTCCCGGGAATGGGGATACCGAACGAATACATGAGGCGGCCCGCCTGCTGAAGAAAGCTCGTCGCCCTATGCTGCTCGTAGGTCACGGAGCGGTTATCTCGGGAGCCGAGAAGGCGATTACGTCTCTTGCGGAGCGACTGAACATTCCAGTGACTAACACTCTGCTTGGCAAAGGTTGTTTTCCCGAGACGCATGAGTTGAGTCTGGGCATGCTTGGTATGCACGGAACCGCCTATGCAAACAAGGCGATAGTGGATTGCGATCTTGTCATGTCTATCGGAAGTCGATGGGATGATCGCATTGTGGGAAATTATCCGTCCTTTTGTCCTGACGCGGTCAAGATTCATGTGGACATAGATGCGGCGGAGTTTGAGAAAACCCTGTCAATGGACTGCGCCATTCACGGTGACGCTCGCCTCGTTGTCGAGGAGCTCGACAGGATCGCGGAGCCAGGCGACACCGAGGAGTGGCTCAAGCAGGTCAGACGCTTGAAGCGTGACTTCCCCATGAAGTTCAAAAAGTCAGGGAAGCTTCGTGCCGAGCATGCCATTGATGAGGTGTATCGACAGACCAATGGGAATGCCATTGTCACTACAGATGTAGGCCAGCATCAGATGTGGGCGGCACAGTACTATCTTGTGGATGAGCGGTTCCAGTGGATTACCTCCGGCGGAGCTGGAACAATGGGTTTTGGATTCCCTGCAGCGATCGGTGCCCAGTTCGCGCACCCTGATCGAACGGTCGTTACATTCGTTGGTGACGGCGGGTTCCAGATGACGCTCTGCGAGCTTGCCACCGCGGCGGTGAACAAGCTCCCGATCAAGATTGTGATTATCAACAACCGCTACCTGGGTATGGTGCGTCAGTGGCAGAATCTCTTCTACGACAACCGCCTCAGCGGAGTAGAGATGGACGGAAACCCTGACTTTGTAAAACTTGGTCAGGCATACGGAATTAAAGGGTTCCGTATCAAACGCAGTGCGGATGTACGGCGAATCATGGGCAATGCGCTTGCCTACAACGATGGGCCGTGTATTATTGATGTTGAGGTTGAGAAGGAAGATAACGTCTACCCCATGATCCCGTCAGGCGCGAGCCTCAAGGAGATGATTCTTGAACCACCAAAGGCACCAAAGAGCAAGATGGCTAAACCGGTAGGGAGTACGTAATGTCGACAGCAATGCAGGAGAGGAAAACGAAGGACGAACACACGACGGAGCTCGACTTCAAGAAGCACACGATCAGTCTCTACGTGGCGAACAAGCCCGGTGTGTTGATTCGGATTGCGCTGGTGTTCGCCAGACGTGGATACAACATAGACAGCCTTGTGGTATCACCGTCCTCAGACGCTGATTTTTCGACCATGAATATTGTTGCTTCTGGAAACAAGAAAACCCTTGGCCAGATTCTCAAACAGCTGAACAAGCTGATCGACGTTGTTCATGCCACCGATCGCACCAACGATGATGTCATCCATCGCGAGTTGTCTCTTATCAAGATCAACTGTGACCCGGATCATCGAGGGGAGATCCTGCAGTTGGCCAAAGCACTCGATTGTGATACTGTTGACCTGGGCGATGGAAGTGTCACGATCGAGGCAACCGGCACCAGCGACAAGCTTGACGCGGTGAGTAAAGTCTTCGAGCGATACGGTCTGCTTGAGATGATCCGCACGGGTAAGGTGCTGATTGCACGCGGGGACACCATCACGCCGTAGAGGAACACATGTCAAAGAATTTGCTCAACAAGGTCTGGGACCTGCACAAGGTGGCGACACTTCCCACCGGGCAGGACCAGCTCTTTATTGGATTACACCTGATTCACGAGGTTACTTCCCCACAGGCGTTCCAGATGCTTGAGGAACGTGGTCTTCCAGTCATGTATCCGCAGCGCACTATCGCGACTGTGGATCACATTGTGCCCACTGCGGATCAGCAGCGGCCGTTCGGCGACCCCCTCGCCGAGCAGATGATGCAGGCTCTCGAACGGAACACCGCCAGACACGGAATTGAGTTCTACGATCTGACGACCGAACACCAGGGAATTGTACATATTGTAGGGCCCGAGCTCGGCGCAACCCAGCCAGGAATGACCATTGCCTGCGGCGACAGTCATACCTCAACTCACGGGGCCTTCGGTGCTATTGCGTTTGGCATTGGAACGAGCCAGATTCGTGACGTGCTTGCCAGTCAATGTCTATCCATGACCCGGCCGAAGGTTCGACGCATCCAGGTGAACGGAGCGCTTCCGGATGGCGTGTTCGCCAAGGATATTATCCTTCGGATTATCGCGGATTTAGGCGTAAAGGGCGGTCTGGGATACGCATATGAGTACGGTGGCCCTGCAATTGAGGCGCTCTCGATGGAAGGGCGGATGACAATCTGCAACATGAGCATCGAGGGCGGCGCCCGCGTGGGCTACGTCAATCCTGACGAAACGACCTACGAGTACATCAAGGGGCGTCACTACGCACCCAAGGGTGAGGCGTTTGAGAACGCCGTTGACTACTGGGAGAGCATCCGCAGCGGAAGTGATGCCGAGTATGATGATGAATACGTACTGGATGCCTCTGCCCTTGAACCTATGGTCACCTGGGGCATCAATCCCGGCCAGGCCGTAGGTGTAGGCCAGTCGATGCCAACCCTGAGCTCTCTTCCCGAAGAGTCCCGTGAAGTCGCACAAGCCGCGTATCGCCACATGGATTTTGATGAAGGTGCACCCATCGCCGGAACCTCAATCGACGTGGCTTTTATTGGCAGCTGTACCAACGCCCGACTGAGTGACCTCCGAGAGGCTGCGCGGGTTGTTTCAGGAAAGCAGGTAAAGAAAGGTGTGCGTGCTTTCGTCGTTCCGGGCAGCAAGCAGGTGGCAAAACAAGCGATGGCGGAAGGTCTGCCGGAGATTTTTTCCCGCGCAGGGTTCGAGTGGAGAGGCGCCGGCTGTTCCATGTGCCTCGCCATGAATCCGGACAAACTTCAGGGTCGGGAGATCTGTGCAAGCAGTTCCAATCGGAACTTTATCGGTCGTCAGGGCTCTCCCACCGGAAGAACCCTTCTCATGAGTCCGGCGATGGTTGCTGCAGCCGCGTGCGCCGGGGAAGTTGTCGACGTTCGAACGTTTTCTGCGCAACCGGTGGCATAGGAGTACGAATGGCATCCATTGGAGACAAAATCGAGTCGATCACAGGCCGTGGCGTACCGGTGCGAGGAAACGAGATAGACACCGATCGTATAATCCCTGCTCGGTACATGAAAGTGGTAACGTTCGACGGTCTCGGCGAGTTCGCATTTCGTGACGTTCGCTTTGGCGAAGACGGCACGCAGACCAACCATCCGTTCAACCAGGATCGCTATCAGGGTGCTTCCGTCCTCATTGTAAATAACAATTTCGGTTGTGGTAGTTCGAGAGAGCATGCACCTCAGGCATTGCAAAGATGGGGCATCCGGGGAATCATTGGCGAGAGTTTTGCTGAGATCTTCGCCGGGAACTGCAATGCGCTCGGCATTCCGGCCGTCACTCTCTCGGCGCCAGAGGTTCAGGAAATAATGAACACTGTAGAAAGTGAGCCGGACGTCGAGATCTCGATTGATGTGACCGGTCCCCGTGTTCGTGTTGGCCAAAAAACGTACGCAGCGGCGCTGCCGGATGCTGTGAAACACTCGCTGATTGCCGGAACCTGGGACTCAACCGCCGCGTTGATCTCCAATCACGAGCGAATCAGACACATAACAGAGCGACTGCCCTACATGTCGCAATTCGTATAACAACACGGAGCAGGAAATGGCTGAACTCAACAAACGCAGTAAGGCAATGACGCAAGGTGTATCCCGGACTGCGAACCGGGCTATGCTTCGTGCCGTAGGATTCACTGACAAAGACTTCACAAAGCCGATCGTTGGAGTTGCGAGTGCTGACAGCGACGTCAGCCCGTGCAACGTACACATTGGTGCGCTGGCCACGCGAGCCGCGGCAACTCTCCGCGCAGAGGGCGCAATGCCCATGATCTTTCATACGTTTGTTGTCACAGACGGGGAAGCTATGGGTCATGAGGGTATGAAGGCCTCGCTGATCAGCCGTGACACAATTGCAGATATCATTGAGCTTGACGCGCGTGGCCACGCGATGGACGCACTGATCGGGTTCGGAGGATGTGACAAAACGATCCCCGGGACGGTCATGGGCCTGGCACGGATGGATGTCCCGTCTCTGTTTGTCTATGGCGGAACCATCCGCGCCGGTCGCTACAAAGGCCAGGACGTGGACATTGTCAGTGCGTTTGAAGCAGTCGGCGCGTTTAGCGCTGGAAAGATTACCGAGGAGGAGCGCCACGGAATCGAGTGCGCCGCGTGCCCTGGTCCCGGCGCCTGCGGTGGAATGTATACCGCCAACACCCTCGCGAGCGCAATGGAAGCGCTTGGGATGAGTCTTCCCGGCTCCGCAAGTGTGCCCGCGGTCTCCGATGAGCGTGATGAGGTCATTGAGGCGAGTGCCAGGGCACTCGTTGAACTTATCAAGAACGACATCACACCCCGCATGATCATGACTCGTAAGGCGTTCGAGAACGCTATTCGCGTGGTAATGGCGCTTGGAGGTAGCACCAATGCCGTACTCCACCTCTTAGCGCTTGCACGGGAGGTAGATGTCGATCTGGCCATCGAGGATTTCAACACTTTCAGTGACACTACCCCGATTATCTGCGACATGAAGCCGGCCGGCCGCTACGTTATGGAGCATCTCCACGCGGTGGGAGGAACCAAGCTGGTCATGAAGATCCTTCTTGAGGCGGGAATGCTCCACGGTGACTGTCTGACGGTCACCGGCAAAACAGTTGCGGAGAACCTCGCAGCTGTAGAGGTCAATCTTGGAGGACAGGATGTGGTGAAGCCGCTTTCGAATCCAGAGAAGAAAACCGGACCTATCGTTATTCTCAAGGGTAACCTGGCCTCTGAGGGCGCTGTTCTAAAAACGTGCGGCCTCCAGGAAGTAGTTCACACCGGCCCTGCTCGAATTTTTGATGCTGAAGAGCAAGCCATGCAGGCAATACTTGCCGGCGGGGTCACAAAGGGCGACGTAGTGGTAATTCGCTACGAGGGACCAAAGGGAGGACCGGGGATGCGTGAGATGCTTGGGCCTACATCCGCCATTGCCGGCGCCGGCCTCCTTAATGATGTGGCACTAATCACAGATGGCCGCTTTTCCGGCGGAAGCCACGGGATGGTTGTTGGACATGTGGCTCCTGAGGCACAGGTAGGCGGGATGATCGCCCTCATACAGGATGGCGACGTCATCACCATAAACAGTCACAAAAAAGAGCTCTCGGTAGACCTCTCGGAAGAAGAGGTTGCTCGCCGCCGTCAGTTGTGGAGCGCGCCCGAACTGCGGTATACCCGAGGAGCACTCTACAAGTTTGCGCAGCTGTGCTCCTCCGCTAGTCTGGGGGCATATACCAGTTGAACGGTGGAGTTCGATCGGCTCCAATCCGCGCACCCAACGTGTTTGATCCCGCGCCCTCTGCTTCCTCCGGTAACTGAGCATTCCCCTCGCTCTCGCCGAGTGGTTTTCGCAACAAGTGAAAGCTCCGGCAAGTCTGGCGCTGTTCTGTCAGGTACAAAAAAACCCGACCAGCGGTGACTGATCGGGTTCTGGGCGGTAATGGATTCGAACCATCGACCCCTTGCGTGTCGAGCAAGTGCTCTAACCAACTGAGCTAACCGCCCGGTCGTAGTAAAGTACCTGTTTACTTCAAGGACATCAAGATTCGCTCGAGCACTTTTTTCCGGTCAAGCGGTTTCACTATGTAGTTTTTGGCTCCGGTCATGAGAGACTTTTTAACCAGGTCCTGTTTGCCAAGGGCGCTTACCATTATCACCTTGGCTTCCTTATCGAATGCTATGATCTGCTCAAGCGCAGTAACTCCGTCCATCTTTGGCATAGTTATATCCATAGTCACTAGATCGACGTTGGGGTAGAGTTCCTTGTACTTGTTCACACCCTCTTCCCCGTCACCAGCTGTCCCTGCAATATCAAATCCTTCAGACGTGAGGATCTGACTAAGCTGCTTTGCGACAAACATGCTGTCATCGACAATGAGAATCCGATATGCCGTCCCGTCCGGCTTCAATCCATCTGCGGCACGCTCATTGATACTTGGAAAGTCCTGTTTCGCCTTCATTAGCCTCTCTCCCGGATTGCAACGTTAATCTCAATTTTACCCTGTGGTATATCCATCGGCACAATCAACGCCTCAACGTTCGTGTTTGAGATTTCCATATTATCACCGGTCACGAGTGCCGGGGGTGTGAGATCAAACTTGAAGCCAAGATTATGCAACTTGGTTACAGCCTGTCCAGTGATCATGTTCGCGAGCTCGGTAATAGTTGCCCTGCCCATGTCATTAAGAGCCGTAATTGGCTCCATCTCCATTCCCTTCAGCATGGCATTGGCTACTTGAATTGCGGTATCGCGGTTCATGTCCAGCAGCACACGACCTTCCACATCACCGGCGAGGCCGATGATAGCGGCCACTCCCAGCACGGGAGCTGCAGTCGACTTGAGATAGAGATCGCCGCGCCCCACCTCGCACTGGAGCACCTCTTTCAAGACGTTGGTCGCTGACTCCACAAACGGATTGATATACTCAACTCTCATTTCATCTCCTTGATTCTACTCAACAACGAAGGCTCGAAAAGAACCTGTGGAAGCATCTTTGCAGTTCATCATGGTCGTCAGGTCCTCATTACGCCCCGTGATAATCACCCCGGGGCGCTTGATCTGTTCATCAAGAAGCCCAAGTAACCGCTTTTGTTCCCGAGGATCCATGAATGAAAGAACATCTCTGATCAGTACGACATCTGCAGCAGGGACAGTCGTGGCATGGGCGAGGTCGCTGAACTCAAAGATAATGGAAGTACGCACCTCCTCGCTGAACGAGAACGCATTCACCCCTTCGATCACAAACGGCTGGAAGAACTCAGGGATAGTGCGTGAAGAGAAGCTGAGTCCGGAGGCCGCCGAAACCTGAAGAAGATCGTTGTCGCTGGCATAGATTCTTATCCTGGCATCCGGGTGATCGGCTCGCAGCACACAGGCAAGCGAATAGGTCTCGTACCCTTCGCGACAACCGGGATTCCAGCCCTGGACAGGACCATTGAATCGACTAAACAACTCCCGAGCTTCCGAGACCTCCACAGCATTCCACAGCCGTTCGACCGACATGCTGAAGAAGGGAGAGAGGAAGCTGTCACACTCATCTTCAGAGCTGATGCCAACACGGCCTTCATGTTCTCGACCCCATTCCTCAGCACGGGATTCAACCCACGCCCGATTCAGATCACTCACAAAGAATCCCCCGACAGCCGCAAGAGTCTCCGAGAGATTCTCAATGGCCTGGAGACGTCCAACGGGGGCCGCCGCAACAACATCCTCTGCTCTCTTCGGGCCAGATTCGGCAGCCGGAATCAGAGACTCCTGCGATTCATCCTCCACCTCTCTCTGTGCCTGCTGCTCACTACCGGTGCTCCCGGCCCCCAGCACTCTCTCAGTATCAAGGATTATGTAGAGCTCGTCCTCGTGTTCTACAACTCCACTGATATACTTGATGTTTACATCTGCGAAAATGGGATGCGGTTCCTGAATCTTCTCACTGGCGATCCCGACCACCTTGTCGATGGAATCAACCACCACCCCGATCAACCCGGAAGAGAGACGCAGAATGAGTCCCTCGTGGGGTTCGCCTTCAGGCTTCTCGGTGACCGGGAGGCCGAAGAGCTTTCTCAGGTCGATAACGGAGATGATATCGCCACGAAGATTGTAGACGCCACTGACAAACGGCGGCGTGTTTGGTACATAGGTGAACTCATCAAACTTGGCGATTTCCTTCACCATCATGATGTCCACGCCGTACTCTTTGCCCGCCAGAGAGAACGTAACCATCTTGAAATCGACCTGCTCACTCTGTTCAACCTCATCGTTGAATCCCGAGCCAAATAAGCCGGTATGTCGTACTCGTCGCTCTTCCAACTCAGCTGCCAATGACTGCCCCTCGTCTGCGCCGTGCGTTTCGCTCGTCACGCAAGCCGAGCTCCAACAGTTGCGCGACATCTATAATCAAACTCACATGCCCGTCACCAGTGATATTGGCGCCCGCAATACCGGGAGCATTCGTGTACTGGTCACGCAGCGGCTTTATCACCACGTCTTCCTCGCCGATGAGTGCATCCACAACGAGTCCAACCTTCTTGTCTCCGCTCCCCACGATCACCACAAAGAGATGCGCCGGCTGCGGGTCGACATCAATTCTGAAAATCCGGCTCAACCGCATGAGGCTGATCACATCCTCACGGACGTTCAGCACCTCGTGATTATCAAGTACGCGCACATCATCCGGCTTGATCCGGTGACTCTCAACCACAGCAGTGATAGGAATCGCGTATGTCTCGCCCCCAACTTTCACCATAAGTCCCTGAATAATCGCGAGCGTCAGCGGAATCTTGATGGTAAATCGGGTGCCCTTCCCTTGTTCAGACCAAACCGCGACCGTACCGTTCAACTTCTCAATCTGTCTCTTCACCACGTCCAATCCTACGCCGCGGCCGGAGATGTTGGAAACCTGTTTCGCGGTGGAGAATCCCGGATCAAATATGAGGTTGAAGGCCTCCACGTCACTGAGAACTTTCGAGCTGTGAATCACTCCGCGTTCGATCGCCTTCTGTTTCACCGCCTGGACATCTATACCCTTCCCGTCATCGACGATCTCGATAACGATCATATTCCCTTCGTTTGCCGCTCGTAACTCGAGCGTTCCAGTCGGTTCCTTGCCCGACGCAGCGCGCTCCTGTGCCGATTCAATACCGTGGTCAATCGAGTTGCGGACGCAGTGAATCAACGGATCAAGAAGATCCTCTATCACTGATTTGTCAAGCTCAGTCTCCTGTCCGATAAGCTGCAAATCCACGTCCTTGTTGAGGCTGCGTGTCAGATCGCGTACAAGCCGGGGAAAACGGGAGAAGATCTGGCTTATCGGTACCATTCGGATTCGCATCACCCCTTCCTGGAGATCACCGGTGATCCTGCCCAGGTTCTGAGCGGTGCTACGGAATTTTGCGACGGAGTGCCGGAAGCTTGCGGTGAACCCATCATAGCGTGAATAGAGATCACCGAATCTTTCGCCTATCTCTCGCTTAATCTCTTTCGCCGATGCCCCCGCCTGCATCCGTCCAAGATAGTCAGGTAGGGCATCAAAAAGATCACGCAGATCGGACCGAAACGCTTCATTTGTGTTTTGCAGCAGAGCGAGGCTATCGCTAAACTCACTACTCACCTGATTAAACGCTGCTTTGTTGATGACCGTTTCGCTGACGAGATTCAGCAAGTCATCCACCCTCCTGCTGTCAACCCGAAGGACAGAACTGCTCGGCGTGCTCTTGCGAGCCGTTGCCGCCGCTTCAACCGAATCCGTCTTCGGCTCTTGTTGCTTTCCCGGGTC
>CAZREG010000017.1:0-27647 GCA_964599075.1 uncultured Spirochaetaceae bacterium | reverse complement strand
TCCGCCCCTGCAACAGGAGAACTTGAGGGAATATCGATAGAGCTCTGTTCCGGGTTGAATGACTGTGCGGACACACCCTCGATCGAGCCGTCCGATTCTGGAGTCGACAGATCAACAGAGGTTACCGACACGCTCGTCGTTACTCCCGCGATCGTGATTCCCGCTTCTATCTCAGCAGGATCGCGATCAGAAGCGATATAGTACGTCACCTCAGGGTGATAGAGGTCTTCGTAAAGCTCATCAAAGTCAGGCACCGACTTCAGCAGAACACCGTACTGTTTGAGCAGACTGAAAACCTGAATTCCGCCAACGGAGTTCATGGGATTCGACTCGTCAAACCCAACCCGTACCGAGAGAACACCGGCGCCTTCAGTGGCCTCTGCGAGTTCCGTCCGGTCCTGCTCACTCAGTTGGCCTGAAGCGTCGGGAGCGCCGGCCGTCCCGGATGCAGATGGACGGGGAGGCTCAGGCTGCGCCGCTACCGCCACGCCGGAACCTGCCTGGCTCTCCGATGCAACCCAGTCCCTCAGTCCTTGCGCAATGGTACGGTGATCGCCATCAAAGGATGCACCTTCAGCCTTCGCCGCGAGCATTCCCTTGACAATGTCTATAGCGGAGAGAAGCAGATCTATGAGATCAGCATTGATAGTGGGCCCATGCTCCCGGATATAGTCGAATGCATCCTCAACCGTGTGCGTGAACTCCGCGAGCTCATTCATCTGCACCGTTGCTGAAGCTCCCTTCAACGTATGCGCTGCGCGAAAGATCTCATCTACCGCATCAGGGTCTCCCGGATTCTTCTCCAGGACTAGGAGGTTACTCTCGAGCAGATCGACTTGCATCTCTGCTTCAGAGAAGAAATCCTGAAGCAGCTCTTCATTGTTGGGATCGAGATAGTCGCTCACACACCATAGTGTATTCCGTCAGTTCATTGTGTCAAGTACAATCAGAACTTCCAAAATTGTGACCCTATTGACTCGCGTTGAGATCCGCATCCCTTGCACCGATAATAGGAGAAACCGGTGTCCTGACACCGCATCTTCAGCTACAATCCTCCGGGGGGACTTCATGCGAAAACGCCGGGTCATTCTTTCAGCGATGTTGTTGTCTGCTCTGCAGCTGTTTGCAGCCAACGTTGCAATTCCCAACTTCGAGCTTCTCACCCGAGGTAGATCTACCGGTGGCGCCTTCATACTGAGCACTCAGGCGGACATCGAGGTCCAAATTGGTGGCGGTTACAAGTTTGGTGGGCAGCTCGGACTCGGAATAGAGACAGATGCGCTTGAACAGCCCAGCACACCCGGCGCCACGTACGATCAGGCGACGGCCCAGTCCGCCTTTAACCGGGCGCTTACCCTGAATAGTGCGCAGATCATTGTCCGTGACCTCTTCGCAGATGGGATAAACGCACACTACTTCGTGGGCGAATACTCGCGGCTTCTCACCGGCGATCTCTTTCCCGACCAGTTCGGTACCCAGATCGTTGCAAGCGATTTTCGTGGACTGCTGAACTTTCCTACTGGAGTGGTCTACGACGGTATTCATCTTATCGACGGAACCGGTCTGGCTATTGTAGCCGGTCAGATAGCACCCTGGCTCTACCTTGACGCGGCGGTCTATCAGGATGCGATCCTGGGAGCAGGTCTCTACAGCGCGGACATCCGCGCAGCTTTTAATACCGGGGCGTTCAAAGCGGAAACCTTCCTTGGCGGGAGCTTCCCCGTGGCGGCAGTCGGCGCGTATCGTGCGGGTCTTCTACTTTACTATGCAACCGGCCAGGGTGGCGAGATTCTCACGCAGATCGGCATTCCTCGCTGGGCCCCAATCACCGACGGACCACTTACCATAGATGACTTCTTTTTCCTCTTTGAACCGCGGGTAGATATTGGGCTTTTGGCCATACACCTCACCCTCTTCTGGCACCCGGAGTACTACAATCAAACAGTCACCAATGAGCGTGGCGCCACCGACATCGTTGTCAAGCTCATTGGGGGAGACACAGATGCCGGAACTGTCACAGGAGGGCTGGAGACGGCGGTTCGCCTCAGGCCTTCCAGTGCATCCCCAACGCTCGCGGTCACTACGTCACCGTTTCTTACCGTCAACTCGTCAGGGGTCGTCTGGGATTTCAAAGTTGATTTCAATCTGTTCCCCTTTGCGCTTGACGAACTCGTACAGGGATACGTTGGAATTCAAACCCAGTTTTAGGACACGCCATGAGATACGCACTTCGATTTCTGTTCCTATTCGCCTCACTGCCGCTCGCTGCCCTCGAGCTCGGGGCTACCTTCGACCTGAGCAACCTGGAGTTCGATAATGACCGCCCGGTCACCGCGACGTCCCTTCCCGGGGACACCTACCTCTGGGGGCTCAGCATGACAGGTGCAGAAAACCTCAATGAGGACACCACAGTCGAGCTGGTGTATCAAAACGATCCCGTCCTGCGTCAGATAGTCTATACTCGACTCCAGTATACCGATCAGTTCTTTCGCATCAGTGTGGGGCCGTTCTTCGGGCTACTCAACGCACCTGACACGCTTCTTCAGTCAGGCCTCTCGACTACGGTCGAGCTCTTTGCGCCAGGCTTAGCGCGAATCGGTTTGCGTTCAGATACCAGCCTCAGCGGAAGGCTCGTCGTTGCCGGGGACTACATCCAGGAGCGCAGCGAGCTCTCAGTTGGATTCTATGTACCGAACGCTCTTCCCACCCTCTACATCCGCTCAAAACGATACACCTACAAGACCTCAACCGGTGAAAACGTTGATTCTCTCACCGCGTATGGACTGGAAACGGATGTCTTCCAGAAGAATATTCCCTACCAGGTCACGCTAGACTTCGCCTTTCAGAGTCGCTCGCTCGCCTTCGTAGCAGGATCCACAACGACCCATGCGTACGGAGCTATCGTTTTGGGCACCGATATACGGGCTCAGGTGACTGAATCTCTCTCCGTACACCTTGATTTGGAGTCCAGCATCTATACGTTTGGGACCGAGTTTCTGGTAGGCACGGTCAATACGGAGAGTTTCCTCTTCCGCGCAAGGCTGGGAGCCTCGGTCATCCTTTAGTGTCATGAAGCTTGCGGAAAAATCCTCCGCTCCACCGCATTGGTAACAAGCCACAGAAGAAGAATCTGGACACAAAAAAAGGAGAGAGCCTGCATGGCTCTCTCCCCTTCACTCTTGGTTGACTCAGACGCTTACTGAGCGTCGTCGCCACCGGCCTCACGTGTGTTGAGAGGCGTTTCGTCTGCCTGCAGCTGACGCTCGATGAACTCGAGAATCTGACGATTTCCCAGTCTGCGCAACTCCGCCGAACGCCGGTCCGTCTCGCGCTCTTCAAGTATGCCCCACAGATCATCGTGATCGATCGCTTCCTGCAGCTCAAGGCGAGCCTCGTCGTAGATCATATTAACGTCTCGAATGTAGGTGACAAAATCTCCACCGGTCTGTGCTCCGTCGCGATAGACCCGGAATCCGACCAGCTTCATCATTGGCTGGAGGTTCGGGTACAACGGAAAGGTTCGCAATTCACGGTCGCGGACATCCACAACGTAGTTGGGATTATTCCAGATCAGTGTTCTCCACCCGTCGAACTGAAGATCACCAAGGACGATCTCCTGCTCCTCGTTATTCTCATCCTGAAGAATGACGCTGAGCGAATAGGGGAAGTTCAGTCCGTAGACATTTACGCCAATCTCGCGGAGGACACCGACGTTCTTCACCACACCAAAGCCATCTTCAAACTTGTCACCTCGCGTGACCGTATCGTCGTTCTCAACGCGCACAAGGTTCCCGTCTGCATCGACCTGCGTACGATCTTCATACGCCTGTATCTCAAACGGTGGCCGAATAAGCGCCCATGCGTTATACGGTTCGGTCGGAAACACGACGCGTGCGCCCAGAACCGGATCGCCACCGTAGAGTGCAGCATCCTCACGTACTCGTGCCAGGCGAATCTGTGAGTTTGCCTGACTCATCGCTGTCTGTGCAGATGAGTTTAACTCTACCTGCCAGTTCTCGATATAGAGGGATGACTTCATCAGGTCACGCTCTTCTTCCGTGAAGCTCGTGCCTGCGACTTCTGCGAAGTCTACTAACGTTCGCTCATGCTCGTCGCGTGCAGCGTCATCCTGTCCAACAGTCACATCAGCAGTAAGTTGCGTGAAGTCGATCAAAACGCTCTCTGCAGCGAAGGCACTAGAAGCAACCGTCGCGATAACCAGTAGAATGAAAATCCGTTTCATCCTGCTCTCCTTTGCTATTTCAGCAGTAGTGCCAAATACTCGTAGTCCAAAGTATAGCGGTCGATTTTTCTTTGTCAACGACTTTTACCGTTAACTATGAAATCTCAATTGCCGATAGGGGTTTCACGAAATCCCGGTTCGAACGGTACCTGCCCGTCAATCGTGATCAAAACAGTGTCGAGGGTTCGAAAGTTGTGGATCACACTCCGCTCAATTGCTCCAAGTGCGCGGTCAAGAGGAAGCCTCACGGATTCCTCCGGGTCGATCGCAGTAGAAGATAGATCGATGTAGACTTCGCGCTCGTTGACAATCAGAGATCGAATTGCCGTACCCCGTGGCATCACTCTCCCGTGATCGATCTCCGCCGGACCAAGAATCAGATCCTCAACGAGCAGCGCCACATCCCGCTCCTGCGAACGCGTTCGCGGCAGTAGTCGAGATTCTCCCCTGAGAGAGAGATCTGTCGCGCCGGGAAAAAACAGGGTTCTCCGGATTCGGTCGGGCGGAAACGCCAGGAAAAAGGCAAGCGATAGCAAAAACGAAAAAAGCAGGAGCAATCCGGGAAGATGAAGCCTGAGAGCGCTGTCGCCTGTCACCCGCGAAGTATACGCATACGCAGCATCTCACTCAACTGTTCAGCTGCGTTTCCAGAAAATAGAGTGCTCCCTGTGCACCCCCGCGCAGCAACGCCCGCAGAAAGCACACGCTGCCGGGATCATCCGGCTCCGTTTTGTCCACGGGCTCGATCCGGATTTCGAGAAACTCGCGAACGAGCTCGAGCGACTGGGCAATAGTTCGGTACGACCAGTCTCTCTCATCCCACTCCATGAGCGGTCGGGGAATGTGAAGCGGGCCGTGATGGCCACCAGGCATTGCCGCTATCAGGTTCTTGTCAATCGACTCTACAAGAGTGTGAAACCTACGGTGTGCGTCAGGGAACGCCCAGTGACGCGCATCGGCAGCAACCGGTTCAAAGAGAAAGGCCTGCGTGGTCGCCTCCCCTGCCGAGAGCCGGACAAAAATGGAGGCCACCGCTCGCTCGGCCTGCCGGATCGCCACGTCCCGCTTAGCTGCAGCAGTAATCACATTTCCGGCCTTCTCAACATTATTTTGAGGGAACCGAACGTAGTCACCAGGGCCACGGGTGGCAATTACGTCTTCGACCGACGATAACCGGGAAGCCTCTTCGCTACCGTAGAGAGACTTGATCCGGCCAGGAATGGAGATAATCGCTCTCTCCGCGCTGGTCCAGTCTCGGGTCGGGCGAACCGGGCCGGGCGCCGCGCCGAGCGCAACCCGTATGCCCAACTCGGAGAGCGGGACACCACTTGAATACGGATAGGTCCATCCCGACATGTAGCCACCCGACAGACGGTTCGCAATCTCTCCAACAACCGGACCGTCGGGAGAGAGCTTCATATCCCCTTTCGCTGCCCCGGGCCCCAGACCAAGCGCACGCACCCCCCGGACAAACTCTTGCTCAACCAGTTCGCGCTCGGGCACTCCCAGGCAGGAGGGAATAGTGTGCCCGACCTCAATAAAGAAGGGTTCGAACTCTATGTGTCGATCTGCAAAACCGGTTACCTGCACGGTGTCGCCGTAGATCAAAGCATCAAGACTGAACTCCGGTCCCGGGATAAACCCCTCGATCACCACCCGGTCGGTCCGGCTATACTGGACTGCCGTCTGTGCGTGATGCAGGGCCTGCCTCCAGTCATCCGCTCGGACAACCCCTCGCCCTCCCATGCTGTCCGCAGGCTTGACAACGACCGGCAGCCGGAGCCGGGTAACCCGCTCCGGCAGCCCGCCGTCGCACTGGTCAAGCTCAGTGCGCGAGACAACGCTGAAATCAGGGACACGGACTCCGGCCGATCGGAGAACCTCTCGCATGCGAAACTTGTCGGTCGCAAGTAGCGCGTTTTCGTACGGCGTTCCGGGTAGCCCCGCGGCCTCCGCCACATAGGACACCGTTGCAGAGAAGTCCGTTCCCGCTGTGAACACTGCCGCCAGCCCTCTCGTCTCCTGCAGGCGTCGTGCTGCCACAGCCATCTCGTCCTTGGCTTTCAGATCGATGTGAAGAAAATCGTCTGCCTCTGCCCGCCCCGGGGCCTCTTTGCTTCCATCCGCAACGATCACGGTCAACCCGAGGCGGCGCGCTGCCCGAATGGCAGGAAGCTGCATATAGCCGGCACCAATGATGAGGATCGATCGATCCCGATTCGCCATTACTCGAACTCTCCTCTGCGTTCATCCAGTCGCCGGGCGTAGATCTCGAAGGTGTCACCCCACCCGGCAACTCGGCTAAGAGCCGAGGCTATACGCTGCGGAAGAATGCCGGCGCGGACCAGCGGGTAGCGCTCGGGGTGATGTCCGGTGACAACAAACCGCTCCACCTTGAATCCGTACTCACAAAGCACCCGCCTCGCTGAGTTGCGATCCCAAATGGTGTAGTGATCGCGTGGGCTGTCGGTAAAAAACCGCTGAGGTTCCCGGCGCGCGGAGACTCCTCCGCCGTGCGGTGTGGCAAGCGCAACAATGCCTCCCGGCGCTACAAGCGTGGCGAGCCGGCTGAGTACGTCAGCAAGATCAGGAAAGTGCTCTATGACGTACCACATTGAAACCACGTCGAAACGCCTGTTCGCAAGCGCCTCAATCACCGAGTTACTTCGAAAGTCACCCGCAACTGCGTGGAACCCAAGCTCTTTTTGGACGTAGGAAACAGGCTCTCTGGAGATATCGATCCCGGAGACCGAAAAGCCTGCATCATTCGCTGCTTCAAGAAACGGACCGTAGGCGCATCCAATGTCAAGAAGTGTCGAGGCGCTCGGCAATATATCCCGGATAATCGAAGCACGACGATTACCCATGGCCCGGATGTGATCAAAGTCTTCCAGATAGGTTCTTCCGTACTGAGCAGCGTACTCATCCATGAAGTAATCTGTCCCGTAGTCCTGATTGTCAGACACAAATGCTTCTAGAAACACCAGCCCGCAGACAGAGCAACGCCGATACGTCTTCTGCGGAGTTCGGAAGATCACCTCGCTCTCTGCCTTGTGCAGCGGACAGCTGCTCAGTTCCGGTTTCCCAAGAGACGAGAGAAGGCTCCCTATCAATGTCGGAGTGCTCGGCGCCAACTCCCGCGATCCGTCAAGATTCCCCGAACAGAAAGCCCGCATTATTCGCCTGTTCACTCTCCGCACCCCTGCACTCACAAAGCCCACTTGATCTGCGAGCCTGCGGTGGTAGTGCGTTGGCTGAACCAGCATCACGCGACAGCCCGCTGTTTGTGCCTCGAGTGCCGTGAGTCCGAAACTCGTGATGACCATGGCATGAGTCTCGAACAGAGGTTCAAGCGAAGGCTGAGCCCGTGTTACCTGAAACCCGCCGGGAACCCGGGCATCCCGCGCGGCGGGAAGAACAACCGTGACAGACGCGGGGTCGAGCTCACTGTATCCGGAAATTTCTGCACAGACGCGTTCGGTAAGCCGGGCTGGATCTTCACCGCCAAAGGTGACGAGGATCCTCCCGGCCCCTCGGGGCAACACCCGCGTACGCACCGGTGTTACACGAGCACCTGGAGACTCAAGGTTCGCCCGGCACCCGGACAGACGTGGCAGTGTATCAAGAAGGAAATCGCACTCTCGCCGTCCGGATCCGCCGGCATCAAGTCCTATTACCAGCCCGTGCTTCCGCAACTCGCGGCACTCCTGACGGGGAAGATCAAAACGATCACAGATGACCCAGTCTACCGAGCGGGAGTCTGCGCGGCACACGATTCGGTCCTCCGGCACCAGATCAATGAGGGCGCTAAACCGAGCAACCCGCTCAGGCAGAAGCAGAAACGAATCCGGCAGAACTTCAAGCAGGGAGATGCAGCGCCTCAGATGCCCGGTGCCCCGGCCCGGGCTGAGCTCAGGCACGAGAAGAGTAGACATGCTCCTCCGCAGCTTCCACCGAGCCTGCCGACTGCAGGTAAGATATAAGATGAATCACAGACACCGGCGCACCGCTGTAAATAGCATCATAGACGGTACATAACCGCTGATAGTCTTGCGAAGTGTCGAGTGTCACGCGCGCATGTGGCATGCAGTAGGCAGCCGGCGCAGCCTCACGAAGAACATGAAACAGATTCCGGTTCCCGTAAAGATAGGGAGTCACGTGCTCAAGGTCGTAGGGATCCTCGCTCTCCCGAAGTGCCTGCTCTAAGGCCGACGTTCGTACAACCTCCACCCCCGTTCCAAGCGGCGGACCGTCGAAACCAAAGTAATCAGCATCCGCCGCTCGCAGGCGGCTGATCGCCATTCGGGCGAGCTCCCAGCTGACAAGCGGATTATCTCCTGTTGCCCGGACTATCTCGTCAACCTGGAAGGCTCGGGCAGCGAGCACAAAACGTTTGAGAACATTCTCCTGTGGTCCCACGAAGAGATTAAAGCCGCAGCGCTCAGCCGGTCTTCTCAGGAGAGCGGCGCTGTGAGAATCAGTAACCAGAACGTGTCGTGAGACCGGGAGCCTTCGAAGCTGCGCCATCGCCTGTTCAATGACCGCACGGCCCCCGAGCTCCAGCAGTGCCTTGTTCGTTAAGCGCGTGGATTCAAGTCTTGCCTGTAAGAATACGCCGGTCATCACTCTATCTCCCAGAGCTCTGTCACCCGTCTTGCATCCTGCACAAATCTGAATCGGTGTGTCTGGACCCACCTTCTAACTGAACGGAACAGGTCAACCGCCTGAGGCACTGAGAGACCGCTTCGAAGAACTAAGGGGATGAGTTGGCGACCAGGTATGCGACCCTCGTCGCCGCTGAACCGTACCGCCAAACTCTTGAGGTGAAACCGCGCGTAGGAGGCGTCCGGGGTGGTATCTTCAGCAGGAAGGGGTCTGGTGAGTGAGAGTCGAAAAGCCGGGACAGTTGCGATGCGCTCTCCCCAGAGAAACGCGCGGAAGCCGTACTCCATCCGCTGCCAGTAAGAGTTAAAAATCTCCGGGTCAAATCCACCACTCGCCTCGAACTTCTCCCGATTGTAGATGCCTGCGTCGGCAAAAGGATAGAGTGAGAGCGCAAGGGGAGTGCCGGGTTGCGATGGAATAGTCCTCAGGGTACTCCTGAAAAAAGCCGGGGCAATCACGCTCGGAATAGTTTCCCCTCGTTCACTGCGGATCAGAGGCACCGCACAGAGTGCGTCCGCCTGTTGAAGCTGTTGCTCGGCGCGTTCGCCAAACGTTGATACTTCCATGTCCGACCAGATTGTCAGAGCGTAGGGAGTGTCGACTTCCTTCATAGCCATATTGATCTGCTCACCGATCGTGACCGGCCGCGGAAGCAGAAGAAATCGAACATCAGAGATTCGAGATGAAAGCTGTTCTACGTCGTAGTGAGGCGTAGGGCCGAGTATGACCAGGACGTGGGCGCACCCTGCCTGCAGCAGCCGTTCAAGAAACTCCGCACGCGTCTGACGGCCACCTCGATTGAGAACAAGCGCGGTTATCGGCCGCCCGTCTCTCTGTGAGCGTTCACCAACAATTGTGTATGAGACCTCAGAAGGCGAAGGTGTAGTACTCATCACACTCCTTGCAGAGACCGGCAAACGAACCTTCAACGTGATCAGCGTACCGCTTCATCCCACTGTGCCAGACACTCTCGATCCCATCTGAGAAGATGTTCCCGAATCCGCCGGCAGCATCCGTATCCTCCCGACACAGCGGCACGGTACCATCAACGAGTACGTGCAGATCACGCTGCAGGTGCCAGCAGGGAAACCGATGAAGCGGGCTGAGATCCCCTATCCTGATCTGAGGAAGGCGCTTGCAGAAATGGTCATACTTCTGAATTATCACGTTCTCCGTGACTGCTTTCCAGGTCTTGTAGAAAAGATCGAGTTTGGGCTCACTCAACTCGCTGCGCACGGCCTGTACGTGAGCACGCCGGCCCATCTTCTCGATAGCACGTTCGGCAAAGGCTCGTGCCTCGCGAAACCCATCACCTCGAATCTGCGCATAGAGCTCGGCATCATCGGTATCAAGTCCTACAATCAGCTGCAGGCGTTCATCCTGGATCTCAAAGAGTTCCCTTGCCGTCTGTTCATCCCAACCGATCCCTGAAGTTTCAATGAGAAGCGAGAGACCCGGGTGTTCGAGGACACTCTTCACAAGCGAGAGTGTCTCTGGATGAAGGGCGACCTCACCCCACAGCGAAATGTGGACCACGGCCTCCGGGGCAAATGAACTGACCATCTCGATGAGCTGTGAGAAGCGCTGCGCACTCATCACACGGCCGGGCGATAGCACATCCTCTCGCATGGAAGAGTACGGCGAATAGGTAAGCTTCTGGACTTCCTGTTCTACTACCTGGACAGAGACGAACCTCGGTAGTGTTCGATGCTCGAGGCGAGTCTGCGCCACCACCGACTCCCACTGCTCGAGTGTCTGAGGCTCCCTCTGTGCGAGCCGCTCGCAGAGCATAACGTTCGCCCTGGAATCTGCAGCAAGCTCAATGCGAAGCATCCGGTGGTCGCCTGAGCTCAGTACGGTCTCAACGTCAATGCGGTTGATGTCCTTCGCCACAATGGGAAACAATCCGCTGCGGGTTAGCGGCTCCGCGGTCGCCAGCGATTGCAGGTGCGCCACGACTCGGCCAGAGATAATCTCGGGGGCAAGCCCCCGGGGGTAGCCGTCTGCAAAGGTATAGTCCGCACGGTAGCCGCGGTGACGATCAAGCATGACCGCGGTGAGCTCACCGCTAACGAACGGCTGGTCAAGATAGGTGAACACGATCTCGGTGTCCGCAGAGCCGGTGAGCAAGGCGAGTGCGTCGCAGATCTCCTGCTCCGTGACCGCAGCAACAAGGCGTTGCTCCCACGACTGCGGCAGAGCATCCTGCCGGCCCCGGGAGACGACCAACACCCGCTCCACGTTGGAGAGGCTCTCAACTACCCCACGGACGCGATCGACGACGCTACGTCCACCGATATCGTGGGTGAGGTACTGGGCTGAACCGGTGAGCGCAAGGCAAACAACCATCTCTTCTTCCTTATCGACCGTGCATGAGTTTGAGCTGAGCCTCATTGAGTTTATCACCGAATCCCCGCTATTCTCCAGACATGGCAGAGATCCAAACGCCGGTACTCACCGTCAGCCAGATCACCCAGCACATAAAACGAACGCTGGAGGACACGTTTGCGCTGGTGGCGGTTGAGGGTGAGCTGTCAAACGTCCGACCGAGTTCCGCTGGTCACATCTACTGCACACTCAAGGACGATCATGCCTCAGTATCAGCAGTTCTGTTCAGAGGTCGCGCGAGAGCGCTCGGATTCGTTCCGCAGGATGGGCAGCAGGTCGTTGTGCACGGCAACGTAGGTGTGTACCCGCCGCGCGGCACCTATCAGATCATTGTTGAGCGCATGGAGCTGGCCGGTGAGGGGCGGATCCTTGCCATGCTGGAGGCGAGAAAGCGTCAGCTTGCTTCCGAAGGATTGTTTGATGAGTCACGCAAGAGACCCCTTCCTCTGCTTCCCCGCCGGGTTGCCGTTGTGACCAGTCCCACCGGCGCTGCCATCCGCGACATCATGCAGGTGCTACGCCGGAGGAACTCTGGACTGAGCGTAGTGGTCTGCCCTGCCGCCGTTCAGGGTGACAACGCAGCGGCGCAGATTGCGAGGATGATTCAGATCGCAGGCCGGCATGAACTTGCGGATGTCATTATTGTCACCCGGGGTGGAGGAAGTCTTGAAGATCTGCTTCCGTTCAGTGATGCGGTAGTGGTGCGTGCCGTCGCGGAGAGCTCTCTGCCGGTCATCAGCGCCGTCGGACATGAGATTGACTGGGCACTGAGCGACTTCGCCGCCGATGTGCGCGCTCCCACGCCGTCGGCGGCGGCCGAACTGGTGAGCGCAAACCGGGAGGAGCTTGCAAACCGGATCCGAGCCCTTGGAAACACTCTGGTGTCCACATTTCTCTCTCGCCACCACCAGGCACAACTGCTGGTAGAGCGATTCTCGCCGGAGGAGCTGCATCGAAGCTATCGCCTTCTGGTGCAGCCGCTCGTCCAGCGGTTTGATCAGGCAAGCGAATCGCTCAAAACCAGCGTAGGAGAGCGGTTACGCGCCACGCGCCATCGCCTGCAACTTGCATCTCAGACCCTGCACTCTCTTTCCCCCTACGACGTACTTGCACGCGGCTATTCTGTGGCGCGGACGATAGATGGAAAGATCCTGACCAACAGTCGATACGTGGCCGTGGGAGAAAGTATTCGTGTGCAACTCGCGCACGGTTCCCTTACCGGACGCATTGAGGAGACAGATCATGAAAAGTTTTGAACAGCGACTCCAGAGACTTGAAGAGATAAGTGAAAAGATCCGTACTGGAGAAACCGACCTTGAGCAGGCCGCAGAGCTTTTCGAGGAGGGCGTCAAGCTTGCCAAGAGCCTTGACAAGGAACTATCAGCGATTGATCGAAAGATCGAGAAGCTGGTAAACGAGCCGGTAGCCGAGGGCGAGAAGCCGGTGCTTGAACTCTTCCCCGACCTCGAGAGTCCCGAATAGAGAGCGAGCTATCGGACTCGGTCGCGCAGTCGCGCGGAGAGTTGCAGACGGTCACCCGGAACAATTCCCAGGTCCGCAAACACACCCTGATT
Source organism: uncultured Spirochaetaceae bacterium (assembly GCA_964599075.1). GTDB lineage: Bacteria > Spirochaetota > Spirochaetia > DSM-27196 > SLST01 > SLST01. Next base: position 14,777 of record CAZREG010000017.1, on the reverse strand, counting down.
CACCTCAAGAGCGAAGCGCGCCGACGTTCGAGATGCGACTGGAACGAGTGACAGCGGTTCCATGTCATAGATCTCCCGGATGACGAGATTTTCATCTATATAGGCGATTGAAAGCGGAATTACCGTGTTCTTCATCCAAAAGGAGCGCGGTGCGCTGTCGGGGAAGACAAAGAGCATGCCCGCGTCGCGGGATAGCTCACGGCGTTCCATCAAACCGCGCCGGCGGGTCTCCGGCGTATCGGCCACTTCGATCACAAACTCATGACCATCAACGGTGAGCCGGTACTCATCAGCGATACACGAGGCAACTATCCCGGTCAGCAGCAGAGAAAAGAGAAAAACCCAGAGAAACCGATTACGCATTCTTACAGCTCCTGGAGAAAGAGATCCCGGGAGACATCTTCAAGCGACTCAAGCATCTGCCCCTCCTCAACTATTGCCTCGAAGGTCTGCCGATCAGTGTACTTCACAGTCAATGGCCGCTCGAGGGTGATTCGGGTTTGATCGTCATCCCAGTGAACGTTCTGCGGACTCAGAGAGGACGGATCGCCGTACTGTGCTACCAGGGACTCAAAGACCGAGAAGTAATCAATGCGCTCCCGGTCAAGAACCAGCGAGATAAGGTAGAGTGCGTCGTCTCTGAATTGAAATAGTCCCCGCTCGATAAACGAACGGCCCTCTGCATCAATTAACGGCGCCTGTGAAGACGGAACCAGGGAGACGTCCGGATCCCCGCGGTAGCGAAAGAACACGTCGCCCTCGAGCATCGACTTTGTTGCTTCAAGGCTCATTCCCAGACTCACACTACTGAAACCACGCTGTAGCGTCGTTACGGCTCTCGCCTCCTGTGCGACGAGCACGTTGGCACAGAAGAGGGTCAGCAGCAAAAACATGGCGCGGCATCGCATGCTTTGATTATCGGCGTCTGTTACGATCGTGTACACTGCGCTATACTCTCGAGGGTGAAAACCAGTCCGTGCATTCGTCTTATGCTCGCTTTTCTGGCCGCCACTGCGATTCTTTCCGGCTGTGCGGTCACAAGCGGTTCAGTCTTCAGCTCTGTCGCCGCCGCAGAGACCGATGATCCCGACGACGGGCAGTCTGGAGCTCTTGTGTCGGCACCCGTGTCAGGGGATGAGTCCGACGATGGAACCACACTTGAGGTAATCACCTCTCCCCCGGGTGCTGCGGTTTCTCTGAACTTCCGGCGAGTCGGTCGGGCACCAGTTGAGATCACTGATATTGAGCCGGATCGTTATCTGCTCTCCGTTGAGCTGGACGGATACTACCCGATCGAGCGACGGATTGAGCTGCGCGAGGGAGAGCGCCTGGTGATCGAACTTGACCTGAAACCGATCACCGGCTTTCTTGATGTAAGCGTCACCCCAATTGATGCCACGCTGCAAGCAAATGGCAGCGTACTTTCCGACGCATTCGCCGAGCTACCGATCGGCACCTACACCGTGCGGGCCCAGCGGTTCGGCTACGAACCGGTAACCAAGGAAGTCGCCATACGGGAGAACGATGTCACCAGGCTAACGATCGAGCTTGCCGAAGCCGCCTTCGCCGTGCAACAGTTTCGCACCGACCGCTCAGTCTTCAGCCCACAGAACCCTGGAATACTTGGACGGGTGGGCGTGCTGTATGAAGTGACGGCTCCCGGACGCGGTCGCCTCACGGTCACCGCCGGCGACGGTCGTCCGGTTTTTGAGCAACCGATTGGCCCCTTCACCACCTGGAAACAGCAGGTTGGCTGGGACGGCCGTAACGCAGAAGGATCGCCGCTGCCGGACGGCACCTATGACATTCACCTCTCGTTGACAGGCTCCGATGGCCGGGAAGAGGTTCGGCAAGCCCCTGTCAGAATAGACAGCAGTCGCGTTGTTCGATATCGATCTATCTGGGGATCTCAACCCGGTCTTCTCTACGCGCCGTCAGGTCCCCCACTCCCCTCGTCTCAGTACCAGATCACTGCCCAGACAGCAGGGATCATAACGATTGTGGATGACGTTGTTGTGAGCCGGTTTCCCACGCGACTAGGTATTCGGGCAGGTCTTGGTGCCCGATTGGAGCTCTCAGGCGCCGTGGGCTTTACTGCCGGCGCGTCCATTCAGTCGCGGCTGAGCGCCGGAGCCTCGCTCGGCTGGCAATCGGCTCCCCTGCGTGCGGGACCGGGCGTTGCCACAAGCGCCGGGGCACGGGTCTCCGGCATGTACACCGCGCCTTACGCTGACGGCGCCTTCGCCGGCCCGGACACGCAAGGCTCGCACCCGGGCTTCGCAGTCACTCTCCCTGCTGAGCTCATTATTGACAGCTTTCGCTTCACCGTCGCCCCTGAGTATCGCCTCTCTCCTGCCCCGGTCTGGTACGGGTCTGGCAGCCGTCCTTCAAACCGATGGACATCACTCGGATATCTGCGAGCGGCTGCAACCGCGGATCTGAGAAACTGGACGATCGGCGCCAGTGCCTTGATTCGAACAGGAGCACTTGCGGAGGGTATCAGACTGGTCGCGCCGTTCAATGCCGCCCTGGAGGCACACTGGCTTGTACCGGAGACACCAGTTGGTCTGAGCTTTTTCGTTGCTGCAGAGATCGTAAGCCCCAGCGATTTCTATGCGATGAGTGGAGTGGGTGTGGGTCTTCTGTTCTAGCGCTCTCTACAGAGAGAGGTAGAGCAAAACAAGCGCGCCAAATACAAGACCAAGAATACCGAGCGCCAGCGGCCAGACCCAGCCCGGCGTCTTTGCCTTCGGTGCCGCCCCGGACGCTGGCCAGTATTCCACAGCTTCAAGCCCACGACTACCTGCCGCGCTTCCCGCGTATCCGCAGTTGGGGCATCCCCGCACAAAGTCGCTGCCTTCACCGGTATAGTTGCAGACCGGACAACGAACCGCCTCAAAGAAGCGTCCGCAGTGAGGGCAGACCCTCGCACTCGGACGCACCTCCTTGTGGCAGTTCTCGCAGAAGAATCTACTCCGCTTCATTCACGAAAGAGGTTGGCAAGCTGGACCCGAGCAACAAGGAACTCCTCCCAGACCCCGGCCGAGCTGTTTGCAGTGGAGACCTCTGCGGTGAGAGAGAGCAGATCAGCGCCGATCAGCGATTCCAGTTCCGACCTCCACAGCTGTGCCTCCATGAAGAAATCTGAGCTCACCAGGTTACCGACCACCGACGGGCGAAGCTCGGTCGGCTGCCAAAGGAACACAAAGCCGTTGCCTCTGCCCGGCGAGAGCTCAAGAGTGCCAAGCGGCCTCCGTCCAACCTCTTCAAAGAGGTAGATAAAGAGACTGCTCTCCTCCGCGAAGGCCGAGTAGCTTGCCGCAGCAAGATAGAGATCAGTTGCACCGGACGTACCCTTCAGCCACTCGAGGTCAGTCCCCCCCCGTTGCCAGAGGAGACTCTCGGAAACAGAGAGCGTCTGACGTCCCTCGCCAAGGTCCACATAGAACGCCATCGGCCCTCTTTCCCGTGCGCGGGCAATACCCGGCACTGTTCCGACCCACTCAAGATAGACGTCGTCAATCTGGGGCTCAGAAAGAAGTGAGTCGAAGGAGGAAGCCTCAAGTCCCTCCTGTTCGCTCAAATGCCGCTCCTCCACGGGAAGATATACCCGGGTGGCAGACCTCCGAGTTCTCTCAGCGATCTCCTGGTCAGTGAACGAGAATGTCGAGAGCAGAAAGCTCCCTCGCTGATAGGCAACGCCGTTCAATGCTCCGCCACTTTCGACCGGAAGAAGCCCGCCAGGAGGAATCTGCCGGTAGCGACTCTGCGGAAGGATCTCCTGGCCGCCGGGAACAAGAACGTAGAGAGTATGGTTGGTTCTATTCTGCACAATCAGCCCACCCGGCTCCTGCGCCGAGACAGTGAACGAGATACAGACCAGTACCGTCAACAGTAATCGCCTCATAGTTACCCTATCGGTTGAAGACCGCTCCCCGTTCACTTTTTGCGGATGGAGAGTATGGTGAGATCGTCCGACTGCACCTCCTCGATCAAGCCCGGAAAATAGACATACTCTCTCTGCAGCTCCTGGCGCTCCTTTGGTTTCCCCTCGTCGTAGTCCGGCCGCTGTTCGTCAGCGACGGGCTCACCAAAGAGGCGACTGTATATGTTCAGGCGTTGCTTGAGAAACTCGTTGAGTTTCGCATCCACACGCACCAGATCCACCTCTGCACCAAGAGGCGCACGGTCAATCCGGAAGACCTTCTCAGCAGCCATCACCGCGGTGACCATGCTTTCAGTAGTAGGCGGAAGCCCGGCGTAATCAAACTCTATTGACTCGTTCTTGTCACGAGCCGTGTAGCGCTCGAGCCTATAGCTCCCCTGGACCATAGCCTGCTCGATAATCGCTATAAGCCGTTTCGTCGAGAACTCTTCTTTCAGGTCATGTGCATTCTCATTCTCGTCCCACATCAGCATATCGCGAAATCGTTCCGGCACCGTGTCTAAAACCGCCTCGTACTCGTCTCGCTCATATCTCAGTTTTGGATACAACCCCGCGCGACGATCGAACTCCTCCATACGGAAGTAGCGAGCCGACTCTTCAATGCCGTCGGTCGCAAGAATAAGTACGTCGCCCCCGTTCAGCTTGAAGGTAAAAAGCCGGTACGTATCCGGCGTAAGCATAAACGCGGGAATACCGCCGGTTGCCGGAGCATCCTCATTTAAAAGCTTCTCTTCAACCTCATTCGTGGCAGCCCGGTAAAAGCGCTGTTCAGTATCTCCAGCATGGCTGATCTGAATGTCTCCGGTTGCCGAATCGATCGTGCCAACCGTCATGGCGGCGAACATTCCGGAGAACCCGAAACTGTCGAGGTGCTCATTCACATCTTTGATGTACTTTACCGGATCCACTGGCTCCCGCTTGGCGTTCCAGTCAACGACGCGATTCTCAAACATGGTAGCGACCTCTGCCATCATGAATGCCGCACGAACACCGTGTCCGGCCACGTCACACTTGATGAACGCGTACCGACCGGCCTTTACACCGGCCAGTTCACGGAAGGTGAAGTAGTCGCCGGAGAGGGCATCGGCGCCCTCGTAGTAGCCATAGAACTCAAGGGCGGGGGTTTCCATCTGTGCGATCGTGAGCTTGCGATTTCCGTCCTGCTTCAACGGCAGGAACATCTTCTGTAGCTCGGATGTCGCCTTCAGATCCTGGTCTGCTTCGGCCGCAGCGGCGAGACCGGCAGACATTTCGTTTATTGCATCCGCGAGTCGAAACAACTCGTCACGGCTGCGCACCTGAATCGGGTCATCCTTGAGCTTTGTCTTGTCCTTTGTCTTCCCAATACTCTCAACACCGGCGACCAGTCTGAAGATCGGATTAACGACGATCGTCGCCAACAGAAGTGCGCCGAGCACCCCGGCTGCAATTGCGATCGCCGCTATGATGGCGGTTATCCGAATGATACTCCTACGGGCCTCTGCAATCTGCTGGACAATCAGTTCGGTCGTCACCCCGAGACGCACCGCACCCCGGAAGTAGCTGATAGACTCCAGATCTTCAGCGTCAAGCGCCGCGAGATCCTGCGAGCTGGTCGGAAGGGCACTGATGTCAGGCTCAACAGCGGCCTGATAGAAGAGATGGTCTGAGATGTCCGGATCAAACGCAGTAGGAAGAAACTGCGGAACCGAGAGGACAGAGCTGTTCAGCAGCGCTGCCTGTGAGGGCATCTGCTGGAGAGCCTCTTTCGCGCGTTCAATCTCATCCTCGAGCGCACCTATCGAGTCAGGGACCGTATAGGAGAACTCATCTCCGGGAACACTCCCGTGGTGACGGACCAGAGCGGCCGCATCAAGCACGATACGGGAGAGCTGTTCGGTGATCTGGTCATCAAGTGAACGGAAACTCACCAGACTCCGTTGGCGCTGCTGTTCGAGTGTCGAGAGATCGGAGCCGGCCGGCAGATCGGCAATTCGGCGCCGCAACTCGTCTGCCTCCGCGAATGAGATCTCCCGCTGCTGGATCAATGCGCCAAGTCGGCTTCTTGCGAGTCGGTTTACCACCTCGGCCATTGCGCTGATTCGGGCGGCAGCAGGATCGGCAACGCGTGTACGACCAAAGAAGAGCGATTCGCCCGGAGACTCGGGCGTGCGTTCCACGCCCTCGGCCGCGCGGCTCTCCAGGAGGTTCTCTGCGACCTCTTCGCCGGCGCCCTCAGCCTCAAGAACCGGATCGTTCGTGCCCCAGACGTAATTGAAAGACTCCTCGAACGCTCCCTCGGCAAACTCGTCCAGCGGCCCGGTAACCGTTGCGTACAGAGCCTCACTCATGGCTCTGGTACGGGCCGGAAGCGCATCTATCTCTCCTTGATTGAAGACCGGATCGAGCAACGCCTCAGCTGCCGGAGCAACCATGCTTTCCATGAGCACATCAACCCGGTCTTTCAGGCCGCGGACCAGCACGTCCCGTTGACTGGAGAGCGTTACTGTTCCCAACCCGACCGCGAGACCGCCTACCACAGACGCCACGAGCACAACAATAAAGAGCGTGAACTTAACGCGCAGACTAATACCCTGTCTTTCCATTTCCATCACTCTCCGTTGTCTTTGTTCAATTGGAAGCGGCCCGCCGGTGACGAGAGCCCGTGCCTCATGGCGCAGAAGCACTCCCTCACGAGCAACCGCGATCGCTCGCGTTCCGGAGAACAGCGCTACCGCCAGAAGTAGGGCAAGAACAGCCCATACCAGGGCGTTGATTGGTGTCACCTGTGGCGGCGAGAAGTCCGTGCTGAACCCAGGAGGGCTGAGGATCGTGAAGTTGCCGAACTTCACCGTTCCGTTCCGTTCGATCTCCAGCCGATCCCGGGAGAACGTGAGTCCGCGCTGAGAGTGAACGAGACCTACACGGTACTCGCCGGTCTCCACATCATCCAACAGAGGCCCGCTCATTGTACGATCGTCAAAAATCTGAAATCCCGGATCGTTCTGGTCGTAAACCAGATCGTACGGAGGCTCGCCGTCGCGATCAAGGATCACCTGGACAATGCGGCCATTAGCACTAAAACCGCGCCCGACAATGTCGATGTTATAGCGGCCAAGCGGGTCCTGTATAGCCGAGAGCGTGGTGATGAGCGTGACCGGTACGTACTTGTTCAGTCGGATGTACAACACAGCCGGCTCGCCGACGTTACCCACGCTGTCAACCGCCTGGACGCTCAGCGCCCACAGGCCGTTGTCGTAGTTGTCCCGGCTCACTGAGGGCGTCGCCGTTGCGTTGGGTACCTGGGGGGGGATAGCTGACGCCGTTTCGGGCTCTGCGCTCTGCGGACCTATCCGAATAATGTCGTAGATGTATCGAGCCACAACTTCCGGACCGCCGCTCTCATCTACCGCCGGAGGCTCCCATTCAAGGGTAAATGTGTTCGAGGTGAGAAAGCCCTCCCCGTCCACTGAGGGCGAAGCAAAGCTCACTCGAGCCGGTGGAGTCGTGTCACGCACGTAGGAGATCGTACGCTGATCCGACCAGTTTCCCGCCCGGTCGACCGCACGCACATGCAGGTACCAGGGGCCGTCCTCGTCTGCAGTGAACGCCACCGTATTACCGGTAACCGGACTCTCCACACGTGGTACGCGGGCCTGCGAATCACGAGTCCAAAGCACGGCGTAGCCGTCGATTCCCGAGGCATCGACCGGTGGAGAGATTGAGACTCGTGCCGTACTTCCGGCACTACGTTCGCCCGCAGAGAAGTTGGTCCCACTCAAACCCGGAGGAAGAACTCTCTGATCGGGCTCGAGGTACACGACGCGCGTCGGCAGACCGGGCTCGCTGCTCGTCCGTCCATGCCAGAACAGGTGAAGCCGTCCCCCCACCTGGCCCATTGTCGGGAATGCTGCGTACTGGTTCTCCGCTACAACTCGCCTCCGCCAGCCGAGAGGGGTACGTTGATAGACCTCCACATCTCCACCGCGCAGGGGATCGATGTATCCCACGATGACCGCGCTACCCTCGTAACGCTCAATCCGAGGTTGATTGTACGAGACTCTTACCGAGTCCAGAGAGCTTGCAGTGAGGAGTTCAATCTCTCCGGCAATGTTTCCCACCGTATCAAGAGGAGCATAGGCAAGCTGCCGAGTGTTCTGGGATCGGAACCGCAGCCCTGCCTCAAAACTCATGGCTACTGTGCCGTCCCCGAGGTAAGCAACGTCCGGCCGCTGCATCTCAAGATCTGTCCAATCGCCGAGCACACCGAGGGCGGGCCAGATCTGATAGTTCGTTCTCAGATAGTAGAAGGCGAGCAGCTCGTCCTGGTCGACCGTGTCGAGCGACGTAGACGCAGGCACGGGAACAATTGCGGCGGATTGAACGCCGGTTTCCGGATCTGTAGCGGACCAACTCTCGCCGCCATCATCTGTGTAGAGGGAGTATACCTGCGGCAGGTCCGGGAACGGAACCGGCTCGCCGCTAGTCCCGATGGGTCCCGAGCCGGGCAGCGCCGCAATGTTCTCACCGACAAAGAGGAAGAGATCACGATCGCCAATGGCTACGTGCGTGACATCGCTCTGTGTGCCGGTCTGATCCAGATTCACCGGGAAAGCACTGAGTTCACTCCATTGCGTGCCGTCCGGGCTGAAACTGAAAAGGAGCCGGTTGGCTCCCGCGAGGGCCACCAGCTCCTCGAGAACCACATACCAGCCTCCCGACGCCGCCGGAAAGACCCGGGGATTCACGAGCCGACTGTCTCCAGAAACTACGTGCACATCAGTGAAGCTCAGTCCCCGATTCCGCGAGAGTGCGAGCGTAATCACCGACCGGCTCTCGCCGGGCGTGTTCAGTTCGAAGACCGAAGTCGCAAGTAGAAGCTCTCCAGACTCAGAAGACGCTATGTCAAAAACCGGCGGTACGCTCGCACCCTCGTAGCGTATGCCACTTGCAATGCGACGGGCCGCCGTCCAATCGCGTCCAGTGTCAGAGCTCTGAAGATACACCTCAACCAGGCCACTCTCCTGCGCCTGCTCAACAAGCTCCTGATAGACGAGGACGCCGCCTGAACCCACCTCCTCGAGTTGCGGGAATCGGACATTGTCGCGATTGAAGACCTGAGGTGCCTCAAAGTAGAGCTCCTGGGAGTGACCGACGAGTGCCACAAGGAGAAACCCAATGAGAATACCGGCTCTTCGCATTACCGGCCTCTCTGCGCAGAGCGCAGCTGGTTGAGGAGATTGTTGAACTCACTGTTAAGAACGGCGTTCGGATTCACCGCCAGATAGTCTTCCATAAGCGTCAGGGCATTTGCAACCTGCCGCTGGTTTCGCAGAGAGATCGCCTGTTCAAGAATTGCCTGTCCCGCGGCCGGCAATGGTTGTCTGCCGCCAATGAGCGCAACGATACGCTGCCAGCGTTGTACTGCCGGTCCGTATCCGGGAACCCGCTGCAGAGCCTGCTCAACGAGCGCAAGCACCTGCTCCTGCTCAGCCCGTGGCAGAGTTGCCCAGTCTCCGAACTGATCAGCACGGGCAAGTACCCGGTTGGCCTCCGCCAGCAGATCCACCGGTGGATCCGGGAGAATTGCAGGAGGTCTTAGCACCTCGTCAGTGAGCTCGAGTAGACCAGTGATTCGCTGTACCACGGCAGCGGAGGCAGATCCGGTCTCCCGGACCACTTCCCTCACAGCCGAGAGACGTGCCTCAAGCTCCAGAGCCGCGTTCGCCTCCGCATCCGAAATGAGATAGGGGTCTATCTCATTGAGCTGATCAACCGTCAGATCGACTGCCTCCAACGCCCCGTCTATCAAATTATTGACTATGCTGTCCGCGTTTCCCTCCGCAGTCGCGAGAGCAAGGCGCACCTCAAGCAGGCGCGCCTCAAAGTTCAACGGCTGCTCGTTGAAGAAAACCGTGAGTGCAGCCCGGGAGTCGCGGTAGGCCGCGTCGTCGAATGCTATGTAGGCATTGGTGAGGGTCCTGCTCAGCCGACTGAATCCTGGCATGTCCTCGCGCAGCACACGGGAGGCTTCCTGATCAAATCCGGTCCTCGCCTGCCGCAGGAGCGCGGTCAGGGTTCGGTTAACCGTCGTGGGGAACACGTTCGTCCAGATCAGTTCAGCTTCTTCGAGAATACCGAGCGCGTCGGCAAACTCACGGTCAGCAATCGCGTCCTGCGCCCGGGCGCTGAGTTGATCGACCTGCACGAACACGATCTCCTGCTGGGCTTGCACTATGTCGCTGTTCAACGATACCTGTTGGGCACTCCAGAAATCTTCGATCTCAGGTCTGTACCAGTTTGCCAGACTGGTCTGGAAGTAGTCCCCTGCATCCGCAACTGAGGGGTTCTCCGAACTGAGAAGCCTCTGTGCTCGCCCGAGAAGTTCGCTTGCGTCGCCGATCTGGCCGTTCTGAGCGGCAGCGTTTGCCTGGCCAAGGAGATCGGAGATTTCCCCAATAACCGCTCTCCCGTCGGCTTCCGACTCTTCGGCGATCGAGACCTGCTCGAGCGCCTGCCCCAGGAGATCGGCAGCCTCAGAGAGGAGGCCGCTTGCTGCACTCCCGACTGTCGCGGCAATCTCCCGGGCGGTCTGCTCCTCCTGCTGTACACGCTCGTCCAAGGAAATATGGACAGCCTCACTGGCAAGCGACTCGGCTAGCGAGAGCGCGTCATCCCTCAGTGCTGACAGCGAGCCGTCCTCAAAGATGATTTCACCGGTCTGCTGGTCGAGTCCAACCACTGGAAGAAGGATATCCCTCGCCTGTCCGGAGAGCGGCCGTGGTTGCTCAAGATCTGTCCCCGGCACCGTCTCTGTTACAGAGAGGTCCGACTGAGCCTCACTCACCGCCTGCTCAAGGGCCTGTAGCCGCTCCTCGAGAGCGTCGACATCGATCTCGGCTATCTGGGCGGCAACATCTGTCTCGTAGGCTCGCGTGAGTCCGATCAGATTGTCCAGGTACGGTCCATGCCTCGGTGTATAGAGCTCCCGCAGTGCAGCCGGTGAGTTCGACCAGCCGGCGGAGCGTGCAACAAGCACTGCCAGCGGATCGGCAATCTGTTGACGCTGAGTTGCCAGAGGATCGCGCTCCGTCGTTGAGGCCAGCGGCGTTGCCGCAATGAAGGCCGATTCAAGTGCGGGAACCACCCGCTGCAGATCAACGACCGACGCAAGGAGAAGGGTGGCGTCTGAAAGAAGCACCTGTCGTGTCGGGTCGGGGACCTCTTCAACAGCGGATAGTATCGGCGCAAGGGCCAAAGCTGCCGGCGCCGGGCTCTCAAGTAAATCTGAGACCGCGAGGCCAAGCTCATCGGCTGCGTTAATGATCTCCACCGAGGTCAAAGCCGCCGTCTCTACTGTGTCAAGGAGCGGGAGTACCTGCTCGACATGAGCCCTTACTGCTGCATCGTCCTGTGGTGATTCCAGTTCCTCCCAGGGGAAAGCGAGGAGAAGGTCGATCACATCCCGATAGTTGTTGGATGCAAACTCAACAGTCACCTCCGGCGGTCCGTCAAGAACGATTGCACGGACCTGCTCTACTGCGTGCAGGATGCCCTCCGGCAGCCGACCGTCCTGGGCCCGTCGTCCAAGGACAAGATCACTCACAAAGCGGGTATGCCAGTCGTACTCGTAGTCAGGATCCTCCCGCAGTCGCTGGGCATTCGTCTCCTCCTGCTCCGCGATCACGGAAGCGGCTCCTGAGAGCGCCGAGTAAAGGTCCAGAACGGAGCGAAGGGTCGGCAGATAGCCCTGGATAAGCTCATCTGCGTTCTCGAACTCCCCCGCACTGAACGTGGCGGTGAGACGAGAGACTTCCTGCCGGGCAACCGGGGCAAGGTCGACGAAAGGAGTTTCACTATCGGTGGCGTCGCCAACGGAGAGCGCTCGAACACTCTCTCTTGCCTGCGCGAATCCTTGATCTGCCAATGAGCGATCCTGGGACTCGAATACACCGCGTTGCAGGTCAATTCCGTTCTCCTGAGTCACAAACGCCTGTTGCTCAGCAGTGAGGTCTCCGAGCTCCTGCTCAACCCCCTCTACGTACGTCTGAACGGCAGCCACGTACTCGCCGACCTCAATCTGACTGGCGGCTGTCTCCACGATGAACCGAAACCGCTGTTGGTCAACAGTCAGGCTGACCCGTTCATTCAAGTCCTGAATGATCGCAGCGTCCTCGGGGTTCGGGTTCGGGTACACGGATGCCATCCGTCGAACTGAAGCCAGGGTTTCTGCTGCGGTAGAGAGAATGTCGGCTGCCTCAAGATCAGGATCCCTCAACCGCTCAAGGTTTGCCAGAACCTCCTCTCCCGCCTCGAGCCATTCCTGTCGGGCGTTTCGGATACGCCGAAAGAGCGCCTCAGCCTCCTCTATATACTCCTCATCGCTTTCCACTGCCGAGGCAATGTCTTCAACCGACTCGTCGTACTGCCGATCTTCTATGAGCGCCGCAGCGCGAGCCAGACGCTCCTCGGGCGTCTCTTCTTCACCAGAGCCAAGGGCAAACAGATGCGTGGCTCCCAGGAAGAGAATGAGGAGAGATGTGATAGTAACCGTCGATCCCGTGGCGCTTACTGTTCGCAAAATCCCTCTACACAGATAGTACTACAATGATCGACAGAAATACCGCGGCCATCGACCCTCGACTTATCCCCGTACTCTGTCGAAGATCAGAACGTGGATATTGGTCTCTGTCGGAAGTATACTCAAAGGAAGAGATGAAACGGGGCATTGCACTCTGTGCGCTTACGCTAGCCATTCTCCATCCCGTACTCTCGCTGGATTTCAACGACATCTATACCTTCGTCGGTGAACCCGCAGAGGCGCAGACCACCAACGCAGGGTTGACTCTCTTCCCGACGCTGGTCATACCGATCGGTGGTGAGTTTGAAGGGATGGGTCAGGCCTACACTGCAGTAGCACGTGACGTAAGCTTCCTTGACGCCAACCCTGCGGCGAGTTCTACGCTCGAATTCACCGAGATAACGTTCACCCACAACAACTGGATTGCCGACAGCTCGATCGACGGGCTTCTCTATACACAACGTGCCCGCGCGTTTGGCTTCGGCGCCGGTGGAAAGTTCCTTCATCTTCCGTTCACCGAGTACGATGCGCGCAGCCGCCAGGTGGCCGGTGGGAGATACTCGGAAGGAACGGTCGGGTTAAACCTGAGCTATAATCTGTTCCGGTCGTTCTACTTCCCCGGCGTCGCAGTTGGGGCCACGGTGAAGGGTGCATACCGGTACGTACCCCCTGCCATAGCGCCCGGCCAATCTGCCGCTACCCTTGCCGCAGACGTCGGACTGCTCTCGCGCTTTAATTTTATGAAATCCTTCGCAAGCCGTACCCCGAACTTCGCAATCGGCGCGAGCGCAAGAAACCTGGGATTACCGGTAGAGGGAGTACCGCTACCCACCGTAATCACCGCAGGAATAGCCTACGATCCAATCAGACCGATCACGATTGCCACCGATTTCATTCTACCCGTCTCATTCGTAGCAGAGGTGCCCGCACCACCGATCGGTGGTGCGGCAGGGATCAGCGTCCAGATCACTCGCTTTTTCAGCCTGCGCTCCGGAGTGCTCCTGCGTTGGGGGGCTTCCCGCTTCAGCGCCGGCGCCACCCTTGAACTAACGGACTTCAGTGTAGACATGAATTACAACCTGGACCTTGGCACCCAGTTCCGCTTCATGGACAGATTCAGCGTGCAGATGCGATTGAACTTTGGCGATGAAGGCCGCGAGACATTGCAGGATCGGGTTGATCAGTTATACCTGGATGCGTGGAGGGCGGCTGCCTCTGGAGAGATCGATCAAGCCGTAGAACTCAGCTCGTCGGCACTCGAACTTGATCCTGACTTCACACCCGCAATGGAACTCCTCGCGCTCAGTCTCGAAACGATCGAACTGCAACAGACGCTTCGCGCTATCGACTTACAGAGTTTGGGGCAGAATCTAGGAGACGATCAACCCGACCCTTCAGAGCCGTAAAATCAGCTTCCACTGTGTACGCTATCCTTGAGTGACCAATAGACAGTGAATAGTGGTACATCTATCTTTTGTTTCTCCAACCATTTCGAGAGGTTTACGCGAGTCTGTTCATCACCGGACTTTCGTAACCTCTTCATTCTCTTCTGTGTTTGCCTATACTCTGAGCTGGAAAACAACTGTTCGAGATACATGATCATCTGCGCAGACTCTGTCTCATGCCCGGCTGCGGCAGGCAGTCCCTCTCCGGAAGCAACCTCAGCGAGCAGTTCCTCCGGTTGCGCCTCTTCACGCGCATTGAGCACATTCTCCACGGAGATAACAAACTCACTCTCTGAAAACACGATACCATCTACCTTGTTACGCAGTTCAATCCGGCGCTTCAGCGCCCCTTCAGATTGCATGTCCTTTCGCCCAAGCAAGATGTACGCAAGGATCGAAAGCCCCAGCGAGACTAATAGTTCGTCGATCAGTGGGAGTGGATCACGTATCACAAAGCTCATGAGAAAGTAAGACACAAGAAATATGAGGGAAGAGAGAAGAAAACGAGGAATAAAGCGAGTGTCCGCGACCCATGTCTTTACCTCCGCCTCGATCTGCCGGTACAGTTCATTGCGAAACAGAGTAAGTGACTCGACTCGCGGTTCCTGTCCGTAGTGACCGATTATCTCGGATTTCATCAGCACCGCATGGAGCTTATCGGTATTACGAAACGGATGAAGAAACACAGCGGTCCCATCCTTTCGATACATATGAAAAATGTGAGTCGGATCGATCTGTCTCGCCATACAGCTGGAAAGTAACTGTCGCGCATGGCGCTGTCAACAAGTCTGTAGTGTCACGGACCTTGCGGAACCGCAAAGCTGAG
>CAZREG010000016.1:45501-48316 GCA_964599075.1 uncultured Spirochaetaceae bacterium | reverse complement strand
TACTCGATCCGTAGCTGCACTCCCCACGGGAAGCCGGGAATCAGACTTGTCACGAGCATCTGCCCGGTCACCGCAACCCGCAGCGCCATAGCAAAAAAACCGATTCCGAGAAGCACCTGCGCCGTGAGCCGACCTCCTGCCGGGGTCGGACGGGCAATTGACAAGGCGACGGTAAAGAACACGAGGGCAGCGAAGCTGGCCAGGAGCATGATGTCGTAGGTGAACTCGGCTGTCGTGCGCTGAGAGATCTGTGCCGGAGTTCCGATCTCTATCGGTTTCCACATGCCACCCCGGCGGTGATGGAAGTTCGAGACTTGAAGCACCAGATCGATTATGCCCTGCTGCGGGACCACCGTGGCGCTGCGCATGGCGTAGTGCGGCCGGGAGGTCTCTCGCGAGACGCCCGGATCGCCGCTCGCTGCCACCGGTACGCCGTTCGCCCAGAGCCGGTACGCCGTGGAGGCGTTGGGCACAAAGAGCCCGAATTGAGTTGCGTCTGAAGGAACCATGACCCTTACCGCAAAGGTTGCGTAACCGTCGCCCCCAACCGGCTCGCCCCGGTACTCCCAGCCGTTCCAGACTGCCGGGATGGTGAACGCACCGTCTGAGTCTGCCTTGGCGGGCGGAAACACCGCTCCAAAAACCTCGTCCGCCTCCAGCAGCTGTCGCCAGAAGATCAGCCATGGTCCGTCCAGACGTGCCGGCCCATCCGTGAACTCATGGGAGCGAAGATCTATGAGACCCGCAGTCTGACTGCCTGCCGCGACTGTTCAAGCCGACCGCTTGCGACAGATGTACCGGTTCCAGAGAGCTCCGCATACCTGATAATTGTACTGCGAAATTAGAAAAAGGCGCAGATTGGGTGAGCAGTTTACAGACACCGGGCGGCACAGCCGCCCGTCAGTCGGGCTGGGCGGATTTGAACCGCCGACCCCTTGTCCCCCAGACAAGTACGCTAAACCCCTGCGCTACAGCCCGAATCAGAGAGACCAAGCTACCGTGCAGGGTGGGGTATGTCAAGAATTGTAAAGCCCGCACCTGTCTCGCCCGCCGCGTCTCGTTCACCGGTGAGTCTGGTGCTCGACACACGCTGCTACTGTTCGCACTCCCTGAAATGTGACGCAAGCTCGTCTATCCCCGTCACGCTGACCTCCCAGCGAGGGTCGGAGGCCGGACCGGTGTCTCCGGACTCTCCAAACTCCAGCGGCCGGTGGAGATAGCCGGTCCGGAGTCCCTGAGCTTGTGCGGCTTCCAGGTCTCCGTCGTGGGCCGCTACCATCATCACCTCGTGCGGCTCAAGGCAGAGCAGATCACAGGCTTTGAGGTAGCTCTGTGGTTCAGGCTTGTAGCAACCGACAACCTCCGCACCAAGAATCACGTCCCAGCGAAGCTGCCCAAATCGTGCAAGGTCAACCATGAGGGCGATGTTTCCGTTCGAGTGAGCGGCCACGATCCCCAGCGTCGACAGCGAGTCAAGTCCTGGCCTTGAGTCGGGCCACGGTTCGAGCCGGTGCCAGCACCGGTTGAGCTCAGCAAGCGCGGCATCGCCAAGGGCGGCCGGTCCGTTCTGTAACTCTGAAAGCTCCGGTACGTGGTCCATCAGTCGCTTCAGGTTCTCCAGGTGAAGGACGTCCAGCGGGACAAATCCCCGCCCTCCCGAGCGGATCTCTTCCATCGCAGGCTCATAGCGGGCTCGCCAATCGTCAGCAAGCGTGCTCCACGACAGCTTCAATCCACGCGGCTGGAGAACCGTTTGTAGCTCGCGGGCTACGCAACTGCGCCAGTCGACCACGGTGCCGAATACGTCAAAGAGAAACGCTTTTGGGATAATCACGCTCATCACGGTGCATCCTATACCAGAACCACGGTGCACGCACGGACATTACCGGCCTGCGCTTCGTTTCTCATTTGAAGGAGTGTGGCCGGTTACCCGGTGAAAGAACCGGCTGAAATAGGCCGCGCTGTCAAAGCCCAGCGTGGCGGCGGTCTGGGCCACGGGAGCCCCTTCGGAGAGCAGTTTCCCCCCGCGCCTGGCAAGCTCCCGCTGAATGATCGCTTTCGGGTTCTTCCCGGTTGTTTTTTTCACGCAGCGGGTGAGGTAGTCGGGGCTTACCTGCAGGTAGTCGGCGTAGAAGGCAACATCGTGGTTGGCCGTGATGTGTGCCGCCATGGCGCTGAGAAATCTGTCCGCAATAGAGTGTGCCGCCGCAGAGGGGCTGATCTGCATCATCTGGTTCCTGCGCTCTCACTGATCCGGAATGGGCGAGAGGCTGGCGTTGATGGTAAGGCGCGTGCTGACCCAGTCACTGAGCTTTGCCAGAACGGTGCCGGTCAAAAGCATGAGACCGATACCAAGCGCCGTGGAAAGCAATACCCGGGGTTGTTCGGCTCTACCGGCGAAGAGCCAGAAGTATCCGGCGAGCACTCCAGAGAGCACGGATATAAGCGGGATTCCGTAGACCCAGCCGGTTGCCTTGAGGATGGTCCCCGGCTGCATCTCCAGACGGACGCTGTCGCCGGTCTGCAGCGACTGCTCAGAGCTGGTCCAGACGACCCGTTTTGTCGAGTAACAGCTCTCCTTGATCACACAACGGTCGCACTCACCGGGGACGGTGACCTCAACGCCGTAGCGGGCCGGGCCGGTCGGCTGCGGCCAGCGGGAAGGGGTGCGTTCCACGGTTCGCACCACGCCGTACTCCGCATCCGGGATCGCGTGATCGTGACTCACTGCTCGCCTTCCTGGCTCTCGTCAGTCTCAACCCCGGCGGATGAGTCAGCGGCGGTGGAGTTGCCGGCGGTGGAGTTACCGGCGGTG
>CAZREG010000016.1:14194-45401 GCA_964599075.1 uncultured Spirochaetaceae bacterium | reverse complement strand
CCGGCGGTGGAGTTACCGGCGGTGACAGCGACCGGTTCGGGTTCTTCCCCTGCAGGTGGATGACCGAGCACTTCAGCCTTCCGGATGCTGTTGATGCCGTGGCTGTACGCGCCGGTGGGGCACTTTGCTCCGTACTCAGGTTTTGCGGTGTAGGGCTCCGGATTGACTACCGCAAGGTTCCCGTCCATCTGGACTGCCTCTGCGTTCTCATCTTTCGCGGCGGCCTTGACACAGATCTGACAGGAGATGCACGCCTTGCTGCAGACCTTTCGGGCAATCGGTCCGAGGTCCTGGTTCTTGCAGTAGACGAACGCGTTGTGGCTGACCGGATGCAGTTCAATAAGGTCTCGCGGACAGGCGCGAACGCAGTTACCGCAGGCGGTGCACTTTTCCGCGTCCACGTACGGAATGTGACCCTCGCTCAGGTGTATGGCGTCGAAGGGGCAGCTGGCAACGCAGCTGCCCATGCCAACGCAGCCGTACTTGCAGCGCTTGCTCACGTCCTGGGAGTAGATCGCTGCGGCGCAGTCCATGAGGCCCCGGTGCTCACCGGGAAACTTTGCCGCCTCGTCTGTCCCCTGGCAGAAGACAACCGCAACCAGTTTCTCCTGCTGCTCTCCGGATACCTGGACGCCCATCACGTGGGCCACCGCTGTGGTGGTCTCGGCTCCGCCGACCACGCAGAGGTTGAGCTCTTCGCCCTTCCTGGCGATTGCCTCAGCGTAGAGAGCGCAGCTAGCGTAGCCGCACCCACCGCAGTTCACACCGGGAAGAACCTCTTCCACCTTCGCGAGCTTGGGGTCTACCTCAACTGCGAACTGTCTGTTGGCAATGACGAGAAATATGGCAAAGAACAAACCGAGTGCGCCCATCAGGGCTACTGCTGTTCCAATCATGGTGATCTCCTTTTTTTCAGGACGATGTCAGGCCGCTGAAGCCCATAAATGCGAGCGCCAGGATGCCGGCTGTGATCAGGGTGATGGCCGCGCCTCGAAACGGCCGCGGAATGTCTGCAACCTCGAGCTGTTCGCGGATACCGGCCATGATCACGATAGCAAGCGTGAAACCGACTCCAGCTCCGAATCCCTGCACCAGGGATTCCAGGAAGCCCAGGTTTCGCATGGCCTGGATCAGGGCAACGAACAGAATTGCACAGTTGGTCGTGATGAGCGGCAGGAAGATGCCAAGCGTCTTATAGAGAGCCGGCGAGGTCTTCTTGATAAACATCTCAACGAACTGGACCAGTGAGGCAATCACTACTATGTAGCTTACGTACTCAAGGAACGGGAGCCCGAATGCAATCAGTACGTAGTGATTGATGATCCAGGTGACCATTGCCGTGATGGTCATCACGAACGTGACGGCAAGACCCATGCTGAGCGCGGAGTCAATCTTCTTGGAGACGCCGATGAAAGGGCATATGCCAACGAAGTAGGTCAACACAAAGTTGTTGACAACGATCGCTGATATCAGAGTAACAAGATACGTCATGCCTTACGTCCTTATGAGCACCGGGGCGCTCTTTGCCTTTACGGCGTTGAAGATGGCCATCAGGATTCCGAGGGTCAGAAAAGCGCCTGCCGGAAGGATCATCACCAGGAGCGGAGTGAAACCGTCACCAAAGAGCTGGATGCCCAGAAGCGTCCCGCTTCCAAGGATCTCTCTCACCGCGCCGAGCACCGTGAGGCTCAGCGTGAAGCCTGCTCCCATTCCCACTGCGTCGATGATTGAGATGCCCGGACCATTTCTGGTGGCAAACGCTTCAACGCGGCCCATGATGATGCAGTTCACCACGATCAGCGGAACGTAGGGTCCGAGTGATTGAGAGAGCGGGGGAAAGAAGGCCTTGAGCACCAGGTCCGCAATAGTCACAAATGTCGCAATAACTACCGCATAGACCGGAATGCGGACCTCGCTGGGAACGATCGGTTTGATCACTGATGCTATGAGCGCGCTGAACAACAGCACGAACGTGGTCGCGAGTCCCATGCCAATACCGTTGGCGACGCTGGTTGTCACCGCCAGCGTAGGGCACATGCCCAGGACCTGCACGAACACCGGATTCTCCCGGACAAGGCCCTTCATGAACTCCGTTGTTATTGATCTACTTGCCATTATTGCGCCTGCCTCTGAATGATCCGGCGCGCTTCGTCAAGTTGGGCGTTGATACCACTCACGATTGCGCCGCTGGTTATGGTGGCGCCGCTGAGCGCCTGAACCTGGTTCTCTGATGGATCGGGCTCAATGTTCTTCACGTAGGAGAGCTGCTCGGTGGCGTCGAGGCCTTCGAACTGCTCGCGGAAATCCTCCCGCGTGATATTCCCACCGAGCCCCGGTGTCTCAACCTGTTCCACAATGCTGAGGCCGCGAATAGTCTGTGCGTCCTCAGAGAGGCCTACGAGCATGGTGATTGTTCCGCCGTACCCCTGGGTTTCCAGACGTACCGCGTAGCCGAGAGTTTCGCCTCCAGCCTGGCCGCGGTAGATGCTGGGCCCGTCACTCTCCAGCTCCTGGAAATTGAGCTCTTCTGCGTCTGTCCGGCCTTCGAAAATTGCAGCGAGGGACGCGTTGAGGGCCGCCACGCGGTTCGCTTCAATACGGTCGCTGAGACCCTCAAAGGTGGCTGCGAGCACAAGTCCGGAGAGCACCATGACTGCAGTTAGAACAATGATCATTTTTCTCATGTCGTGGCTCCCGCTTTCTCAGCCTTCTTCTCTGCCCTGGTCTTTGTCTGCGCGCCAAACGGTGTTGTGTTGTATCGGTTTATGATGGGAGTGACTGCGTTCATCAAGAGAATTGCGTACATGACGCCCTCGGGGAAGGCGCTGAACAGCCGGATAACGGCGGTGAGAACTCCTGCGCCGACTCCGAATATGATCAACCCGCGGTTGGTGTAGGGTGTGGTGACCATGTCGCTCATCATGTAGAAGCCGGCAAACGCGACGCCGCCCGCCAGCAGATGGTAGAGCGGACTGGCATACTGGGCGGGATTGATCAACCAGAAGATGCCGGTGCCAACGGCCACCGTTGCGAAGTAAGAGACGAGCATCCGCCACTTCACAATCCCCATGAACGTCAACGCAAGCCCGCCTATCATAATGAACAGCACGCTTGTTGCCCCAATGGAGCCTGCGGTCTGGCCAAAGAAGAGTCGTGCGAGCGACTCCGACGTGCCCTCAAACCGCGCGGCGGCTATCGGGGTTGAACCTGTCACTGAATCAACGCCCATCGTGACTGCGGGTGGTAGAAAGCCAAAGACATCGTTGGGTGCGCGCCAGGTCGTCAACTGGACGGGATAGGCAGCGCTGAGGAACGCGCGCCCCACCAGCGCCGGATTAAAGACGTTCTGGCCAAGACCCCCGAAGACCTCTTTCCCAATAAAGATCGATACTGCCCCGCCAAGTGAAACGATGATGATCGAGCTGTCCGGGGGCAGCACCATGACCAGCAGCAGACCGGTGAGGATAGCACTCCCGTCAAAGACCGTCCGCCAGTCACGCTTTCGAACCACCTTCACCAGGGCTTCCGTCGCCACGCAGCTGAGCACGCCTGCAACGTAGAGCGCCAGGACGTCCGCACCAAAAAGAAGAACAGAGAAGATCACGATCGGTATCAGTGAGATATTCACCGCATGCATGATCCGCGGAATGCTCGCCGAAGAGTGGGCGTGCGGCGCGGTCTGCAGTACAAACCCTTCGTTATGTGTGCCCATTTAGATCCCTTTTACCCGGATGTAGTTTTTTGCGTACTTGATCCAGCTCACAATCTTGATGTTTGCCGGACATGCCCAGGCGCAGGAGCCGCATTCAAAGCAGTCTGCAAGATTTGTCGCCTTAGCCTCCTCGAACTTTCCGGCTTTCGCGAAGGCGGCAAGCTTGAGCGGCATGAGGTGCATGGGGCAGACTTCCACGCATGCTCCACAGTGGATGCAGGGCGACTCCTCAGGATACTCGGCCTGTGTGAGGAACAGCAGCCCGGAGAGTCCTTTGACTACCGAGTAGTCGAGGCTTGGCAGCGCCGTTCCAGTCATTGGACCGCCGGCGATCACCTTGGTCGTCTTCTCTGAGAAGCCGCCACACTGCTCTATGAGCACCTCAATCGGTGTCCCGATTCTGGCGCGTATATTCTTTGGCGTGTTGACGCCGGCGCCCGAGACGGTAACAACCCGCTCGATAAGCGGCTTGTTCAGTTTGATCGCCTCATAAATTGCGTAGAGTGTCTGCACGTTGGAGACGACCACACCCACCTGGAACGGAAGTCCGCCGGCCGGAACCGTGCGTCCGGTGACCACCTTGATGAGCATCTTCTCTGAGCCCTGCGGGTAGAGGACGTCCAGCGCTGCAACCTCTACTCCAGAGGCGTCCGGATTGGAGGCAATTGCCTCTTGGAAGGCCTCAATGGCGTTCGGCTTGTTCTTCTCTATTGCCACTATTATTCGCGTGAAGGAGAACGCGGCGTCGGTGTAGAGGATGCCGGTGAGGATCTCTGACGCATGCTCCACCATCATGCGGTGGTCGCAGGTCAGGTACGGTTCACACTCCGCCCCGTTGAGGACAAATGTGTCAAGCGTGGCACCGGGAGGTGGGGAGTATTTGACGTCCGAGGGAAAGGTTGCGCCGCCCATGCCTACGATTCCTGCCTCCCGCAGCGTCTTTGCGTACCACTGCGGGGTTATCTCCGCGAGCGCGATGTCACGCGGCTGCCACTGATGCTCATCAGTTGCGTCCTTGTCAACGGTGATCTCCACGTAATCGCACATGCGACCACCGGGTAGCGGTCTCTGAGTCACACCTTTCACCTTGCCGGCAACCGGGGCATAGATATTGGCACTGATCAGCTTGGGCGCCTCTCCCAGGAGGTCGCCCACACCTACCACGTCGCCTTTGGAGACGACCGGGGCCGCCGGCACACCCAGGTGCTGCGCCATGGGCACCAGGACACTCTTTGGGAGCTCGGCATGTTCAATCGCTTTGTCGGCAGCGAGCCCTTTATTGTAGGCCGGGTGGACGCCGCCGCGAAGTCTGGATGTGGGCATGTAGAACCTCAGCTGCATGATGGGAAGCGGGTGCTCCACATCGATATATTAATTGTGATCCGTTCACATAAAAAAATCTAATCGCATGTTTATTGCAATTGAATCACGTTACCGTAATCGGTAAATGGTTCATTGTCAACGATACTGGTGAGAAAACCTGCACTTTTACGACCTTTCTACTACTGCTGAGGTGGTGAGGCGCGGTGCGATGCGAAGAGAGTGCGGCGGTACCCGTGCTGGATACCGCCGGTGAACCGGGATCAGTTGTAGATGGTGATGTCTGCCTGTTCGCGGGCTTCATCCACGAAGTTCGCAACTGCATCGGCCTGCTTGCGCTGAGCGAGAAACTGCTGGATGCTCGGGCTTACCTGCTCGAGCGGAGTCACTCCACCCTCTACGATGTCTGTGACCTGAATGACATGGAAACCGAACTGAGTCTGTACAACCGCTGAGATCTCCCCCTCCTGGAGGGCAAAGGCCGCCTCCTCAAACGGCGCGACCATCTGTCCCCGGCCAAACGTGCCAAGGCTGCCGCCCCGCGACGCACTTGGGCCCTCGCTGCGCTCCTGAGCAAGTGTGGCAAAATCCGCCCCGGCGAGCAGCTCGTCGCGGATCTCCTGTGCCGCGGCCTGCTTCTGCGCAATCGCGTCTTCGTCGGTCAGGCCCTGGGTGGACAGAAGAATGTGGCGGGCCTCTATCTGACCGCCGGTTTCAAAGAACTCCGGGTTCTCGTTGTAAAAGGTCTCGATCTCCTGTTCACTCACCGGCTCCACCTCAGCGGTGATGTCGGTCACCACCTGCTCGAGCACGGCGTTCCGGCGAAGCTGCTCACGCAGCTCCTCTTCCGTTGTGTCCTGCTGGTCGAGTGCCTGCTGCCAGGCCTCCTGGCTCTCGAACCCCGCCCGCATCTGTTCGAACTGAACATCTATACTCTCGCCGGAAGGCTCGTAGCCGCGGTCCACGCCGGCCTGAACGAGAACCTCTTCGGCGATCAGCTGATCAAGGATCTGCGAGCGAAACTCGTCAATCTGTTCCTCCGGGACGGCGCGTCCCTGCTGCTGGAAGGAGCGAAGGGTGTTGTCTATCGCCTGTTCGTACTGCTGCCGGCGGATGCCGACGCCATCCACGTCTGCAATGAACTCCTGGGCTCGATCGGAAGAGATGGGTGTACCGTCCCGACCCGGAGTGGAGTCGCCATTCTGTGCCTCCTCCCGGTTGCCGCGGCCGAAGGCTGTGCTTGCACTGACTGCAACAATAAGTGCAATGAGTATGCTTTTGCGCATGAAATCTCCTAAGGTTGTTTGTTACCAACGTAGTAACCGGTGGAGTCCGGGTCAAACCGGGGTAGTTGAGCCGCCGGAAGTAACAAGGTCACCGAGTTCCCTCAGGAGAGCTTCGAAGCAGAACGTCCCGGTATAGAGTATCCCTGCGGTAGAGGGCATCAAGAGGCGTCTGGTAGGCGTCCTCAATCTCCTCCCGGATAAACAACTCGCTCGTTGGTCCTATCTTGAAGTTCCGGTTTCGGTCAAACAGCAGCATATAGTCCGAGTACTTCTCCGTCAGCTCCAGGTTGTGAGCCGAATAGTAGATGGGCACTCCCGCTGAGCGTGAATAGTCGAGCAGGAAGCCAAAGACCCGGTCCTTCTGCGGCTCTTCGAGGGCAAAGACCGGTTCGTCCATCATGATGCACCTGCTCCCGTAGAGCAGGCTGAATCCGATTATCGCGCGCTGGAGCTGACCCTTCGCCAGGTGTTGGGTTTTCTTCCCCAATGCGGGTTCAAGCTCGAGGACGGTGATCAGCTCCTTGAGAAAGGAGGGATCCTTCTCCTCGTGGAAACCGTTCTCATAGACGAACTCCATGAGCTCGGAGATCGGCGCCTGGGACTCGAACTCCATGTTCTGATAGACGAACGAGACGTAGCGGTTTCTCTCCTGCTCGATCGAAGGGTCGAGCGCGGCGTCAGTGAAGCTGGCGGTGTCCTTGCCAAAGAGCGTTACCGAACCGGAGCTCGGGAAGAGGCGGGCCCCGGCAAGCAGAAGGAGGGTGGACTTTCCAATCCCGTTCTGCCCCACCACCGACATCATCCCGGCCGGGAGCTCTGCAGTGATGCCGGCAAAGATAGGAGTGATCTCGTCTGGTTGCTCGATCGCCTGGATGTCGCCTTCGACCACCTGAATCTCCCGCTTCGGGTAGTGAAAACTGACATCTGAGAAGACAATAGCGGGCTCCATGGGCACTCCTTCACGTGAATAAGCTGGCTGGATCGGTGTATACCCAGAACAACACGATTACGGAGAAAACTATGGAAGAGTTTGCTGTCAGTCCACCGAACGCCCTGCTCTATCTGCTTGCAGGAATCGTCGGGATAGGGCTGCTCTCACTGCTTGTCAAACGAGGCGAGAGGCGAAAGAAGCTCAGTGCAGTCGCCATTCTGGTCGTGATCAGCGTGGTGCTGGGCGTCTGGCTCTACCGCCCGATCACGATCACCGTGGATGAGCAAGGGATCTCTACGTCCGGGCGTCTTGCTTTTGAGTTCGCCTGGGAGGAGGTGGACAGTGCGCTCTTCGAGCCGAACCTGCCGACAAGCGAGTGGCGCCCCACCGTCCGTCGGTTGGGAGCGGCCATAGGCTCATACCGCACGGGGCGCTTCCTGTTGAGCAACGGCGAGAGCGCCCAGGTTGTCATGGAGCGTGAAGACGCAACGGTCATCGTGCGCGCGAATGAGTCAACCTACCTGCTGGCCCCTGGGGACGTCGAGAAGCTTGCAGAGGCGATCGACCAATATCGAACTATTGGAGGATCACCGAATGATTGAACTGGAACGGCTGGTGAAGAGCTACACGAAGGATAAAAATCGCGCTCTGGACGGGCTCTCCCTCACCGTAAACAACGGTGAGCTCTATGGGTTTCTCGGGCCAAACGGTGCCGGGAAGACCACCACCATCAAAATCATGATAGGGCTGCTGCGGCCGGACTCAGGAAGTGTTTCGCTGAGCGGGGTGGACGTGTTGCGCGCCCCGGTGGAAGCCAAGCGGATGATCGGCTACGTGCCTGACGAGCCCCTGTTGTACGAGAATATGACCGGTATGCGGTTTCTCTCTTTTATTGCGGATGTGTTCGCCATTCCCGCGAAGGAGCGGACGCTGATCGAAGAGCTTGCCGAAAAGTTCTCCCTCAAAGAGGCCCTGGGTGAGAGAATCTCCACCTACTCGCACGGGATGAAGCAGAAGGTCGCCATCATAGGGGCTCTGATCCATGATCCGGAAATCTTTGTGCTTGACGAGCCGATCGTGGGGCTGGACCCTCAGTCGAGCTTTCTGCTCAAGGAGACCATGAGGGAGCAGTGCCGCAGAGGGAAAACCGTTTTCTTCTCCACCCACGTCATGGAGGTTGCGGAGCGTCTCTGTGACCGCGTTGGAATTATCCGCAGTGGAAATCTGATCGCTGAGGGTCCACTGGAAGAACTCCGCGAAAAGGCCGGGGCAGAGGATGCGACCCTGGAAAACCTCTTTCTGGAGCTCACCAATGAAACTGTCAGTGTTGATTAAGGCAAAGCTCTCCGGCACAACCGTGCTTGGTCGGCTCTCCGCACGAAGCCTGCGCGAGCGTGATCAGCTCTGGGTTGTGCCGGTGGCTCTCGTTGGCTTGCTTGTCGCCGTCGGCGCGATTGTGTTTCTGCTCTATTCAAACTATAGAAGCCTTGTACTGCTCGGCTCCATGACAGAGACGCCGGATCTGGCGCTCTACGTGGCGGTGATTGCCGCCTGGGTATTCGTCTTTCTGGTTGGCTTTCCGATCGCGTTCTCCGTGCTTTTTTTCTCCCGGGACGCGCAGCTGCTGGTATCGCTCCCGATCCAGCCGTTTCGCATTGTGATTGCGAACATGGCGGTGCTCTATCTCTACGCCCTTCCCATCGCGGCTCTTATCTTTATTCCCGCAATTGTCCCTTCGGCGGCGTTGCTGACCGGGACGGCTACCGGACCCGCGGCGGAGTTTCAGTTCTACCTCTCCGCTGTGGTGGTTACGCTGGTGCTACCTCTGGTTCCGCTCACCGTGAGCGTCCTGCTGGTCACCCTTCTGGGGCGACTGTTCAACGTGCGCCGCCACCGCGTGGCGCTGGAGGCGCTGGGTATGACGGTCTCCGTCGTTGCTCTGGTAGGGCTGCAGCTGTTTCTCAGCCGGTCACTCTCGGTGGATCAGTCGCAGGAGGTGAGCGGGCTCATGCAGTCGGTTGCGCGTGCGCTTCGCGGAGCTATACCGCCGGCGCAACCGTTTTCACAAGCGTTTCTGCCGGGCGGGCTCTCCTGGCTGCTCCTGTCGGTCGCCGGTTCCGCCGCTGCGGCCGGGCTTGCGGTAGGGATCATCCAGCGCGGATTCGTTCGGCAGATCACTGAGAAGGGAACCGTACGGGGCCGATCGCGTCACGGTCCTGCAGCTCTGCCCGCAGCCCGTTCGGTGACCGGGGCGCTTGTAGCACGGGAGATGAGACTTATGACTGCGAACTCAACCTTTCTCTTCGAGAGCGTGGGGGAGCTTGCTGTTTTTCCCATTCTGCTTGGCGTGTTTGGTCTCTCGGTGCCGGGGGAGGCGATGGATCAGATCCTTCCTCCGTTGCACGCTTCGGGTCTTGCCGTACCGATCGTCTTTGGTGCGCTGCTTCTCTTTGCGGGAATAAACACGCTCACGGCCGCCGGGCTGAGCAGGGAGGGAAAGAGCTTTGATCTCTCCCTCTCGCTACCGATCTCCGGACGCAGGCAGGCGGGCGCAAAGATCCTTACCTATCTCTTTCTCTTTGGCGGGGCCTTTGTGATCAACGCACTCCTGGCCGTCTGGCTGCTACGACTGCAGTGGTGGCTCGTGCCGCTCTACACGGTGTCTGCGGTGCCGTTCCTGGTGCTCATTGGCAGTGTCACGCTCTTTGCTGACGTTCGCCGGCCGCTTCTGAACTGGTCACATCCCCAGCAGGCGGTGAAGCAGAACATGAACGTACTTGTGGGGATGGGACTGGCGATCCTTGCGATTGCCGCTGTCTCGGTGCCGGCGGTGCTCGCAGTGCTTGCCGGCGCCCGCCCGACGGTGATTCTGCTGAGCTCTGTGGCTGCAGCACTGGTGGCTGCTCCGGTTTCCCTGCGGTCGGTCCTGCGATACAGCGACCGGCGCTATGGAAACGCCTTCAGTTCCGGTAGAATAGGGGCGTGAGGTAACGCGTGCACGAAGACAAGGAACTGCTTCATACAGGCCCCCCGCTCGAGCAGGCCGGAGGCGCAATGATCATGCTCCATGGGCGTGGTGCAAAGGCGGCAGATATAATGAGTCTTGCCGATCAGTTCTCTCACGAGGGGCTTGCGTTCCTTGCTCCGAGCGCCGAGGAGGACAGCTGGTTTCCCTACAGCTTCCTTGTGCCGGTGAAACAGAACGAACCCGGCTTAAGCTCTGCGCTCACCGTGGTGCAGAGCCTTGTCATGGAGGCTGAGCTCAGCGGTGTGCCGCGTAAACGCCTCTTTTTGTTCGGATTCAGTCAGGGTGCCTGTCTGGCGCTCGAGTTTGCCGCTCGTCATCCCGGAATCTACGGCGGGGTATTTGCACTGAGTGGCGGTCTCATCGGCCCCCCGGGAACAAGCTGGGACAGCGAAGCGGGCTTTGGCGGCAGTCCCGTCTTTATAGGGGGGAGTGACGTTGACCCGCACATACCGCGTTCCCGGGTTGAAGAGAGTGCAGAGGTGTTCAAGACGCTCGGGGCGAAAGTGTTTCTCAAGCTCTACTCCGGTATGGGCCACACGATCAACGGTGCTGAGCTCAAGATGGTGAATGAGATCATCCGCCGTCGGTTTGCCGCCGCCCGCCCGGACGCCTAACGCGGCAACGACTTCCTGCGCTCTTCGTACTCCCCGATGGTGTTCATCGGCGGGCGTTCCTCTTCAACAATCCGGTGTTCGACCATCTCGAACTGCTGGTCGGAGACCTGGAACTGCCGCAGGAGCGTGCTCATCTCAGGCAGGCCACTGATGATCTGCTTCTCCTCCATCCGGGAGAGGAGGGTCTGCAGGATACCAAAGGACATCTTGCCCAGGCTCCGGGTTGGCTGATTCCGATGGACCCGCTGATCAAGGTCGGTCTGCGCGAACGCATTGAGCCCCCAGCGGGAATAGACGTCAAGCAGGTGTGATGTCTCCACACCGTAGCCAATGGGAAACGGGATCGACTCCAGTACCTCGCGCCGGACGGCATATTCGCCCGACAACGGCTGGATTATTGCAGTGAGCTCGGGGAAGAAGAGGGAGAACAGTGGCCGGATAAGGATCTCTGTGACTCGCCCGCCGCCGGAGGGGCGGACGCCTACGCTTGAAGCAAGCGGACGGTCGTAGAACGCCTTTACGTACTGGACCTCGTCCCGCTGGATCAGTGGGCCCAGCAGTCCGTATGCGAATCGCGGATGAATGTTCTTGATATCGGCATCTATGTAGACAATGATGTCACCGTGCAGCTGGTAGATGGCCTTCCAGAGGTTCTCTCCTTTCCCACGTTTCGGTTCCAGGCCGGGGAGAATGTCGGAGGCAAGGTAGGTATCAGCGCCAAAGCCGGCGGCTACCTCGAGTGTCTTGTCCGTGCTGCCGGAATCAATGACGGCAATCTCATCAATGAGGGGGTAGAGCTGCATGAGCTCACTGCGGAAGATGACAATCTCCTTGCCGATCGTCTTCTCTTCGTTGAGTGTGGGAATGCAGAGACTGATCGTCAGTCCCTTGCGCTGCTTCTCTTCCACCAGGGCGTTCAGATCACGAAAGCTTGAGTGATGGTAGGTGTTCGATTTCAGCCAGTCGTTAACGTTCATCACTGAAGCCCCTGTCGGCCGCAAGGATCAATCCAAGCAGTTGTTGGAGTCCGGTCGGGATGGGATCGATCTCTATGCGCTCGTTTTCCTCGTTCAGGTTCTCTCCGTTCGTCAGACCAATCGTCACCGCCGGGATGCCCAGGTCAATAAACGCTGAGAGCTCGGAAGTGCTCGGGCTTATCCGGGTGTCAAGGCCCAGGCTCTTCATGATCTTCCTGGTTCGATCCGCCATAGGATGGCTGAAGTCAATCCCGCCGGGCTCGCGGCGGGCAAGGATCTCGAGCTCTACATCCGTACCGGTCAGTGAGCTCACCTCAGCTACAATGTTCTCTATTGTCTCGCCAACCTCCTGGACAACGGTGCCGCTCTCGCTTCTGACTTCGAACTGCAGGGAACCTTTGGTTGGAATTGTGTTGAAGCTCGCACCCGACTCAATGGCGTTGAACACAATGGTGGAGCGGGGTCTGCGCGGCAGCGGTATCTCAAGAACGCGGTTGATCACCTCGTTCATGTTCACGATTGCGCCACCGGCACCGAATCGGGTCCAGTCGTACTCTTCCGGGAGGTTGTGGCGAATTTCACCACGAAGCATTCCGATCGAGGTGTAGGAGAGTCGGCCAAGCTTCACTCCTTCAATGCAGATTCCTGCAGAGATCGCGAGCTCGCTGTTGTTCAGGAAAAACCTGATGCCTTCAATGTTGCCGCGCCCCAGGCTTCTCGCGGAGCCCATAAGAATGAGGTTACTGTCGAGCTCTATGCCCAGCTCCTGGAGGATGATGGGAAGCGTTGCGACGGTTGCGCAGCCGAGACTGTCGTCCCCCACGCCAAGGCCGGAGACGTAACCGGGTGCAATGCTCACCGTGTGATCTTCACCCTCAGTAAAGACGGTATCCATGTGCGCAACAACAAGTATGTTCCGTTCTCCGCTTGACCCGGGCAGGATTCCGAGTGCATTGCCCGTCTCGTCGGTGGAGCAGTTCTGAAGATGGTGCTCGTTGAACCGTTCGAGCAGGAACTCCCGTCGTCGCTGCTCTGAGAAGGTTGGGGCCGGTGTCTCGGCTACCATCACGGTATTCGCAAGCAGGAGCTCGGTCAGTTCGGCAAGTCGGGCGCGATACTCTGGAATCGCCTGCAGGATGGATTCGAAACTGGTATCCACGCCACCTCCAGCTCTTAAGGGATGCCTGCAGTATACGCGATTCTCCGAATACGGGCCAACCGGGACGGGACGCCGGGACGGAAAACGAAAGAGGAGGTCAGCCGATGCTCTCCGCCACTGACGCGGCCTCACCGGACGAGCGGGTCTTGGTCAGCCACTCATCGGGAATGCCGCGGCTGCCTCCGGTCCCGTAGAGTGCCGCGAGGAGAGGGCCTACGAGCATGGCTCTTCCGCAGCTGTCTCCACAGGAGAGGATGTTCGTTCGCACTCCCTCTGTGAAGCCTGCGGCCGTTGCCACGTTGTGCAGCGCACTCGGCGTGCCGTGGGTGCAGTCGCAGGCGGGTCCAAACTTGAGGGTCAGGGCCTTTGTGTCCTGTCCGAGCGTGCCAAGCGCCTTCTCCACGTTTGCACGGTGCTCCTGCGGAAGATGAGCAAACGACTCTTTCAGGAGCTCCGCAAGGGCATTCTGGTCAGCGGGCTGATCCGGGCCCGGGTTTCCCAGACGGGCGCGGCCCTCATCGCTGCAAACAACCGCGAGTGCGCTGTAGAGCCCGTTCGCGTACGCTACCGCCAGATCGCTGTTGTTCGTCATCCGCACCGCGCTCTCGAGCGCTGCGTATCCGGCCGGCGTATCGCCGTAGGCGAGCAGTATGGGCGTAACCTTCGTCAGCGCGGGCATCTGAGAATCATCCGGACCAACAGGCCGCTTGTACTGCTGGACCGCATCAACCACCTGGTCGAGCACCGTGTACTCTTCCTTGGTGGTCTTGTAGAGATCGAACGGTGAGCGTAGCATCTTCTTCAGGTGGTCAGCATCTCCTTCCAGGAAGTAACGGGAGATGTACCGCGCAAACTGATCGTGGCGTTCTTCGCTTACATCGAGCTTCATCTCCCGAATCTTCTGCTCAATCTCCCCAGCCATGGCATCCGCATTGAACAGCGTGCCTCGCATGGGCCCATCGGCATAGCCGACGTACTTCCCGCCAGGACCAAAGTAGGCCCGGTACTCGGAGAGGTAGCTCTCCATCCGGTACGTTCCTTCACCGTTTGAAATTGATCGCAGCAGGAGCAGCACATTCTCACCGTACATGGTGCTGTCTCCGGCCTCCTTCAACGGATGCGCGAAGTAGCCCGGTACACCCTCGTAATTCTCCGCCTGCGGTTCCTGGAACTCCGGCGTCTGCCCACCTGCTCGGCGCACCCGTGGCTGCGTATAGATCCAGTGAAGTCCCAGCGCTGCTGCGTCCGCGACCAGGGCGCCAAGCAGCGCGTTGCGGTATCTCTGCTTTGTATCGTTCTTGCTCATTTCTAAAAAGTAACGCTCGCCGCCGCTCGGGTCACCTTGACGGGCCGGAGACGGCGACGTAGTATCGAGAGACAGCAGCCAAAGGAGACCGAATGGCAGACCTCAAAACACGTTACATGGGCCTTGAGCTCAAGAATCCTCTTATTGCAGGGGCATCGAGCCTGACAAGCAATATGGAGACCATACAGAAGCTTGAGGAATCGGGCGTATCTGCCCTGGTCATCTCCTCGCTCTTTGAAGAGACCATCCAGCTCCAGAGCTACAAGATGGAGAAGGACATGTCCTACTTCGATAATCTGGACGCCGAAATCAGCAACATCTTCCCTGACATTGAGCATGCCGGACCCGAGGAGCATCTCATGTGGGTCCGAAAGGCCGTTGAAGCAGTTGATATTCCGGTCATTGCGAGCCTCAACTGTATTGACACCAGCACCTGGGTTGAATGGGCAAAGCAGCTTGCCGGTTGCGGCGTTCAGGGCCTTGAGCTTAACTTCTTTGCGGTTCCCACTAACTTTGACGAGACCGCCGAGCAGACTGAAGCGTACCAGGTGGAGACCGTCAAGAAAATCATGGCCGAGCTCGACATCCCGGTGAGCGTGAAACTCAGCCCGTTCTACACCAGCCCGCTGAATCTTGTCCACCAAATGGACGAGGCAGGCGTTGAAGGTTTTGTGCTGTTCAACAGACTCTGGCACCCCGCCGTTGCCGTTGATCGGGAAAAGATGAACTTCCCGTTCCATCTGAGCACCAGTGCCGATCACGGTCTTTCGCTGCGCTACGTGGGACTGCTCAGTGAACGGGTGAAGGGCTCTCTCTGTGCCGCCAACGGTATTCACACCGGATCAGATGCCGTCGCTCTCGTTCTTGCGGGGGCAGATGTGTTTCAGAGTGTCAGTACCTTCTACAAGAAAGGCATCAGTTACGCGAAAACCATCCTCTCAGACATTGAGACCTGGATGGACCGGAAGGGCTACAGCGCTCTGGACGACTTCCGTGGCAAGCTGAACTACCAGAGCAGCTCCGCGAAGTGGAGCTTTAAGCGTGCCCAGTATGTGAGCCATCTGCTCAACAGTGAAGAGTACATCAAGCGCAGCTCCGCGCTCTAAGGTCGTCTATGACGCGCAGCGAAACCAGTTTTGGTTCAATCAGTGGTACCGAGATAAAGGAGTACCGCGTAGAGAACGGTCACGGCTACAGCTTCGCCTGTATGAGCTACGGGGCCACATTGATCAGTTTCAAGGCGCCCGGATCCGGCGGCAGGCCGATGGAGCTCACGCTTGGCTATGACTCCCTTGAACCGTACGTGAATGGCCACCCTTTTCTTGGGTCAACCGTGGGCCGGGTTGCGAATCGGATTGGGGGCGCCCGTTACACGTATCAGGGGAAGACCTGGAACCTCAATGCGAATGAGAACGGGGCAACACTTCACGGTGGGGCCGGCGGTTTTCACCAGAAGATCTGGACCGCACGAGCGTTTGCGCGGGACGGGCAGGCCGGGGTCATCTTTCATACGACCAGTGAGGACGGTGATCAGGGATTCCCCGGTACCGTTGGCGTCACGGTCACGTACTCCCTGACGGAGAACGACGAACTGGTCATTGAGTACCAGGCAGAGTCGGATCAGTCCACACCTCTCAATCTCACCAACCACACCTATTGGAATCTTGCCGGCGCAGCTGACCTCAGACGGGCATCCGGGGCCGAGGGGCACACGGAGTTTGTTGATGGGGGAGCGGTTGGTGATCATGTTCTTTCCATCTTCGGCGGCACCTACGTTGAGCAGGGAGAGGGGCAGATACCCACCGGACGTCTGCTGGACGCCAGTGGCACCCCGTTTGATTTTCGCTCCCCGAAACCAATCGGGCAGGAGATATCCGCAGCCGGCGGCTATGACCTGTGCTATGTGCTTGAACCGTGTGATGAGGACCTCTGCCCGGCAGCAGTGATTTCGGATCCCGGAAGCAATCGGCGTATGGAGATTCAGACCACCTATCCGACCGTACAGTTCTACACCAGCGAGAAGCTGGAGGGTACTCGGGCGCGTGGCGGTCAGAGCTGGAAGAGGCGCGACGCATTCTGTCTGGAGACCCAGTATCATCCGGATGCGCTCAACCATGAGCACTTTCCGTCGATCATCCTCCAGCCGGACGAGGTCTATCAGCACAAGACGGTGCATCGGTTCTCGAGCTGACCGGGGTTTCTGCGACCGCCGGAGTCAAAGCGGCCGCGATCAGTCAATTCTCCACGACGGCATTCTCCACGACGGCAAAGTCGATCTCTGCTCCCGCTGACACCGTCAGCTCCACCGGGCCCGAGACACCTGTTGCGACGAGGTAGATCAGCTTTGCGCCCGGTTCCAGAACAAGGTCTGAGATATCACCGGTGAACACCCGCGGTCCGCTGCCGGCTGAAGAGGTGTAATTGTAGTGATTGATTGCCCCGAGCACAAAGCTGTCCCGTGCGTCGCTCCACCCACCGGTGTTGAGCATAAATGGCTGCCTTTCAGCCGAATCCGACCGTAGTGTGGAAACTCCCCAACGCCAGAGAAGCTCTTCAAGAGTTCCATTGCTGTAGCCCTGAGTCGCTATCGCTTCCTGAATGACCCGTTCAGCGTTGCTCGAGCTGCTCTCCATCATTGCTGCCAGCAGTTCGGCGCCACCAAAGTTTCGCGCCAGGTATGCGCCGAAGGAGTAGGTCAGCGAGTAGCTGTCCAGGACGGACTCCGTGTTCCCCCAGGCTGTTAGACTGCGATAGTTTACGCTGTTGTAGCGAGGAATGCGGCCCGTGTTGTTTGCGACAGCTCCGGCAGATCCGGTTGCGTAGGTCGCAGGACACACTCCCCGTGGACCCGGAATGCTGAGCTTCTCTGAAACGATATCCTCCACCATCAGGGACATGGTCTCATTGAGCCAGGTCTCGCTATTGGCACCACGCAGGACAAAGCGCTGGTAGAAGTGGATCATGTGCTGCAACTCGTGGGCAAGTGTTGAAGTGATGAACGCGGGCCAGCGGTCGGTGATCTCCCAGTCGAAACCGGAGCTTGCGCTGAGTGATTCAGAATCGATATAGAACATGATGCGCTCGTTGGAGAAGGGCACCGCGCGCCGGTCAAAGCTGTCCTTGCTCCAGTAGAAGCCAACCATCCCGCCTGGGCCGTTACTCTCCATGTTGTAGATAAGGATGGAGATGGTGCGGGTATCCCCAATGAGGTTCGCATACGGTGTGGCGCCCCAGGGGCTGCCCAGCATTCCGGTGACCCAGTCGAGGATGTCGTCTTCCGGAGTGCCCGGGGTGAGAAAGCGGGGGGCAAGCGCGGTAATCATCTCCGGAGAGACTCCACCGGTTCGCCCGAGCTCTCCGGTCTCAACCCAGAACTCCACCGCGTATCCCGAAGGGCCGCGGCGATCATCAGTAACGTGAACAAGCTCAGCACGGAGACGCGAGGTCTCGCTGGTACCGGAGAAGAACTCGCGCTGGTCGCCGAGCCTCCCGGGCCCCGCAGTCGATTGCGCGGCAGTGAGGGAACGAGTGGCGGACGTGGAGGGCTCCAGAGGCGGGACCGGCCAGTCGACCAGCGCCGGGTTTCCGGGCGCGTACTCATGATCTGCCGGCGGGGAGGACGGCGCACTGCTCACTGTCGCATTCGCCGGCGGGACAGATGCCGCTGCTCGTGCGGTCGGAGTTGTCACACGAATGCCGGAGCGGGGCTGGTCGCCGGGGTTGGTAAAAATAAGATAGAGATCCGTGGACTCGCTTCCGGTGTCAACGGAGAGTGAGGTCTGTCCTCCGTCTGCAGATCGGTTTACGAAGGTCACGCCGGAAGCGATCGGAAGCTCCTCCCCGGCGAGCGCCGGGTAGTCGGGGGCGAAGAGTGCACTACACCCGGATACAAGCAGGACGAGGAGAGGAATCAGCATGCGGATCGTATACCGAACGGTGCGTGGGGTGTATGCCATGAATATTCGCCCTCGATTCAAATCAAAATAGAATGTAATGTAGTTTTTATCTTAAAACTCCAATAAAGTCAATAAAGAGTATATCATGTGTGGGGGCGACGACAAGCCTTTTTGGTCAAAAGTGTGGTGTCACGGAGCGTGCGGAATCGCTGCCCCTCAGATGAAACCTGTGATACCCTTCGCGCATGGCGAAGAACGTTCTCTTTATCACCACCGACCAGCAGCACTACATGGCCATGGGGTATCGGAACCCGGAGGTCCGAACCCCCAATCTGGATCGGCTCGTCGAGCAGGGCATGAGTTTTCACCGTGCCTACACCCCCAACCCCACCTGTACGCCTACCCGTGCGAGCTGGCTCACCGGGCAGTACCCCAGCCAGCATGGTGCCTACAGTCTGGGAACAAAACTGCTGGAGAACCGGACGACGCTGGGGGAGTATCTGCGACCCCACGGGGTGAAATCGGCCCTGGTTGGAAAGGCCCATTTCCATCCTCTTCTTGGGACCGATGAGTTCCCGAGTCTGGAGTCCTATCCACTGCTGCACGATCTTCCGTGGTGGGACGAGCACCGCGGCGATCTGTTCGGCTTTGATCGGGTTGAGCTCGCTCGCAATCACACTGATGAGTCGCATGCCGGACAGCACTACGCGCTGTGGATGCAGGAGCGTGGTCTGGCGAACTGGCGCGACTATTTCCTGCCGAACAAGGGTGAGCAGCTTCGTGATGGTGACCCGCTTACCCGCTCTTCTCATGTGCCACGAGCGGCGGGTGAACCCTGGGATATCCCGGTTGAGTTCCACTACAACACCTGGATTACCGATCGAACCAACGCGTTTATGAGCGAGTTCGTGGAGCGGGGCGAGCGTTTTTTTCTCTGGGCAAGCTTTTTCGACCCTCATCCGCAGTACATGGTCCCTGAACCGTACGCGAGCATGTATCGACCGCAGGACGTGACCGTTCCCGAGCACGTGCCGGGTGAGTTTGACGACAAGCCGCCCTACTTCCGGAAGGCGCTCGAAGAGCATCCTGATTTTTCAGAGTTCTGGGAGCCTGACGGAAACGTGATTCACGGCGCCGGCACTCACCTTCGTTCCCGGGAGGAGAAGGCGGTGAATATTGCCACCATGTACGGAATGATGACCATGCTCGACGACGCGGTGGGGGAGATACTAAGCAAGCTCCAGGAGCTGGGCGTTGAAGAGGAGACGCTTGTCTGTTTTACCTCCGACCACGGCGACTTCCTGGGCCAGCACGGTCTGGTCGCCAAGGCGATCCATCATTATGAGGACGTGATTCGGGTGCCGCTTGTGGTCCGCCAGCCGGGGGTGATTCCCAGCGGAGTTCAGACCGACTGCCTGATTTCAACGCTTGACGCTATTCCAACCTTCTTCAGCTTGCTTGATCTCGCGGTTCCTCGGGAGATGACCGGAATTGATCACACGGAGGTCTGGACAGGCCGCACTTCCTCTATCCGGGACCACGTAATTGTGGAGAACCAGCACCAGCCTACCACCATGAACATGAGAACCCTGGTCACCGAACGGTACAAGCTCACGGTCCACTTCAACAAGCCGTACGGAGAGCTCTACGATCTGGAGACCGATCCCGGCGAGATTGAGAATCTCTGGGACCGGCCGGAGGCTGCCGCGACAAAGAGCGAGCTGCTGCTGAAGTTCGTCCACGGTGAGATGGCAAAGGCCCCGCTTCCAATGCCACGGATTGCGCCGGCGTAACGCACGTGTCCGACCTGCTTGTCTATCTTTTAGCGTCCGCGCCGGCGCTTCTGCTGCTTGTGGTGGTCACGATCCGGGTGGTGCAGAACCGTCGTCGCCGCCGCCGCCGCTAACGTTCGAACTCTTCGAGTCTGATCTCGCGGCCCTCTGTAGCGGAACGGTAGATCGCGTCTATGATCCACGTTCGCAGCAGTCCTTCGTGACCACGGTGCTCGCTGAACGCGCCGCTTCTGATCCGCTCGACGAACAGAGACGCTGCCCGCTGGTGCCCGGGTACTCCACCCTCTGGAATGGCTGGTGCGACCTCCGACGGAACTCCAGCGGCATCAATGAAAAAGCGAACGCTGTCCTCTGATCGGTATTTCCTGACCGTCATCTCGGCGCCGCCGCGCTCTCCAAAGAGGGTGAGATTGATAAGATCCCCGTCCTCACGATACGTGGCCCAGCTCGCCTCCAGCTGCAGTGTCCGGCCGCCCTCGAGGCGTATAAGAGACGTTGCAAAGTCCTCCACCTCGTACTCAGCCTGTTCTCCGTAGATTTCGTTCACGAACCGCTGCCCGAGCCGGTCGTAACTCGCGCCACTGACGGCGATGGCCTTTGGTTCCCCCATCAGGTGCAGTCCCATATCCAGCATGTGCACGCCAAGATCTATGAGCGGCCCGCCGCCGGCAAGCTCCTTTGAGACGAACCACTTGCGTCCGCGTCCCGGGATGCCGTCGCGCCGCAACCAGCGCGCCTTTGCGTGGTAGATCTCGCCCAAGCCGCCTTCGTCAACAAAACGCTGAACAACCTGAACGTCCGGACGGTAGCGCTGGTTGAACATGACCTGAAGGATCCGGTCGTTGCGCTCCGCTGCGCGAATCATCTCAATGCCCTCTGCATAGGTCCGCGCAAGCGGCTTTTCGACCAGGACGTGGCACCCGTGGTCGAGTGCAAAGATGGATGGTTCGGCGTGGGCAAAGTTGGGGGTGCCTACGCTGACAATATCGAGCTTCTCCTGCTCGATCATCGCGCGGTAATCGGTATAGCCTTTCTCAACGTCGTAGGTTTTCTGGACCTCTGCGAGCAGCGTCTCATTCGTCTCTGCTACCGCCACAACCTCCACGCCGGTGAGATTGAGGTACGCTTTTATGTGCTGCTGGGCGGCCCAGCCCAGCCCCACTACCGCTGCTCGAAGTGTTTCAGATGACATATACGCTCCAACGTGAGATGATGGGCTGATCATACCGACTACCCACTCACGAGGCAATCATGGCATCACCGGCAACACCTGTTTCTCTTCTCACTGAGCATCAAGCTCACGCTTTGGGCATTGACGTCCGGCGGCCCCGCTTCAGCTGGCGCATGGATGACTCGCGTCCCGGCGCCTTGCAGACGGGCTGGCGGGTCCAGGTGAGCAGCAACAGCGGTTTTCAGGACGGCGACCTGGTCTGGGACTCTGGAGAGACCGATGGAGCGCGCTCTGTCCTTGTTCCGTATCAGGGAGAGGCGCTGGAATCTCACACACGCTACTTTTTTCGCGTGATGGTCTGCGACCACCATGCATCCTGGTCGGACTGGAGCGAGCCATCCTGGTTTGAGACCTCCTTCCTCAACGGGGAATGGTCCGCCAACTGGATCTCCGCAGGTGATGAGACGCCGGATATAGAGCTGCCGGTCTCCCCTGGGGCAGGCAAGCCGGCACCCTTTCTCAGGCGGAGCTTCCAACTCTCCGGCAACGCTACGGATGCGCGGGTCCACGTGGCAGCGCGTGGCCTCTATGAGCTGTACATAAACGGCCGTCGGGTTGGTCACGATGTGCTCTCACCCGGCTGGACCGACTTTAACAAGCGATGCCAGTACATCACCTACGACGTGAGTGATCTGCTGGTTCCCGGTGAGAACGTGATGGCGGCAACGCTTGGTGACGGCTGGTACTCCGGGCGGATAGCCCGGGTCCGCGACGGGAAACGCTGCTTTGGCACTACGCCGCAGCTCCTTGTGGAGTTGAAGGTGCGGACGCACGACGGAGGGATGAACGCGATTGTCAGCGACGCTGACTGGCGCTGGACGACCGGCCCGATCGAGCGTTCAGATATCTATGATGGCGAGGCTTATGACGCACGCAAGGAGATAGCCGGATGGAACGAGCCTGGAACGCCCGGGGGAAGCTGGGAGCCCGTTCGAGTGGTCGGCCCGGCTCTGGCAAGCTGGAGCGGGGATATCGCTGAGGAGCCTCCGGCACTCGACGCGAAGGTGGTCCCGCCGGTCCGCCGGGTGCGGGAGATCACCCCGGTCTCTGTTACCCAACCGGCGCCGGGGCACTATGTCTATGATCTGGGACAGAACATTACCGGCTGGGCGCGGATCAGCGTTGCCGGTGCTGCCGGAAGCACTCTTACCATGCGTTTTGCTGAGATGCTTCAGGCAGACGGTTCGCTCTACACGGAGAATCTGCGCTCCGCCATTGCAACAGACAGGTACACCTTTGCCGCAGACTCCCGAGTGAGCTGGGAGCCACACTTCACCTTCCACGGATTTCGCTACGTGGAGCTCTCAGGGATCGATCTGCAACCGTCGGTGGAACAGGTCACCGGCATAGTGCTCCACAACGACCTGGAGGAGACCGGTACATTCAGCTGTTCGAGCGAGCTGATCAATCAACTGCAGAGCAACATTACCTGGGGACAGCGCGGAAACTATCTGGAAGTCCCCACCGACTGCCCGCAGCGCGACGAACGACTGGGTTGGACCGGCGACGCCCAGGTCTTTATCCCCACGGCCGCCTTCAACATGAACGTCGCTCCCTTTTTCCAGAAATGGCAGCGGGACCTGGCCGACTCTCAGGGTGCCCGGGGGACCGTTCCATCAGTCGCTCCGGCTATTCGCTACATGGTGCCGGAAGATGAAAATGACGGAGGCCCAGCCTGGTCGGACGCGATGATCATCTGCCCCTGGACCATCTACCAGCGCTACGGTGACCTGAGGATCCTTGCCGACCACTACGATTCCATGCGCCGGTTTGTGGATTCCATGGAGCGAGGGAGTCGCGGACTTATACGCTCAGACGAGTTTGTCATTCCCTGGGGTGGCTACGGTGACTGGGTGAGTATGGACGCGCCGGCAGGCAGTAGTGTTGGCGCAACTCCCAAGGATCTGATTGGAACCGCATACTTCGCCCACAGCACACGGCTCCTCCGGCGCGTGGCTGAGCTTCTTGGGAAGAGGGAAGATGTGGTAACTCTGGGTGACCTGCACCGCCGGATCGTGCGCGCCTTTCAGAACGAGTATCTCACCGGTGGCGGAAGGCTTCTTGGCGATACACAGACCTCCTACGTGGTTGCGCTTGCGTTTGACCTGTTGCCAGGCGAGTATCGTCAGGGAGCCGTCGACCGTCTTGTCCGCCATCTCGAGCGCCGCGGCTACCGCATGAACACCGGATTCGTGGGAACCCCGCTCCTGTGTCCCACGCTCTCGCGATTCGGACGTGCGGACGTGGCATACAAGCTGCTGCAGCAGCAGGAGTTTCCCAGCTGGCTCTACACGGTGAATCAGGGCGCCACAACCATGTGGGAGCGCTGGAACAGTTACACCCACAAAGACGGGTTTGGTCCAGTGAGTATGAACAGCTTTAACCACTACGCGTACGGTTCCATAGGTGACTGGATGTACCGCAGCGTGGCAGGTATTGAGGTCCGATTCGACTCGCTCGCCCGCGGTGAAGCGGTGCTCACCATAGCACCGCTGCCGGGCTTTGGCCTCACGCACGCCCACGGCGAGCTTATGACGCCGTTTGGTAAGGCGGCAAGTGGCTGGTCGATCAAGGCAGAACGGGTGACCCTTGCTATCACGGTCCCTCCGAATGCGTGGGCACACGTGGAGATCCCGGCAGGAAGTGCTGAGGTGGAGATAGACGCAGACGAGGGCGGGGAGGATCTTGAGTCACTCATCATTCATGAGGAGACAGCCGGCGGCGTCTTTCACTTCCGGGTTGCTGCGGGAGCATATCGGTTTGCTTGGGACTTGGTCTCTGATTTGGTAGTGTAGGGCCAGGAGGAGATATGGCACGAACAGGTTACGATATGCGATGGGTGCTCACCCTGCTGGTCGGCGCGTTTTTGATTCTTGACGGTGTGGCCGGAATCCTGGGAGCGAACAGTTTTGTGGGTGACATTGGGCGCGCGTTCGGGGCGGGCGGCAACATGGCGACGCTCATTGTCGCGATCGTGGAGATCCTTGCGGGCGCACTGCTGGTCCTTGGGCTCTTTTTGGATCTTGGACAGCTCGATGGAATTGTCGGCTTTGTGATTGCGATTGCCTGGGTGGTGATCATTGTGTTTACCTACTTCATAGGCCGATTTAATCCCGACACGCTCGGCTGGTGGCTCGGTTTTGTGCAGGCGCTGATCATTCTTGCCGTGATCTGGATGGTAAAGGGCAGACGGGTAAGCTGAACGGTTACCCCGGTGTGATTCAAGGCGCCGGCGTCATGCCGGCGTATACTTCAGCCGAGCGGTGAACCGTGCACCCCCGTTGTTCTCTGCAACCAGCGTACCCTTTTTCTGCCCTACAAGCGCCTGGATCAGCTGAAGCCCCAGGCTGTTTGAGCTCTCTACGGAGAATCCCTCCGGGAGGCCAGGCCCGTTGTCCTGAACCGTGATGACGATCTGGTCGTTCTCTTTCGTGACAGAGAGCGCGATCTGACACCCTGCTTCTCCTCCAGTGCAGCCTCAAGCTCATGCTCATGCTTCAGTTGGCTCGTGATATCCGAGACCGTTGTAACCTTGTATGTCCGGCCGTCCCGACCAACCATACGACCGGCAGTGACGTAGATGTGCTTGATCTCTCCATCGCTACCCTGAACCCGCCAGCGGCCCGGCATCTCAACGAGGGTGCCCGCAACAAACTCATCATGAACGGTCGCTGCATATTCCCGATCCTCCGGAGGGAGCACCATGGTGAACTCGTTGCCAATCAACTGTTGGGCCGGATAGCCGTAGTTGGCACAGTACGCTCTGTTTACCCTGACAAATCGGCGATTCTCGTCTGTGATGCACATACC
This sequence comes from uncultured Spirochaetaceae bacterium, assembly GCA_964599075.1. Classification (GTDB taxonomy): domain Bacteria; phylum Spirochaetota; class Spirochaetia; order DSM-27196; family SLST01; genus SLST01. The sequence goes on along the minus strand of CAZREG010000016.1, from coordinate 20,338 downwards.
TATCTGAGCGGTGTCGTACAGAGTGTCCAGGATGAAGTTTGCGTTCATGTCTGCAAACTGACCTTCGCCCCGGTGCGAGAGCGACTCGTCGATCGCACGCCGAAGCGCCCGCTCGTCAATAGGCTTCTGCAGGAACAGGAGTGGTTTCAGTTCCTCGGCCCGGGTGCGCATCTCATGGTCTGAAACCGCGGTCATGAAGAGCACGTTCGCGTCTTGCCGGGAGAGAACCTGTTGCACGACCGCAACACCATCTGTGTCTCCGAGCATGATGTCTGCAACGATCAAATCAAGCTGAAAGCGCGCGGACAGATCGAGCGCCTCTTGCGCCGTGCCCGCGTCAAGCACCTCCAGGCGCTCGTCTCCCTGAAGGATTCTCGTACAAGAACGGTTGGTTTCTGCACGGGCCCCAGTGTAGCGAACCAGTGGAGCGTTGACTACAGGCAGCCTACGGCAGCCTACGGTGAGTCAGTTTACGGTGTAGGCTCGCGACCAGTTCTCAGTGCGCAGAGCGTGTCGTGCGTTGCCGCTGCGTTTGACTCTTGTCCGGGCGCGTTCTCCGTCGTACTTTCTCCACCTTTGGTGCACATATGACCCAATCACGCCACAGCCTGCTCGCGCTCTCACTGGCCATTCTGACTGCCGGGTTTCTCGGTAGTGAAGCCGCCGTCACCCTACCGCTGCTCCTCTCAGAGCTCGGCCTCAGTGCGAGCGAGGGCGGCTGGGTTATCTCCGTCCGTTTTCTTGGCGGAACCGGGGCGAGCCTGCTGCTCATCGCTGTCGGGAACAGAGTCTCTTTTCGGGGTCTTCTTTTGCTCAGCGTGTCGATCATTCTGGCCAGCACTCTGCTGCTTCCCTTTGTCGACGGCTATGTGCCCCTTCTGGTTGCTTCCTTCGTTCGGGGAATCTCATTGACGCTTCTCATTGCAGTGACAAATGCAGCCCTCTCGGCCTGGTTCTGGAAGAACCCTGGCCGATGGGCCGCATACGTCCATGCGTGGTTTGGGGTCGGACTGATTGCCGCCCCGATCGCGGGGTTCCTTTCCGTGTCGCTCATGCTTGGGTGGCGAACAGTCTGGGCCGTTGCGGGGCTGTTAGGGATCGTTGTTGGGTTCTCTGTTCTTGCTCTTCCCGCAACCAGAGATCCCCGCGGGATAGCCGGCAGCCTTGAGGGACTGAGCCGGCGGGCTTCTCCTGCAGGTCGCTTACCCTCGGCGCTCTGGGTGCTGCCGGTTGCCATTGCGGTATTCAACGTAGGCATTGAGGGGTCAATTATCGGATGGGTGCCTTCATTCGTTGTGATCAATGGCGCAAGTGCCCGCGCGGGGCAGTTTGCGTCTCTGCTGCTTGCGTCCGGCATTGTCGCCGGGCGATTGCTGGCCACGCGGCTCGCTCGTAGGAATGCCGCCGCCTTGCTCTACCATTCATCCCTCCTTGCCGTGGGGAGCCTAGCTTTATTTCTGATCCTTCTGCCGAGTCTTCGAACCTTTGTTGCTCCAGCACTGGGCTTTGGCATGAGCGCCATGTACCCGACAATGGTTTCCCGTTTTGGTGCTCGCGCGAGAAGGAGCGGGGGTCGCCTCTACGCTGCAACCGAGCTTGCTGCCACGCTGGGGGGGGTCGCTCTTCCCGCGCTTATAGGCGCGCTCTCAGATTTCATTCCGCAGTACGCGTTTCCGTCTGTCATTCTTGGGGCACTCTTTGTCCTGATAGCCTTGTCTGCCCTCTTTGAACGCGAGGAACGGGCTGGGCTTTTAATTGCCGTTGGACGGGGGTGAAAGTGAGCGGTAGCTTGCCGTCGAGACCCTTTCGGTCGTTCCCTTTTGAGCCGTCGAAGTTTCCGTTCTTCTATGGCTGGATCGTGCTTGGTGCAGGAACGCTGGGTATACTTGCCAGCTCCCCTGGACAGACTGCCGGTGTTTCTGCGTTCACGGATCCGCTCATATCTGCTCTTGGCGTCACGCGCAACCAGATCAGCCTTGCGTATATGATCGGGACGCTTACCAGTGCAGCGCTTCTCTCCAAAGCCGGCAGGGCCTATGACAGATTTGGAGCGCGACGCGTTGGTTCACTGGCCGCAGTAGGGCTTTCTCTCACATTGTTGCTTGTCTCGTTCTCCGCGCAGGTTTCCACGGCGATCGCGGGATTGCTTGGGGTGTCCGCTCCGGTGGTGGGCCTGGTTGTCATTGCTATCGGCTTTTTCCTCTTGCGTTTTACTGGACAGGGTGTCCTCACGCTCTCTTCCCGGAACATGGTGATGGAGTGGTTCGAGGCGCGACGCGGTTTCGCGAACGCTATCATGGGCGTTTCTATCAGCTTTGGATTCTCGGCCGCTCCTCGTTTTTTCAACGACCTTGTTGTGTATAGCGGTTGGGACGGTGCCTGGCGATTGCTGGCCGTGATTATAGCTGCTGTTGCTGTTGTCCTGGTGATCTTCTTTCGGGATACACCGGAAGCGCACGGACTTGAGCCGGACGGAGGGGCTGTCGCGATCCGGCGCACTCCACACCCTGAAAGTGTTGGCGCCGCGGATTTCACACTTTCCCAGGCGAGACGGACGTATGCCTTCTGGGTGTTCGCTCTCTGCCTCTTTCTGGGAGCACTCTTTCTTACGGCATACACCTTTCATGTCGTATCTATTTTTCGCGAGTCCGGCTATTCAGCGGCACGAGCCGTTTCGATCTTTCTTCCCGCCTCCTTCGTAGCGGTCTTTGTGCAGTTCCTCGGAAGTTGGCTCTCTGATCGGATCAAGCTGAAGTATCTTGCTGTTGTGCAGTCGGCAGGGATGGTCGTGCTCGCAGTTGGTCTGTACGCTCTTCGGTTGGGCGGGCCGTTGCTGCTTGTGATTGTCGGCCACGGACTCATGCAGGGCATGTTCGGGATCACTTCGAATATAACGTGGCCTCGGTTCTTCGGTAGAAAGCACCTCGGCGCAATTTCCGGTTTCGCCTCTGCTCTCACGGTTGCCGGCAGCGCGATAGGCCCACTCATGTTCAGCTCACTGAACTCACTCTTCCAAACCTACGCTGTGCCTGCGGCGATCTGCGGCGGCATTGCCGCGCTGCTTTTCGTCGCCGCGTTTCGGGCCGACCGGCCGGTACTCAGCGAGTAGTCAGTTCGGCTTATCCCCAAGGCCCGTGAAGCTAGCAAAGCAGCCCTGTACCCCACCTTCACTGAACATGTTCCTGTTTTTGATTGAATACCCTATGGGGGTATGGTATATTCAAACAGGGAAGGTGCCATGCTGGATGAGCGAAACAAAAAACGGGTAGAGAATCGGCTGCAGCGGATTGAGGGTCAGGTAGCCGGCATTCGACGGATGATCGCAGACGATCGCTACTGCATGGACGTGCTCACGCAGGTCAGCGCGGTTGTGAGCGCGCTTCGCGGCGTGGAGGATCTGGTGATGCAGAACCATCTGAACACCTGTGTGACCCAGGCCATTCAGGGGGATGATGAAGCGGAGAGGCGTGAAAAAATCACTGAGCTCATGGACGTGATAGGCCGGTTCAGGAAACACGGATAGAGGTTCAGATGGATATGCGTCAAACCAGGATAGATATAGAAGGCATGCACTGCGCAAGTTGTTCTTCTGCAGTCGAACGAGCGCTTCGCAAGGCGCAAGGGGTCGAGTACGCTGCGGTGAACCTGGCGACTGAGACTGCAGAGATTCAATACAGTAGTGGCGAAACCTCTGTTGAGGAGCTCACGAGGGCGGTCGAGTCCGCTGGGTACTCTGCGCGTGCTCGAATGGATCCTGCAGAACAGAGCGATGGCGCCGGCTCAGCCGCCGGCGATGATGTCAGCAAGACCGGTGATGATCTTATAGAGGGCGAGCTATCAAAGGACGAGCGCAAGGTTCGGGCGGCGCGACGGAAGATGTGGCTTGCGTGGGCTGCAACCGCTCCGATCATCCTCTGGATGATTCCCGAGATGTTCTTTGGTATTGCGATCGGTGGTATGACGCTCTTCACGATCGGGATGGTCGCCTTCAGCGCCGTGGCGCTGTTTATCCCGGGCCGCGAAACCTTTCGAAGCGCCTTCAAGAGTGCGATTCATCTGGCTCCCAACATGGATGTCCTCATTGCAATGGGAACCCTGGCTGCATTCGCGACTGGAGTGGTAGCTGCACTGCACCGCTTTGGTCTTGCTCCGGCGTTCGCGAACTTTGGTGGCGTTGCCGGGATGATCATGGCTTTTCATCTCACGGGCAGGTTTATTGAGACAAAGGCGAAGGGCAGGGCGTCGCAGGCGATCAAGAAGCTCCTCACCCTTGAGGCGAAAGATGCTCGGGTAGAGCGTGATGGGAGAGAGATCAGCGTTCCGGTCAGCTCGCTCGAGCGGGGCAATATTATGGTGGTGCGCCCGGGAGAGAAAATTCCAACCGATGGCGTTGTGATCTCAGGAGCCAGTAGCGTTGATGAGTCGCTTGCAACCGGTGAGTCCATGCCGGTGGAGAAGCAGGCGGATTCAGAGGTCATTGGCGCCACCATCAATCAGAACGGGATTCTCCGCGTGCGGGCAACCAGAATCGGCTCAGAGACTTTCTTGAGCCAGGTCATTCGGATGGTTGAGGAAGCCCAGGGTTCAAAGGTGCCGATCCAGGCACTGGCAGATCGTATCACAGCGGTTTTTGTTCCGGTGGTGCTGGTCATTGCCGCTGGTACGCTTGGTGCCTGGCTCGTATTCCCCGAGTTTTTTGGCACTGTATCAAACTGGCTAGGAGGGTTTCTTCCCTGGGTCGATCAGTCGATGGGTCAGGGCGCCCTTGCTCTCTACGCCGCAATCGCCGTACTTGTCATTGCCTGTCCCTGTGCGCTCGGGTTGGCCACACCGACGGCGCTGATGGTGGGTTCCGGTATGGGCGCGGAGAACGGGGTGCTCATTCGAAAGGGCGCGGCGATCCAGGTACTCAAAGACGTTGGAATTCTTGTTTTCGACAAGACAGGCACTATCACCGAGGGCAAACCGCAAGTCACTGATGTTGTCACTATCGCCGGCGCGCAGGAGTCAGAGATTCTCGGGTTGGCGCTTGCCCTTGAGAAGAACAGCGAGCATCCGCTGGCCCGGGCGATCATCGCCGCCGGTGAAGCGCGGGGCATTTCTGCAGCCGCGGTAACAGAGTTCCAGTCCGTCAGTGGGTCCGGAGTTATCGGCATGGTTAATGGCGTTTCTGTTGCAGTAGGCAGCACCGCACTACTGAGGAGAAACGATGCGGCGCTCGAAGCTCGGAAGCAGGAGCTTGAGAGGCAGGCAAAGACGGTCATGTGGGTTGTTCGTGAAGGTACAGCCGTTGGACTGGTTGCGGTCGCGGATACCGTGAAGCGCGACAGCATCCGGGCAATTGCAACTCTTCACGCACTTGGATACCAGACCGCCATGCTTACCGGTGACAACGAACACACCGCTGCCGCAATTGCGAGCGAGGTTGGAATCGATCGGGTCATTGCGAATGTGCTCCCCGGCGACAAGGCGGCAGAGATCTCACGGCTACAGAGTGAGGGACTATCTGTTGCCATGGTGGGGGACGGAATCAATGACGCCCCTGCGCTCACCCAGGCTGACGTGGGTATTGCCATTGGCACCGGAACGGACGTTGCTATTGAAGCCGGTGACATTGTGCTCGTTCAGGGCGAACTGAGTGCCGTAGTGAAGGCCGTGAAGCTGAGCCAGGCTACGTTCCGCAAGATCCGTCAGAACCTGTTCTGGGCGTTTTTCTACAACGTGGTGATGATTCCGCTTGCCATGGCCGGCGCGCTGCATCCTGTTCTCGCAGAGATCGCCATGGCGTTTAGCTCCATCAACGTAGTTACGAACTCACGGCGCCTTCAGAAGGCCGATATCAGCGCCGAGTAATCAGCAATGTAACCCGGCGTGAACGCCGGCCGGGTTACTCGATTGCCTCCGGTTTACAGAGGAACGATTTGTCCGACGCAGCTCTGGCACACTTCCGGCAGAGGAAACGGGGCTCGCGCACTATCTTCACCAGTTTCTTTTTCTTGCCCTCAATGTCGTCTTTTTTCCAGGCACACAGTTTTTTTGCCATTTCCTCTACTCCTTGAAGTAACTCGTCCTTGAGCAGGAGACTATATGGAGCATACTCAACAAGCAGGCAAGCGTCGAGTTGGACGATCCCGATGGCCGATC
>CAZREG010000016.1:0-14094 GCA_964599075.1 uncultured Spirochaetaceae bacterium | reverse complement strand
GCTCACGGCCATACCTTCTCCAGATGCGGATTGGATGCTACTGGTTTCGAAACGACCTGCGCCTTGACGACCAGCCGGCGTTGCTCCAGGCGGCACGAGTCAGTGACGCGTTGCTCCCTGTCTTTGTTCTGCCAAAACGCCTCACCGGGACTACCAGCAACGGCCTCAGTCGTGTTGGTCCGTATCGAGCCGGTTTCCTGCGTGAGTCGGTAGCTGAGCTGGCCCGCAATCTGGATGAACATGGCTCGCGCCTCATGGTTGTGACCGGGGAGCCGCAGGCTCTCTTTGCAAAGCTCTTTGTCCACTACTCAGTCACCGATCTCTGGTTTCAGGATGAAGCGGGAACAGAGGAGGAAGACGAGGCTCGCGCGGTCTGTTCTGTGGCCTCCTCGTGTCGTGTGCTGGTGTCTACCTCTGGCGGGCAGACGCTCTACCATCCGGAAGATCTTCCGTTCGCGGTGAGACAGATGCCTGACCTCTACACGGCATTCCGGAAGGCCGTGGAGCGTTCGAGTACCGTGCGTCCGCCGGTACCGGCACCTGAGAAGCTCCCGCCGGCGCCGCAACCCTCAACTGCGTTCCGGGAGCCTCTTGAAGAGATTGCACCGGCGCAGTTGCTTGGCGAATGGGCAGCGCCGGAGGTGGATCCAAGGGGGGTGATGGCGTTCTCCGGCGGTGAGACCGCCGGCCGACGGCGGCTGGAGCGCTGGGCCTGGGAGGACGACCGCCTGGGAACCTACAAGGAGACACGAAACGGGCTTCTTGGAGAGAGCTACAGCTCAAAGCTCTCCGCCTGGCTTGCGAACGGATCGCTCAGCCCCCGACGGATTCACGCAGAGGTGTGCCGCTACGAGGAACGTCGCACGAAGAATGAATCGACCTACTGGCTTATCTTTGAGCTTATCTGGAGAGACTACTACTCCTTTCTTATGCGCAAGTATGGACGCAGAATGTTCATGCTCCACGGGCCTATGCGGCGGCAGATGCGCTGGTCACAGGATAGGCGAGTGTTTGCTCGCTGGTGTGACGGGCAAACCGGGCAGCCCTTTATAGACGCGAACATGCGCGAGCTTGCTGCTACCGGGTACATGAGTAATCGTGGGCGACAGAACGTTGCAAGTTATCTCACCCGCGGGATGGGGATTGACTGGCGTATGGGTGCACAGTGGTTCGAGCATCTGCTGCTCGATTACGATCCGGCGAGCAACTGGGGGAACTGGACCTACGTTGCCGGCGTGGGGACCGATCCTCGCCGCGATCGTGTTTTCAATCCGGAACGTCAGGCACAGCAGTACGATCCGGACGGCGAGTACGTTCGTCACTGGCTGTGAGCAGCGCTCCTCTCGTGGCTGTCGAGCGGCTGTCGATGATCGCCGCAATCACTACAGCGACAATCGAGATTCCAGTACCCGCAAGCACGGCAAGGGTTGTGAAGCCGCCCTCTTCAAGCACGCCGGGGATGGGTCGGTTGTAATTGAGGAGAAAGACCTGAATACCGTTGTACGCAAAGTGTGCTGCAACAGTCGTCCATGGGCTTCTGAAGGCGTAGTACATGTAGCTGAGGTAGATGCCGACGAGCACCAGAGAGGGCAGGGTGAGCACCTGCTGATGGAAGAGCGCAAAGAGCGTTCCGGAGATCAGGAAGTGCCAGGGTGTACGAAGCCGTCGCTCGAGGGTTCGCTGGAAATAGGCTCGAAACAGCGTCTCTTCACAGATGGCCGGGGTGACGGCAATGGCAAAGTAGATAAAGAGCATACCCCCGATGGAGTCAGCCGTCAGGAGTGATCCCATGCCGGTATCCACGGACTCCAACCCGGGAACCAGTGAGTAGAGGTAGCGGGCAAGGAGGTCTACAAGCGGAAGGAGCGTGACCGCTCCGACCGTTGTCAGGAGCACAGCGGGAAGGTGAAATCGGTCCAGGGTCAGGTACGCTTTTACGTTTTGTGTGTGCCAGCCTCGGATCAAGATGAGCGGAACAATGAGCAGCAGGCTATATTGGGTAAAGGTGAGAACCCCCAAAATAAGCCACTGGTACCGTGAGAAGACATCCACGGCCGGGGAGCTGCGCCGGGCGCTGTCTATCAGTATCACCCCGTTGAGTACCAGCGACTGAACGAGAAAATAGACACCTCCGATTACGAGCACCAGGAGGAACGCTCCAACCAGAGGGTTTCTTCCCTCGCGCTCCCAGACACCACTCATGTGAGCGGGCATAGCGCTCATTCGGGCGGGACTCCGGTCCGGTCTGATCCTTCATCATCCGTTGGATCGGGCGGGGTAGCTTCCTGAGGAAGCGGGAGTTCGCCGGCTCGAACCTTCAGGTCAACGTAGAAGAGAGTGGTAAACACCGGCATGATCAAGAGCGCGGCAAGCTGCTGGATGATGGTGCCTATCGCGATCGCGATACCAAAGCCACCGGCTCCGGAGAGGACGCGAACAATTTCGGCGTCGTTCATCTCGCCGTCAAAGCCTGCCTCAAGCATCCGGCCGGCCATCGGTAGCATGCTCGCACCCATTATGGGAGTCGTGATCAACCCGGTTGCAAAACTCAGGGCAATGCCCAGGAGCAGGGTGATGCCAAACAGTCGCCACCAGTTTCCCAGGACCAGACGGTTGCTCTTCTTCATCCCGGTGACGATTCCCATGCTGTCGAACACAACTGCGTGCTCAGCAAGGAGAAGCGCATAGAAGATCCATGTGATTGCTATTCCCGCACCCAGAGAAACAATGACCATTCCGATCACAAGCGCAGCGGTACCTCCGCCCCCAACCGCAGAGGCAAGCACTATCAGCAGCGTTGGTACAAGGACCACCCCAAAGACAATCAACCCCTTCAACAGGTTCTGGACGATTACCGGCCAGAGCGAGTTTCGAAATGCGTCCCGTATACAGCCTCTCCAACTGCTCTGTCTGTCAAAGATTGCGTCTCGCGTACGGTGGACAACGGCAAGGGCGGCCAACTTTGCAAGGACGGCAGTCGCGATCCCGACAAGCAGTAATCCGCCGTTCCATCCAAGCATGGCGGTAAGAGCACTCCGTGCCTGCGCCTCCCCCATTGTCTCGGCGCCCTCGATCACTTCGCCCAGATTTGAGAAGAGCGCCGGAACCATGAGTCCAAGGATCACCGCCGGTGTTCCTACAAAAATCAGCCCGCCAAAGATTGATGTCTTCCAGGTATGCCTGAGCATGGCAAAGAGCCGATCAAAGAAATCCGCAAATGTGTAGCGTTGAATAAACTCCCGGGTCCTGCCTTCCACGTCCGCTCCTTTCACTCCACAATAGTATATGGTGTGGCAAGCAGCAACCGTGAGGATCTGAGTCTACGAGATGCCCGCCGACAACTCCTTGATCCGGGAGACGTAGTGCTGATGGCGCGTCTTCTGCTGATCATGTAATGTAAGTGGTATCCGCCGCTCAAAACCGCCCGGACCAATAAGAGCCTTTGTCTCCGTGTGAAGACCGGTCTCCGGGTCAGGGCAGATCACCGTCACCACCTGTCTCCGCTGGCTGACAATCTCACTGGTGACTTCCGAGACAACGGCAGCAGGAGCGTAGTGAATCCGGTTGAGCCGCTTCTCCATCACCTCTTTCGACGGGGGCCCGGGGAGCCTGCTGGTATCCTCAAGCAGATCGAGGAGCGGCACTCCACCAACTGCGCATTGTTCCGGAACCAGCTCTTCACCGTTCAGTGTTCGCACCGTCGTGATTCGCACATCCTGATTGCTCAGGCCGACCGCCCGTGCAATCCCGTCACGGTACCACTCCCGGTAGATGAGCAGCGGAAAGCCGATGACCTGCTCCGGCTTTATGTAGCCGGCTTTGGCGATGATTGGACAAAATATCTCTGCAGGCTGCGAAAGGACGAGCACCGTAGTCTGGGGGGCGAAGTGTCCTATGTGCGCGCCAATCTCTTCCATTCGGGAGATGTCGGCGCCTGCGGGATACTCGATCCGGTCATCTGTGTGCTTCTCCACCCCTGCCGCCACGATCACCGCGTCACTGAGTTCAATCTCTTTTGGCTCGTCGTAGTCAACGACCATGATCTTGGACTTCAGGGCGATGTTGGACTCAAGGAAGTCGCGCACTGCAGCCTTCGCGCGATTCTGATCGCTGTCAACGAGCTGGATCCGCGCCACGTCACGGCTGCGAGCGAGAAAGAACGCGACACGAGCACCCATGTTTCCCGCGCCAAAGACGGTAACTTTTCTCATGCTGCTCCTCCGGTTCGCATTGCCTTCGTCTCTTCGCCGGCCGCCCGGATTATCTTAACAACCGTCTCATCAATCTCAGGTAGTACCACTCGGTCTGCACCAAATCTTCCAATCACGCATGGCACGCTGATCGCTACTTCCGACAGGCCGAACACATCGGTTACCTCAGTGGTCACCGAGAGTACCCGCCGATCATCTTTGACTATTGAGCGAATAAGTTCGACGCAGGCCATCGCGGGGGCGTATCGGATGTTGCTCTGGTTCAGGCGGTCAAGCCGTGCCTTGAGATTCTCGGATACCTCGCGTTCGATTGCAGCCCGTTGTTCCTTGTCCGCAATCGCTACCACCGGGATACCGTTCACATTGGTAAACGACCAGGCGATCTGGGTGCCGACGCCATGCGGCCCAATGACATGGGTGCGGATGTAATCGGGACTCATCTCAAGTATCTCACCAATCACGTACCGAGCAACAAAGGCATCCACCATGCCACCGGTTCCAAGAACCCGAGAGGGAGGCAGCTGAAGCAACCGGCGCAGTTCGCTCGTCATGAGATCTATCGGCTCGGTGGCGACAACAAAGATGTTCGAGCTGCCGGCGAACGCCTCTGCCATCGCAGCCGCTATCTCACGGTTTTTTGCATAGACCTTGGACGCATCGTCGTTCGGTCCTAGATGCGCTCCCGCCGCCACGAGGATCACGCTGCACTCTGTAAGATCCGAGAGTCTTGGTACCCACCTCACTCGTCGGTTGTAGACGTGGCCGAAAGATGTGTCTGAGAGATCAGAAGCAAGGTACTCGGCCCGCTCGGTCTCCAGATCGTAGAGCACTATGTCGCAGAGGTCTTGCTCGGCGAGCGCAAACGCTACGTCTGACCCCAATCGACCAACCCCGATTATCCCCACAGATTGATCAAACATACCAAGAGAATACCGTGCCCTCTCGGGATTAGGCAAACCCCCGATCAGAAATGGGCGGGAAGGCGCTGGATCGGCAGACGGATAACAGCCTCGTGATTGCCATTCGTAGATCCAATAGTCCCTTCCAGCTGTGCGACAAGTGCGGTGACCAGCGTGCTCGTGAGTTTATCCTTACACTCGAACGCGGAGTTCGAGCCATTGAGGCGTACGCCAGAGAGGGTGAGCAGGGCATGATGTTCACCATCGGCCTCCAACCGTATGCCCGCCGAGTTGCCGGAGGCCTGCTCGCGGAGAATCGTCACTAGCTCGTTGATAAGAAGGGCGGCGGGTATGGCTCGTCCCACGGTGAGCCGGATCTCGTCTGAAGAAATATGGACGGGGATCTCGATCGATCCAGGTCTACCGTGAGGGCCTGCAAGCCCCAGGATGATCTCACCCAGCGGTACAGTTGAGAAGTCATCAGAGGCATAGAGCAGATGGTGCACGTTCGCCATGGAACGGACGCGTACCTCCATCCGTTGCAGCGCAGACTCTTCATGTCGTCCAATTGAAGCCGCCTCAAGTTCGAGCATGCTGCCGATCGTCTGGAGGTTGTTCCCGACCCGGTGATGAATCTCCTGCAGGAGATGTGATCGCTCTCTGAGTTTCTGTTCAAGCTCACTGTCCCGCTGCTCCAGCTCTTCGAGTGTCTCGCTCAGCTGATCGTTGATCTGTGAGAGCTCCGCGGTCCGGGTCGCCACCCGCGCCTCAAGGCGATCGTTGCCCTCGCGCAGCTGAGCCTGCTTGATGGCCAGTGCGTGGCGTGCCTCGTGCTCTCGGGTCTCAAGTCGGTCCCGATAGGCCGCCATAAGAGCGCCCGCAGTGTTCACGGAGAAAAGAATAGAGACCTCTGCAATCGTGAGCACGAGATTCTCCGGCCCGGCTCCAAGAACCACGAGGGCATGAACAATTGTGATCGTTGTGCCGGCAATGACGGCGGGTACAACGGGAATCAGAAGCAATCCGTACCCGTAGTAGAGCACGACAAGATTGCCGGCGAAGTAGGTGTAGTTCTCCGGACCGGCGGTGAACGCTTCCATCGCCGTGAGCGCGAACCCAGGGATCACGACTCCGGCGGAGAGCAACAGATGTGCCCAGCGGGGATAGTGTGGATGTCGGGTCAATACAAGGATCACGAGGGAGATGAGCGGAAGCGAGGAGAATCGGATGAGAAGGAGGGTGGAGAGTTGCTCAGGAAAGAGGTAATAATCCAGAATCGCAAAGAGGCTGAAGAAGAGGGCTCCTACAACGATTGCGGTTCTCGTCTGTCTTGTGTGTCGACGTGCGCGAAGGACCCGCACGTGAAGTATGCTCAATCGCGCTTTAGCCTGTTGCAGAGTACCCACCGCTACCACAGCTTAGCACGGACGACGAACGGTATCTAATTTCGCGGAGATTCGGGGGCACGTTCTTCCTCACTCCATCCGTCCGCCCAGAGGAGTCTGCGGACCGGTATGATCCTGACCTCAGTGGTGTCCGAGAGAGTGCGAAGCCAGTCTCGCAGCTCCCGCAGGCCCTGCTCGAGCACTGTTCCCTGCTCCGTTCCCAGCCGGTAGGTAAAGAGGTATCTGTTGCGCAGTGCGAGGTACCCGATGATACGGTTTATCGCCTGTTCGATCGCCTGGGCTTGCTGCGCTCTCTTCCACGCCCTGAGCGCAGACACGTCTCTACGGAGGTTCACCTCAAAGATGGAGAGCAACACCGGTAGGTAGTAGAAGCGGGAGATGACCGCTGCCCGCGGTCCATCCCTGAACTCCCGGTAGCCGTGGGCTGGTGTCCCGGGTCCGGCCCACTCAAGCTCAAGGAAATACTCTTCACGCTCCGGCCGGAGGCGCTTTGGTCGATCCCATTCGGGAAGCAATGATTCAACCTGTGCCATAACCGAGGCGGAGAACTCATCAAGGGTGCTGCGGGTTACCTGTTCGGTTTCCAGCGTCAGTGGTGTCCCCACGTGGATCTCAAAACGGGGAAACTGGAGTGCGAACGTCCGAGCAACCCCGTCGTCAATGCCGGCGAATCCCATGGGAACCACCGCTGCGCCGCTTCGGGCCGCGAGCCAGGCGACACCTCGCTGAGTATCCTTCGGCCCATCGGTCCAGATTCCGCCCTCCGGGAAAATGCCCACCACACCCCCGGCTTCCAGCACTCGCTGCGCTCGCCGCAGTGCCTGCCCGTCGACACTCCCGCGACGGTAGGGAATGTATCCGTACGCCCTGGCTAGAAATCGGAATGAAGGATCCAATGGAAAGTCCCCGGCACCTACGATATCCACCTGGGGTCGGGTCACGGCCACCATGAGGAGGATCTCCATGACGGCACGATGATTGCCGGCAATGATAAACGGTCCCCTCTCCGGGATCCGCTGCACCCCATAGACACGTGTTCGTGTCAGCAGGCGCAGCACAAGCTTCCCGATGACAGTGAGGACGGACCGGAGATAGCGTCGAAGCGCAGGAGTAGTTGACGACATGGTCTGCTATGGTAGAGTGGCGGGCGCCATACATCAAGGAGAGTAACCGTGGAGCAGACAGCGCGCAGAGTTCCCTTGAAGAACGCCATTGCCTACGGCATTGGCGATATATACGGCTCGGGGGCCTTTCTTCTGATCGGACTTCTCTTTCTCTTCTTTCTCACTGATTACGTGGGGCTGTCACCCGCACTGGCAGGACTTGTGTTCGCCGTTGGGAAGGGGGTAGATGCGATCACCGACCCGCTCATGGGCTATGTCTCCGACATAACGCGAAGCAGACATGGTCGACGTCGGGTCTATTTTCTGGTGGGGATCGTCCCGGTCGCCCTGAGCTTTGTGCTCCTCTGGGTCCCCATTCAGGGGTGGTCGCAGTTCGCGCTCTTTCTCTATTACAGCGCGGCCTACGTATTGTTCTCCCTTGTCTTCACGATGGTGATGGTTCCCTATTTCGCCTTGAACGCCGAGATGTCCGTCGACATCAAGGAGCGAAACAAGCTCTCTGGGGTTCGTATGATCTGCGCACAGATTGCGAATCTCATTGCCGGGACCGTTCCGGGAATCATTCTGGGCCTTGAGCTTGGCCCGGATCAGGGGACGAACTACCTGCTGGTCGGCGTGATCTTTGGTCTCTTTTTCTCGCTCCCGTGGCTTCTTGTCTATCTTGGGACCTGGGAGCTCCCGGTCTCTGCCGATCGAAGCGCTACCCCCGGTCTGCACAACGGTGAGCGTGTCTGGAGCTACATCCGGCGGGTGTTCACGGTACTTCGAAACCGGTCGTTCCGCATTCATGTGGGAATGTACGTTGCTGCCTACAGCGCAATTGACCTGCTTACGGCGGTTTTCCTCTATTTTCTCACCTACTACCTTGGTGAGCAAGGCTGGTACACGTTTGGAATCGGGACTCTTATCATCACCCAGATCATCTGTATGCCGCTCTACATCTTGATAGCCAACCGATACGGAAAGGTCGTCATTTACCGGATAGGATTGGTGATCTGGTTGGTCGGACTTGGGGTTGCGTTTCTGATCATTCAGCCCGGTGCGTCGCTCGCCTCGCTCATGACTGTTGCAGCCGTAATTGGCAGCGGCATGGCCGCCGGTATTCTGGTGCCCTGGGCAAGCTTGCCCACGATTATCGACATAGATGAGATGATATCCGGCGAGAAGAGAGCGGGTCTGTACTCCGGCTTCATGACGCTGATCCGAAAGGGTGTGCAGGGCGTGATCGTAGTCCCGATAATCGGACTGATCCTTGAGTGGATTGGCTTTCAGGCAAACGTTGCGCAGTCGCCACAGACTGCAGCGGGCATCCGTCTGCTCTTTGTAATCGGTCAGGCAGGGTTTATCGTGCTCGGCCTCCTTGTATCACTCCGCTATCCAGTCCGCCCGAAGATCCATCACGCGCTGCTGGCGGAGACTGAACGCGTTCGGCAAGGGGGCTCACGGACGTCCGTGGATCCCTCGGTGCGCGAACTGTGTGAGCGGGTGACCGGCTACCCCTACGAGGAGCTCTTCCCGGGGATGGGAAGGTAGCTCGGCCGGTTGGAGGCGGGAGAGATCAGCCGCTCACCCGCATTCGAAGCGCGGTCAGGAACTTGCGGAACGAGTCGCGGAGTCTCTTGTGTGTCTTCCGGTAGGCCGCGCGGAATCCCTTTCCGGCAAGTGCTGCAAGACCAATGCCGACCGCAGCGGCCCCTATTGCTATCGTGAGCGTGCCGAGCGTTGAGCCTGCCATGAGAAATCCACGGATCAGTGCTGAGGTCAACAGCCCACCTCCCACACCACCGAACGCTCCGGCGAATGCCTGGACGAATCGCATGGCAACGGCATTGGTCCTGATGCTGCGGTGCATGGCGCAGTACACTGAAACCTCACAGCTCTCTTCGTCCCGCTTTGAGATGAGCACCGCGAAACGGCGAACTTCCGAAGCGTTGCGAACCTGGTAGTGAAAGCTGTCTTCGTTGAACAAATGCTTCAGGTTCTGCGGAACCTCATAGATCAGTGCAAGGTTCTGCGGCCCGTGTTCAATAATCTCCACCGGATCGGATGAAAAAGCCCCGCTCTCAGCCACCTTCGCAACAGCCGCGCGCACCTGGCTCATGTCCCCGGTTACCACCGCACGCTCGGTCACCGTCGTCTCGTAGGGTCCGAGCGCCTGGCTCGTCCGGCCGGATGCGCCTGGCTGGTCAAGATGATGTTCTGTTGCAAGCTGGAGTGCGGCAGAATCAATAAACCGCGAGTCGATCCCGGACTCAACCGCTGCCTGATGCGCTATCTCTTGCGAGATGGCATCAGGGCGAGCGGCCTCAATGCTCCTCTGGAGATCGTTGCTTTGGTTGCGCGCCTGCTCCTGCAGCTCTGCCGCTCGCGCCCAGAGTGCGGCCGCCTCCTCCTGACTCAGCTGACGTCGTTGATTCATGGCTCTGTATCCTACAGTTTTTCGAACTTTGTGACCTTCCCGGTCCCCTCACTCAGCCACTCGGCGAGGTAGATGTTTCCCGAGCCGTCGACATGCAGATCGTGCGGTGAGCTTACTTTGCCGGGCCGCCATTCACTCCGGGGCAGATTGGGCCATCCCTCCCGCTTCCAGCAGTCGGGCCAATCTGCAAGGTGGGTGACCAGCGCGTCATCCGGCCCCAGAATCGTGAGTCGGCTGTAGAGGTCTGGTATAAACAGGTGATCCTTCCACTCAATCGTGGTGCACGGGTGGCGAAGCATTCCGGAGACCGTCGACTGATACTCTCCGGTGAGGGAGAAGTACTGCAATCGGACGTTCCCTCGGTCGGAGACAAGAATCCTGGGTACGCCTGATCTTTCATCGAGCATGATACCGTGTGGACAGTTGAGCCTGCCCGGCTCAGAGCCTGGCCCACCAAAGCTGTCCAGGTATGATCCGTCCTGCGCGAAACGGTGAATCCAGCTCTGTCCATAGCCGTCGGCAATGTAGATGGTGCCGTCCGGCGCGACTGTGGTTTCGGTGGGAATAAACTTCTGTTCTGAGTCATAGATGTCCGGTCTTGGCGGGGTCTCTATGCGCAGCAGCTCCTCGCCCTCCAGGGTGACTTTGGCAACGAACCCGAGCGTGGTTGCTGCGAGGTAGAGAAACTCTCCGTCTGACTCGCGGGAGAGATGCATTCCGTGGGCGCCACCTTCATACGCCTCTCCAAACGCGCGCACAAAGGCCCCGTCCGGGGAGAAGACAAATATGCTCGGGCTTGCCGTGTGGTGAATGTAGATATATCCCTTCGAATCCTCCACTACACCGTGCGTGGTCCCAAACTCGTAGCCCCCGGGAAGCGTCGCCCATTCGTGATTCGCCCGGTATACGAACAATCCTGATCCAACAAGCAGCTCGCTCATACACTCCCTCCTTTCCTGACGCTCTCTATCATACTGAATCAGGAGTAACACGTATAACGCCTGCCTCCGAGAGCCGATGGCTGACGCGCTTCCAGATTACCGCTACCATAGAGGCGTGAATCACCACGAGAGATCTGTTCTTCGTGACCTTGCGCGTCGTGTTCGTGAGATCGCCGAGCTTCCTGTCCAGCAGGAACGGCGCACCCTTTGGAAGCGTCACAATGCTCTGCAGCCGGCGCGGCCGATGATCCTGCTCTTTCCTGAGGGCGGGTGGGTTGAACTCCTTCCGCCGGACTCGCTGGTGTGCGAGGACCCGGAGGCCCGCGGGATCGAACGGGAGCTGCGAATGCGAGTCTATCACCATGAGCACTTCGTGGACGACACCGTAATTGAGGCCGAATGGAAGATCCCGCGGGCAATCAGCTCGACCGGATGGGGTCTGCAGCCGGCACGGCATGAGGTCACGGAGAGCCGTGGTGCCTGGGCCTTCAAGCCGGTCCTCAACAGCCGGGATGATCTGGACAGTCTGCAGATTCCTCGTATCTCCCACAACCAGACTGAATCACAACGACGGCTTACCAGGGCCGAGGAGCTGTTTGGTGACATCCTGGGTGTGAGGCTCAGCGGGGTTGCCCACGTCTCTTACCACCTCATGCAGCAGTATACCTATCTCCGTGGGCTCGAGCAGATGATGGTCGACATGTTTGAAGAGCCACAGCTCCTGCACGACACCATGGAGTTCTTTGTCCGTGGGCATCAGGAGGTGCTCAGGCAGTACCAGGATCTGAATCTTCTTGAGCTCAACAACGACTCCACCTACCACAGCTCCGGCGGGGTGGGGTATACGGATGAGATCCCGCTCCCCGGCTACGATCCGCAGCGGGTAGAACCGTCGGACATGTGGGCGAGCGCGGAGAGTCAGGAGCTTGCAAGTGTTGGGCCGGCACAGCACGAAGAGTTTGCGCTTCAGTATGAGCGACGCCTGCTCGACCCGTTCGCGCTGACCGGCTACGGCTGCTGCGAACCGCTTACGGATCGTATTGATCTGGTCCTCACTGTCCCCGGGATTCGCAGGCTCTCCATCTCTCCCTGGGCGGACTTCCGAGTCGCGGCGGAACAGCTTGGTCAGGACTACATCCTGAGCTGGAAACCAAAGCCGATGCACCTGGTGGGAGAGTTCCGTGAGCCAGACGTTCGGGCCTACATTCGAACGGCGCTGGAGACGGCTTTGGAGCATCATGCCGTGCTCGAGATGATTCTCAAGGACACGCATACCTGCGATCATCATCCCGAGCGTTTTGACCGTTGGTCACAGATCGCGCGCGAAGAAGTTGACCGGTCGGCAGGGTAGGCGCTGTTACGCCGTTCCCCAGCGTGCCTGCGTCTCCCCAAGGATGTGAAGCGCATCGGTGTCCGACACGACGGGGTAGAGGAGGTAGAGTGCCTCACATCCAAAACTGGACGCGAGACGGTTGGTGCTGGCCAGGAGTCTCTCCACTGATGCCTCACCAAGGGATATCCAGAGAGATTTGCCCGCCTTGCGCACCTGCTCGTACACGGGGAACCAGCGCTCGTCGTCTCCCGCGGGATTGCCCGCTCCACTTGCAAACTGAAGAGCCTGCAGCTCCTCAATCTCCATAAGTGCCGGGACGTGGCGAATTGCATCCGGCCCGTCAAGGTGGTAGAGAGAATGGTCGAGAGCGCGGCACTGTGCACGAAGCGACGGAACTATGAACTCGCGAAACTGCGCCGGGGACATCAGTGCGGAAAAATCACACTGCACCTTGGCACTCTTTCCTGAGCCCTGCACGGCAAACGCGGTGAAACAACTGCTGCCGTCCGCTTCACGCGTGAGCTCATACATCCGGTCGTAGTAGGTGAAGTAGAGCTGATCAATCTTTGTGACTGCCGCGTGAACTCTGGCCGGATCGTCCATGAGATCAAGACAGGTCTGCTCCGGCCCCCGCATTGCCGCAAAAATATCGATGTTCTCAACCAGATCCGGGATCGCGACCCTGAACCGCCCGTCGGCAAGCCTCACGGCCTCACTGATCGCGTTTTGGTGGCATATCCACCATTCGTTCTCTGGGTCGTAGCGTACCGCATCCCACTGGTCCCACGAGTCTATGCACTCGCTGAACCAGACCGACTCCCAGCGAAACACCGGGTCAGAGCCCAGGTAGGTGGCAATGGAGCCAGGTCCAATATCCACCGTAAGAAAAGGGTAGGCTTCGGCGAGGTAACGGTGCATCCGCAGGTGATTACGCAACTCACTGGCCCGGCGGTGAACGTCAAGAAACTGCTCCTTCGCAGTCGTCGGTGGGCCCACGGCCTCCATCTCTTCCTCCGGCTGCGCCCGCTTTCCCACCAGTCGCATGAGCGGACGTCCGCCGAGGGTGCCGCTCCACCACTGCTCGAATCGGGCGGAGATATCTGTCATGTGAGCGCCGCCACAAGCAGTCGACAGAAGTTGGGAATGTCTGCAACAACGCGGCCCCAGACGATCGGTCCATCCACAAATGCAGATTCGTCCACCCAGGTCGCCCCGGCATTGATCAGATCATCCTTGATTCCCTCACTCCCGGTTGCCCGGTGCCCCTTCACAATGCCGGCTGAGATTCCTACAAGTCCGGCGTGGCAGATAAGACCGACCGGGCGTCCAGCCTCATAGGTCTCGCGCACGATGCGCTGAACGTCCGGGTCCCGGCGGATCTTGTCCGGACACCAGCCTCCGGGCACCACAACGCCGGCGAGCGTCTGCGAGGAAACCTCCCGTGCAGCAACCTCGCTGGTGGCAGTCAGGCACCCATGCTTACTTGCATGGGTCTGTTCAGCCTGCGTTCCAATAATACGGAGTGTTGCTCCCTCTTCCTGGAGACGCATGTACGGTACCCAGAACTCAAGATCTTCAAACCCCGGTCCGACGAATATTCCAACGGTCTTTCCTTTGAGACTCATCCGTGACTCCTTGTTGGTACAATAGTCATAACCGCGCCGTAGGCCCAGCCCACGGTCGCGGTCTGATGGATGGGTTGATTTTGTGTAGTGTCACCGACCGTGCTGATCGGCAAAGCTTAAATCAAGCATTGCATAC
>CAZREG010000015.1:0-50207 GCA_964599075.1 uncultured Spirochaetaceae bacterium | reverse complement strand
TACTCCTTACCGGGAAACATGCTATCTCTGCTTTACCAACACGGTTGTTCATACCACAAAGATTGACATACGGATGCTACTGGTTTACGTTACTTCTACCCCCACCAGATCGAGAAAAAGAATGAAGAAAAACGAGTCTGATTCAGAGCAGAAGAAACCGCACAGATCAACCGGCAAGACGGTGACATACGTGTTCACAGTTATCCTGCTGATCATAATTGTGGTCGCCTTTGTAGGCGCTCCTGCTCTCAGCGGGATCGCCGGAAGTACCTCTCGGGCCTTCGGAACCTATGCCGGCGAGCAGATAGTTATGGAAGCAGGCAGCTACATGGTTCGTCAGTACGAAGGCATTGCTCAGCAGGTTGAACAGAGCGGTCAGCAGATCACAAATCTGGTGGTTAATCAGGTCTACCGAGAGGCATTTACCCGCGCGGTGCGTCACCAGGCCCTTCTCCAGCACGCCACGAGTGTGGGTCTTTCGCTTTCTCAGCGAGGCCAGGATCGCGCAATGGCTCAGCGACCGGAGTTTCAGGTAGGCGGACGCTTCGATCGTGACGAGTACGAGAGCATGCCGACCCAGCAACGATTCCTGTTGCAACAGTACACCCGGGATCTCATAATCGACCATCAGGTACGAACCGATCTTCGACTTCCCTTCGAGCTTCGAGACCTTGCCTCTAATCAGCAATTCAGCTACCTCAACACCGTCTTTGGGGAAACACTCTTCAGGCTCCCGGAAGTGTCCACCGCCGAAGAGCAGTTTATTGTAGATATGGCTGGGCCTGAGCGGCAGTTTCGTTTTGTACAGTTCGCATTCTCAAGTTTCCCTGAGTCTGAGGTCGTTGCTTACGGCGAAGCCAACGCGCGGCGCTTTAGACGTGCGAACCTCTCAATTATATCGATCAACTCAAGTGAGGCGGATGCGGGCCAGCTTCTCCAGCAGATTCAGAGTGGACAGGCTACCTTTGAGGATATCGCCAGAAACCAGAGTGCGGACATCTACGGAAGCGACGGTGGTGACATGGGGTTCGTCTACTATCATGAACTCGAACCTGATTTCGAAGACACCGACACCGTAGATCAGATCTTTTCTCTCGAAAACGGTGAGCTAAGCGGGGTCCTTGCGACCACCTTCGGCTGGGCTATCTACCGAATGGATGAAACACCCATCGCACCTGATTTCAACAGTGATGATGTTGTGACAGAGGTCAGAAGCTACATGAACACCTTCGAACGGGGGATCATTGAAGACTTCCTCACTGCGCAGGCGGAGTCATTCGTGATCCAGGCTCGCAGCGAGGGCTTCCAAGCGGCGGCAGCGGCGGCAAACCAGTCACCACAAACAACAGGTTTCTTCCCGGTGAACTACGGCAATACGCCATATTTCGGTCGCGTGACCGCGCCGTCAAATGAAGTTCTTGCGGCCGCTGCGACCCGACAGGATTTCTTTATCGATCTATTTCGGCTAGATGAGAACGATGTAACAGATCCGTTTGTTGTTCGCGACTATATCTTCGTCCTTCAGCTTGCAGATCAGCGTTCGGCAACAGAAGAAGCCACGGCGCAGCTCTCTGGTAACGGACCTCGGGTCATTCAGGCGCTCTCAGGAGAAGATCTTGAAGAGGCAATTGTTGACGAGGCGCTGTTGGTGAACAACTTCACCTCTACCTACAATCGCTTGGTGGCAAACAGGTAACGGTGGCGGATGAACTTGAGCTCTCCAGCTCGCCTGACGGTACACAGGTAATCTTCAGGGGAAGAAAGCTCTACTCATCCAAACCGATTCACGACGCAAGTTTTCGGACACAACGACTTGCGGCGTCCCCAGACAGCATTATCCTCTGGCAATCCCCTCTACTCTGGTATGGTCTTGATGAATTACTTCAAAAAGCAGGAGAACAGTGCTGGGTTATAGGAATTGAGGCGGAGCCTGCATTGCTCCGCCTGGCTCGGGAACACCTCCCTCAATTGACTGTCAACAGAGTCTCTGTTGTTGATACCGGACAAGAGTCAATTGCTTCGGTTCTTTCTGCCATAGAGACAGGCAGGTATCGGCGCGTGATTGAGCTGACCACCGGGCCATCAGCCATGCTCCATCGTGATACGTATCGCCGGGTTCGCGACCTACTGGACCGGCAGATTCAGATCGTCTGGCAGAACAGACTCACGCTAAGAGCTATGGGTAGACTCTGGATACGAAACATCGCGTGCAATATCCCCCGTCTTATGGATCAAACACCGGTTCCGTACTCGGATAAACCGGTTGTCGTCGCCGGCGCCGGTCCCTCACTTGATCGCTCGATAGGACTCCTCTGTGAGCTCCGCGATCAGATAACCCTCGTGGCCGTTGATACTGCCTTGCCAGCACTTGCCGGTGCGGGTATCTATCCGGAGATGGTCGTTGCAGTGGAAGCGCAGCTGGCAAATGCCTACGACTTCCTCGGAAGCAAAACGAACAGATACACTCTCGTGGCAGACCTTGGTTCAGCTCCCGCGGCCGTTTCGCTCCACAGTCGATGTGCATGGGTTCTCTCACGCTATGCCGCAGTCACCGTTCTTGATCGAGTCGCCCGCCTTCCTGGAATCAACCGTATACTACCCCCGCTTGGTTCAGTAGGGGTTACCGCGGTCACTTTAGCTCTGTCTATCACTTCAAATCCAGTATTCCTCACCGGGCTCGACTTTGCGGTCAATCCCGGCCAGACGCATGCTCGCGGCACCCCTTCGGCCCTTTGGCGGCTTGCTCATGCCGACCGTTTTCATCCACCTGGTGACTACACCCTCCATATTAACAGGGTCCATGCTCCCTCGGCGATCGGAGGCATGTGCGAAACAACCCTCGTCCTCAGTGGCTACGCCAAAGAGCTTGCCCGTGCCATAGGCTCGCGCACGGTGTTTCAGATAGAGCCTTCGGGTCTTCCGGTAGGAGCAACCGCAGTCAGTACAGATGAAGCAGCAGAGCGTATCAGGCGCCTGCTCGACACAAATTTGATCAATTCAGCGCTTGGGACCGATACAACAAGACCGGCGACAAGAGCGGAGTTAGCTGAATTCATTGATCGGGAGCTTTCTTACCTTGACAGCTTCCTTTCGCCACAGGCAGGCCCAGTTGAGATTTCCGCATGTGATTATCTCTATGACATTGCCGGTTTTCATGGTGAGAGCAAAGACGCTCGGCGCTCTGAGTCGGTGCGCGTGCTCGCGAGCTACTTTCTTGAGCGCTGGCAGCTTAGCAGATCGCTTGTCAGTCTTCATCCGTCTTGAGAGCAGAAAGAAAAGCGCTCTGCGGAATTTCGACGTTTCCAACAATTTTCATCCGCTTCTTACCCTCTCGTTGCTTTTCCAGCAATTTTCGTTTGCGACTGATGTCTCCGCCGTAGCACTTCGCGGTAACGTCCTTGCGCAGTGCGTTGATCGTCTCACGGGCAATGATGGTGCTGCCGACTGCACCCTGGATGGGAATCTTGAATTGATGTCGGGGAATCTCGTCACGCAGCCGTTGACATATCTGACGTGCTCTTTTCGCCGCACTGTCTCTGAAGACGAGTTGGCTGAGGGCATCGACTGGTCTGCCATTGACCAGAATGTCGAGTTTCACGACCTGGGTTTCCCGGTAACCGATAACGTCGTAATCGAAGGACGCGTAGCCACGGCTCACACTCTTGAGCTTATCGTAGAAATCAAAGAGAACTTCAGCAAGCGGCATCTCGTAAGCAATCTCGACGCGGGTCTCATGAAGATAGCTCATGCTGATCTGAACACCCCGCTTCTCGGTACAGAGGGTCATGATATTCCCCAGGTAGTCGGTAGGGGTCATAATATCGGCCCGGATGTACGGCTCCTCGGCGTGCTCAACCTCCCCGGAGCCAGGATAACGCTCCGGATTGTCAATCTTGATCTGGCTGCCGTCGGACAGAGTCAACCGGTAGATGACAGACGGAGCTGTGAGCACAATCGATAAGTTCCACTCGCGCTCCAGTCGTTCCTGTACAACCTCCAGATGGAGCAATCCAAGAAATCCACAACGAAAACCGAACCCAAGGGCCGCGGAGTTGTCTTTCTCGTAGACAAGTGAGGCATCGTTGAGCGTGAGCCGCTCCATTGCGGATAGAAGCTCATCATAGTCGTTCGCATCCACCGGATAGATTGAGCTGAACACAACCGGTTTTACTTCGCGGAAGCCGGGCAGAGGCTCTTCACATCGCCGATTCGCGAGCGTTACTGTATCGCCAACCCGTATATCGGAGATGTTCTTGATGCCGGCTATGAAATAGCCAACGTTTCCTGCCCGCAGCTCCTCTGTACCGGCAAGCAGAATGCGAAACTCCCCTGTCTCTTCAATCTCATAGCGTGCCGCGCTGTTCCAAACTAGAATCTCATCTCCTCGTCGCAACGCGCCGTCGAACACCCTAACGTGAACAATGACGCCACGGTAAGAGTCGTAGTGGGAATCGAACACAAGCGCCCGAAGCGGCGCATCCGGGTCCCCCGACGGGGGCGGTACCCGTCGAACAAGTGTCTCCAGCAGCTCCGGGATTCCTTCGCCGGTCTTTGCAGAGATCGCAACCGCCGTTTCGGAGTCCAGACCAAGCTCGTGCTCAATCTCTTCAAGAACAGCAGGAACGTTGGCACCCGGCAGATCAATTTTATTGATCACCGGCACGATTTCCAGGTCATGCTCCATGGCCATGTAGAGATTGCTCAGCGTCTGCGCCTCGACGCCCTGCGCCGCATCTATAAGTAGAAGGGCACCGTCACATGAGCTTATAGCCCGGGATACCTCGTAGGAGAAGTCTACATGACCCGGGGTATCTACCAGATTGAGCTGATACGTCCGACCGTCTTCGCCGACGTACGGAAGGGTGACCGCCTGGCTCTTGATTGTGATGCCACGCTCGCGCTCAATATCCATACTATCAAGGATTTGATCTTTGAACTCGCGCTCGGCAATGATCTTGGCACGTTGAATGAATCGATCGGCCAGCGTGCTCTTACCGTGGTCTATATGCGCTATGATACAGAAGTTGCGGATTGTGTCTTGGCCCATAGGAGTGGCTCAATATAGCTGAAGCGGGACTACTCGTCCAGAATGCTTCGCACGCGTTCCAGAAAGGCAGTCGGATCGACCGGCTTCTGCATGTACGATAAGCCCAGATCAGTGCGCTCATCGGCACTGAGGTAGCTCTCGGGGTACGCCGAAACAAAGAGGACCTTGAGATCGGGTCTGTCCGCGCGGACCCGCTCCACCAGGCGAGTGCCGGCCATATGCGGCATAACAACATCCGTTATCAGGAGCCGGACCTGTTCGCCGTGCTCCTCATGCATGAGCAACGCTTCTCCGGCATTTGATGCCACCAGGACGTTGTAGCCGCGTCGTCGGAGCACGCGCGCCAGAAGTTCCCTCACCGCCTGCTCGTCTTCAACCAGAAGAACTGTCTCGTCTCCCTCCGTTCCAGGACCAAACTCCAGATGACCCCCGTTCTCAGAGGCGGTCCTGGCCCGAAGTGGAAGAAAGATACGGAATGTGGTCCCGTGGCCCAACTTTGTATCCATGTCGATAAAACCGCCACTCTGAGCGACAATTCCATAAACCGTACTCAGGCCCAGGCCCGTCCCCCGGCCAGGCTCCTTGGTGGTAAAGAACGGTTCAAAGATGTGGTCGGCAGTCTCCCTTGCCATCCCGGTTCCGGTATCCCTGACCGCAATGAGTACATACGTCCCCGGCGCGAGACCCGAGCCGGCGGTCAGCTCATGATCGCCAAGTGCGCGGGTCTCAGTACGGATTGCAAGACGGCCTCCGTTGGGCATCGCGTCTCGGGCGTTTACTGCCAGATTCATCAGTACCTGCTCGAGCTGACTCGGATCAGCGTGCACGACAGACGGGTGTGCAAGCAGGTCCACTTGAGTGATGACATCTTCACTGACCATACGCTGAAGCATCTTCTCCATGTCACTGATGATCTGATTGACGTCAATGTCCCGAGGCTCCATCACCTGATTTCGGCTGAACGCAAGCAGTTGCCTTGTCAGCGCAGCGCTTCGAACGCTCGCTCGTTGAATACCGTCAACGTCCTCCTTGAGAGAACTGACATCGTAGTCGTCAATCGCGTTGATCTCTTCTGCAAGCAGCTTTGAATACCCCATAATGACGGTAAGAAGGTTGTTGAAGTCGTGTGCGATTCCCCCGGTAAGCCGACCAATCGCCTCCATCCGCTGACTGCGACGGAGCTGCTCCTCTCGGTCACGAAGCTTCTTTTGCTGAGCGAGCTGCTCGGAAATGTCCTGAACCGCAAACACCCATCCGTTTCGCGACCCCGATTGGCCGTGCAGGGGTGTCACCGAGACACGAACGGGAACAGTGACGCCGCTGTGAGCTTGTAGCTGAAGTGTCTGGGAGCGGGCAATCGTCGGGTCCACTTGATCGCCGGCATCGTCGCTGAACGTCACACACTCCCCGAGTGGTCTGCCAATGACCTCGGACCCGGATGCGCGCAGCACGCTTTCGGCTACACTGTTCATGAACTTCACGCGGTACTGCTCGTCGGTGACGATCACACCGTCCTTGATACTTTCAAGGGTAGTGCTGAAAAGCGCCTCCCGCTCATGAAGCGTCTGCTCCATATTGTGCCGGTACAGCGATATGACAATCGCATTGCGCAGTTCCTTGTCGTCAAAAGGCTTGAGAATGAACGCAAACGGCTGCGCTAGCTTTGCTCGCTGGAGCGTCTGTTCGTCTCCAAAGGCCGTCAACAGAATAACCGGCAGATGAAATTTTGATTTCACAACATCCGCGGTTTCAACTCCATCCATTTCCCCACGCAGTCTGATATCAAGGAGAACCAGGTCGCACCGGAGCCCTGGGAGAGCTGTTATAGCTTCTTCGCCGGTAGCAAATATGCCGGGAACTACGTACCCCTCACGCTCGAGTTGCGTCTTGATATCGAGGGCTACAATGCTCTCATCCTCTACAATGACGACCCGATATGAGTCCAAACTACCCTCGCCTAAAGAAAGTTGTCCCGTTCGGAAAATGCCGGAATCTGGATATTCGTTCGCATGAATCCGTCAGTTCGCTTCTGAATAAACATCTGCAACAACACTACCTGACTCTCTGAGATCAAGTCAAAGCCCAGTTCCGTGAAGCGATCACCTGTGCTAATGCCTATCTCGTCTGCGGTAGTGCCACGATACACCCGATTCACCGTATACACCTGGCGAAAGAAGTCCCGCCCGGAACGTTCCACCCTCATACCGTAGAGCACCGGATACAACCGTTCGCGAAGGTCGTTGTCCAGCGCGTCAACTACCGGGCGCCGAGGACGCTCTGTGAGAGCTGCGTAGACAGACTGCCTCCCGCCTGCCCTCTCAAGATCAAGTCGAATCAGAGTCCCTGGCGAGCGTTCGAGAAGCAGATCATGAGCCTCGGGAACGGTGGAGACTTCTACACCATTGATCGATGTAACAACATCCCCTACGCGAAGGCCTGCCTGCTCCGCAGGACTCCCAAGGACAACATAGATCACCTCAAGCCCCTCGTCATGCTGTTCAACAGCAACACCAAACCAGGGATGGGGGACGGCGCCAGGTTCGTACAACAGCGGAAGAAACCGGTTGATCCAATAGGCGGGGATTGCAAAGTTGACCCCCTCAAACTGCTCGATACCGGCAAAAACTACTCCTACCAACTGTCCGTTCTCATCCAACAAGGGCCCGCCCGAGTTACCTGGATTGATAGGAACATCAATCTGCATGGTCTCTCCCATCTGGAGAAAGCGGCGTCCGGTGGCGGAGATCACCCCGGAGCTGATGCTGTTTTCAAGACCTCCAGGCGATCCAATGGCTACGATAGAGGCACCGGGGCGCAGCTCCCGAGCGTCAGAAAAACTGAACACGTAGGGCGCGTTCAGCTCCACCTTCAGCAGCGCAATGTCAAAAACGGGGCTGAATCCTACAACTCTTGCCGGAACCCTTGTCGCGCGGTCACCCCGCAATCTCACATGAAGTCTTGAGTATCCTTCATACTCCGGGTCTACCTCACTTTCGATAACGTGATAGTTGGTAATAATGTATCCGCGGGGATCCACAAAGAAGCCGCTCCCGATCACACGATCCGGTATGCCAACACCCCCCTCGAGCCGAAGCCCTCTATTCACAAGTACTGTGACCACTCCATCGAGCATCTCAACCGGAAGCTCTCGACCGGATAGAAAGAGTCTGATCTCTTCTTGTAGATTTCCCTGAGGCTCAAGCGCGTCAGCAAGTACGGCCGCCGCCGCCCTGTTGTTGAGACTGATTGCCGCGGCAATCCCGAGCTCGAGCAACTGTGCCGACAGCAATCCGGGTGATGGCGCCTGGAGAAGCACCGCGAGGGCTGCCGCAGAGTTACCTTCATCAAATAGAGCTTCTGCTTTCCCGGCAAGCAGTGAAGATTCGAGTGCACTCGCGTCCTCATTGCCCGACGGTTCGATTCCAAGGGCTCTGAGTGAGTGCCAGGCACTGAGTGCCGCTCCATACTCGGCGCTCTCCATGGCGTCATCGAACTGTTGGATAATCCGGGCCACACTCAGTTCGAAATACCGATCCAACTCCGACGCAGGAATTATCTCTTCGTCTCGCAATGCCGTCACCCGGGGGATGACCCGCTGCGGTTCACCATCTGAAAGAAGGCCCTCGAGCTCCAATCGAATCACTTGAGCACGGCTCGCATCTGTCGGTTCCGGTGGAGTAGCACACGCACCTATTACAAGCGCACCAACTACGACAACGGTCCACGATCTACATACTCTTTTCATTCCTGCTCCAACAATGGAAACTCTCTGATGACCGAGTCAGTCCAATTGAGAAACTCTCTCACATCAATTCTACCGTCCTGATTCAAGTCCCACTCCCTGATTGTCGTTCCGCGATCATACTCGACTACCTCCGGAAAACCGTCATCATCTTCGTCGATAGCCATGGCAACCCTGCGTCCGCTACGAAAATCCTCCACAGTTTCAAAGTAACCGTCGTAGTCAATGTCCCGAACTCTTTGAGTAGCAAGGCCGCCGCTCTGGATTGTGAGCGAGTCGAACTCACCGTCACGATTCTCATCCCGTGCAACAAGCACCATGGAACCCCCGGCCTGGTATGTCCGCTCGTAACGACGACCAAGTTCATCGAATCTATCGATACGAACCGCCTGGGTCCGTGCTTCCGCAACATCTGGGACGCGTATCCCATCTACAAGCTGCGGTAGTTGCGCAAGCCGCGGTCCGGAGAGAGGAACCTCTCTCAGCAGTCGCGAAACGGTGCTCCGAGGGCGCAGCACGAAACGCTCTTCACCCTCCTCTGTCTCCACAGAAAACTGATGGACGAACGGATAGAGTTGAAAAGAAAGCTCGAAGCTTCCTAAAGGACTCTCAACCCGCGCTCCCGCAACCTCACCTCCCTCAAAGAAGACGGAAACCTCCGCCAGACCGTCCTGGTTCAGATCACGGGCAACCCGGGATACCATACCGTCCATCACCTGGTATTCGAGCTCCCAGAATCCATCCCGGTTCTCATCGAGTCGAGCAAATCCTGAAAATGAGTCAAGCTCACCCTCAATGAGATCGATGCTGTCGTGGGCCAGAAAGCGCTCAATCGTCAGCAGGGAGGCACTACCGTTAAAACGCGAAAAGAGATCGGACGCCCGCTCACGACTCTCGGGTAGAAACAGCACGGAAACTAATGGATCTTCGAACTCCAATCTCAGATACTCTTGGGCTGCCCACTCTCGCTCGAGAGTAGTCGGGGCGTGGAGCCCATAGGAAAGAATCAGCTCTCCGAGCGCCTGTCGTTGCGGCCGCTGCTCGAAGTCGACTGGTCCTTCGGCTGCGGCGATCAGGCGGTCGAGTTCACGTCGATAGTCGAGGGACGGGACGGACTCTCTTGTAAGTGACAGCTTGAACAGACGAGCATCATTCGGATGGAGCTCACGGGCTTGAGAAAGAGCACTGTCTCCTTCCCGAAACATTGAAAGTCCGTACAACGCACGTATGTACTCAAGAGAAAGGTCGGCACGACGCTCCCAAGGCAGCCCAGGTGGCAGCTCGAGCCCTTCAAGGAGTACTCGGCTACGCTCCCATTCACGAACACGGTTGTAAAGGGAAGCAAGCGAAATTGCCGCCTGGATTGGAGAACTCTGACTGAAACGCTGTAGCGCGAGTGCCTGCTCAAGATCTTCCACGGCCATCAGGGTGTTCGGCTGCTCGTGCATGGACGCGCGGGCTCGAAGCGCCAAGGCATCCGAGCTCAGTGCATCGAACTCCAGCGCTCTTTCGGCAAGGGAGGAAGCCTGTTCAAAGGTGCCGGAGGCCAACGCAGCAAGACCCTCCGCTACGTAGAGCTCAGCAATCACGGGAGCCGGCGTCGCAGTGGCCGCGGTGGAAATGGCAATCAGAAACAGGCGTAGTACCCGGCGTTTACTCATACCCTATCAATCGGTAGATCGAGGAGCCGGTTCAACTCTCAGTGGAGTCTCCGTCTCCGTCGTCACCCAGATCAAGGAAGTTCTGGCGTCTTTGGAAACCGAGCAGTGACCGCACCTGGTGATCCACAAGGGTTTCCTTGTCTACGAGAGCCTGTGTCAGCTTCTCTACCTGATCCCGGTGCTCAGTGAGAATGGACTCCGCGTCTTTGAAAGCATCATTGAGAATCTCATGAATCGCGTCATCGATCTCCCGGGCCTTCTGTTCTGAATAATCCTTGTGCCGCGCGATCTCCTTCCCCAGAAAGATTGGCTGATCTTCCTGCCCATATGCGACAGGTCCGAGCGGACTCATCCCCCACTCGGTCACCATGCGCCGTGCGAGCTGCGTGGCCTGGGAAAGATCAGCCTGGGTCCCGGTGGTAGTCTCGCTGTAGAACAGTTTCTCAGCAATGTATCCGCCATACGCGATCTTGATCCGATCGAGCAACCAACCACGGCTGTGGGAGTAGCTATCCTTCTCCGGAAGGGAGAAGGCAACTCCAAGCGCGCGTCCTCGAGGAACGATGGTTACCTTGTGCAGGGGATCCGCGTTCGGAAGATAGTAATGCAACAGCGCGTGTCCGGCTTCGTGGCAGGCTGTTTTACGCTTCTCGTCATCCGTGAAAACCCGGGAACGGCGCGCGACGCCCATCATGATCTTGTCGCGAGCTTCCTCAAAGTCGTCCATCTGTACCAGCTCTCGGTTCCCACGAGCCGCATAGAGGGCAGCCTCATTGACCAGGTTGGCAATGTCTGCCCCAGAGCATCCAGGTGTAGCCCGCGCTACACGGGTAAGATCAACCTTCGGGCTTAGTGGCACCTTGGCAGCGTGAATCTTAAGGATTGCTTCACGCTCCTGCTGGTCGGGCATGTCCACGACAACCTGTCGGTCGAATCTACCGGGACGCATCAGCGCAGGGTCAAGTACGTCCGCCCGGTTTGTCGCGGCTAGAATGATCACACCGTCCTTGGTATCAAACCCATCCATCTCCACGAGCATCTGATTCAGCGTCTGCTCCCGCTCATCGTGCCCGCCGCCGTAGCCGGCCCCACGGGTACGACCAACCGCATCGAGCTCATCAATGAACAGGATGCAGGGTGCGCTCTTTCGTCCCTGTTCAAAAAGATCACGAACGCGGCTCGCGCCAACACCAACAAACATCTCGACAAAGTCGCTACCGGACATGTGAAAAAAGGGCACACCGGCTTCACCCGCCGATGCCTTGGCAAGGAGTGTTTTGCCGGTACCCGGCATCCCGACCAAAAGAACACCTTTGGGTATCTTCGCTCCCATTCGCGTGAACTTCGCGGGGTTCTTCAGAAACTGCACGACTTCCTGAAGCTCATACTTAGCCTCCGCCTGCCCAGCGACATCGGCGAACGTGATACGCTTTCCATCGTCTATATACTTCTTTGCCTTGCTTTTACCAAACGCGAACGCCTTGTTACCACTACCCTGAACCTGACGGAACATAAACCAGGCGAATCCTATGAGAAAGAGCCACGGCACCAGATTCAGGAGGATCTGCCAGGCGGGCACCGTTGGCTGGCGACCGGAAGTGGGAACGTTACTCTCCCTCAGTATCTGCATCAGTTCATCATCGAAATAGGGAATGCGGGTCTGGAATAGACCACCCTCTCCCGCTACACCGTTGAGACGACCACGAATCTCATTCTGCCCGATGATCGTCACCGACTCCACGCGGTTCTGCTCCACGTAATCGAGAAATGTGGTGTACTCGATCTCCATCCCCGATTGCGCAGTCGGGGACGAGAGCAGAAGGAGAATGATGCCAAACAACGACAAAAGAAGCACAAGGGCGAATTTGTTATTTTTGAAGTTGAAGTTAAACGGTCCCGGGTCAGGCCGGTTGTTGTTGTTCTGATCTTCGCTCATGGGCTTCCTTCACTGTGAAGACTACTCCTCTGCTCTTCGAAGATACCGAGTTTGTCAGAACCGGACAACACAGGAGCGATTACGAGTCTGCTCCCGGATAGGAAGATCCTCATGCCGCGTCCATTGACCAGAGTGCCTGGCGTTCTTTTCCCGGTCCCCAGTAGCGGAGCGAAAAACCGGTGGGAAGGTCGGTCCCGTCGGGAGAGAAGTCCGAGCTCCAGGATCATACTATAAAGAAGTTCGAGCCGAACCTGATCACTGGAGGAGAAAAACGAATGAGCATCAACCGAGAGCCCTCCAGCCAGCGGAGTACGCTCAAATGTGGATGCTCTATCCCGGATAGCCAGAGCTCTTCTGCTCATCTCGTTTCGTATCAATAGAATATCGTGATCAAGCGAGGGCCAGGACTCCCGCGCAGCCGGCAAGATAAGGTTACGAACAAGGTTCCGACGGAAACGATTCTCGCTATTGGTACGATCCTCGTTCCAGACGAGCGAGTGAAAGCGTGCGTACTCCACTATGTCACTCTTTCTCGTCTCCAAAAACGGCCTGAGAACAGTTACGAAGCCCCGATAACTCAACTCATCTATCCCAGCAAGAAGTCGGGAATCAATCCCGGCGAGCAGGCGCATACTCAGTGTCTCGATCTGATCATCCAGCGTGTGTGCGGTGAGGAGCAGCGACGCCCCGCACGCGAGGCAGACTTCTACGAGAAACCGATACCGCGCTTCCCGCGCGGTACTCTCCGGGCCGCCGGCCTTCTCCAACTGTCTGCTAAACTCGTTCTGACTGCCACTGTAGAGCGGGAGCCCGAGTCGTGCGGCAAGCTTACGAACCGTGTTCAGGTCACGCTCGTGCTCCGCCGGTGTTCGGGTCAGATGGGTAAAATGTGCCAGAACCGGTGCAAGGTGACGCGAAAGGAGCCGCGAGACGACTGACGCAAGCACGACACTATCCACCCCACCAGATACCGCAATCACGGATGTTCGGTGGCCGCTGACGTGGTTTCCAGTCTTTCGTGCAGCTCTCTCAACCTCTTCGATTGAGGTCATTCATTACTTCTTCAGGATTCGATTCGGCAAGTTTCACGAGCGCGGCAGCAGCTGTAGAAATGGCATCACGCACCGCAGCGAGCTCTTCGCGATCAGGCTTCGACAGCACATGGTCCACTACACTCTTTCCCGACGAAGGACGTCCGATACCGATGTACAGACGAAGGAACTGCTCGCAGCCCAGTGTATCGAGCACAGATGCGATGCCCCGGTGTGCCCGGTTCCGCCCACCTCGCTTCAGCCGCAGCGCTCCCGGGGGAAGATCCATGTTGTCCGTTACGACAACCGTATCCTCTACCATCTGTCCAGTCCGACGCAAGAGCCACGGAATGACTGCACCCGAATTGTTCATGTAGGTCAGCGGAAGCGCAACGGTGAGGCCGGCACGCCCGGAGAACCGAACCGGACGGAATAGAGCACGCCTGAGGCGAAGACCCTTCGCTTCAGCGAGCGCCTCTGCAGCGTCGAAACCTACGTTGTGACGGGTGTGCGCGTACCGCTCCCCGGGATTACCGAGCCCAATAACGAGCAGCTACTCCTCCTCGGAGCCCTCAGCCTCGCCGCCGTCCTCGCCTGTTTCACCTTCGGCACCGGCAAGAGCAGCCTCCTCACCTTCAAGTTCCTCTTCGTCCGTCTCGGGCTCTTCCATTCTTGGCATGGACACGAGTGCAAGCACCATATCCTCACTGGACAGGAGGGACACACCCTCAACCTGGGGAAGATCGGAAACGTGAAGTGCATCACCGACAAGAAGTCCCGACACATCCAGTGTATAGGCGTCCGGAATGTCTTTTGGGAGACACTCAATCTCAACTTCATGCAGTTGCTGTTCGAGTATGCCACCTTCTCGAACACCGGCGGGTGATCCATGGAGGTGGACGTTGATATGAGTTCGAAGCGTAACTCCGGCCTCGATCTCGAAGAAGTCGATGTGTTCGATCCGCCCGGTGAGGATGTCTTCCTGGTAGTCCTTGATCAGAACATCGTAGGTTTGGTCGGCTACGTGCAACTGGATGATCTGGCTCTCGGAGACGACCTTGAACGTCTTCGCGAACTCTTTGGCATCAACGGTAACGGCAATCGGCTCATGGTGTCCGTAAACGACAGCCGGGATCTTTCCCTCTCGTCGAAGCCGGCGGGCGGCACTGGTCTTTCGTTCCGGTCGTTCAAGTGCGCTCAGCGCTTTCTGCTTCATACTTACTCCTGCTCGTGTTCGTTCTTTCACGGGCCTCTGCCGGCCCACCGACTCTGGGAATCAGTCTGTCAGTATACTCAAAGAACTGACGTCCTCCAAGCCTTCCTTTCAATCCGGATCAATTCGTTCTGAACCGAACCAGAGCCTCTCAAGCTCGTAAAAATCGCGTAGCTCTCTCGTCATGAGATGGATAACCGCAAAACCCAGGTCAATGAGAACCCAACCAATATCAGCGTCGCGCCTCGGTGGTCGAAGTGGCTCGATACCGCGTGCGCGAAAAAGATCCTGGAGCTGCGGAATGAGTCCCCGCAGATGTCCCTGAGAATTGACGGTGGCAATCACGAAATAATCCGCAAATCCGCAGGTTCCGTGCACATCAAGAGCCACCGTCTCCTGGGCCTGGGCATCTTCAAGGAGCCTTGCGACCGCGATAACGTCCTCACGATCTTCACCACTTTCCTGTTGACTCATCTTTGCATCATCTGACATAACGGCCGTCAAAATCCCTTCCTATAATGATGGTGACATCCACCGGCGACGCCGGATCCAGGTCCTGTCGCACGGTGGGTGCACGAATGATATCTGCAGTCCGCGCGGCGAAAAGTTCGTTTGCTGTCCGGTTTATGAGAACCGTACGCTCCACGTCACTATCCTCAGCGTTTCCAACTGAAACAACGTCAAATCCGAAACTGCGATATCTCTCTGCCGTCCGGGAAGCAAGGCCTATAACGCTCGTTCCGTTGAGAATTTCAAGCCGGATCACAATATTCTCATCCCGAAGCGACTCTTCGGAGGAGAGATTCGCCACCACCTGCCGGACGGACTCCCGCAACCAGCGGCCTTCCTGGTGTGGGAACAACAGAGTCACAATATCGTCGCCTATTTCCACGTTTCGCGAAACGCCTTCGATCTGCCGTGTGATAATGCGGCCGGCCTCAAAACCCTCGAGCTCCGCGAATAGCGACCCAAGCGCCGCGTCACCAACGTTCGTCCGCAGATTCTCGCTGAGTATCTGCCGTCCACCCGGAGTAGAGAGATCCTCGTGGTAGTCTCCGAAGCGTTCTAGCAGTGCAATCACTGTCTTCTGGTGTCGGGTGACCCGTTCCCGTTCTCGCTCGCCCTCAACCTGATAGCTGAAATACTGTGCCGACTTTGCTCCGTCGAGCAGCACATCGCCACTGGGGATGCGAGGTCCCGAGCCTCCGTTTTCCGGGATTTCGGTGACGAACAATGGGACTCCTTCCACTGCATCAATAACCGCAGTCAGCCCGTCAAGATCCATGGCCACGTAGAACTGCAAGGGAACCCCTAGCAACGATCCTACCTGTTCGAGGTACCGTTCGAGCCCCTCCTGGAAGTAAACCGTATCAATGGTGTCGATACGGTTCAGACTCCGCACAACCACACCGGTATGGGAAGGAATATCAAAGAGTGCACCGCGATCGGTACCGGGCTGGTAGAAGAACGCCTGCGTAACAAGTTCACCGTCAGGCTGTTCAACGGTCAGCAGAATCGGTACTTGACTGTCCGCCTCCACCATATCTGAAATGACGTCAGTCCGCACCGACAGCACAATGATCAGCGCAGTGGCTGCGAGAACAATGAGAATCAAAATGATGAGTAACAGTCCCTTCTGTTTTCCCTGCATCTGCACTCCAGCCTACCGGTAGAGACCGTGTTCTTCAATGTACCCGTGCACCGCCGGATGTAAGAGATACCGGCAGGGAAGCCCCTGCGCCACACGCTCGCGGATGTCTGTAGACGAAACGGCAAGCAACAGGTTATCCAGAACCGTATGCTCACGCGCAAATGGGGGACTTCCGTGACCATGTCTGCGTACCAGAATGAGATCCGATATCTCTTCCACACGATCTGCCTCGTACCAGGAGCTGAACCCATCCACAAGGTCCTCTCCAATGACAAGGCCGGGACGCCCGCTTACCATTCCCGACTCCATCAAGTGCTCAAGGGTCTTTATGGTATAGCTTACCTCGTTGCGATCGATCTCGTAGGTATCAAGTCCAAACTCCGGGCGGTCACGGATTGCAAGTCCAAGCATCTCCAGACGTTGTTCGGCGGACGCCCGAGGAGCATCGGCCTTATGGGGTGGTACTCTGTTCGGAACAAAGAGAACCCGTTCGTAGTCACATCGGGCGAGCACCTCATCGGCCATCAAGAGATGCCCGATATGCACCGGGTCAAACGTCCCACCGAGGACCGCGGTTCTCATGCCTGCTCGCCTACACCAAACAGTGCGCCGGCCAGATCCCGAACTCCGGTTCCGGTGAGGGCAGAGACGTGGACAACCAATACTCCTTCAAGCCTTTCGGAGAGCGCCGCGAGTGCCCGGTGATCTTCATCCAGGTCCGCCTTGTTAGCGGCCACAATCCACGGCTTGGAAACCAGCGACGGCTCGAACGCACGGA
This sequence comes from uncultured Spirochaetaceae bacterium, assembly GCA_964599075.1. Taxonomy (GTDB): domain Bacteria; phylum Spirochaetota; class Spirochaetia; order DSM-27196; family SLST01; genus SLST01. The sequence goes on along the minus strand of CAZREG010000015.1, from coordinate 33,148 downwards.
GTTCATTCTGAAGCATCAGGATCGATCCGTGGGGGTCCTCTTCCGTTACATCGACCACATAGCAGAGTGATCGAGTTCGCGAGATATGGCGGAGAAACTCGAAACCCAGACCGGCACCTGTGGATGCCCCCTCAATCAGTCCAGGTATGTCGGCAAGGATGAGTTGCCGGAAATCAAGAGTCATTACCCCAAGATTAGGAATCCGTGTTGTAAACGGGTAAGCGCCAATTTTGGGATCGGCCGCCGTGAGGCGCCCGAGCAGACTCGATTTCCCTGCATTTGGCCTGCCGACAAAACCGACATCTGCGATCAAGCGAAGCTCCACGTCAAGCTCACGCTCTACCCCACTCTCTCCCGGCTGGGCGAAACGGGGGGCCTGCCTTCTCGAGGTGGCAAAGTTCATGTTGCCCTTGCCGCCTCTGCCGCCGGTCAGCAGGATCGCCTGTTCACTTTCCGCTACAGCTTCAAACAGGGTCTGACCGGTCGCTCGATCGGTAATCACGGTCCCTGGAGGGATCTCGATGATGGCGTCCCTTCCGTCTCTGCCGTGCTTCTTCCGACCGCTTCCGGGCCTGCCGGCCTCCGCTTTCACGACACGCTGTTGAGTCAGGTGGACAAGGGTACGTAAATCGCGTTTCACCCGCACACACACGTTGCCTCCGCGCCCGCCGTCACCGCCGTCCGGGCCACCCTTCGGGACGTACTTTTCCCTGCGGAAGCTGACTGAGCCGGCACCGCCGTGACCGGAGGCCACCCGAATGGTTACGTGATCTACAAAACTTTGCAAGGATATAGAACGATGTTACGCCCCGGAGGCTTCGAGCGCCACAGCCTCAATGGAGACATGCTTTCGCCCTTTGCGCTCATAATAAAGAACCCGCCCGTCAGCCTTGGCAAAAAGGGTGTCATCCTTGCCGCGACCAACGTTCGCACCCGGGTGGAACCGAGTACCCCGCTGACGAACGATTATGGAACCGGCAGTAACGATCTGACCGCCGAAACACTTTACACCAAGCCTTTGAGCCGCTGAATCTCTGCCGTTCTTACTGCTTCCGCCGCCCTTTTTATGAGCCATGCTGCTCTCCTTTCCTGATCTCCAGTTGAACTTCCCAGGGAAACTCTTCCGCCATCCGCTGCAGCCCAGTACGCACTGCATCGGTCACGCCGCGTAACCACTGCATATCCGCTGCCGGGTACGCAATGGTCACCTCAAGCGCCCCTCGCTCCGGCACCGTACCGTCAACGCCAAGCTGCTGCTCAACAGGCGCTGTAAGGTCGTGAGCTGCCAGTACTTCGGCAGCCATCCTCACTATGCCGCTCACTGCGGCGCATACCGCGCTTATATCCCCCTGCATGATCCTCGCGTGGCCGTCCACGCGCAGACGTACGAGCGCCTCACCATGCAGCTCGAGCAGGACCGTGATCACCTATGCAGTGATCTCCTCTATTCTAAGAACCGAGTAGTCCTGTCGATGACCTCGTGTCCGCTTGTAGCGCTTGCGTCGCTTGTACTTAAACACAAGTACCTTCTCGCCACGCACGTGCTCTTCAACAACGGCCGTCACCTTTGCGCCCATCACGTACGGCTCGCCGACACGAACGTTCGCCTCGTCCCGTACCATGAGAACGGTGTCATACTCCAGCTTCTCGCCGGCCACTGCAGCCACACGATCGACGGTCAGGCTTGCGCCCTTCTCCGCCTTATACTGGTTTCCTTGAATCTCGACCATCGCATACATAGCTATTTCCTTGCAATCTCTTGAGGTAGCTTCTTAATAAAGCGAAAATGCGCGAGCCCGTCAACTACGGCAGCAGGGTCTTACCCATGAGATAGCGGTCTATCTCACGAGCCGCCCCGCGTCCTTCTTTAATCGCCCATACCACAAGGCTCTGTCCACGACGAGCATCACCCGCGGCAAACACTTTATCCTTGCTCGTAGAGAACAGCTCATACTCTGCTGAGATATTGCTGCGAGGATCAATGTCAAGCTTCATCTGCTCTACAATCTGCTGCTCCGGGCCCAGGAATCCAAGAGCGAGAAGGACCAGATCGGCCTGCCATTCTTCTTCACTTCCGGGAATCTCGGTGAACGTTGGACGCTCTCCCCGAGGCTTGGTCCACTCGACACGCACGGTTCGTATGCCCGCGACATGGCCGTTACCGTCGTCGATAAACTCTTTCGTCAGGATGCTGTACTCACGAGGATCTTTCCCAAATGCGGCGTCTACCTCCTGGTGACCGTAGTCCTGCTTGAACAGACGCGGGTAGGTGGGCCACGGGTACTCCTCGTTTCGCTGATCCGCCGGACGCGGCAGCAGCTCAAAGTTCACCAGACTGGCGCACCGATGGCGCATACTCGTACCAATGCAGTCGTTTCCCGTGTCTCCCCCGCCGATCACAACGACCCTCTTGCCGGCAGCAGAGATGAAGCCACCGTTTGCACTGGCATGGTCAATGACGCCGCCCGCGTCCAGGAGGGTCTTCGTGTTGGCGTGAAGGAACTCCATTGCAAAATGAATCCCGGTGAGCTCACGCCCCGGAACCGGTAGATCACGTGGCTTTGTGGCGCCACAGGCAAGTAGCACTGCATCGTACTCCTGAACAAGGGAGTCCGGATCAACGTCGCGACCGACAGCAACCCCTGTCCGGAACTCGATACCCTCAGCCGCGAGAATCCCGTTTCGCTGCTCCACCAGTTTCTTGTCAAGCTTCATGTTGGGGATCCCGTACATGAGAAGCCCGCCAATACGATCGTTTCGTTCAAAGACCGTCACCAGGTGACCAGCCTTGTTGAGTTGATCTGCTGCGGCAAGACCGGCCGGGCCACTTCCCACGACCGCAACCCGTTTACCGGTTCGCGTTGAGGGCGGCATCGGCTTCATAAGACCGCTGTCGTATGCTCGGTCAACAATGGTGACCTCGTTGTCCTTTATCGTGACCGGTGGCTCGTTGATGCCGAGCACGCAGGCGCTCTCGCACGGCGCAGGGCAGACGCGCCCGGTATACTCGGGAAAGTTGTTGGTCTTCATGAGGCGATGGAACGCCTCATCCCAGCGCCCCTGATAGATGAGATCGTTCCACTCGGGGATCAAATTATCAACCGGGCAACCATAGCTGGACTGACAGAACGGTATGCCACAGTCCATGCAGCGCGCGCCCTGTTGTTGACGTTCTTCATCATCGATATTTTTATGAAACTCGTCAAAGTCGCCGACCCGCTCCTCAGGCGCGCGGTCGTGTACCGTCTGACGCTGATACTCCATGAATCCAGTGGGCTTACCCATGTACGGCCTCCCGTTGTTGCTTCTCTCTCTGCAGTTCAAGCACGCGTCGGTACGCAGGCGAGATGACGCGGTGAAACCGCTTGAGACTCTCGCCCCAATGATCAAGCACCCGCGCAGCAATCTCACTGCCGGTGTACTCCTGGTGACGGGCGATCAGCGCACGAACCTGCTCCTGCTCCTCAAAGTCTTCAATAAAGCCGAGCTCAACCATCCCGGGGTTCACCTTGCTCGGGAAGTCACCCATGGTATCGAACACATAGGCAATGCCCCCGCTCATCCCCGCTCCAAAGTTCCTTCCGGTGCCACCAAGAATCACCGCGCGGCCGCCGGTCATGTATTCACAGCCGTGATCTCCGACACCCTCGATCACCACGTGAGCCCCGGAGTTGCGGACACAGAAGCGTTCCGCACTCGTGCCACGAAAGAAACCGTAGCCACTGATGGCGCCGTAGAGGGCCACGTTTCCGATTATGATGTTCTCTTCAGACTTGAACCTGCTCGCCTTTGGCGGGTAGGCAATAATCGTCCCGCCGGACAGCCCCTTGCCCACATAGTCGTTGGCATCTCCTTCAAGCTCAAGTGTCACGCCGTTCGCAAGCCACGCCCCGAAGCTCTGGCCGGCTGAGCCGGCAAAGGTGAAATGCACCGTGTCTGGTGGAAGTCCATCAAGACCGTACCGCTTTGCTATCTCATGACTCAGCATAGTCCCGGTCGTGCGGTCGGTGTTCTGTATGGTCAGAGCCTCGCGCACCGGCGTCGCTGACTCCAAGGCTGGTCGTGCAAGCTCTATAAGCTTACGGTCGAGCACATTTTCCAAACCGTGTTCCTGTGGGATGCAGCAGATTACTGCGTCCGACGGATTCTTTTTCACCGGCGGGCTGAGAACAGCACTGAGATCCACGCCGTCGGCTTTCCAGTGACGCACCGCCTCGTCGGCCTCCAGCATGTCGTTTCTACCGACCATCTCACTGAAAGTACGGAATCCCAGCTCTGCCATTACCGCCCGAAGGTCCTCCGCAATGAACATCATATAGTTCACTACGTGTTCGGGCTTGCCGGTGAACTTCGCCCGCAGCTTGGGGTCTTGCGTCGCGACACCTACCGGACAGGTGTTGCTATGGCACTTACGCATCATGATGCAGCCCATGGTGATAAGGGCGCTGGTTGCGAATCCGCACTCTTCTGCGCCGAGCATGGCCGCGATGGCGACATCCCGCCCGGTCTTGATCTGTCCGTCGGTCTGAATGACAACGCGGGTACGAAGATCATTCATCACCAGAGTCTGGTGGGTTTCTGCAAGTCCGAGCTCCCAGGGCAATCCGGCGTGCTTAATGCCGGTAAGTGGACTTGCGCCGGTGCCGCCATCGTGGCCGGAGATGAGGATGTGGTCGGCGTGTGCCTTTGCAACCCCTGCAGCAATGGTACCCACACCCACCTCACTGACGAGCTTCACACTGACTCGGGCACCAGGGTTGGCGTTCTTGAGGTCGAAGATCAGTTGAGCAAGATCCTCGATCGAATAGATATCGTGGTGAGGTGGCGGACTGATAAGTCCGACGCCCGGCGTGCTGAATCTGGTATTCGCAATGACATCGAACACTTTGTGACCGGGTAGCTCTCCACCCTCGCCCGGCTTTGCTCCCTGCGCCATCTTGATCTGCAGTTCGACAGCGTTGGTCAGATATTCGATAGTCACACCAAAACGACCCGACGCGACCTGCTTAATGGCGCTGCGACGGGAGTCACCGTTGGGCATGGGCTGATAGCGTTCACGCATCTCGCCACCTTCCCCAGTGTTGCTTTTTCCGCCAATGCGGTTCATGGCGATCGCCAGAGTCTCGTGAGCCTCCTGGCTGATGCTGCCAAAGCTCATTGCGCCGGTAGCAAAGCGTTCTACGATCTGTGCGGCAGGCTCCACCTCTTCAATAGGTATGGGGTCTCCCTTCCTGAAACGCAACAGGCCGCGAAGTGTTGACTGGTCGCGATTACGTGCGTTCTGATGATCCGCGAAGCGACGATACAGAGATTGATCGTTGAAAATAACTGCCTGCTGCAGAAGCGCAATACTCTCAGGATCCCACATGTGCTTCTCGCCGCGCTTTCGCCAGTGATAGTCACCCGGGTTGATGAGCTCAGGGGATACGGCGGTTCCGGGAGGTGGATATCCTAGCAGGTGCCGGCGGTCGGCCTCCTCTGCCAGTTCCTTGAACCCGACACCTTTTATGCGACTCGCGGTCCCTGCGAAGCAGCAATCAACAACTTCATCCGACAGTCCAACTGATTCGAATATCTGTGCACCCTTGTAGCTGTCGAGGGTACTGATTCCCATTTTTCCAAAGACCTTTCGCATGCCGTAGGCAAGCGCTCTGTGGAAGCGCTCTACGATCTGCTCGTCGTCAAGCTCCTTCGCTATCTCGCCACGGTCCCGCATGCTCCACATCACCTCATAGGCGAGATAAGGATTGATTGCGTCTGCGCCGTAGCCCACGAGCAGGCAGAAGTGGTGCACCTCTCTCGGTTCGCCACTCTCCACCACGATTCCAATCTGCGTCCTCTTGTGACGGCGCACCAGATGGTGGTGGACAGAACCGACGGCAAGCAGCGCCGAAAGAGCGACCCGCTGTTCACCGGCTGCCCTGTCGGAGAGAATCACCAGGGAGTAACCATCCGTAATGGCCTGCTCGGCCTCTTGAGCTATGCGGGCAAGTGCGGCGCGCATGCCCTTCTCTCCCGCGTCAAAGTCGTAGGTAGTATCGATCAGACGGCTCTTCCAGCCACGGTGATCGAGCTCGCGAAGCTGCGCAAGCTCTCGGTTGCTGAGAAACGGCGCGTCGAGCTGCAGCCGGTGCGCATGCTCCGGCGTTACGGTGAGCAGGTTTCGTTCCGGCCCAACGTAGGTGGAGAGGCTCATAATGATGTCCTCTCGAATGCTGTCAATCGGCGGATTGGTAACCTGGGCGAAAAGCTGCTTGAAGTAGTCGTACGTCAGGCGCGGCTGGTCACTGAGACAGGCAAGCGGGGTATCGTTACCCATGCTTCCAAGCGGCTCCTTGGCGCTCATCGCCATGGGACCAAGGATGAAACTCAGATGCTCCACGGTGTATCCGAACGCCTTCAACCGAGGGATGAGTCCTGCACCATCGAGCGCCTCAACGGCGGACGGTACCGGAAGATCTTCAAGCCTGATACGCTGCTCGTTGAGCCAATCACGGTACGGATGGCGCTCGGCGATCCCGTTCTTCAGCTCTACATCATCAACTATCCGCCCTTCGTCAAAGTTCACAAGGAACATTCTTCCAGGCTTGAGACGGTCCTTCAGAACAACCTTCTCCGGTGGAATATCAAGAACACCAACCTCGCTCGCCATAATGACGATGTCGTCATCTGTCACGTAGTATCGGCTTGGCCGAAGCCCGTTGCGGTCGAGCACCGCACCGATCACATGTCCGTCAGTGAACACAATTGATGCCGGACCGTCCCACGGCTCCATCTGCGTGCTCATGAACTCATACATGGCACTGCCGACGTCCGGCATGTGCTTGTGACTCTGCCACGCCTCAGGAATCATCATCATGACCGCTTCAGGAAGCTCCCGACCGGTCATAAGGAGAAGCTCAAGCGCATTGTCAAAGTTTCCACTGTCCGACTGGTCCGGTTCAATGACCGGAAACGTCTTTGTAAGATCGTCGCCAAAGAGCTCAGAAGAGAGTGTTCCCTCTCGAGCAGCCATCTTGTTTATGTTGCCACGCATGGTGTTGATTTCACCATTGTGGCTCATAAAGCGCATGGGCTGTGCTCTGTCCCAGCTCGGGAACGTATTGGTGCTGAACCGGCTGTGCACCATTGCGAGATGGCTCTTGAAGTCCGGTTCCTTCAGATCCTTGAAATAGACAAAGAGCTGCTCAGGCATCAGCATACCCTTGTACACGATCACCCGGACCGAGAGGCTGCATATATAGAACGCAGAGTGCGGATCATGCGCACCACCATGTAGCTCGTGGGTTGCTCGCTTTCGGATCACGTAGAGCTTGCGCTCGAACTCATCGCTGGAGAACTCCTCGCCGGCGCCAACGAAGAGCTGCAGCATCTCCGGCTCGCTCTCGAGAGCTGTGGGACCGATCATTGAATTGTCCCGCGGCACCTTCCGCCAGCCGAGCAGTTTCTGTCCCTCTTCTTCAATGATCCGTTCCACCGCGGCAGTGCATTTTGCCCGGTCGGACTCATCCTGGGGAAAGAACACGATTCCAGCGCTATAGAGCCCGCGTGGCGGCAGCTCGATGCCAACGTCGCCGGCAACCCGCTCGAGGAAATCCTGCGGAAGTGTAGTAAGGATTCCGGCCCCATCACCTGAGTTTTTGTCACTGCCTACCGCGCCGCGGTGGGTCATGTTCAAAAGCACCTCTTCAGCCGAGGCAACGATGGTGTGGCTCTGTTTCCCCTTTATGTGAGCTACAAAACCAACACCACAGCTGTCATGCTCAAATGCTGGATCGTAGAGACCGATCTTTCGAGGACGAGACTTCATAAGACACCTCCTCGCACCTGCTTCTGCGGGTAAAATGCATAAATATCGAACATAGTCCTATATATTTACACTTTTCTTGAGACACGGTCAAGCTCAACTACATAATCGTAGGACTGGTCTCTGCGTATCCTACATCTCCGTGGGCCTATGTGTCATAATGCTACATCCGGTCGAGATAAGGAATGTTCAACAGGCGCATACCGTTGCGCAGCACGGTGAGCACAGAACGACAGATCAGAAGTCGCGCGTCACGCTCGGATTCCCTCTCTGCGTTAAGGACAGGGTAGTCGTGGTAGAAGCCTGAGAAGCTTTTGGCGAGCTCGTAGAGGTGTGCGGCAATCACGCTCGGACTGTACTCCGCTCCCGCCTGCGCGACCACCTGGGGATAGCGCGCAACCAGTCGAACGAGAGCCCACTCGGCGTCCGAGTATAAAACTTCTCCCGCTGCAGCTGACGGGTCGGTAATCTGTGATGCATCCGCTTTGCGCAGGATGCTGTTGATCCGGGCACAGACGTACTGCAGGTAGGGACCGGTATTTCCCGTGAACGCAAGAGACTCCTTCGGGTTGAAGACCATGTCCTTCACCGGATTCACCTGAAGCAGGTAGTAGTGCAACGCACCGAGGGCAATTGCCTTCGAAGTCGCCTCCACGTCTTCAACTTCCTTCTCCCGCTCCTTCTCGTGAATCTCTGCACGGGCAAGCGATTCCAGCTCCGAAAGCAGGACATCTGCATCCACAACCGTCCCCTCCCGGCTCTTCATCTTGCCTTCCGGCAGATTCACCATTCCGTACGAGAGATGATACAGCTGTTTCGCCCACGAGAAGCCGAGCAGCCGAAGCACCTCAAAAAGCACCTGAAAGTGATAGATCTGCTCACTTCCAACCACGTAGATCATCCGATCGAACGGCGCATCCGTATATCTCGCCAGGACCGTGCCGATATCCTGAGTCACGTACACGGAGGTACCGTCGCTGCGTAACAGTATCTTTTTATCAAGTCCTATCGACTCAAGATCCACCCAGACTGATCCGTCCTCTTGCCGGTAGAACACACCGTCCTTAACACCCCGAAGGATCTCCTCCTTGCCTGAGGAGTAGGTCCGGCTCTCGTAGTAGAGCGCGTCAAAATGGACACCGGTGGCACGGTAGGTCTCCTGGACGCCGTCGAGAACCCAGCCGTTCATCGTCTTCCAGAGCGACACCACTTCGGAATCACCGGCCTCCCATTCCCGAAGCATCTGCCTGGCCTGTTGTTCGGCTGATGGATCCTGGGTGGCCCACTCGTTGTACCGCACGTAGTAGTCACCCACCAGATGGTCACCCTTCTTGCCGGCAGAGTCCGGAGTCTCTCCATTGCCAAACTTCTTGTAAGCGAGCATTGATTTGCAGATGTGAATACCCCGGTCATTGATGAGATTCACACTGCGAACATCTGCCGCACACGCCCTGAGGATTCGCGAGAGGCTCTCTCCAAGCGCATCGTTTCGCAGATGTCCAAGGTGCAGCGGTTTATTCGTGTTGGGGGATGAGAACTCCACGGTTATCCGCTCGCCGGCGAGCAGCTTATTAGTGCCAAAGGCATCTCCGGCTTCAAGGCATGTAGCAAGGACCCCGGCCGCGTACGCCGCTCGCGGCAGGCGGATGTTGAGATAAGGCCCTGCAGCCTCAACTGAGCCGCCCTCGGTTGCATCCGCAGAACCAGCCCCGTTCTCAACTGCAAGCCGGGCGGCGACGGCAGAGGCAATTGCCGACGGGCTTCCACGAAACGGCTTTGCAAATGGAAAGAGCGGGACCGCAAGGTCCCCCATCTCCGGTTTCGGTGGAGTCTCCATGAGAATCTCAACCGGCTCATCAAGCACAATCTCTCTGGCCGCTGCTTCCTTCCGGATGGCCGCCTCAACCCGCTCCTTCCAGAGCACCTCATACTCTCTCATTCTCTGCTCCTGTCTGCTTCACCTTGCGGGCCTATCAACGCGAGCATACTCGTGTACCGGTTCGGGCCCTCTCGCCTGTAGCTGCCGAATGCCGGCTCGCCGGCTGTGCAGTGCGTAGTCTCGGTGAAGCTACCGATTCCCGCTCGATCTGCAATCCATCGGTTCGCCGCATAGAGATCGAGCCGCACGGCTCCCGACTCATCAACCTGTACTGACTCCGGGCCCCACCGGGAGAATAGCTTGCCCCGCGCCTCGTCCACCTCATAGGCGCAGGAGTGAATACCCGGTCCGGCCAGCACCACCAGATCCGCCGGATCAGTGCCAAAGCAGGCAGCGAACTGCTCTACCGCCCGCTCGAGTATGCCCGTCCCTCGCCAGCCGCTGTGAAGCAACCCGTACGCTCCCGTTCCACGATCGTAGCAATAGAGGGGCAGGCAGTCCGCCACGCTGATCGCCAGCCAAGGCCCGTCGGCTGCGCTACAGAGTCCGTCGCCCTCGCCTGCAAATGAGACGCCGGCGGGCAAATCACGCCAGAAGTCGTCCACAAGAATCACTTCGCAAGAGTGGATCTGCCGGAGGCGAACCACCGGTCGGTCGGCAATTCCCAGCATCGACAGTGCCTTCGACTGTGCCCGTTCATCTCTGCTCATGTCCCCGGCGGACGCAAGCGTCAACCAGGCCGGCGCAGGAAATGGAAGTCGCAACAGGGGGCCTGATAGTTGATCCGGAGCAACGGTGAGCAGCATGCGGGGATTCAAACAGATTCACCCGCTGCGGTCAACGGTCCTCCCGTTTTCCCGCTTCCGCCGCAAACGTCTCCGCGCTCTGCATATCGGCAAGAAGACCGGCTGCGCTTTTCACGCGTGCATGCACCTCTTCAAGCTGGGTCGCGAATGCTCCGGGTGTCCGTGACCCGCTGAGCTCTCCGAGATTGGTGATCGTGTCGTAACGTCCCCCAACGGTCCCAAAGAGCACGCCCTGCAGGATCTCACCAAGCCCACGCAGGTGATCTACAATACGATGCAGGAGCGCCGCCGCCTCTGCGTCAATGCTCACTGCGAGGGAGATCTGCCGCTGTTCGGCTGCCTCTGCAGGCATCGATCCATCGGTCGTCCGATTCCAGCTCATACCCAGGTCGCCGGTAGGCTGCAACCGAACTTCCAGATTCGCAAGATCAGTCTGATCGCGCTCCACCCCGTTGTATATCCGGTCATACTCGCTCCGGTTGTCGGCTTTGTAGAACTCTCCATCACGGTAGAGCACTCCGATCGGTCCCGAGAGCCGCTTGCGATAGAGTTCACCAAGGATCGCGCGCGCAAGGCCAAGCGACATTCCGTGACGACTAATCTCTTCGTACCCGGACGGGGGGTAGCCGGGAAACGGTTCGATCGAGCTGAGGTCGAGAGAGCTCTCCGCGTCACGCTTCAGGGCCTCCATCCGCCGCACATAGGCAAAACGTCGGTACTGTTCCTCAATCCGCTCTTTCCAGAACGATTTCCATTGCGCAAACCAGTCTTCTCCACCGGCAATTGGTGTGGGCCGATAATGGATGTTGCGGTGGGCCAGCCGAACAAGGTCTGCAAGCGGGTAGCGCGAACGAAAGCGCCGGATGCTATCGAGAGCCGCCACAAGCTCCTGCACCTGCTGTCTCACATGTGCCTCTACCTCGGTATCGCTGTGATCGAGAACGGGGTTGTCCTGATAGAGCCCAAATGCTTCAAGGAGCTTGACCGAGGCGTTGTTCCGCAGTCCCGCGAAAATCCCGGCGAGCCGGGAGAGCTCCTCTGCAATCCGGGACAGAGGCGCGGGCACCGGTTCGCCCTGCGAAACCGGATAGAACGCGGAGAGAATCTTGTCAAAGGGGAAACCACTGAGCGCAAGAAGATGGTGCAACAGCCGCACATCTGAATAAACCGCCTGACGGACTGCCGGCTGAAGGGTCCCGATCACGTTCTCCGCCTGCGTGATTGACTTCCGTCGAACGTCGGAGTCCTTCATCTCAGGGTAGTTACCGCCGATCACAAAAGGGTCGGTCTCCTCAATGAGCTGTTGCTGGGTCTCCGGCGCGTGGAGGCCTGCAAGAAAGGATATAAACGCCCGCCGCTCTTTTCCCATGACCCGTCCCATCACCGGAGCGAATTGGCGGGCTGCGTCTCCGAGTGCACGGAAGTCCTCTGCTGCACCCGGGCGCAACTGATCCTGTGCGGTGTCGAGACCATGCGGAAGACGGGCAGCAAGGTCCCGCCTGATATCCCGGACGAGGTAGTCCTCCACCACCGAAAGCCGCTCCCTTCCAGTGAACAGCGCTGTGAGTATCACAATGAGCCGTCGGAACAGGCCCATCTGTGCGTATGCGCGCTCAAGGTCTACAGTCCCACGATCCTCGTCTCCCGGATCCTGCTGCGCCAGAGTGACCGAGCCTCCTATGCGTTCGAGCATCTCCCGACGCTCAGCACTTGAGAGACCCTTTACCAGCTTGTCAAAGACGGTCGCTGCGCCCACACTGATATCGTAGACAGCAACCGGGCGCTGGTCAATGTTGCAAATCGCTTGACATTTGTTACCGGGACGGTAACTATTGGCATGAATGAACGGTAACGCTCTTATTGCAGGTGGGATTGCTCTGATTATTATCGGTTTCGGCCGACCACTGCGGGAAGAGTGAGCCAAGCGGACTGGTGGAAAGCCGGCCGTCTTCCTGCGGGAAGGCGGCCGTTTTTTTTGTTCACCCGGAAGGAGACGCTATGAAAGAGGTAACCGTATTCGACACAACCCTTCGCGACGGCATGCAGGGAGTGGAGATAAGCTACACGCTTGAGGACAAACTCGCCATTGCGCGAGAGCTCGACAGCTTTAAGATCGACTATATTGAGGGCGGCTTTCCTCTCTCGAATGAGAAGGAGGCTGCGTTCTTCCGTGAGGTTCGCAACATCACCTTCTCGCACGCAACCATCTGCGCGTTCGGCTCAACCCGCAAACCAGGGGGCAAAGCCGCCTCTGACCCGCATATTCGCGCACTGCTCGACGCTGAGGCGCCGGGCGTTGTGATCGTTGGCAAAACCTGGAAAGCTCATGTAGACAAGGTGTTACGTACCGATCCGGAAGAGAATCTGCGAATGATTGCGGACAGCATCGAGACATGCAAGAAGGAAGGAAGAGAGGTCATCTTTGACCTCGAGCACTTCTTTGACGGATGGGCGGATGACCCGGAGTATGCGCTGCAAGTCCTCCAGACTGGAACCGATGCGGGGGCGGACTTCGTGGTGCTCTGTGACACCAACGGAGGAACGCTTCCGACCACCGTTACCCGGATATATGAATCCTTGCCTCGGGATAAGCTTGCCAGACTCGGTGGTCACTTCCACAATGACTGCGGGGTGGCGGTTGCCAACTCGCTTGCTGCCGTTGAAGCCGGCGCAAACCAGATTCAGGGAACGATCAACGGTTGGGGTGAGCGCTGCGGCAATGCGAACCTCTGTGTCTATGTCCCCAACCTCATCCTCAAACTGGGGAGAAAGCCGGCGTGTGCCGACAGACTCGAGCACCTTACTTCTCTCAGCCGGTTTGTTGCCGAGAAAGCCAACATTATTCCTGACAAACGACAGCCATACGTGGGAACGGCCGCGTTCAGCCACAAAGCAGGCCAGCACGCAGACGTTGTTGCGAAGGCAGGACACCTCATGGAGCACATTGACTCGAGCCTGGTTGGAAACGAACGCAAGGTGCTCCTCAGCGAGCTTGCCGGAAAGAGCACCGTTGTTGAAAAGCTGGGAAAGTACGGAGAGTTCAGCAAGAACGACGCGGTGGTGGGCGAGCTCATTACCACACTCAAGGAAAAGGAACGGCTCGGGTACGAGTATGAGGCTGCAGAGGCAAGTTTTGACCTCCTGGTCCGTAAGGCGCTCGGGCTTTACACACCTATTCTCTCTATCCGCAACTACCACCTCGAGAGCTACAAGGCACATGAGACACCGTCCAAGACCGTTGGACGAATCTTCATGCAGGCGCATGACAGAGACCTCATGGGGGCTGCGGTGGGGGTTGGACCGGTGGAGACCCTGGATGCGGCGCTTCGTGACGCACTCGTCCCGCACTATCCGTTTATCCGTAAGATCAGTCTCACCGACTACCGGGTTCGGGTTCTCAATCCCGAACAGGCAAGTGCAGCCAAAGTTCGCGTCTTCATAACCTCCACCGATCACGAGGGCAGAAGCTGGGACACCGTCGGGGTTCATGAAAATATTGTTGAGGCCAGCTGGGAGGCGCTTGTCGAGAGCCTTGAGTACTACTTTAACGAGTACGAGCTGCCCGGGAGACTCAAAGAGGAGAAATAAGGCCCGCTACGCTCTCCGTGCTTCGGGGAGCTTACGAGCACGCACCTCACGCTTGTGAAGGTACCTGATTCCCTCCACCGCAGCCTGAGCCGCGGAGGTAGTCGTGGTATACGCAATCTTTCGCCTGACCGTCTCAATTCTCAGATAGTCGTCATCACGCTGCGTGTATCTTCCCTTTGGCGTATTGATGACCAGTTCGATCCGATCCGCCTGCATGTGATCTACAATATTCGGGTGTCCCTCATGAATCTTGAGAATCACCTCCGGAAACAACCCGTTTCGGAACAGGAAGTCCGCGGTACCCCGCGTTGCAACAATCTGAAAACCGAGCTTCTCAAGATCGCGAATAATGGGAAGAATCGTCTCCTTGTCGTAATCGTTCACCGAAACGAAGGCCCGACCACCGGTGGGAAGCGGAGCGCCAACCGCACTCTGCGCCTTCGCAAACGCCTCACCAAAGCTCTCCCCGATCCCGATCGCCTCGCCGGTAGAGCGCATCTCCGGCCCCAGCAACGGGTCAACAGTACGGAACCGGTCAAAGCTGAACATTGCCTCTTTGACTGCCCAGCCGGTGATACATGACCCCTGCCCCACGCCGGGAATTCCGGTCGCCTGGTCATTGATCAGCCCCTGCTCGCGAAGCGATCTGCCTTGCCAGAGACGCACCGCGGCCTCCACCAGATCAACGCCACTTACCTTGGAGAGAAACGGTACGGTCCGGCTCGCTCGTGGGTTGACTTCTAGCACGTAGAGCTTCCGGTCCTGGACCGCAAATTGAATATTAAGGAACCCGTTCACACCGATGTCAAGAGCAATTCTTGCGGTCGCCTCCGCCATCTCGTGCAGTATTGCCGGCTCAGAGCGGAACGGGGGAAACACGCAGGCGCTGTCACCTGAATGGACGCCGGCTGCCTCAATGTGCTGCATGATGCCGGCAACGTAGACCGACTCACCGTCACACAGGGCGTCAAGATCGTACTCGAACGCATCTTCAAGGAACTGATCGACCAGAACCGGTCGTTCCCCTGAGATGACGATGCTCTTCTCAAGAAACTGATCCAGTTCCTCAGGAGTGAACGCGATGGTCATGGCTCTGCCACCGAGCACGTAGCTCGGACGCAGCAGTACCGGGAAACCGATATCTGAAGCGGCACTGCGTACCGCCTCAGGAGTCCCCGCCATTCGGTTTGCCGGTTGCCGCAGTCCCAGCCGCTTGACCAGTGCGCTGAAACGGCCACGGTCCTCCGCATCTTCAATGCTTTTCACCGGGGTACCCACAATCCGTGCGCCCGCGGCCTCGAGCTCGCGCGCCATGTTGAGCGGGGTCTGTCCGCCAAGCTGGACAACAACGTCGCGAACCTGCTCCTTACGCATCACGGACTTCACGTCCTCCGCAGTCAGCGGCTCAATATAGAGCCGGTCCGACACATTGAAATCCGTTGACACCGTCTCCGGATTCGAGTTCACAATGATCGTCTTCACGCCATCACGCCGGTATGCCAACGAGCAGAGTGTACAACAGGTATCAAACTCGAGTCCCTGACCAATCCGGTTTGGTCCACTGGCTAAGATAATGACGGCGTTGTCATCCTCGCTGTTGGTTCCTGTTGACTCCCCTTCATCGAGCTCACCGTAGGTCGAGTAGAAGTAGGGAGTGTCCGCCTCGAACTCACCTGAGCATGTATCTACGAAATGATAGCCGGCCTCAAGTCCGTTCTCCAGGCGCTGCGCCTCAACAGCAGCCGCGGTGGTGCCGGCCAATGCCGCTATTCGCAGATCGGTCATTCCCATCTGCTTCGCCTCCCGGAGCAGCGGCACCGGCAGCGCAGTTCCGCTGAGCGCGGCAAGCTCATGCTCGAGCGTGGCCTGCTCGAGCATTTCACTGAGAAACCAGCGGTTGTAACCGGTACGCGCTTCGAGCTCCGCGAGCGCCGACGCCCCGTTCTCTTTCAGCAGCGTATAGGTTGCAAACAGCCGTCTCGGGTGAAGCGTCCGCGTCATCCGCTCAAGCTCTTTTGCATCTGCCGTGATTGCTTCAAGGCCCTGCATTCCGATCTCCGCGGCTCGCAGCGCCTTATTCAACGCCTCGAGAAACGTCCGTCCGATAGCAAGGCTCTCTCCGACGCTTTTCATCTGGGTCCCCAGCTCGTCGTAGCCAAGAGGGAACTTCTCCAGCTCGAAACGGGGAACCTTCACCGCCACGTAATCGAGTGACGGCTCAAAGCAGCTGACGGTCTTTCCGGTGATGTCGTTAATGACCTCGTCAAGGGTAAATCCTACCGCAAGGCGGGCAGCACAGCGGGCAATAGGAAAACCGGTGGCCTTGCTCGCGAGAGCAGAGCTTCGGCTCACCCGGGGATTCATCTCAATCACAACCATGCGCCCGGTCTGTGGATCCATAGCGAACTGCACGTTCGACCCGCCGCAGTCAACACCAACGGCGCGCAGGATCTCTATGGCAGCGGCCCGCATACTCTGGTACTCACGGTCACTGAGTGTCTGCACCGGTGCAACGGTGATGGAGTCACCGGTGTGTACGCCCATAGGGTCAACATTCTCAATGGAACAAACGATCACCGCGTTGTCGGCCTGGTCACGCATGACCTCAAGCTCGAACTCTTTCCAGCCGATCAGACTCTCTTCTATCAACGCGGTGTTAACTGGACTCTCTGCAAGTGCGCGCTCTACGAAGAGCTCCACCTCGTCATGGGTATGAGCAATGCTCCCACCTCGACCACCGAGCGTGTAGCTCGGTCGGATGATAAGCGGTAGACCGTAGGTCGCGACGAAGCTCCTCGCCTCCGTCACCGTCTGGACCAGGTCACTGCGGGGACTCTCCAGACCGATTCCAGCAACAACCTTCTTGAACTCGCCGCGATCCTCAGCCTTGGAGATCGATTCGATCTTTGCCCCAAGCACCTCCACACCCCAGCGATCAAGAACTCCTTCCTTCGCCAGATCCATGGTCAGATTGAGTGCAGTCTGACCACCCATCGTAGGAAGGATGGCATCCGGCCGCTCAAAGCGAATGATCTCTTCCAGATACGGGACTTCCAGCGGGTCCATGTAGATGGCGTCCGCGACACCGGGCGTGGTCATGACGGTGGCTGGATTCGGATTTACCAGAACCACCTCATAGCCCTCTTCCTTCAGCGCCTTCACGGCCTGATTGCCCGAATAGTCGAACTCACAGGCCTGCCCGATTACAATCGGCCCACTTCCTACAATGAGGATCTTTGAAATATCTTTTCGAGCCGGCATCAGGACTCCACTACGTCAAGAAATGAACCAAAGATCCAGTGCGAATCGTGCGGTCCGGGAGCAGATTCGGGATGAAACTGCGTTGTGCGAATCCTCTGCTTGTCCATGATAATTCCCTCAATGCTCTGATCATTCGCATTGCGAAACCAGACATCACACTCCCCGGGAAGCGAGTCTTCCTCGACTGCGAATCCGTGATTCTGGCTGGTCACGAACACCCGTTTTGTCCGTTCATCACGAACCGGGTGATTCACCCCATGATGCCCGAACTTCATCTTGTACGTTTTCGCACCCAAGGCCTCAGCGATAAGCTGATGGCCCAGGCAGATTCCAAGAACCGGCCGCCTTCCAATTGAAGCACGAATCACCGCTATCTGGTGCTGCAGCACCGCCGGATCTCCCGGTCCATTAGAGACAAACAGAGCATCTGCTCCAACTTTCTCAATTTGTTCGGCAGAGAAGTCACTCGGAATCACCGAGACCCGACACTTGTGCCTGAGAAGCTCGCGGATAATGTTTGCCTTGATTCCACAGTCGTAGAGCGCAATATGTGGTCTCCCCGCCTCATTGAGGGAGACGACTGACCGGCTCCCTACTTCCGGCACCAGGTCACGCCCGATCATGGCGGGAAACTCATCGAGCACCGCCATGGCCCTACGAAACTCATCTGCAGGTAGCGTCTGCGCCTCAGTGCGCACCAGAAGTGCGGTGCGCGAGCCCTCGTCGCGGAGCTTCAGCGTCAGTGCCCGTGTATCTATGCCCCAGACCCCTGGTGTCCCGTTCACCCTGAGAAACTCATCCAGGCTTATACGACCGTCAGGAACCGGACCGCGGTAGAGGCGATGGACCAGAAACGCAGCCGGTTTTACACCGGGACCTTCCTGGTCCTCCGGACCTGTCTCACTCCACTGCGGATCACAACCGTAGTTCCCGATATGGGGATAGGTCATTGCGACAAGTTGCCCCAGGTAGGAGGGATCAGTGAGAACCTCATGGTATCCGCTCATAGCGGTGTTGAAGACAACCTCGCCAATCGCTTTTGGTGCGTTCTGCTCTCCCAGCGCCTCAAGCTCACCGGCCAACGGGGCCGGCGCACCAAAGCCTGTCCCGACAAAGGTAGTCCCATCATCTAAAAGAAGTATCGTTGTGCTCATACACCATCCAGACACAAAAACGGCCGGCTTTCGCCGGCCGACCGGAGTCTCTCCGGAATACCCCCTAGGGGAATCGAACCCCTCTTTGAAGACTGAGAATCTTCCGTCCTAGCCGATAGACGAAGGGGGCATCTATCGCTTCCCGGGGAGGACTCGAACCCCCACTAGCAGAGCCAGAATCTGCGGTGCTACCATTACACAACCGGGAAATACAGTACCCGGGTCACGATACTGTTTGCACATTGGCATGTCAAGTCACTCGCCCTCGAACTCCACCAACGTGTGCACCCGCAGGGGGGCAACGCGGTCGGCATAGTTGAGAAACGGAAGTCCAATCACGGAGAACGCCTCTATTGGCTTGCTGCCGATCTCCCTGATCAACTCAGCGGTTGCGGCAATAGTACCGCCGGTCGCGATAAGATCATCAACAATGACGACGCGCTGCCCCTTTCTAATATCGCTCTCCTGAATCTCAATGGTATCGGAACCGTACTCGAGCTCGTAGCTCTTGCTGTACGTCTTCCCGGGTAGCTTACCCTGCTTGCGAGCGAGAACCACCGGCAGCCCCATACGAAGGGCCAGAGGTGCACCGAAGAGAAAACCACGACTTTCGATCGCAACAACCGCATCAAGCTCTGCAGGGCGATAACGGGAAACCATCTGATCAATACACCATGAGAAAGCTTCCGGATCACAGAGAACGCTCGTGATGTCGTAGAAGAGGACTCCCTTCCGCGGAAAGTTGGGAATCTTCCTGATTCTTTCTTCAATATCCATCGCTTTCTCCTCTTAGCCCGCTCGGCCCGGTTCAGGGATAGGTCTTTCTGAAGCCCGGAACACGGGCTTGGACATCAAGAGAGATGTCCGCCCTCTCGCCGGCGAGCAGCTGATGATATCCGAGTCCGGCGATCATTGCACCATTGTCACCACAGAGCTCAATGGACGGGAATAGAACCTCCGCGGCGACCGCCTGCGGCAGCGATGAACGCAGATAGCTGTTGGCCGCCACCCCGCCTCCCACTACTATCCGCTGCACTGGGCGGTCCTCTGTAACCCGTATAACTCTTCGGACGATCATATCGATGGCAGCTCGCTGGAACGAAGCAGCCAGGTTCTCCGGTGTCTGCGCTGCGTCAGCGACTCGGTAGTTCTCCGCATGGTTGATCACCGCCGTCTTGAGCCCGGAATAAGAGACGTCGTACCGGTGGTCACCCTTGTGAAGCTGGGAATCGGGAAATCTGAACGCGGCAGCATCGCCGTGCTGTGCGAGCTTGTCTATTGCGACACCGCCCGGGTACCCCAGATCGTAGTGTTTGGCCACCTTGTCAAACGCCTCACCGCAGGCATCGTCTATAGTGGTACCGAGCACACTCACCGACAGCGGTGCTGCAACTTCACAGATCATAGTGTGGCCTCCGGAGACGAGTAATCCCAGGTACGGATACCCCACTTCACGCTCAAGCTGTGGCGCGTAGAGATGCGCAAGGATGTGGTTCACTCCGACCAGCGGCACTCCGAGCCCGTAGGCGAGTGCTTTGCCAAAGCTCAACCCAACGACAAGTGAGCCCACTAGTCCGGGTCGCGTGGTCACCGCCACCGCTTCAATTGCAGTGGCTTCAACTCTTGCTTCATCGAGCAACTGACGGAACACCCCGGAAACCCACGTCGTGTGCGTCCTGCTTGCAATCTCAGGCACAACACCGTTATACGGGGCGTGCTCCTCAAGCTGTGTAGCAACTACCTGTGCCACGATCTCGCGACCATTGCGCACGATAGCGAATGAGCACTCATCACACGACGTCTCTATCCCGAGCACCATCATTCCAGATGCCCTTCTGAAATCCGTGAGCTGCGTTGTATCGCCTCTGAGAGATGACCAAATTGGTAGCCGTAGGAGCGCGCAAGCGGCCCAACCTCCACAATCACTTCGGCGAGCTGCGCCACAGTCACGTGTCCGATGAGAATTGTGTCGTCTCCGGCCCGCGCGCGCTCGAACCCACCTCGGAACGCCTGCAGAATTGCATCCCGGTCGCGGTCGTTGTCCAGGAAGACATGCCGCTCGGCGAACGGGAGCCCGATCTCCCGGGCGACGGTTGCCGCAACTGTCTGTGCGCTGGTCCTGCTGTCAAGGAAAAAGAGATTATCGCTCTCGAGGGTCCGGAGAACGGAGCGCATCTGCTGAACGTCCTGGGTGATCAAAGAACCCATGTGATTGTTGACTCCCACTGCACCGGGCACCGTCGCAAGGTTTGCTCTGATGAGTTGGGGTATGGACTCAGGCGGCGTGGAGGCGGTGATGGCTCCGGGACCCGGATCTCCACCCCCGACCGGTTCCATCGGCTGGTGGAGTATCACCTCCTGACCAGCGGTGACCGTTGCGAATGCAGATTCCGCTGAGTAAGGAAGCTGCGGCAGCACCGCGATGGTGACCGGAACATCGAGGCTGAGAAAGGGTTCGAGCTCCATCAGCGAGCCCCCGGCGTCATCAAGAACGAGGTAGAGCGTTCCCGGGGTCACTCCTTCCGCCGGTGCCGGCAGCCACCACGGGGTGCTATCCTCATCAGCCGGCCGGTCCGGAGGCGGCTCCTCGGGCGGGTAGGTCTCAGTGGGCTGGTCACCGGTTGACGGACTCTCTCCCTCACGACCCCCCCGGCTTTCCCGAGCCTCCCGACTGGGAGCGTCGCTCTTATCCTCCGGTACTTCACCTGCGGATGACTCTGAACCCGGATCTACCGCGATCACCCGATTACTGCTGCGATCCGGCAGCAGCGCAATCACGGCGCCAAGCAGGACCGCAATTACAAGAAGCAGGCCAGTCATGACGCGTCTGTCATGCCTGCCCTGCTCAGTGGGGGTTCGTTTTTTTTTCCGGACGGGTCGATTCTTCACGTACACTCTCTTACTATCATCGAGCGGAAAGAATCAACGGGTAAGCGCTACTCAGTCGTAAACGAACTCTTCAATCTCTGATGAATGCTGACGAAGCTTGCGAAGTGCCCTCATTTCTATCTGACGGACCGTTTCCGGACTGATTCCCATCTCGTCACTGATTCGCTTCAGTGTATACTTCTTTCCGCCATAGAAGGCGAAACGATAAAGAAGGATCTTCTTCTCCTTCTCGCGCAGGCGCTCGAGAAACCTGAGCGTCTCCTGTCGCATCTCCTTCTGCATAACCTCAGTGTCAGGGGCGTAGCTGTAATCCTCGAAAACATCGTGCAGTGTCCCCGAGTCCGAATTGATGTCACTGTCAAGTGAGACCGGGCCGCTGGATATGTTCAGTATCTGAACCACCTCATCCGCGGGTATCCCTACCTCCTTCGCAACCTCTT
This sequence comes from uncultured Spirochaetaceae bacterium, assembly GCA_964599075.1. Lineage (GTDB taxonomy): Bacteria > Spirochaetota > Spirochaetia > DSM-27196 > SLST01 > SLST01. The sequence goes on along the minus strand of CAZREG010000015.1, from coordinate 11,324 downwards.
CAACACTGGGGCGACGCATCAAACGCTGGCTCAGCGAGTTGAACGCGCGCTGGATCTTGCGCAGTGCATCTTCTTTGCGATGGGGCAGACGAATGCAGCGTCGCTTGTTACTCAGGGCGCGTGTTATGGACTGTTTGATCCACCAGCTCGCGTACGTAGAGAAACGAACCTGCTTGCGATGGTCGTACTTTCCTGCGGCCTTCAACAGACCCAGGTTCCCTTCCTGCACCAGGTCCAAAAGGCCGACGTCTGAGGACACGTACGCCTTTGCAATCTTGACCACAAGCCGGAGATTTGCCTCAATCAGCTGTTTCCGTGCCTGCTCGTCGCCCTGCTCGATCCGACGGGAGAGCTCGAGCTCCTCTTCGAAGGTAAGCAGCGCCGTCTTGCGAATCTGATCAAAATACGCTTTCAGCGTATCGTCGTCTCGTACGGTTTTTGCCTTTTTCTTGGCCATACGTTGCTCCTGACTAAGCTATTGCAAACTACGTGCCAACCTGCACAGTCAGAGCAGTAAACGTGCAACTCTCAAACACACATGAAGTTACACGCTTGCGAAAAACAACAGTCAAAATCGATGTGGAAAAAGGTATAAAAAAATGCACATCAAGCCGAGCGGTGTTGTACAAAACTATACGTGATCGCCGTACTGACGGGTGATCAGATCTGCAATTCCCAGGCTACCGGTGGCTGCAATCATCCGCGAGTACTCGTCGTAGAGCATGTCTTCAAAGACTTCTTCAGCAAACCCCCCGCTGAGCAAGTCATTTTCCTTGTTAAGTGTATCACGCATACTGTCAAGCATCTGCTTTACAAACAGGGATTCAAACTCAGTGGCAACCTGCTTGAGTTGCTCACGGCCGCTACCCCGCGGGAGCTCAAGGTTTACCTGGGTTGCGTTCCACTGTGCGAGATTCGCCTGTGTTATCTCCATGACTACCTCTTGAGGTTGTTCGCGATGCCAAGCATGGTGTCGCTTGTCTGGATTGCTTTTGAGTTCATCTCGTAGGCTCTCTGGGCTACGATCATGTTGACCATTTCCTGGACCACCTCGACGTTGGAGAGCTCAAGGAACTTGTGCAGCGTCTGGCCCATGCCGTCGAAGCCGGGCTGACCTGCTATCGCGTCCCCGGATGCCGGAGTGACCCCATAGAGATTGTCCCCGAGCGCCTGCAATCCCGCCGGGTTGACAAATCGATAGAGCTCGAGCTGGCCGGCGTCCACCGGATCGTCAAGTCCCGGGAGACGAACCGTGACTCGACCGTCCTCAGATATGGTAACGGACTCGCGGATAAAGTCTTCAGGAAGCACCAGCTCGGGCATTAGACGATACCCGTTGCTGTTCACAAACTGTCCGTTCGAATCAATCTTGAATGAGCCGTCACGGGTATAAGCAAATGTGCCGTCATACTGAAGCACCCGAAAGAAACCCTCACCCTGGATGGCTATGTCTCCCACATTCTGCGTATTCTGAAGCGAACCCTGGGTGTGAATCTTCTGGGTCGCCGCAATCTTGACGCCATGACCAACCTGGATACCAACCGGCACAAGGGTCTCTTCGGTGGCGGGGGTTCCAGCAAGACGGGAGGTCTGGTAGAGAAGGTCCTCAAAGTCCGGGCGATTCTTCTTGAACCCGGTCGTGTTCACGTTGGAGAGATTGTTCGCAATAGTATCAATATTGAACTGCTGACCAACCATGCCGGATGCTGCAGTGTAGAGTGATCGCATCATAGCAGTGCCTCCTTAAAGCCTCAGTGCCTGATTTATGAGCTGCCCGGTCATCTGGTCGTGACTCTGTATCGCCTTCTGATTCGCCTCATAGGCGCGGTTTACTTCAATGAGCGCAACCATCTCTGTGACCGGGTTAACGTTGCTTCCCTCAAGAAAACCCTGACGCACGGTGGGTCGTTCATCTCCCATCTCCACGGCCGGTCCAGACTCTTCAGTGGTGTTCCAGAAACTGTTTCCCTGTTTCTGGATGTAGCGAGTGTTTCGCATGGTGACGATCCGCAGGCGATCAACCACACCGGTCTGCTCCCATTCGTTCTCCCGCATGCTTACCAGCCGATCGGGATCGTTTGCGTACGCCTCGTTCTCATAGATGATGCCGTTCTCGTCTACTACGAAATTGTTGAGCTTTATCTCTATGGGCCCATCTTCGCCAAGAACCGGATAGCCGTCTTTGGTGACGAGCATCCCCTCGGCACCTATGAGAAAGCTGCCGTTTCGTGTGTATCGCTCGCCGTACGGCGTATCAATCACAAAGAACCCCTCACCTTCAAGCGCAAGGTCAAACGAATTATCCGTCTGGCGCAATCCGCCCTGACTGAACACCGTATAATACTCGTTCGTCTCTGCACCGGTTCCCAGCGACCCAACCACCGGGGCAATGTCGTAGGAACCAATGGGAAAGCCGCGAAACGGTATCTCACGCACCCCGTCGTCGCTCATCCGTCGGATAAGGAGCTCGGGGAACGCCTTCTCTATGGGCGTATCCCGCTTGTAGCCGGTGGTATCAACGTTTGCCAGATTGTTCGAAAGTGCATTGAGCCGGTTTTCCTGAACCTGCATACCGGCTGCACCAGTGTATATGCCTCGAAGCAAAAGGTTCCCCCTGCTCCGAGTATCGGCGACTGAGTAGCTTTGGCTTGAGGTGGAATAGCCAAGAGTGAGATTCGAACTCACGACCTGCTCATTACGAGTGAGCTGCTCTACCACTGAGCTATCTTGGCGGGTAAGATAGGAGTATATCGAAGATCTTCGGCGGCGTTAAGAGCTTACGGAGCCGGCGGGAGCTCGGACTCTACCGAGTACGCAATAAGATCGATAAGGCCTGCAAAGAGCGTAGGCACACTGATTGCCATAAGCGAGCCGGCGTACGGGGTGAGGCCCCAACCGTCAAGCACGCCCAGGGAAGCGGCGATCCCAAGGCCCAGCGCCGCAGCGGAGGTGACAATTCCGGCCCCGGCACTAATCAGTCTTGAGATCCGAACCCCCTCCGCGTTGCCATCGGCCTCCAGAAAGAAGAGCGCTACGTTTGGCGCGGTAAACAGCAGTAGGGCGCCGCCGAGCATGGCAATTTCAATGCCGCTCTCCGCCCCCTGCACGAGCAGCACTCCAGCCGGAGAAAGCGCCTCAACCCATGCGACGCTTCGCAGAAGGGTATCCTGCGCTGCCGCGGGTACGCCGGCCATAAAAATGAAAGCCATCACCACGAGCGGGCGGGCCTTCTTACTGCTTGCGTTTGCTTCCGACATAGCGAACAAATTCGTTGATATTCTTGAGAATGATTCTGTCCTGGTGGATTTCAAGCCGACGCTGGCTCACAAAGTGATTCAATACATGCTTCGTTTCATCCACGGAGAGGCCGGCCCAGTGAGCCACATCTTCAGCGGTTGTGCGAAATATCCTCTCGTCCGTCCCCCCCTCAGGTTCCGGATTTGCCTCGTTGAGCATAAGAAACACGTCCGCCACTCGCGCCTGGGTATCGTCGAGAGTGAGAATCATAAAGCGGCGGCGCTGATCGTAGATACGCTTGGTGAAAAGCTTGAGCAGCTTGAGGGCGATCTGCGGGTTGCCGCGCATGAGGGCATCAAAGTTACCCCGGTTGAACTCAAGGCACTTCACCGCCTCTATCGCAATGGCTGTCGCCGACCGTGGCGCCTCTTCAAGAATTGCCATCTCCCCAAAAATCTCACCAGGCTTCAGGACGTCAACGGTCTTTTCAATGTCCCCCATGATACGAGAGATCTGCACCCGTCCTTCCTGGATGAGGTAAAACGCGTCGCCTGGCTCGAACTCGCAGAAGATGAGTTCTCCAGGCTTGTAGGTGACGGCAAATCGTTCAAAACCCTCAAGTCCCATCTACGCCTCCAGTGCCTGCTTCTCTCGGCGCACCTTGCGACGCAGCGACTCGCTCGCCCCGCTCATCTTGAGGACCTGATTGTAAAAACTGTCTGCACGCTCGCCATCTCCAGACTTGTGGTAGCTCTGCCCGATGTAGAACAGAGCGTCGGGCAACTCTGGCATGCGGGGATACTTCTTGGCAAGCGCGAGGTAGTGCTTGATGCACGCGTCGTACTGTTCGAGGTGAAAAAAACAACGCCCAAGCTCGAACAGGCTCTTGGTGCGGTACTCTTCCTCGGGGCTGGTCTCGGCAATTCGCTTGAACTCGCGCTGGGCTTCAGCATAGTTCTGCTGTCCAAACAGGCTCATTGCAGCGTAGAACTCTTTCTGCGCAGTTGAGGCGGCTTTGCCGGCGGCAGGTTTGTCCGCCGATCGTGCCGAAGAGCTCTCGAGACCCTGAATATTGGGCCCCTTCCCGCTTCCATACTGCTGAGCAAACTGCTCAGCCTTCTGTTCGAACTCATTCGCGCTCTGATTGAATCTGCCTGACGGATAGTAGGTCAGGTAGCGACGAAACGCGTACACCGCCTGCTCATAACGTTTGTGGCTGAGATAGTACTGACCAATGTTGTAGAGACCCACCTCCGGGTCAATCGAGTCGTCCTCTGCAAGGAGGGTGCTCACCTTTGTGTGAATCCGGCGCAGCTGGGTGCTGAAGACCTTGAGCATCTTCATGATGATACGGGTGTTCTGACTGACTACAGCCTCAAACTCCGGGACAGAGAATAGAATTGTGGAGGTATCCGAGAGGACCTGCGCCGTCTCTTCCCGAGGATAGCGGCCGAGGGCACTCTTCACCCCAAAGAACTCACCAGTCTGGATGAAGTCGTGAATCTCCTGGCCCGTCTCAATGTCGGTTGAGTTGAGACTCACCCGGCCGGATTTCAGGATATAGATCTTGTCGCTCATGTCCCCACTGAAGTAGATGACCGAGTTGGCCTTAAAATTCATGGGTCGAGGCACTGAGAAAACTCCTGAGCAGAACTGTACCCACTCCCCGCCAAGATATCAAGAATGTTTTGAATTCGAGGTTTCAGCGCAACCGGCGATCAATCTGGTATACTTGATCAGGTGGTAGAGCTGCACGCCCATTCAACCGCCAGTGACGGAGCACTTTCTCCGACCCACCTCGTCGCCCTCGCGCATTCGGACAAGCTGCGGGCGATCGCACTCACCGACCATGACACCGTCGCCGGTCTGAACGAGGCGCAGCAGGCGGCCAACACACGTGGCATTGAGTTCGTTCCTGGAATTGAGCTGGAGGTCGATTTTTCCCCCGGAACCTTCCACCTCCTGGGCCTGGCGCTGGAGCGGTGGGACGGAAAAGTGCGCAGAAGACTGGAGCAGTCACTGCAGTACCGAAAGAAGCGAAATCTGGAGATGGTCGATCTCATGCGTGCAGCCGGCATTTCCATTACCTACGAGGAGCTTGCGTCCCTCGCGGGTCACGATACGGTTGGGAGACCTCACTTCGCTGCTTTGCTTCTGAAAAAGGGGGTTATTTCAACGCTGCACGAGGCGTATCATACGCTCATTGGAAATGGAAAGCGGTTCTACGTGCAGAAACGCTCCCCCGACCTTGGGGAAGCGTGTGCGACCATCCACGCGGCAGGCGGTGTGGCGGTGCTTGCCCATCCGCACACGCTGGGACTCGACTGGGATGAGCTTTCCCGCTCACTGCGCCGCTGGAAAGGACAGGGGCTCGACGGAATTGAGGCGTACAACGCAACGGCGTCTCTTTCCGACGGTCACCGATTCGCGGCACTCGGCAATGAGCTCGGGCTGCTGGTGAGTGCCGGGAGTGACTTTCATACGCCGTATGCCGGAAACCGTCGCCTGGGCATGGGCCCGGATGGCAAACCGATAGAAGATCGGTTTCTAGATGAGCTAATGGGGTACAAACGTGGGATACGTTGAATCGCTGGGAGAGCGTACACGGGAGAGGGGTCGTCGAATCGGCTACGGACTGGGGTTTATGGTGGAGGTCTTTCGCCAGACCGGTCGATTCATTGGAAATCGCCGGACCGGCGGGCGGGTGCTCACCATGCAGATCCTGTTCACCGGCGTTGGCGCGCTGTCAGTCATTGCGACGATCAGTCTCAGCATCGGCGCAGTCATAGTTATTCAGGGACTCAGCGTGCTCCCCCAGTTCGGGCAGGGGCAGCTTATCTACAGCATTCTGATTGTGGTGATCACACGAGAGCTTGGCCCTATCCTCACCGCGCTGATCGTTGCCGCCCGCTCGGGAACTGCCATTGCCACAGAGCTGGGCAATATGGTCGTCAGCCATGAGGTGGAGGCGTATACCGTCACCGGAGTCAATCCCATCCAGCACCTTGCCGTGCCTCGCTTCCTGGGCGTGACGTTTTCTACGGTTCTGCTGAATCTCTACTTCAACGTGTTTGGACTCTTTGGGTCTTACCTGGTGACCCAGTTCGTGAATCCAATCGGGTTGCAGGAGTACTTCGACGGGCTTCTCGGCTCGATCGGCATTACGGATGTTCTATCGAGTGTCGTGAAATCGATTGCGTTTGGCGCAATCATTGCACTGGTGGCAACGTTCCACGGGTTCGCGGTGGAGCGCTCGTCGACTGAGATTCCGGTAGCGGCCATAAAGTCGGTCGGTCAAAGCATTACGCTCCTGATTGTTGCCAACGCCGTCATCACCCTGATCTACTACGTGTGAGCGCGCCATGAATGATCTTTTCGGACTCCAGCACACCGATAGAGAAACCGCATGTGAGATTGAGAACGTTTCCGTGGAGTTTGAGTCTGAGCGGGTTCTCCACGACATCACCCTGAGATTTCCCTCCGGCGAGTGTTCAGTCATCATGGGTGGAACCGGATCGGGCAAGAGCACCTTACTGAAGTGTGTCGCTGGTCTGGTGGTTCCATCACGGGGCAGCGTGCGCATCCTGGGTCTCGATATCACGCGAGCGACAGATCGAGAGATTGAACAGATGCGAAGCAGAAACGGGTTTGTCTTCCAGGACGGGGCGTTGTGGCAGAACATGTCACTCCAACAGAACCTAGAGTTTCCGGTACGCTTCCATCAGCCGGACCGTTCGACTGATGATATCCGGGGGCGGATCGACAGGCTCGTGGGAGAGCTCCAGGCAACCAGGCGGCTGAATCTTCGCCCCGCACAGGTCTCAGGTGGAGAGCGGAAGATCATCTCGTTTATCCGTGCGATCATCACCGAGCCTGCGCTTCTGTTCCTTGACGAGCCGACGGCGAGCTTGGACACCGAGCGGGTTGATCTGATGATCCGGACTCTTAAAAGACTGAAGGAGAGCGGAACAACGATCATCGCGGTCACCCACAACCCCAAGCTGGTGAGTCAGCTCGCCGACACTATCGTGATTCAGAAGCAGGGAGCGCTGGTCGCGGCGGACTCGCTTGAGAAGATCTCACGGTCGAACAATCCTGAGATTGAACGCGTTCTCACCGACGTTCTCAGCGAGAGTGCGACCTACGATGGAGACATCCTTGAACTCCTTGATCCGGACACGAATCCATTCCTGACATAATGTCAAATTGACGAAACCGCTCACAGCGACTAGAATCAGAGGTAATGAAGCTCCGCTACCGGTTTGCGAACCAGGTCGTAGGCATATTTGTCATCCTGGTCCTCGCACTGACAGTCGCTCTGATTGTGCTGATGGGAGCGAATCAGCGCTGGTTCCGGGCAAACTACGAATACTTCTCAATTCTCCCTGACGCGCGAAACGTTTCGACCGGTATGAGCGTCACGTACCGCGGCTTTACCATTGGCCGCGTTCGCGAGATCACCCTGAACGAGCAGAATGAGGTGGACCTCAGGTTCACCATCCAGGAAGAGTATCGAGACCAGGTGCGGGAAGACTCCATCATTCAGGTCATTTCCAACCCACTTGGCGGCGGAGAGATAGTGTTCCATCAGGGACGCGAACCGGGTCCTCCGCTTGCCGAAGGCACCCAGATCCCGCTCTACAACTCCAAGCAAGGGTTGCGGCTACGGGAAGAGAACCGGGTGATCGTCCTTCGAACGGCAGACCCGATCGCACAGATACTCGGCCAGGTCGACCCCGTTCTAATCAATCTGGACCGGGTGCTTGCGAACGTTGCAGATCTCACCGGAGAGCTCGACCGGGCGCTTGCCGGAGACCTCGATCGCGTTGTAGGCGACATTGCAGCGATTACGGGCAATCTGCGCACCACAACGGAGGCTCTGCGAGACCCGACCGGCATTGTCCCCACTCTGCTCGATCCGCAGGGAAGCGTTGCCACCTTGCTCAACGATGAAAATGAGCTCTACAACCAGGTCACCGCGGTTATCTCCTCCCTTGAAGCAAGCGTGAGTGGACTGCAGGCAAGTCTGGAACAGGTTGCCCAGTTCACGGAATACATCAACAGCGCTCAACCTCAGATATCGACTCTGCTCGAACAGGGCCGTGACACACTGAGCTCAAGCCAGGATGTTCTTCAGGGCCTTCGAAACAATCCGCTCCTGCGAGGCGGGATTCCGGAGGAGGTGGACCAACCAACCACCTTTCAGGGAATTCGGGATCAGGAGTTCTAAATGCGCTTCGCGTACGGATTCGCGCTTACCACTCTGATAGCAATCACCCTGTTCAGCGCGTGCAGCTCCGCGCCACAGCCGATCACCCGCGTGACCGACGTTCGCGAAGCCGCGGCGCAGAACAGTGAGTTTGGAAACCGCTACTTCACCCGTGGGGAGTACCTAGTGGCGACACGCTTCTTCAGCGAGGCGCTGCGACAGAACGAGTCTGTTGACAACGAAGCGGGAGTTGGTCGCGCTCTCAACAGCCTCGGAAAGGTGGCCCTGGCGACCGGGGAGATCCAGGACGCCGAGCGACTCTTTTCACGATCCCTCGCGATAGGCAGACGGAGTAACGACACAGAGCTCGAGCTCCAGAGCCTCACCCACCTCGGAGAGCTCGAACTCACTCGCGGACGCACGGATGACGCGTTTGTCCGGTTTGAGGCTGCGCTCGCTCTCTCTGAAGAGATCGACGCGCCGGCTGAGCTTGCCGTTCTCTATCACAATCTGGGAACTGCTTACAGTCGGATCGGCGAGCTTGATCAGGCAGAGAGCTACCTGGAACAGGCGCGGATTCTCAACGAGTCACTGGTGCGCTATCCCGAGCTTGCCTCCAACTACTTTATGCTCGCCAGCGTTTCCTCACGCCGCGGCTTCTATGCAGCTGCGAAGGAGCTGCTTCTGGAGGCCCTTGCCCTCGATCAGCGGATGGAGCAGTCGCTTCCGATAGCCGCAGATCTTCAGGCTCTCGCAACCGTGAGTGAGCGAATGAATGAGGATAGAGAGGCCCTGACCTACTACGAGCGCGCCCTCGCGGTTGCGCTTGCGATAGACGCCGTTGACCGAACGATTGCGATCCTTGAGCGCCTCATAGCGCTTACCGGTCGGCTCGGCGAAGACGAGCTGTCGCAGGCGTACCGGGACGAGCTTCGTGCGATCGAGGAGGCGCTGTGAGAGCGATCCTCCGGTTTCTCTCGGGAGCTGGAATCCTCATAGCTGCCGCTGGACTGCTCTCCGCTGTCGCTGTGACACCGCTGTGGTGGCTCGCAGTCCGCAGACCAACGGTGTACGCCCTGGTAATCGCCGGCCTTACAGCGGTTCTGTTCTTACTGCCGACGATTCGAAAGCGTCGCAAAGCTGCCGATCATAGAAACAGGTGACACGGGTACTACCCTCTTTCTGCAAACGACCCCTTCTCCTTCTTGCCCTTCTCGCCTTTGCAGCCCACGCCGGCGGGACAGCAGAGCAGTCGGGGAATCCCCCAAGAATTGAACGGCTCGAGCGTGATGACGCCATCTTTTCCCAGCAGCAGGCTGATATGCGGGAGTTCTACCGCAGCCGCAGCGCCGGGGAGTCTCCCCCGCCGCTTGTTCTCTACCGCTACGAGCCGGCCGCTGATGAGACATTGTTTGGTATATCCGCGCGTCTGAGCATCCCGTACAGCGCGGTTGCCTCTCTGAACGGCCTGACAGACAGCTCCCTTGATGGCCGGCAGTCACTAATGCTTCCCAACATACCGGGTGTCTTTGTTCCGCTGTCACCAGCCTCAGATCTCGAGCACGTCATGCACGATCTTCGCCGAGAGCTTGATGCACAGGTGGTCATGATACCCTCGGAGAACGGTCCGGTGCCCTATCGCTTCTTCCCCGGGGCGGATTTCCTTCCCGACGAGAGACGCTCCTTCCTGGGTCTTCTGTTCCGTCACCCACTGCCAAACGGCGCTCTCAGTTCTCCCTACGGACCCCGGAGCAACCCCATCAGCGGCCTGTGGACGTTTCACTACGGGGTCGATTTTTCCGCTCCTGCGGGAACCTCTGTTCTTGCTGCGCGAGGCGGAGTGGTGACCGCGATTGACAGAGGCCCGATCCTGGGGCTCTCCGTGACGATCTCCCACAGTGGTGGATTCAAGACGGTATACGGCCATCTACAATCTGCACGGGTCACATTGAATCAGGAGGTCAGTTCAGGTATGATCGTGGGACAGGTAGGGAGTACCGGTCTGACAACCGGCTCGCATCTCCACTTCGAGATACGGCAGAACGGACGTCACAGAGATCCGCTGCCTCTTTTGCCCGGGAGCCCATGACACCTGATAGCCCATGAACAGACGAGCGGTGTTGACAGTTCTTTTTCTCCTCTTTTTTTCCGGCCTTCTTACCGCGGAGTCGTTTCGTGGTCCGGTTGGCGGCACCCTCTCAGTGGGGACAACGGTACAGACAACCGAGATTGTCTTTGGCATGGAAGAGATCGTACTGATCGAGCTTGGTGGAGATCCGCGGTTTCTTGACGCGGTTGAGATTGAGCTGACAAGTCCCGGACCGGTCTCGGACGTACCGGGTGCGGTCTCGGTGATGCTCATTGTTCCTGCCTCCGTATCCGGAACCGAAGGCATTATAGACGTTGTCGGTGATCTGATTCTCAGCCGGCCACTCCAGCGTCAGGGGAAGAGCTTCTACCAGGTGCTGCTGCGCACAGACGCGGACCCGGACAGCTCAGCCGCTACCGTTCGTATTGCCGAACCGGTCGAACCTTCGAGCTTCCCTCTTGCTGTCTCGGTGATCAGCCGAATGAAGGGGCTTGCGCCTGAGCTCTACAATGCGGATTTTCGACTCACGGCAACGCCGGTACGACGTGAGATTGGGGCACTGCAGATAGAGTACAGAAACGATGATGGGACTATCTTCGAGCCCGGGCCCAGGCGTCCCGACTTTACGCTCCAGATCAACGGTGCGGATGTTACCGTGGACTCAGAGTATCTTCTGCTTCCCGGACTGCACCGTGTAGCACTTCGGTCGCAGAGATTCCAGGACCAGGAGTTGACCGTTGGCCTCGAGCCAGGCCGGGAGACAGAAGTCGTGATCCCCCTGATCCCGGC